>JBNKNI010000037.1:0-52649 GCA_050293765.1 Reinekea sp.
ATGACCCACTAGTTCAGAACCTTGGTTTTAAACTGATTCGGCAGCAAAATCACTTCAATGCGACGGTTTTGCTGGCGCGAGGCAGCGTCCGTTTCTTCAACCAACGGCCGGGTGTCGGCATAGCCAACGGCTTGCAGTTGTTGCGCAGGAATGCCTTTTTTCAGCAACTCACGCACCGCCGACGCGGCACGGGCGGCAGACAGCTCCCAGTTCGTCGGGTAGACCAATCGGGTGGAGGCGGATATTTTTCGACTGTCGGTATGGCCCTGAATACTGATCAGATGATTGGGAAAACTCTGCAGCGCATCGGCCAATACATTAAGTGAGTTGAGTCCGTCGCTGTTCAGCTCGGCTGAGCCGGAAGCAAACAGAATACTCTCGGGCAGCTTAATGGCGGTGGTGCCATCTTCCAACTGTGTCACCAGTTTTTCTTTTTCCTGATTCAGCTTCGCCAGTTGATCCTGAAGCTTGTTTTCCAGTTGGGCCATCGCCTCTGTTTCTGCGGCCATTTCGGTTTTCAGCCGTTCAATGGTCTCAGTGTAGGTTTCATTTTCGGCTTGTTTTAAGGCCAGTTGCTCTCGCGCCGCCAGATAGAGCTCTTCTGTCGTCGCAGCTTCGCTTAATTCGCCCTGTAAGCGGTTCAGTGTGGTCTGATATTCCGCGAGTGTTTGCTGCGCCGCAGCGGCTTGTTCACGGGCCGTTTCGGCTTCCTGCACGGCGGTGTCGAGTTGTGACTGCGCGGTGGACAATTGCTCGGTCAATTCGTCAACCTGCGTTTGTAGCGCCTGCTTTTCGGCTTCCAACGCGGTGATTTGCGCCGCGCTGTCGTCGCTGGCGTTATTCAATTGGGTAAGGCGGCGGTTGGCTGTTTCATATTGGGCTTCTATCTGGCTCAGGCTTGCCAGCGCATTGTCCAATTGCCCCTGCAGTGTTTGTTTTTCCTGCTCACTGCGTTGCAGATTGCGCTCGGTGGTGCGTTGCAGTGACTGCGCACGGGCCAGGTCCGCGTTAAGCTGATCGTTTTGACTGGCGGACTGAAAATAAAACCAGGCGGTGGCACTGCCCGCAATAAAAAGTATCGCGCTGAAGGTCCACGCGACCCACCCCTGCTGGTGTGTACGGCTCATGTTTACCTCGACGTTGAGAATGTATCAAATCAGTATAGGAAGGGATTCAGTCTTTCGCTGCTTTGTTTTTAGCCGCATCGCTGAACGAGTGTTGCGCTTGTTCCACACAGGCACGGCAGATACAAGCTTTATTCTTTGCAGCAGGGGGGACTTGCGCCAGTAACTCAGCGGGAATATCGGTCTGAAAACACCAGCACTGCTCGCTAGCCGTGCAATGGTTTTCCTGTTGGCACAATGGGCAGGTCGTCATATCGAACTGAACCGGGCAAAGTGTTTTGCCCGGTCCTCGGTGCACTTGGTCACAGCTGGAATGGGTAGATGTTACCGACGCCGGTGATGCGGGTCAGCTCATCCAAAGCGTTACGGCTTTCGATCAACAGCATCGGGTCTGCCAGATCGTCCTGTGTCAACGAATCGCGGTAGTATTTGTCGACCCAGGCATTCAGCGTGCTGTACAGACTGTCCGTCATGATGACACCCTGGTGCATCGCGGCAAATTCGGTTTCGTTCAAGGCCACGCGTAAGCGCAGGCAGGCCGGACCGCCTCCGTTATTCATCGACTGCTTCAGGTCGAACACCTGAACATCGTTGATCGGGTTTTGCTTGTCATCGATCAAGCGATCCAAGTAGTCCGATACCGCGCTGATTTCACGACACTCACCGGGCACAATCAGCGTCATACTGCCGTCCGGCTGACTTAACAGCTGGCTGTTGAACAGGTAAGAACGCACAGCATCGTGTACGCTGACTTCGGCACTCGGCACGCAGACCGCAATCAATGACGCGCCGACCAGTTTGTCGTCCAGTTCTTTGAGAACCTGTTCCGTGTCGACAAACGCTTCTTCGTGATAGAACAGTACGTTGCCATTACCCACGGCAATCACGTCGTTGTGGAACACGCCTGCGTCGATGGTTTCCGGACGCTGTTGTGCGAAGACAACGTTTTTGTCAGCTAAACCGTGAAGTCGCGCGATGGCTTGGCTGGCTTCCAGGGTCTGTCGGGCCGGAAATTTTTTCGGTGCCGGACGGGCATCGTTAAAGGCTTCCTGACCATACACAAAAAATTCAACGCCTTCGGAGCCGTAATCGGCACAGAATCGTGTGTGGTTGGCGGCGCCTTCGTCCCCGAAGTAAGCGATGGCCGGCAACGCTGCGTGGTGCGCAAAGTATTTTTCATCGCGGAAAATCGATTGCAGCATGCGCGTGGTGGTTTCATGTTCAATGGAGCGGTGAAACTTTGCATTCAGGTTTGCGGCGGTAAAGTGCACGCGTCGGTCTGCGGTATCGGCACTTGGCGAGACCGTCCCGGCGTTGGCTGTCCACATGCACGAGGCCGACGCCACCGCGCTTAGAATTGCAGGGTTTTCCTTTGCAACACGGGCCAGAATCTGGGCATCGGTACCGCTGTAGCCGAGCGCTTTTAATGGCCAGATGGCAGGACGCTCGTGCGGCAGCAAAATGCCTTGCTTGAATCCCATGTCGGCCAGCGCTTTCATCTTTTTCAGGCCTTGTTTGGCGGCTTCTCGTGGGTTGGACACGGCCGCCATGTTCGACTTTGACGCGATGTTGCCAAACGACAACCCGGCGTAGTTGTGAGTTGGTCCCACCAACCCATCTAAGTTCATTTCAAACGATTTCATAGATTCATCCCCGGAGATTTCGTCGCAGGCGCTGTCATGTCGGTGCTTTCCATCGACGCAACCGGATAGGCGCAGTAGTCTGCCGCATAGTAAGCACTGGCACGGTGATTACCTGAAGCCCCCACGCCACCGAATGGCGCTGCAGAGCTGGCTCCGGTAATGGGTTTGTTCCAGTTCACGATGCCCGCACGGATATCTTCCAGGAAGGCTTCGTAGCGTTCACGTGAATTGGACAGCAGGCCAGCCGACAAACCAAAGCGGGTGTTGTTGGCAATCTCAATAGCTTGATCAAAGCTGTCGTACCGGTAAACCGACAGCAACGGACCAAAGTATTCGGTATCCGGTACATCGGTGGCATCGGTGAGATCAATAATACCCGGCGACAGCAGTGCCGTGCCTTCCTCCAGTCGTGTCATTTCCAGCAGAATGTTACCGCCTTTGCTGACCAGGTTGTCCTGAGCTTTCAATAGCTGATCTGCGGCTTGCAACGAAACCACCGCACCCATGTAAGGCTGATCTTCGTCATCAAAGCGCCCGACGGTCAGGTTTAGTGTCGCGTCGATCAGTTTTTCCAGGAACGCATCGCCTTTCGGTCCGTTTGGAATCAACAGGCGACGTGCGCAGGTGCAGCGTTGGCCTGCAGAGATAAAGGCAGAAAACAGAACGTGGTGCAGCGCACCGGCCTCGTCTATGTCTTCGTCGACAATCAATGCATTGTTGCCGCCCAGTTCAAGCGCCAGAATTTTACCGGTATTGCCGCCGTACTGTTTGTGGATCAATTCGCCGGTGGGGACTGAGCCGGTGAAGAACAGCCCATCGATCTGAGGATGGTTGGACAACGCGATGCCGGTTTCTACCGCGCCCTGCACCAGATTCATCACGCCATCGGGCAGCCCCGCCTGTTGCCACAGTTTGACGGTTTCTTCGGCCATCATTGGGGTTTGTTCACTGGGTTTGAAGACCACGGTATTGCCCGCAATTAACGCGGGAACAATGTGACCATTGGGTAAATGGCCTGGGAAGTTGTAAGGTCCGAATACGGCGACCACCCCGTGTGGGCGATGACGTAAGACCGCTTCGCCATCGGGCAGTTCACTGACTTTGGTGCCGGTGCGTTCGTGATAAGCCCGGACCGAGATCTCAATTTTACCGATCATGGCGCCGATTTCAGTGCGCGATTCCCACAACGGTTTGCCGGTTTCACTGCCTATGACGTGAGCGAGCCGTTCCTGGTTTTCTTTCAGCAATTCCGCAAATTTACGGCAAATAGCGATACGGTCTTCCAGGCTTTGGCGTTTCCAGCGTTTAAATGCGCTGCGAGCGGCTGTTACGGCACTGTCAACATCCGCTGCGGTAGCGCTGGTGCCTTCCCAAACCACCGCTTGTGTCACCGGATTCAGTGACGCAAAGGGTTGGCCCTGGCCAGCAAGCCATTGGCCTCCGATAAAAAGTGAGTTGGTAGTCATTGCGACGCCTCCGTTGGTCTCAGCGCGACTGCTCGCACAGTATCGCCTTCTTTAATGTTGAGAATGTCAGCCTGTTTCTGTGTCAGCCACAGCGTGTCATCACCCGCCGCACCCTTGTTCACCAGGATGACCCGATAGTCGTTCAGTTTCCGGTTGCACACTAACAGCAAGCCGTGTTTTTCGTTGTAATCCGGCGCTGGGGTTTTTTCGGAAATGCCCGCCAGATAGACGTGGCTTTCTTTCACGGCGCGGATATCTTTCACTTTCACGGAGACACTGGGACCTCCGTCAAAAATATCGATGTAGCCGTTAAAGTCGAAGCCTTCACTTTTGAGCATGGCCAGTGCCGGCTCAGTCTGTGGATGCACCTTGCCGATGACGGCCTGCGCTTCCGGTGACAACATGGGCACGTAGATTGGAAACTTAGGCATCAGTTCCGCGATGAATACCTTATTGCCCAATCCGGTCAGGTAATCGGCATCAGAAAATTCCATCTGGAAAAAATGTCGACCGAGACTTTCCCAGAATGGCGAGTCACCGTTGTCGTCGCTGTAACCGCGCATTTCAGCAATGATTTCCGGACCAAACAATTCCGGGAATTCGGCCAAAAACATATAGCGCGAGCGGCTCAACAGCTGTCCGTTCTGATCTTTGCGGTAGTCCGGCATTAAAAACAGGGTAGCAATTTCCGAACAACCGGTGAGGTCGTTACTTAAGTAAAGTGTTTTCGTAACCTTGTGCACGCCGATGTCGCGCGAGGCGTGGACAGATTTACCCACGTGGTAGTTGTACCAGACGTCCTCGTGACCAATGCTGGCTTCCAGCGCGCAAATGCCGGCCACTTCATCGTTTTCTTCATCGACCAACGCGAACAGATACAATCGCTCTGGCTCAGGAATGGTTTTTTCAAAAGAAGCCAGTGAGTGTTCCAGTTTGGCCGCCATTTTCTGCTTGTTGTCCGGCAGCGATGTGACACCGACACCGGAGTTTTTGGCTAACACGCACAGGGCATCTAAATCGGAATGTTGTACGGGGCGAATATACACAGGGAATCTCCTTACAACGGTGAATAGGCGACTTGATCGCCTTCACGGATATTAAGTGCATGTGCAACATCCAACGGAATACGGATGCTGTCGCCTATACCATCGACCAATGTGGTGATGGCGCATCGGAAATTATGGGCCGATTGATTGCTGATTAAATATTTCATACCACCGATCACTTCCGACGGTTTTGCGTTTTTAAAACGGATGTTGCTGTACGTATGGGTGTATTTCAGTTGACCTTTCAGTACCGGTCCGCCATCGAATGGGTCGATGAATTTTGATTTGTGAAACCCTTCCCGATACAGCAACTGACAGGTGCGATTCGCGGCCGCGTGGTTCTGAGCAATGTTGGCAGCGGCTTCTTCCGGCAACAGCGGTACGTACACAGGATGCTGCGGAATCAATTCTGACATGAAGGTTTTGCTTTTCACTGAACAGTAATAATCGGCCGTGAGGAAATCCAGATCAAAGAAACGTCGGCCGACCGCGTCCCAGAACGGGCACACACCTTTGTCATCAAAAATGCCCTGAATCTCGACGATAATTTCCTGATTAAAGCGATCCGGGTTGGCCGCCATATACATAAAACGCGCCCGTGACAGCAGGTCGAAGCCATCGGTATCACGCTTAGAAGGGTCGATCGAGAACGAGCGCAGCAAGGTGCGACCGGTTAATTCGTGCGACAGAAATAACACCGGCACTTTAGAGCTGATGTTCAAATGGTGCGAGGCATGCACAATTTCATCGAGCCGGTAATTAAAAAACGGGTAACCATTCCCGGCTTCGGTGTCAATGCCGGAGGTGCCGTACAATTCGCCCGTATCGGTGTCTTCCAGTACAAACAGGAATGAGGCTGGGCCATCGCCATCGATACCGGAACGAAAACCATCATCGGATTCACTGATCTTTTCAGACAGTTTATCCCGCTCTTTGGGTAACGTAGTGACCCGAGCGTCTGTGTCGTTGAGCAACCGTTCGATGCCGGTTAAATCAACAAACGTTGAGGGGCGAACGACGAGCATGTTGAGTTCCCTTAGTAAAAAGAAGGCCACTGTTGTGACCTTGTTTGCTGTTTCATGTGATACACCGGGCGTAAAACGGCCGGATGCATCGGGTATTTCGTTATTGTGCAATAACCTTGGCGATCGCCGCGTCCAGCATCGCCAGTCCCGCATCAATATCGGCATCCGGAATGATCAGACTCGGTGCAAATCGCAGAACGTTAGGTCCCGCAACCAACATCATCAGGCCTTCTTCCAGTGCCGCGGCGACAAAATCTTTCGCCTTGCCGTGCCACTGCTCGGTTAGCTCGATACCGATCAACAAGCCCAGGCCGCGAACCTCTTTGAAAATACCGTATTTCTCATTTATAGCGGCCAGGCCGGCTTTGTAACGGTCTGCTTTCGCTGAAACCGCATCCAATACGCCCGGCTTGGTCAATTCTTCGATTACTGCCAGCGATACGGAGCAGCCCAGCGGGTTGCCGCCGTAAGTTGAACCGTGAGTACCAAAAGCCAGGCTTGGTGCCACCGCATCAGTACACAGCATAGCCCCGATTGGGAAACCGCCACCGAGGGCCTTGGCAGAAGACAGAATGTCCGGTGTAACGCCATAGTGCTGGTAAGCGTACAGATGACCGGTACGGCCCACACCTGTTTGCACTTCGTCGAAAATCAACAGGGCGTTGTGTTCATCACACAACTGACGTACACCTTCCAGATAGGCCTGAGTTGCAGGTGTTACACCGCCTTCGCCTTGAATCGGTTCCACAATGACCGCCGCAGTGCGATCTGAAATCTGGGCGCGTAGCGCATCCAGATCGTTATAAGGAACGTGGCTGATGCCGCCTGGTGTCGGTTCAAAACCTTCTTTGTACTTCGCCTGCCCACCAACAGAGACCGTAAACAGTGTGCGGCCGTGGAACGAACTGAGTGTGGAGATAATTTCGTGCTTTTCTTCGCCGTAGTTAACGAACGCGTGGCGGCGAGCCAGTTTTAAGGCTGCTTCGTTGGCTTCCGCACCGGAGTTACAGAAGAAGACTTTGTCTGCAAAGGTCAGTTCAGTCAGCTTTTTCGCGAGCGCCAGTGCTGGCTCGTTGGTCATGACGTTTGATAAATGCCAAAGCTTCTGACCCTGCTCGGTCAGCGCTTTAACCAACGCTGGGTGTGCATGACCCAAGACATTCACCGCAATACCGCCGGCGAAATCGATATACTCGCGGCCATCCTGATCCCAGATGCGTGAACCTTCACCCTTGACCGGGATGATTTTGCCCGGTGCATAGTTGGGAACCATTACTTGATCAAACAGATCGCGAGTTGTTTCAGTCATGTTCATATCTCTTTTCGATGGTGGCTTAGTTAGTCAGTTGCGTCACAGGCAAGCGTTGACCGAATGCCGTTTATTCTAGGAAAACCAGCCCATAAGTGCTTACGGGGACGCGACAGAGGATTATAGGCTAACACCGCTTGAAAGTATTGCAGTGGGCTTTGGCTGAAAGCGGGGGTCGCTTAACGGAAAAGGTGGTCAGAGAGTGAACAAAGCAAGGCCCAGCCTGTGACCGGGTCATAGGCTGGGCCCGGAAATTTCACGATATCGCATAAATATCGCTGTAACCGAGAACTGATATGGCATTCAGAATAAAGGGGTTCGGTAACGCTTTGCGACCGTACTTCGCTGATCGAGTCTGTGAAAAATTTGCCGTTACATTTTGCTCGATTACCCTTGAACCCTAGAATACTAGGACTTGGCGGACAAACGAATAAATTGTTTAGGCCAATTTCCCTCGGCTCTCGACCTATAATGTAGTTTCCGGGCTAGGGTCTTGCTCTGCTCAGGCAGCGCGGGCTTTGCGGTTTGCCATGATCGGTTTTTCGGTGATGGCACTCAGATGTACGCTGTCGACTTTAAAAGCACTGCCGTCAATATCGACTAAAACCTCAATCGTCTCATTGCGCAACAGCGCGGGTAACCGGATGCGCGCAGCCATCAGAGCGTTTGGTGCCACGGTGGGTCGCAGGCGATCCAGATCCATTTCTTTATATCGCGTGCCGTCGAAATAGCGCAGGTACATCCGACCTTGTGACATTTTTTTGGGTTGATCCAGAACCACCCAGACAGCGATATCAGCGAAAATAAAGCCATTTTCTACCTTCAAATCCGGTGTGTTGCGAAAGGAGAAAGTTGTTAACTCAGCGGGCATGAACGTGTGTCCTTATGAAGATGTTGAATGACCGAGAGTATGCTCGGATGTTCGACCTGGCGCTGGGACAGAGGCAGTCATTCTTACGACAATTCAGACCGTTTCTTCGTTATCAATGGTTAATTTTTTTGGACATGAACCGAAAAGAACAAGCTTGAGCTTGTCTACTTTGTATCTGAGGCATTTGCATCAATTCGTGGCAAGCTTTTATTGGAATATTTTCTCCGTCATGGACCGCCATTTTCGGCTCACTTGGTCAAGCATCTCTGCTTGACCAACTTGCGAGACGTAGTTGCTTCGCATGGTTGTTAGAAAGGCGGTGAGCCAACCATACGAGTCACTTTCTTGAAACACATTCCTACAGTTGATTTCTGACACGTCAAACTTTTGGACTATCCAGCCGAATGCCATTGCCGACATTGGTGTAAATAACCGTTCTGTCGCATCTGCTTTGGCTGACATGACAGACATATCGCAACGGATTCAAGGGCATGGATGCCCTTGCAAGCGCCGCGCGTGCAGGGACGCACGCTCAAGCGACCGTTCGAAGAAAGTGTCTGGCATGGCAGAACTCCAAAGCGGGCGACAGAGGGGGGTGCAAGGGGATCGCCCCTTGGAAAGAAAAAAACTACAAGAGATCCTTTGGTCTAAACGGAACCAGAGTGTTGTGAACAGATTTGGTACATGAAGTAAAAAATCTTAGTGAATCAAGGCACGCATTGATGCCGATTCCACAGAACATGCACACACAGAAAAAGCATAAGTAGTTGCTATTCGGCACCACCCAAATTATCACTGGTCGGTTGACGCAGACAGACCGTTCGACAGGAGTCGTTTTCCCAATAAAAATTTACCGTGGTCTCGGATTTTCCGGTAACGCCGTTTGTTTGAATATCGACCGTTCGGGTAACGCAGGTTCGACCAATGGTGATTTTTGTTTTACGCTCTGCGACCGGGGTCAGAAGGTTGAAAAGCGTTGTCAGGTGTTCGTATGTGAGAACGGTTTCGGTAACTGAATGTTTTTTGCCTTTTGCCCAGCGAAGATCATCGCGTTGGTGCTCAGCCGTGCTGTCGATGTTTGCGTATTCTTCCAGACAAATTGGAAACACTTCTTTTTTTTCGTGAAAATCCAGAACGTTGTGCATAAACATGTGCTTTAAGATGACTATGCCCTGCGGGGTTATCAGGTCAAAGTAGTCGCCTGCAAAAATTTCAAACATATCCAAGCTGTTGTACGGCAGTGGTGACTGTTC
The DNA here is from genome assembly GCA_050293765.1 of Reinekea sp. GTDB lineage: Bacteria > Pseudomonadota > Gammaproteobacteria > Pseudomonadales > Natronospirillaceae > Reinekea. The sequence goes on from JBNKNI010000037.1 coordinate 9,738, forward strand.
TTCACTTATAGACTCAGTGCCGGTAATCATCATTGCCAACAATTGCTGATGAAGAGTGGTCAGTTTCGACAATGTTTTATCGACATCCAATCCCGGTATTTGCTGCAGCGCAAAGCGAGTTGGTATCCACAGAGTCTCGTTTTTTAGTTGGGCATTCATCATCGATCCTTTCATCCGGTTACTGAGCGCGCGCCCATTCCAGTACGGCGAAATTGCTGTTTGCGCACTTAAAACGTCGGGTGTTGGGGTAATACATCGCCATGTCCGACTCGTAGCCATTACGCACAAAGACGACGCACTGCTTTTTCGGTAGTGCTTTGCTGACATGATGCCACTGCAATTTAGGCTCCGTTGACTGGGTTGGAATCTTCGACGTAAGATCGACCAGACGTTGGATCAGCGTTGCTTTTAAACGGTTTATCAACGCGATCAGTTTGGTCTTCGCAACTCCGCTCAGACTGTGTTGCTTTTTCAAATCTGCAATTTCCCGGCTCATCTGTTTCATCATGGTTAACTGCGATTGGTTTTCTTTGGCTAGCTGCTGGTTTTTAGCCGTCGCTTTCGTCAAGTCGACCTTGCTGTGTTGGAGTTTTGCGGCCACTGCTTTTGTTTCTTGCACGGCGCTGTTGTATTGACGTTGAGCATCTTCCAATTCTTCCTGCTTTCGTTTTAACGAGCGGATCATCCGCATCTTGCTTTCGTGAATAGAAGACAGCTCTTTTTCAAGTTTCATATTTTCCAGCATGAGACCGCTGACCTGACTGAGTGATTTTTTATAAGCAGCCTCCATCTCGGTGAACTGTTCTTCAAGATCGGAACGGTTATGCGCGGACAGTTTCCGTGCGGACAAAGAAACCGTGTTGGGACACATCTTCGGATACGGTCGTGTCAATCTGCTCGCCAAAAAAATGCATGCTGATTGGCACATTGGCCGTCACTCGGGGAGATTGTCGTTTCTGTCGTGTCATGCTGAAGGTCCAACGTTAAACAATGAGGCTATTGTGGGCTGTTGGTTGTACCCAATCTATGTCCGCTTGGACAAGGTTTATGACAATTCAGGTCACAGACCGACACATGCCGGCCTGCTGACAGGAGTGGTCTTATTTCTCGATCTGCATCTTTTGATTCAGACTGCGATCTTCCGACGGGGTCAGACCATATTGATTGCGGTATGCAGTGGAGAAGTGAGCGCCAGACGAAAATCCGCAACCCAGACCAATGTCCGCAATGCTTTCGGTGCCGCTGAATAACCGGGAACGTGCTTCTTCCAAGCGGATTTGCAGGTAATAGCGACTCGGTACGGCATTGAGGTGTTTTTTGAACAGTCTTTCCAGCTGGCGACGGCTGATTTTTACGTGATAGGCAATGTCGTCGGTGGTTAAGGGTTCTTCAATATTGTTTTCCATTAACTCCAGTGCTTCGGCGAGCTTGGGTTGTTCAGCGCGGGTGCGTTCACTCAGTTCCTGTGGCATGGCGTTAGACGGAATGCCCAGTCGCTCATTGACGAAGTGCTTGGAAATGGCTTCTGCCGTTTCAGCGCTGACGTTTTTGGCAATCCACATCAGCATCAGGTCCAGGCTTGAAGAACCACCGCGGCAAGTCAAACGGTCGCGATCAATACAAAACTGTTCGTTCGCCAGCAAAATAGATTTGTGTTCTGTTAGCAGTTCGTCATAAGTCAGCCAATGCACAACACCCCGGTAGCCATTGAGCAGACCTGCTTTGGCCAGGGTGTAACTGCCTGAAGCCAAACCACCGATCGACGCGCTGGCAGACTTCTCAATCAGAAAATCCACCAGCCCAGGCGTTTGAGGATGCCGCGCCGGGGATGTTCCAGCCACAATCCAGGTATCTGCTTTGGGGGCGTTTTCGAGGGAATAGTGCGTATCGATGGCGTTGCCCAGGCTGGACACGGTTTTCGCACCGGATAAAGCGACGGTAAAGGTCTCAAACACGGTTTCACCCATCAGCTCATTGCACATCAGCAAGGGCTCCATGGCAGAAACATAGGTCATGGATGAATAACCGGGTAATAAAATGAATCCAATTTTAAACGACAACGCTTACCCCTTAAGCTTCAAATGTACCTTTACGAATAATGGACTGGTTACGCATGAACCACGCACCGCCTGCCATGACACTGTGCAGTGTTAATTGCTCTGGGTCTAATAATAATAGGTCAGCATCGGCGCCCGGACGTAATTTTCCTTTGCCAGACAATCGCAAGACACGAGCCGGATTCTCGGTGACCGCTTTCAGCGCGGTTTCCAGCGCGATCTGCTCAACCAGCACAGCGTCCCTCAGTTCATGCAGCATCGACTGCATGGAACCGACTTTCAGGCTTTCCAATTCACCCAGGGCGTTAAAGTGCGGCAAGCTGGCGTGCCCGTCGGTACTGAAAGTCAGCTGGCTGGGATCGACCCCTTCGGTTAACGCGATACGCAGGGCGGTGGCGCATTTAACTTCGCCATCGGCGATGATTTCCGGTGTCGAACTGGCGGTAAAATCGATTGTTCCGCCCTGTTTGGCAAAGCGGATGCCGTCGGCCAACAGTTCAGGGCTGCGGTTGATGTGTGTTGGGTAAAATTGCGACAGTGGGATGTTCGTGTGTTCGGCAACATTAAACAGGGTGCTCAGTTTGTCTTCACCACTGCCAACATGCACGCTGACGATGCCAGCTTTACCGGAACACATACCACCAACTCGGGCTTCGGCGGCTACCTTAGCCAGCTCCTGCCAACTCAGTTGACTGCCACGATGGTCGGCGATGGCGATTTCGCCAATCCCAACACATTCTTCTAACAGCATGATGTCCTGTTGCACTGAACCGGTGATGGTTTTGACCGGGTAGTGGTAATTACCGGTGTAAAAATAAGCGGATAGCCCCTCTTCTTTCAGGCCTTTGACCTTGGCGATAAGTTCTTGGTGCGTTCGGCAGACGGCATCGGTTCCCAGCGCCCCGGTCACCGTGGTGACACCGCCGGAAATAGCGTCTGACAGGCGCATTTCGGGTGTCCGGGTTGCAAAGCCACCTTCACCACCGCCCCCGGTAATGTGGGTTAGCGTATCGACCAGGCCTGGGCAGACGATGCGCTGTTCGCAATCGATCTCTTCAAGTTCAATATTGGTGTCCAGACGGATGTGTTCAGCAATGGCAACGATCTGTGAGCCACTGATCAGAATATCTTGAATACCCAAAGGCTGCGGTGCAAATACCTGCGCGTTACGCAGCAAACGCATGGTCATGTTGGTTTACCCGTTGTTATTGTTGATTGTGAAAATAAGCGCCAGATCATAGCAGGACGGGCACAAGAACCAAGGCTTGGCTGCAAATGAGACGCAAATTTGAAGAAATAGGTCTTGAGTTCGTTGTTGCTGGCCAATTTTTGACAGTGCAGGTGATGCTCCAGGCGCGACGATTCACTCAGTAGGGCGCTTGATACAGGCTGTTATCGACCGGTTATCTGATGCCGTATGGCCCGCGCATTCGTCTCGCCTTTGCTGATTTTTCATCGGATCGTCACCGGTACTTCAGTTTTTTAAACCTCGGTCGTTATAGGGTGTTACAGAACCAAAAAACACAGAAGGTCGTGCACAACCGGGTTTGGTCGTCCGTTCGGAGCGGACAGCTCCGCACCAGAGTGTCTGGCAGGGGCTATACTGAACGGTTGTTGGCCTGACCTCTATTCTGTTTATGGCTAAATACTCACCACGCTGAAGATCTGCCAGGAGTCTGTTATGTGGGAAAAGATCCAGCTGAAACACATATCGGTCCGGTGGCGGACTCAGCTTATGGTGTTGTTTCAGGTTGGCCTGACCGTTATCGGGTTCGCTATTTTGCTGTTGGGCCTGAACTTTGTGGCTGAATTAATGAGTCAGCAGCAACGGGTGGTCGCTCAACAGCAAATAACTCTGGCGGAGCAAACGCAGACGTTTGAAGAACAGCGGGCGGAATTGATTGCGCAGCAAGAGGCAATTCAACAGCAGGCCAATGCCCTCGAATTGCAAAAAGCGGTGTTCGAGGTCTACCAGATATACCCTCAGTTTTTGTTCTGGCGTTTGGCTTCGACATCCTCGTTGTCTGACAATGACACCCGTAATGGCAACGACGCTGAGAAAAATCTGATCGCTGCGGTTGAAGCTATTCAAGGCGTGGACGAAGAACTGGCAGACGCGATTGATCTGTTTCTGGTCGATTTGGACGATTTCAGCAGCAATGTCGGGAAGGCGATTGAAGCATTCCGTAATGACGATGACCAACGCGGACGCAGTCTGGTGTCGGCTACTCAAAACAACGTTATTTCCATGACCTCCATGCTGGAAGTGTTGTTGTTCGTGACAGATGAAGTGGTTGTCGACGCCGGTACGCTGGTTAACGAAAGTCTGGCGTCTTTGGAGGCGTCAGTTGCCGCCGTGGAAGCTTCCGGGCAGGCGATGAGTCAGTCGGTTCAGCAGGTCTCCACCAGTAATCAACGTACCGTGGAAGAAGTCCAGTCACGGCAGCGTCAGGTCATTCTGGTCTTGGTCGTGATCAGTGTTGTGTCGGTATTGGTTGGCATGTTGCTCAGTCGGTCGATTGTGAATCCGCTCTATCGTCTGAAGCGAAAAATCGAAGACATTGATCAGCAATCGGATTTAACGTTACAGGTTGACGACTCCCGACACGATGATATTGGCAGCATCGCGTCCAGTGTGAACTCTATGCTGGCCAGTTTCCGGGCCATGGTGGAGGAGGTTCGTACCGGCGCCAGTGTTATTTCCAGTGAAACCGATGTGCAAACCGGAAACAATCGACAAGTTCGTGATGCGCTATCGAATCTGAATGTGGAAGTCGACTCTGTTGCGACGGCCATCAACGAAATGACGGCAACGGTCCTCGGGATTAACGACATCACCAGCGGCGCTGCGGATGCCGCAAACGATGGCACTCAGCTGTGTCAACAGAGCCAGCAGCAGCTTGGGCAAAGCAGCGAGCGCATCACCGAGCTGAACGCCAGGTTGGCGGACGCCAGTGCGCGGTTGTCACAGTTAGTGTCACAGACTGAAAAAATTTACGCGGTTGTCGACGTCATTCAGGGCATTTCAGAGCAGACCAATCTATTGGCGCTGAATGCCGCTATTGAAGCCGCGAGAGCCGGAGAGCAGGGCAGAGGGTTTGCGGTGGTTGCCGATGAAGTGCGTACGCTCGCGCAACGAACAGATCAGAGTACGGCCGAAATCAAAGTCATGGTGGAGCAGTTTGCCAAAGAAGTGTCAACCACCGTTGAAGCGGTTGAAAACGCAAATGGCAGTGCGGTTTCTGCTCAGCAGAATTCAGATTCTGCTCTTGATTTCATCGTGCAGTTGTTGACGTCCATGCAGAACATACAGCAGATGAATGAACAGATTTCTCAGTCAACCCAGGAACAAACCGAAGCCACGGCCGCGATCGATTCCTCAGTGACCCGGATTTCAGAGCTGCTGGCTGGCATTGCTGAAAAGGCCAGCCAGATGTCAGATGCGATGCTGCGGCTAAATGAATCGACCCAATCCTTGGAAGATAAATCCGGCCAATTTAAATGTTAACGGGGTATCAGGTTGCGCATGTCCGGCGCCTGCGCACGGTCACAGAAAACGCCATTGACGCCCCAGCCCAGGAGTTTTTCAAAAGTGACCGTGTCGTTTACGGTGTAGCAATACAGAGGGTATTGCGCCGTAATCTTTTGAGCCAGCTCAGCGGTTAATTTCGATTGATCGCAATGAATGGACACTGGACGGATGGTGGCAACATCCTCGAACACCGTCTCCGGAATGGCTTCGTAGAGTACCCCGATTTGCAGGCTACGAGACCGTTGCCGAACCAAGGTCAGGGCGGATAAATCGAAGCTGGAAATGAGCAGTTTTTCATGGCGGATGTTGAAAAACGACAGTACATCACAGACGGCATTGACCTGTTCGGCAGTATCCATGTCCGGATTGATTTTTATTTCAAGATTCAAACCCAAATTGTATTGAATCACCAATTCCAGTAATTGATCCAGAAACAGTAAGGGTTCACCGGCAAATTCGGCGTGAAACCAACCCCCTGCGTCGACGGTTTGTAAATAGCTTTTATCCACATTCACCAACGCCACATCCGGTAGGCCAAACAATTTCAATGTTGGGTCGTGCATGATGACGAGTGAACCGTCTCCCGCCATCGTCACATCGATTTCGATCCAGGAGATATCGTTTTCGGCAGCGGCTTTGATGCTCGCGCGTGTATTTTCCGGCGCAGCACTGGGTAAACCGCGGTGACCGATAAGTGCCGGCATAGGGTAAGTCATATAAGTCCTTTTTGAATGAGGTTACGAATGTGGCCAGCGAAAGTTGACTCAGGAAGTGTCCATGGGTTTGCCTGGTAACATCGGTGGCGACAATTCAACGTTGGTTTAATTTTAAACGATAACCGGGGCTGCGTGTGTGATACTTTTCTCAGAGACATGAAATGCCTGTGGAATTCTCAGTGGTACTCTCTCGTTCAATAGCGCAGACGATTTAGCTTGCTAACCTGGGCAGTTTCGGGCCAATGGCGGCTTATCGAGCCATCCAATGCGGATTGGTTTTAGAGGTCAGAATATGGTCTGCCCAACGACCGGCCACCATCAGATAATCCTTCGCCAACCCTTCTTTGACGAATCCGAGTTTTTCCAGCACACGACCACTGGCTGTATTTTCCGGTCGGTAATTCGCCATCAACCGATGCAGGTTGAGTGCACCAAAAGCAAATTCAACGATTTCATGCAACGCTTCGGTCATATAGCCTTTACCCTGAAAATCTTCGGCCATGTTGTAGCCAAGATACGCAGCCTGAAAGGCACCACGAACGATATTACTGATGCCGACGACGCCGATAATGCGTTGCTCCAACATCAGGAAAAACCGGACCTCGGTATCTTGGCGGATATTGTATAACCAGTTGTCGTAAACCGCGCGGATTTCCCGGTCGTTAGTGGGGACGTTGCCACCCCCCTGTTGTAAATGTGCCTGGTTGTCTCGGAAGTAGGTCACCAGCTGCGAAATATGAATTTCATTGATGCCGACAATTGTTAATCTTGATGTGTCTAGTAATAGAGAATATGTCATGATGAAAAAAACACGATTGGAGAACAGATATGTGGAATACACCCGATCTTTGCGATGAATACCCTGATCAGGTGCGGGTACTGGCGCCAATGTATCATAACTATGGGGGCAGGAAATCCTTTTTTGGTGAAGTCGAAACCGTCAAATGCTTTGAAGATAATTCACGGGTAAAAGAGGTTTTGGCGACGCCGGGTAACGGCAAGGTGTTGGTCGTTGACGGTGGTGGTTCTTTGCGCAAAGCGTTGATTGGTGACCTGATTGCGGCCGAAGCGATAAAACAGGGTTGGGCAGGAATTGTTATTCATGGTTGTTGCCGCGATGTCCATGAGCTTCAGGTGATGGATTTTGGGGTCCGGGCGCTGAACACCATACCTGTGAAGTCCACTCGAAAAGGGGTGGGCGAGTTAGGTGTCGTCATTGACCTGGGCGGCGTGGAGGTGAGCCCAGGTATGTGGCTGTTCGCTGACGAAACCGGCATTGTGATTTCTGACCGTAATCTATTAGAGACTTCGTGAGTTACCAGGGCAACTCTGATTAATTCGAATCACCTCAGTCCTATCAGATGGATAGGGTGAGCGAAGCGTGTGTTGCAGGGAATGGCGAGTCCTTTTCAAAACACACAACAAAGCTCAGTCATCGATCTGAAGCACCCGGAGGGCGGGGCTACAATGGCAAATTTCATTGTTAAGTCCTTTGCCAAGATAATGAATATTGCCTGCAGAACTTGCCTCGAATTTTGCGCATTTCTTCACCCGCTGAGGTAGAGAGCAATTATTCAGAGGTACCCTAGTTGAGTAACCGAATTTTTTTGCTGTATTTTTTGCGGAATTCGGCCGGCATCATATTAAGGGGAGCCCCATCGATGGTTTGCATTCCGTATATCACTTCACATTCTTTGCTGCGCACAGCGTGAAGGTTGACTGGGCTCAGTGTGTCTCCGGCGCTGAGTTGTACGTCAATGACCGTGACTGGGAGCAGAGCAGTGCTGCCGGTCGCTGTGCTGAATCTCGCCCACCAAATTCCATTCTGTAGTTGCTCGAGGCGTATCAAGCCAGTCAAGCGTTGATAAAAATTTCGACCGGTACAGACCGCGCCAATCTGGTAGCGTCCGGGCGTCAGCGTCAGGGCGAAGCTTTCAATATTAAGTGACGACCGGTATTGAACGTCGAAGCGGTAACGATCTGCCTGTGTTGCTAAATCGGAGATTAGGACAATTTCAGCGGTCATATCGACCGTCTGGTTTGACGACAGAGTCACGTTTCGCGACGCGGCTAAATCGACCTGCGCCGACGATGTATCGACTGTGCTTTGGCTACTGCAGGCGCAGAAAAACAACAGGGAAATGATATGGAGGATGTGGCGCATGGTTGTTCCCGTAAGCCATGTTGATTAATCAAGCGTAGACGCGGAGCGCCGTTGCGACAACCAGACGCCAGCGATGATCAACCCCAATCCGAAAAATGTTTGCAGTTGCAAAGGCTCCTTTAAGACCAGGCTGATTAAAAACAAGCTGATAAACGGGGACAGAAAAATCAAGGTGCCAATGCGAGCGGCATTGTTGGTCAAGCGCAGTGCTTGCTGCCAGAAAATAAACGTGATGCCCATTTCAAACAGACCGACGTAAGCCACACTGGTTACTGCGGGCCAGCTTAACGCTGGCGCAGAGTCTGTCCAGATTAACGCGACCAGCAAAATCGGCGTGGCGATTAAAAAGTTATGAAACAGACTGGTCAGGGGATCAAGGGCGTTGCGGGTGTTCAGTAACCAGAATCCAGCCCACAAAAAAGTGGAGAGCAGGGCTAGAAACAAGCCGAAAAGATCCAGCTCGCCCGTGACATTTTTACCCGCGAGTGAAATGACGGTGACACCGGCGTAGCCCAACAATAACCCGATTAAGTCGTAACGATTGAGACGATGTTTGAGAATCGGGACACTCAGTAATGCCAGAGTAATGGCCCAAGTATAGTTTACCGGTTGCGCGACTTGTGCCGGGAGTCGGTCGTAAGCTGCAAATAAAACCAGATAATAAATGACAGGATTCACGGCACCCAAAAGCAGTGCGTTTTTCCAATTGCCCGGCAATGCCCGAACTGATTGCCGAAAACGCCCTTTTGCTAATAATACGACGGAAAAAGTGATTAACGAGGTCAGACTGGCACCGGTCAGTAAGCTCAATACGCTGTGGTACTGCAACGCAACTTTAAATGCGGTCGCTACGGTAGACCAAAGTAACACTGCTGTTAACGCATACAGCAAGGCTTTGCGTTCGTTCGTCATAATCCCGACTCTATAACTGATAAAGGCAGGCATAGTACGGGGTTCGTTAAAGGAGGTAAATCTGAAAGACCTCAGGGTGGTTAACCCTGAGGGGGGGGATCGCTACAGTTGAAGCTCAAGATAAAAACCTGACGACAATGTATCGAGGTTGGCCTCGTTTTCGAGAATCTTCCAGGTGAACATCCAGCCAACATTAATGCCCTTAGAATTGGTTTTCAGGTTCACGGTGGCCTGCAGGTAATTGTCGGAGCGGAATTGTGTCGCGTCGCAACTGTCACAGTCTGGCGCGACCAGCGCTTGGTAGGGCTGTGCATCAACGTAATAAAGCATGTTTTCCAGCGTGATACCCCGGTTCTTCCATAGCCGGTAACCCATACCAACGCCGGTGGTTTCATAGCGACCAGAGGCGTTTTTAACCAGTCCATTTTCGGCACCGATGCCCAAGCGGTCTGACCCTTTAAACGCGGCAACGCCTATACGGTTATTGGCCCACAGTCCTATGCCCCAACGATCCGAACTGATGGCTAAATCGTTGTGTAAAGCGCTGTCGTTGCCATCCCAGGTGTAGAAAAGGGTTACGTCAATTAAATCAGGCTTGCTGGGCTCTGCTTTAGGTTCAGGTTTCACTGGCGCTGGCGGCGGCGTTTCTCTGGTTTTTGGTGGTACCTGTGTACTGTTTTTGCGGGTAATGCTGATATAGGCGTCGGTATTTTGCGAGGCATCGGTGACTTCAAAATAAAAGCGGCCATCGGCGGTCATTTCTAATCGTTTCTGTCGGTATTCATCGCGTTGTCGTCCTTCAAAATCGACATACCGAAGACCTAAGGACTGCGTGTCTGTGTAGGTGCGGGACAGTTGTGCATATAGGTCTTCTTCTGCCTGCCGGATAATCCGTTGCCAGCAAATGTCGCCATTGCTGGTGTCCAGGCAGCTTCCGCTGTATTGGCCATCAATGTATTGTTCGGTTCCAATCAAAGACTGAGGCGCTTGGACCGTTTCCCCCTGCCAGCGACCTTCAAATACACAGATGGTCTTCTGATCGGGGCGGGTCGTCTTGGTTTCTTTTTCACTGATGAGTTTGATCCGGATATTGGCAGTATCACCAAGATCAAAGTGTTCCTGAATCTGTTCGATCGCTTCTGATTGTGCTTGCTCGTAAGCCTGAATACAGGCTTCTTCCCCGTTTTCGTGCTCACTGCTGGCTTGGACGGTCGTCTGAAAGTCATCAGCATAAGCCAGCTGTAAAATGCCGGTACAAACGACGATGGTGGCACAGTGGAATGCCGTACTGCGTTTCATGGTGTATCTCCCTGTAAAAACTCAGATGGTGAGGCCTTGCAATGCCTGTCGAGCGGTCATCCGTTCATTCTATGACTTTGTTGAATCGAATGGGTGTTGGCTGCGCGTTCGCCAACCGGGTTGCACAGTAATAACAGGCATTAGCTGAACGTACTATTAACGGATGTATTGCATGACGCCAGTGTCGTCAGTCATCGTGATGGGTATGACTTTTTGCCTACCCTGGTAATCTGGTAGTAATCGTTAAATATGTTAGGAATGTTACAGCCTGAAAAGGAATAAGAATCAATATTATTTGTGTGGTTATTGCTTTGCAGCCCTTATAAATACTGGGTTATTTAATATTAGGAAGCGCTCAACTATTACCAAAGTGATATAAGTCAACTTTCGGTTTCGTAATTTTCTTACACTTTCCCTCGTACCTAAGAGTTGGTACAGATCGACGCAATTTGAACGCTGTTTTTCCCATAAGAATATCCTTCAAATTTCATCATCGGGTCAAGTACAGGTCCAACACTTTAACCTATATTGAACCGAACCTTTTTCTAAATACTGGAGGTACTACCATGACTAACCAAGCAAACCCTGCTCTCGAGCAGTTGGACGCCTTAGTCGCCCGAGTTAAAGCCGCACAGAAACAATACGCAAGCTTCACGCAGGAGCAGGTTGATAAAATCTTCCGTGCTGCTGCGCTTGCCGCTGCTGACGCTCGTATTCCACTCGCAAAAATGGCCGCTGAAGAATCTGGCATGGGTGTTGTCGAAGACAAAGTGATTAAAAACCACTTTGCGTCTGAGTACATTTATAACAAGTACAAAGATGAAAAAACCTGCGGCATCATCGAAGAAGATGAAGAGTTCGGTACCATCACCATTGCCGAACCGACTGGTATCATTTGCGGGATTGTTCCAACCACTAACCCGACTTCAACCGCTATATTCAAAGCGTTGATCTCATTGAAAACCCGTAACGGCATCATCTTCTCACCACACCCTCGCGCGTGTAAGGCAACTTGCTATGCGGCGAAACTGGTGTTGGATGCGGCTGTTGCTGCGGGCGCCCCACGCGACATTATCGGTTACATTGATAAGCCATCTGTCGAGTTATCCAACGCATTGATGAAGCACGCCGACATCAACCTGATTCTGGCCACGGGTGGTCCGGGTATGGTGAAAGCCGCGTATTCTTCCGGTAAGCCTGCGATTGGTGTGGGTGCGGGTAATACGCCGGTGGTGATCGACGAAACGGCGGACATCAAACGTGCGGTATCATCCATTCTTATGTCTAAGACTTTTGACAACGGTGTTGTCTGTGCGTCTGAGCAGGCTGTGATTGTAATGGATGAAGTGTACGACGCCGTTAAAGAGCGTTTCTCTAACTACGGTGGCTACATTCTGTCTAAAGCCGAAGCAGACAAAGTGCGTAAAGTCTTGCTGATCAATGGTGCGTTGAACGCCAATATCGTTGGCCAGTCTGCGATCAAGATCGCAGAAATGGCGGGTGTCAAAGTTCCACCTTACACCAAGGTATTGATCGGTGAAGGCGATGAACTGAATGAAGCGGAAGAGTTCGCTCACGAAAAACTGTCACCGACTCTGGGTATGTTCCGGGCCAGCTCTTTTGAAGATGCTGTTGAGAAGGCGGTTGTCATGGTTGAGATGGGCGGTATCGGTCATACCTCTTGTCTGTATACCGATCAGGACGAAAACAAAGATCGTATCCGTTATTTCGGCGACAAAATGAAGACCGCGCGTATTCTGTTGAACATGCCTACCTCTCACGGTGGTATCGGTGACCTGTACAACTTTGCCTTGGCACCTTCATTGACACTGGGCTGTGGCTCTTGGGGTGGTAACTCCATCTCTGAAAACGTGGGTCCTAAGCATTTGATCAACAAGAAGACCGTTGCGAAAAGGGCTGAAAACATGTTGTGGCATAAACTTCCAAAATCAATTTACTTCCGTCGCGGTGCTATGGCGATTGCTATGGATGACCTGGTGGGTAAGAAGCGTGCTTGTATTGTCACTGACAAATACCTGTTCAATAACACGACTCACGTTGACGAACTGCGCAGCCTCCTGCGCGAAAAAGGCATGGAAGTTGAGATTTTCTACGAAGTAGAAGCCGACCCAACTCTGAGCCTGGTTCGTAAAGGTGCGGAAGTCCTGAAGTCCTTCCAACCAGACGTCATTATTGCCTTGGGTGGTGGTTCTCCAATGGACGCCGCGAAGATCATGTGGGTTATGTACGAACACCCTGAAGTGGCCTTCGAAGACTTGGCATTGCGCTTTATGGATATCCGTAAGCGTATCTACAAGTTCCCGAAAATGGGTAAAAAAGCGGAAATGGTTGCCATCACAACCACATCTGGTACCGGTTCTGAAGTGACTCCATTCGCCGTGGTCACCGACGATGCCACTGGTCAGAAATACCCATTGGCCGATTATGAACTGACACCAAATATGGCCGTCGTCGATGCCAACCTGGTGATGAATATGCCGAAAGGTTTGACCGCGTTCGGTGGTTACGACGCAGTCACTCACGCAATGGAAGCCTATGTATCTGTACTGGCTAATGAATACTCAGACGGCCAAGCTCTGCAAGCGCTGAAATTGTTGAAAGAGTACCTGCCAAGCTCATACAAGAATGGTTCGCACGATCCAGTGGCCCGTGAAAAGGTTCACAACGCGGCAACCATTGCGGGTATTTCATTCGCCAACGCTTTCTTGGGTATTTGTCACTCAATGGCGCACAAACTGGGTGCTGAGTTCCACTTACCACACGGTTTGGCGAACGCGCTGTTGTTGACCAACACCATTCGGTTTAACGCGACGAACCTGCCGACGAAACAGGCAGCGTTCTCACAGTATGACCGTCCGAATGCACTGCGTCGTTATGGTGAAGTTGCGGCACACCTTGGCTTCAATCAAGAACACACGGTGGATCGCGTTGAAGCCATGCTGGAATGGTTAGACGAATTGAAACAGCAGCTGGATATTCCGTTGTCGATTCAGGCGGCAGGTGTTAACGAAGCTGACTTCCTGGCTAAAGTCGATAAATTAGCCGAAGAAGCGTTCGACGATCAATGTACCGGTGCCAACCCTCGTTACCCGTTGATCAGCGAACTGAAACAAATCCTGATCGACTCATACTACGGTCGGGCTTACGTTGAAGTCTACGAGCGCGAACAGATTGCTGCGGCAATCTCTGAACCGAAAGCAGAAAAGCCTGCTAAAAAAGGTAAGGCAAAAGCCTGAGGTTCTCTAACCTGACATCGAAGCCCGCGTTAAGCGGGCTTTTTTTTTGATGTGAATTCCGGATTGGTAAAATCGGTGAGAGCTGTGTGACAATGTTCCCGGTTCAGAATGAGAGACATATGATGAAAATGGTAAAAACAGTACTCAGTTTTTTGGTTCCGATATTGATGGTAGGTTGTGCGACGTTTCCTGCTATGGAGGGAACCGGCAATGGACGTTTGATCATTTTTTCAGATCTTGTGTATAACGAAGGGACCGGACCGTGGTGGGATTATCAGTTGTTTGCACGGCATAAGGAAACGGGAGAAAGAGTTGTCCTGAGAGTGACGACGGGGCGAAACATGTCCTATCACTTGTCGAGAGAAATGATACCCGGTGAGTATGAATTTTATGAATGGAACTCCGTTTCTAAACGTTCGAATCGAGCCCACGATCATGACATTCATGGTGCATTTACCATTAAACCCGATGCCATCACCGTATTTGACAAGGAATTTATCGTGACCTTAGATGAGCACTTGCAGAATTTTAATTTCGAATCACGCAGTTATTTATTTCGGGATGAACGAATGGTTGAACTGAAGAAGACCCATCCAGAAGTATCGCACTGGGATCTGTTTTGGGAAATAACACCTAAGGTGTTGTTTTGATCTCAAACTCAGGCATCCTTTCCGTATACCTGGAGCCCATGGAGCGATGATGAGCGATGTGATAATACGCAATGTGATTGAGAAAGACCTGGAACGCTGCCACCTCATAGAAAGCACTGCTTACGCAGGAGATGAAGCAGCAACCCGAGAGAAGATCGCAGTACGCATTCTGCGGTATCCGGCCGGATTTATTGTGATGGAAGTCGATGGAATCGTTGTCGGTTTTATTAACGGCGGTGCGACATTCGATGTGCAGCTGTCTGATTCAGCCTTTAAAGAACTGGTTGGTCATGATTCAGACGGTCCGCACGTGGTCATTATGTCGGTTGCTGTGCATCCGGACTGTCAACGGCGTGGCTATGCCAGCCAATTAATGAGTGACTTCATTCGGCGTATGCAGGACATGCGCAAACAGAGCATTCATCTTGTCTGCCAAGTGCATTTAATACCGTTCTATGAAAGTTTTGGCTATCAGGTAATCGGCGAGTCTGCGGCCAACTATGGTGGATTGAGCTGGCATGACATGCGGCTTGATTTACCTGTCACAAGGCATCCTTCTGACTCAGGACACTAGGGGCATCAAGCTTTGGATGCCCATATCGCCAGGCGGTGACGCATCGCCTGCTGCGAAACCTGTTCTTCGGGTAACGGCTGAATGACCTTGTCGTGGCATAACAGGCGGTAAATATATTCTATTTTCAGGGCCTGTGAATCGGTTGCTTCGAACTCCACGACGCCGCGATCCTCTCCATATTTGACCCCCATTTCAATCGCTTTCTTCACCAGTTCTTTTTCGTTTTTAATTTTTTTCATGGTTGACATCCAATGTTCAATTTGTAGTAAGCAGTGCACTTAAGTGTAGGCGATTGCCGCACGTTTGTATCGCTGGATGACCGCTTGACCATAGCGATGTAAACTCTCAATGCCAGCTTGAGTGGGCGGGTTGGTTGTTTGGGCCAGCTTCAAAATCTGGGTTGCGTCTGGCGTGTCTACGTATCGCTGGATGGTATTCACCATGAGGTTTAGGGTAACATGCCAGCTTCGATCTTTTTCGGCCAGCAGAGCGTAATCGCAACGTATTAACTTTTTGGCGAGAGACTTTGCGACAGAATGATCCCACTGAGTGGATAACTGTGACATGGCCGTGCGGTAGCGAGTTTCAATATCCTGGTTAATAGCCAGACCAATGTGCATCGCGGGGCGATAGCGTGCAATATTTGAACTTAAATCATCGCCCGCGATAGGGGTGCAACAGTGTTTCAACCAAAAACGCCACTCATAGTCATTGCGGCGCATCACGGCGTCGTAGTCTCCAACGTCGAATTCCACTTTACTGAAAATCGGATTCTGCAGTTGCAGCGCTGTTCCTAAATCGTTCATTTTTAACAGATCATCCGCTCGCGGCGCTTGATGCAATATGACACTGATGTCGAGGTCCGAAATGTAAGGCACCGCAGTACCGCGCCCAACACTGCCGTACAGGTAAAGGCTGTGCGTCAGGTTGCCGAACTGACGCTGGAAACGATCAATGACCTGTTTAAAGGCTGGCCGAAATTCAGGTTGAATGTTGCTCAATGAAATGTCATTGACGATGTAGCCGTTGCGGTCAAGCCCGGTCATGCTGCCCCTGCTTTGAAATTTGGATAAGGTTGTGTAGACTGCGAAGCACCATTCACTCACATAGGAGGCTCCTGATGCAAGCAATTGCATATAAATGCGGATTCGATTTCGCATTTCATCTTGGAGACCCGCAGTCAGCGCAAATTTGTCGTTAACGCACAGATTTCGCTGAATTGGTATAAACAGGCCCAAATATTTCCTGATTCTTTCAGTGCTCATCTGTGCAGTCTTGGTTTTAGATTTTGCGCATAGGTGATGTATGTCTTTTATTTCTGCTATAGAACTGTCTTTTCAAGCCGGCAGCAAAGCGCTGTTCGATGGTTTGTCTTTTTCAATTGAACCCGGAGACCGCATAGGTCTGGTCGGTCACAACGGCTGTGGAAAATCGACGCTGTTAAAGCTGTTACTTCGCGAGTTGCCCATAGATGCGGGGCAGCTGCACATTCAACGGGGGCTGAAAATAGGACTGGTCGAGCAGTTCCTGTCTCCATCGCTGGAAAATGTTCCTGCCGTGGCCGCGGTATTGGAAAAAATCCCGGAATCGGAACAACCGGTACGGGCTTATCAGGTTGAAACCCTGTTACAGCAGCTGGGATTCGATGCCGATACAGTACAACGGCCATTAAATACGTTGAGCGGAGGGCAAAAGAACCTGGTCTTGTTTGCGCGCGCCATCATTCAGGAACCGGAGTTATTGTTACTCGATGAACCAGGTAACCATATGGACAGCAAAGCGATGTTTTTCCTGAAAAGGTATTTAAGTCAACCCGACGTGCCGGCGTTTCTGATGATATCCCATGACCGGGATCTGTTAGACAGCGTGACCCAGCGTACCCTGTGGTTGCGCGATGAGCGTGGTTACGCATTTAACCTGCCATACACGCAAGCGAAAGAAGCTCTGTCGGCCCAAGATGAAGCCGCATTAAAAACCCGTCAGGCTGAGGAAAAGGAAATCGCAGGCCTGAAAGTCAGTGCCAAACGATTGGCGACCTGGGGCAAGGTGTATGACAACGAAGACTTGGCTCGCAAGGCCAAATCTATGGAAAAACGTATTGATAAACTGGAACAAAGCAAGACCTTTGTGACGCAAGGTTCCGGACTTTCGCTAAAGGTTGACGCGGAATTTCTGAAGGCAAAACAGGTCTTCATTTTCGAGAATGAGACCATCTGTCGCCCAGATGGACAGTCGTTGTTTCATGTTGAAGAACTGAACTTTCGTCCGGGAGATCGTATTGCCTTGTTGGGGGTGAATGGCAGCGGTAAATCAAGCTGTATTGAAGCCTTGATGCGTGCATACCAGGCTGAAACCGGTAGCCAAACCAGTACCCGTTTTAATCCCAATGTCCGCATTGGTTATTTTGATCAGGAGTTGTCGGCATTTGATCAGGAAACCGGGATCGCAGACTGGGTGCGCACCCGCTGCCGCGCCAGCGAAGAAGACATCAAACAAACGTTGATTCAGTGGGGTTTTCCGTATGTCGAGCATGACCGCCGGGTGAATGTATTGAGCGGTGGGGAGCGGGCGCGGATTTTGTTGCTGACCTTCCAATTGGATCAACCGAATCTGCTAATCATGGATGAGCCCACAAACCACATTGATTTGCAGGGCAAAGAAGAATTGGAAATAGATTTGGTAAAGCCGGGCATCTCGTTGTTGTTTACCTCACATGACCAGCGTTTTATTCAGAACATTGCGACGCGTTTCTGGTGGATACACAACGGCACCTTAACCGAATTACACGATTCGGATGTGTACTTTCACTCGTTAGCGCAAGACACGTTGGCGGCTCCAGCTGCTCTTAACAAAAAGAATACAGACCGGGGCGCCGAGAACGCGGGGGCGATAAGCGATCAGGATGAAGAACGGATTCTGGAGCGAATCTGTCAGCTGGAGCAGTGGTTAGCCGATGATCTGGCTCGCAAACCAAAATTTCAGAAACCGGCCAAACAGCAACTGTGGCAGGAGGAACTCGATAAACTGAATGCGATCCTGAGGTAAAGTCAACCTCACCTAATCCATGCCGGTGCGATCTAGGTCAGCGTCGCACCGGACATGTCGAAAAACTCGCAGCAGCGTTTAAATTCGGGCTAGACTTAAACCGGGACGGGCAAAAGTACCGATGAAATTCCATCAGCACCCGAAAATGAGGTTACCTGATCATGATGCATTTTGATGTTGTCATTATTGGCAGCGGGCCGGCAGGCCAAAAAGCAGCAGTGCAAGCCGCCAAAGCGGGACAAAAAGTCTGCATCATTGAACAGGAACCCGAACCGGGTGGCCGATCGATTAACCAAGGCACGATCCCCAGTAAAACATTGCGGGAAAATGCCATGCGACTGTTACATTTGCAGCAAAATTCTGCCTTGTTTAATCATTTGAATGTGGCGGCGCTGGAGATGTCGGTGTTGGTCAACCATGTCGAAAAAGTCATTCAGGTTCATGACCAAACGATTAAGTCTCAAACAGATCGCAATCTGATTTCGCGGATGCCCGGACGTGCAACCTTAACCAGTCGCTATGAAGTTCATGTACAGCGGGTGCAGGGCAACGCAGTGGATATTCAGGCACGGGTCATTCTGCTGGCAACGGGATCGGTACCGAGTGAGTCCGAATCCATCGTGGTGGATCATGAACACATCTTCGATACGGACTCGGTCTTGGCGATGCGCTACTTACCTCAAAGCTTGGCGGTAGCAGGTGCAGATATGCATGCCTGTGAATTCGCAACCATACTGCAGACATTGGGGGTGCAGGTCACCTTAATCGACAACGAAAGCCTGCCACTGCCGGGAATGGATCAGGAAGTCCGCGAACATCTGAAAACCTCATTCGAATCCGCCGGCGGTCGCTGGGTTGGGAATGTGTCTGTCCTCTCTGGGCATTGGGATGGCAAAGGCAATGTGGTCATGGAATTGGATGATGGGCAGACCGTGAAGACAGAGAAGCTAATGGCGGCACCCGTGCGGAAAGCCAATGTCGCTCATCTCGGTTTGGCCGGGGTCGGTATCGAGTTAACGGACGATGGCTTTATTAAAGTGAACGACCTGTTGCAAACGTCCGTGAGCAATATTTTTGCTGCGGGTGATGTAATCGGTCCGCCTGCGCTTGCGTCCACTGCAATGGAACAAGGGCGACGAGCCATGTGCAATGCTTTCCGTATCCCAACCGTGGGCGGCAGTGAATTGATTCCCACGGCGGTCTATGCCATTCCTGAAATTGCCACGGTCGGTTTAACCGAAGCGGAAGCGCTGCAGCATCACCGTTCAGTGATTGTGGGGCGCGCAAATTTCCGGGAGATCGTGCGCGGCCAGATCTCCGGTCATCGTGACGGTTTCCTGAAAATGGTCAGCGATGCAGCGGGGCGTCAGTTGCTGGGTATTCAAATCGTTGGCGAAGGTTCGAGTGAGTTAATCCATATTGGTCAGTTGGCTTTATTGAATCAGAACCCGATTGATGTGTTTATCGATAATGTTTTTAACTTCCCGACCATGGCCGAAGCGTATCGGGTGGCTGCACTGGATATTTTTGGTCAGCGCATGCGACTGACGAACGCCTACTAGCCCTATAGGTCGAGAGCTGTGGAAAATTAGCCTAAACAGTTTGTTCGTTTATCCGCCAAGCCCAAGTATTCCAGGGTTCAAGGGCAAGCGAGCAAAATGTAACGGCAAATTTTTCACAGACTCGCTCAGCAATGTACGGTCGCAAAGAGTTACCGAAGCCTATGACGCTGAATGCCATACCAGATCTGAGTTGCAGCGTTATGTTAAGCGATATAGTGAAATTTCCGGGCTAGCACTTAGGTTCATTTGTAATGTTCCGCCTAAACCGTAGAATGGCGCCACTTTTAGCCTATTAACCAATCAGGATGCACTGTGAACTCGAAATCTTTCCGAAATCTGTCGTTAAAACCCGCGTTGCTGGAGAATCTCGACTCACTGCAGTTTACTGAAATGACTCCCGTGCAGGCTCAGTCGCTGCCCGTTGCGTTAGCCGGTGGTGATCTTATCGCACAGGCCAAAACCGGCTCTGGTAAAACGGCCGCCTTTGGTTTGGGGTTGTTGCAGAAACTGGACGCCGACCGCTTCCGGATTCAATCGCTGGTCCTTTGCCCAACCCGTGAACTGGCCGATCAGGTGGCCAAAGATCTGCGCCGACTGGCCAGAACCATTCACAATATTAAAATTCTGACGCTCTGTGGAGGTATGCCCTTTGGACCTCAGATTGGCTCCTTGGAGCACGGTGCCCACGTTATAGTCGGCACCCCTGGTCGAGTAGAAGAGCATGTTCGCAAGGGTAGCCTGAAATTAAACGACGTGAACCTGCTGGTGCTGGACGAAGCCGACCGAATGTTGGATATGGGCTTTCAGGAGACTCTGGATGCCATTCTGGCTGAGGTCCCCAAACAACGCCAGACGCTCCTGTTCAGTGCAACGTACCCGGCTGAAATTCAGCAAATGGCAGAGCGGGTGATGTCTAACCCAATCATGATACGCATTGAAGAACAGCACGATAATCACTCTATCGAGCAGATATTCTATGAAGTGAGTGATCATCAGGATCGTTTACAGATGTTGCGGTTAACCTTAGCGAAGTTTCGGCCGACCGCCACGTTGGTCTTCTGCAATACTAAGCGTGAGACAGATGAAGTAGCGGACTGGCTAACGGAACAGGGCTATAGTGCGTTGCCATTGCATGGCGATATGGAACAACGTCAACGTGACCTGACTCTGGTTCGTTTTGCCAATAAAAGTGCGTCGATATTGGTGGCAACCGACGTCGCGGCTCGAGGTCTGGATATCACGGATTTGGACGCCGTCATCAACTTTCATATTTCAAAAGATCCGGAAGTGCATACTCACCGGGTAGGTCGAACCGGCAGAGCGGGTAGTAAAGGTTTGGCGATATCGTTCTATACCGAACGCGAAGCGCACAAAATAGCTCGTTTGCCGTTAAGCATCGACCCGATTGCCGACCCGGTACCGCGACCGGCGGATTCGTTTCTCGACGAACCACCCCTGGTGCCTGCAATGGTGACATTGCAGATCGACGGCGGAAAAAAGCAGAAAGTACGGCCTGGCGATATTCTCGGCGCGTTGACCGGTGGGCCGGATCCGTTGGTAGCCACCGAAGTCGGCAAAATCAGCATTTTTGATCAAAGCGCCTATTTTGCGGTTTCCCGTTCGGTGGCAAAAAGGGCACTGAAAAAAATCGAACAGGGTAAGCTTAAGGGGCGCAGTTTCCGTGTTCGGCTCATCCGTGGCTAACCGATAGCGACGGTTGTTAAAATAAAAATGATTCAGCACTAAAGTTTTTTGCTTCGCTGCCTATACTTCAGAGATGATGAATATAGGCAGTCCATATGAATCCACTACGCGCGTATTATCGTTTCTTTTCCCCAGCAGCTGTTTATCGTGACCTTTCGGAGGATGACGATCGTCTGGATATCGTTTTGTTCTATACGATTATCGGTCTGTTTGTTTGGTTGTACAGTTTTCTGAAATGGAGCGAAATAGGCTCCAGCAGCTTAGTGGCTACTTCATTTTTTACCGGTGCCGCCTCGGTATTATGCGCAACTCTGATCAAGTTCGGCGTCAACCTGAACGTGGCGATTCAGGTGATGTTGCTCGGTGTGTTTGTTCATTCGCTGAATATGATTTTTCAGACTGGTGGCATCGACTCGCAGCATATCCTGTGGCTGATGGTGGATCTGGTGGTGGTCTATCTGGTTGGCAATACGCTGACAAACCTGGCGTGGACGTTCGTCATAATTGTTTATACTGCGGTATTGCTGGTCAGGCATTTTACTCCGGGTCTTGAACAAAGTTACGTCGATTTCACCGCACAGGAACTCAAGGTTGATACCTATTCAGGCTATATTTTACCGACTATTCTGGTGGCGGCGACGCAATTGTATGGCAGCCATTTGCGATTAAAATCCCTGAAGCAAACGCGGGATTCACAGCAAAAAGCCATACTCTCCACACAGGAGTTAAGTCAGAGCGCTGAGCAAATGCAACGATTGATCGGGCAAACGGAAGAAGGTGTGTCCATTCTATTGGCAACGTCTAAAGAGCTGAACCACTTGCAGGCAACCGTTGCGACCAACAGCGAGCAGATTTCGGAAAAATCCATTGAGTTACAGTCTTCTTCTAACTTTTTTAATACGCATTTAGGTGAGGTTTCAGAGTCCTTAAATTCTGGAAGTCAGCTCGTTGCTCAGATATCCACTGAAGCCAAATCAGCCAGTCAATTAACTCAGGAAAGCAGTGAAGCCATGGCAGAAGTGGTCAGTTCGATTGATCAGATTAAAGCCAACAATGACGCTATCGAGTCAGCCACGGCGATGATTAATGGCATTGCAGAGCAGACCAATCTTCTGGCCTTGAACGCCGCCATCGAAGCCGCACGCGCCGGTGAAGCGGGAAGAGGATTCGCGGTCGTGGCGGATGAAGTTCGCAGTTTGTCTCAACGCTCAAATGTGTCGGCGGATGAAATTCGTGTGCTGCTAGCCCGGTCAGTGGACGGTGTTGCAAAAGGCGTATCGGTCGTCAATTTGGCTCGTGAAAAGTTGCTTTTAGTCGTATCCGCTGTGCAGGCGATCAATGAATCCATCAGCGATGTCGCTCAACAGATTGTGAAGCAGAATCAGGATGTTAAAGACATGACCTCATCGTCTGCCGAACTGGCCAATATCAGCACTGAACAGAGCACCTCCGCTGCGCAACTTATCGAAAGTCAGCAGCAATTGGCTGCACAGGCGCAAAAAATTCAAGAGTTGGCGGCCGAAATGCACACAGCGGTGCAGCAACGCAGTTAGCTCTACCGTTGTTCGGTATTTCCAGAAAGACAAATGGCTAAATAACCAAGGTGCCAAGCCGATAACAATAGAACCAAACATTGGGTCCGCGTGAGCATTTAAATCGCGCGGGTCAAAAACGATAAATGACATTCACGGAACTGGCTTTTAATTCAGAAGTTTTATTCTAAAGTGAATTGGGTGGCTCTTTGGTGGGGTAGCTATGAAAATTAAAACACAAGTCAGTATGACACTGGGTGGCATGGTTCTCATGTTGGTTGTGGTTGCTGTAGGCGGTTATTTGGCTGCGTCGGTGGTCAATAAAGCGGGCAGTATTATCCCGGTTTCGCTGATACCCGGTGTCCAGAATTATAATGACATGCGGTACAAAACACTGGAAGTGGTGACCAATGTCTACCAGGGAGATTTCCAAAAAGTTGCTGCTATCAGTAAACCGTTGCGACCCAGAGTGGTTACCTTTGGCACCATAGCCGCAGACAGCCCCTTTTTAGGTGATAAGGTGTTGGAAGCCGGTCTGGCTCGAATATCCAAAGGACTTCTGGCCGTCATTGATTCCGCGGGCAAGTTGAAAGCTGGAGATGCACCATCCAGTGAGTTTGTTAATGCCGTTACCGGCCTGGAAGGAATGGAGCAAGACGCTAATGAAATTATTCAATATCTGATCGATCAAACGACGATGAAAATTAATGGCGTCATTGCCAACATTGTTCGCATGTTGGTGGGCGCGAGCGTCGTTATTATTTCACTGGCGGTGGTCTTTGGCTTAATTCTCACTCGTAAACTGAGCCTTGGCTTGAGCAGTTTGCAATTGTCTTTCCGGAAAATCAGTGATGGTGACTTAACCACCAAAGCCAATGATTCTACTGACGATGAATTTGGTGAAATCGCCCGTTACTTCAATGAACTTGCCACCACGCTGAGCAGTACCATCAGTCAGTTGGCAACCATGATGAATACCTTGGCGGACCTGAGTAGTCGTTTCCGTGAAAGCGGTGCTCAGTTCCAGGAGCGGGCGATACAGACCTCTGACGAAACGCAACAGGTAGCCACTGCCATGACCGAGATGGCGGCCACGGTACGCGAGGTTGCGCAAAACGCGGAAGAAACTTCTTCGCAGGCCAAAGAGGCATCTGATCAAGCTGATATCGCACGCGATCTGGTCGGTAAAACCGTTTCCAGTTCAAAAGATTTGCAACAGAAAATGAGTGGTATTTCAGGCCAGATGCTGGAGCTTAAAGAAAAAACCGCGTCGATTTCGTCGGTTATTGATGTGATTCAAGGCATCGCAGAGCAAACCAATTTGCTGGCGCTGAATGCGGCGATTGAAGCCGCACGGGCGGGAGAACAAGGCAGAGGCTTTGCTGTTGTTGCCGATGAAGTCCGCAGCCTGGCGACACGAACCGGGCAATCGACCCAAGAAATTGTGGATGTGATCAAAGCGCTGCAATCCATGTCCGAAACAGCGGCGTCGAATATTGCGCAGGGGCAGGATAGTGTCGAGTCCAATGCGGAATCGATTAAAAACATTGAAGGCAGTTTGCTGAGCATTCTCGACAGCATATCGACAATCTCCAATATGAATCATCAGATTGCCACTAACGCTCAGGAGCAGTCTCACGTTGCCGAAGACATGAATGCCAACGTGGTGCGTATTTCGGATCTGTCTGAAATGAATGCGAAACAAACCAAGCAGATTAACGACGATATCAAGACCATTGATCAGTTGACCAGTCAGGTAAGGCAGCTCATCGCGAAGTTCAAGTACTGACCGATACTATCGTCGATACGAGCCGAAAAAATGCCAGCGTTGTGCTGGCATTTTTTTTATGCGATGGAAGCTAACTCACTGGGTTTTACGCCGTTTTTGCTGACGATTCTTTCTTACCACCAAGACCCCTGAAAAACTTAACCACCGGATGCTGTAACAGATTGTCGAGAAACACCTGTTGCGCGATTTGTCGCAATGCATCAGCGTAGGTAGGGTAGGGGTGAATAACGCCCTGTAGCTTAGCAAAATTAAGCCCTAACGTTTTCATCACCTGAACTTCAGCGATCAGTTCGCCGGCGCGCTCACCAATAATGTGGGCACCCAGTACCTTACCTCGGCTGCTGGTAATTAATTTAATCCGGCCCATATCGCCGGCTTTGGTCTTAGCGCGATCCAGTTTTTCAGCCATGTCATAGTGATAAACACGAATGCTGTCGCCAAATTGTTCACGGGCTTCGGCTTCGGTTAAACCTGCACGCGCAAACTCAGGGTCGGTGAAGGTGGACCACGCTACATGTTGATAGTTTGCTTTGCGCTTGATCGGTAACAGCGCATTCATGGTCGCAATTTTTGCCTGGAAGTTGGCCATGTGACTTAACAGGTAAGGTCCGGCGACGTCACCACAGGCGTATACACCTTTAACCGTGGTTTGCAGATGGGCGTCAACTGTGATGCCGCGTTCCGTTGCAATGCCTACGGCATTCAGGTTTAAGCCGCCGATGTTCGGCGAGCGACCTAACGCAACGAGCAAGGTTTCCGCTTCAATACTGCGGTGATCATCCCCTTTTTCGGTCAGCAGGCGTATGCCCTGATCGGTTTTCTCCACGCCCACTGCTTTGGTTCCAATGTGGAATGTTACGCCCTCGGACGAGAGTTTTTCCCGGATAATCGCGGCAAATTCGGGTTCTTCGCGAAACATCACTTCCGGCATCATTTCGACGACCGTGACATCGACACCTAAGCGGTTCATAGCCTGAGACAGTTCCATACCAATGGCACCGGCTCCCAACACGATGATCGATTTTGGCAGTGTGACCTGTTCAAAGAAATTGTCATTGGTTAAGTAAGGGACGGTATCCAAGCCAGGAATAGGCGGAACCATCGGTGACGAGCCAGTCGCAATCATGATGCGCTTGCCCTGGTACTGATCGTTACCAACCTGAATCACGTGCCCAGAAACGAAAGATGCTTCCCCTTGCACGAATACCGCACCGGCTTTTTCCAGTACCTCGGGGGTTTCATGTTCGTAAATGCCTTCACTGACGGCGCGGACATCTTTCATGATCTGTTCGCTGTCGATGGAAAAGTCAGCAAATTTACGCGCAATGTGGACATCCTTAGCGCGATTGATCAACCCTTTGCTGGGGACACAGCCGGACCAGGTACACTCACCACCGGGTTTGTGTTTTTCCACAATCAAGACTTTCTTACCAAAGCCTAACGCGGTAAAGGCGGCGGTCAGGCCCGCGGCACCGGAACCGATAACGATTAAATCAAACTTTTTCATAGTGCTCTCTGTCTGAACAAGGTGACTGAATAAGGGTGTGACCTATTGCGCGCGATATAGTTCGGCCAAGGCTTCCCAGCGCTTACGGTTCAGTCCCATATCCGAGTATCCGGCACGGCTTGATGAGCGGAAGTGAACTTCTTTGTTTTCGGTGTCCAGCCAGAACTCAACGTCGTCGTGATATTTCATGAGAGACGTTGTGAACACAACGTAGAGATAATCGTTGGTTTCCTGTTGAATCTTGCCGCCGCCATAGCCTGCCACCGCGGCTTTAATGGCGTTCATTGTGGCTTCGGGTGTCGCCTTGAATGGCAGTGTTGGCACTTTCTTCTCGGCATCTTCCGTTTGCGTGGATACATTGTTGGGTTTCTTGCTGATGGGGGCTAATTGGCCGTTATTCACGCCAAGTTGTGGTACCTGAGCGTTCTGAAAATAGATGCGCCCGAAATTAATGGCGAGAAACAGGACAATAATTATTAAGGTGATGGTCATTAGAGTGGATCCTTTTTTCATGTTTGCTAAATAGTTTGTGCGCAAAATAATGCGTGATATGAATTGACACGTCAATAGTTTGTGCGCAAAATATTTCTCCTGTGTTGAGTGAAGTCGTTATGTCGCGTAATAAACTGAAATTAGAAAATCAAATCTGCCATTCTCTGTATTCTGCAACCAATGCGTTGATCCGGGTATATCGTCCACTGCTCGAAAAGGTCGATTTGACATACCCACAGTACTTAGTGATGTTAGCACTGTGGCAAGAAGATCATGTGATGATTAAGAATCTGGTCGAACGAACCCGGTTCGATGCCGGGACACTAACTCCGATTTTGAAGCGCTTGCAAACGAAAGGGCTGATCGACCTGGTCAAGTCAGCCGAGGACTCCCGACAGAAAGAAGTGACGGTAACCGAGGCCGGGCGTGCGTTGGCTGACGTGGCGGAGTCCATTCCGGATGCATTGACCTGTCAGATCGATCTGACACTCGAAGAGGCCGTTGCACTCAAGCAATTGTCCGAAAAGCTTTATCACACCATTACCTCGGTGAACTAACCGGTGTCAGAGCATTACGTCTCGATATCCTGCAAGGTGCCCCATTGCTCGCGAAGCGCCAGTAAGTGTTCACTCCAATAGCGGGCAGAGCCAAACCAGGGGAAAGCGTGAGGAAAGGCGGGATCCTCCCAGCGTTTGGCGATCCACAGTGCATGCTTGATCATGTGGCAAGTGCGCAATGCCTCCACAAGTTTCAGCTCATTGCGGGGGAAGTCCCTGAATTGCTGGTAGCCTTCCTCCAGCTCATTAATCTGCAGTGCCTGTTCGTGTTCCGACCCGGACAATAACTTCCAGATGTCCTGCATGGCTGGTCCGGTCACGGTGTCATCGAAATCGACCAGCAGAATGGTGTCGTCGCGGGTCAGTATGTTGCCTGCGTGAAAATCTCCGTGAATACGAAATTGCTGGCAGGTGTCCAGTAATCCCTGGAAGGGTTTTAACAAATTATTTAAGGTTTCCACGGTGCCGAGGTAGTTGTCTTTGATATCGGGTGGTATCAACTCGCTGCTGGCAAAGAACGACAGTGATTCTTCAACGGGTTGCAGGAGCGACAGGCGAGGTCGATGAATAAACGGCGTCACCTGTCCAAAGCTGTGCATCCGTCCCAGCAACTGGCCGATCCGGTACAGTTTGTCTGGGTCATCCAGTTCAAAAGCATGGCCTGCTCGCATTGGGAAGCAGGCCAGGAAAAATCCCTCCCGTTCGTGCAGCACGTCCCCCTGAATGGTCAGTGCCGGGACCACGGATATGTCTTCTTCCGCCAGGGCAGCGGTAAAACTCAACTCTTCGCGAATCTGAGCTTCATTCCAGCGGCCAGGACGGTAAATTTTAACCACCAGTGGACTGCCGTCCTCAACACCAACGCGATAAACACGATTCTCGTAGCTGTTCAGTGGGTAAATCCGGTAATCCGATTCAATTCCAAGCGACTCCAGCCAGTCGATCAGTGTGTCCTGGCTTAAATGGGCATAGGGGTGTTGGTCACTCATGAAATGTCTCTGCGCCAAAAAAACACGAGTATATCAGTCAGGCGATTCTGAACAGGGGTTAATTTGAATTAAAACGATCGTTTGAATATCGTTTTGTGACCAAAACGCAATAATTTGGTCGTTTTTTGCTCTTGAAAACGATTTCAATTGATTGGTGGCTGCCCCATCTCTAAAGTAGGTCCAAAACAAAAACAAGGAAATCTCATGTCAACGACCGCTTTGTCTACACCCGTACGAGCCGCTTATGGCGTATCGGATCTTGGGGTGAATATTCTGGTAATAGCCTCCATTCTGATTACCTTTACCTACCTGACCACTGTGCTGGGTGTTGCGCCCGGTATCGCAGGCTCTTTGCTGCTCGCTGCCAAGGTCTGGGACGTGATCACCGACCCGTTAATTGGTCGCTTCAGCGATCGCACGCAGTCTCGCTTTGGCCGACGACTGCCGTGGATGACCGCGGGGGCAGTATTCATGGCACTGGGTTTTGCCGGTATGTTCATGGCTCCGTTCGCCAATGCTTCACCTACCCTACAGGGTGTTTATTTCGTGTTGGCGCTGATGCTGACCTATACCGCCTTTACCATGGTGGGTGTTCCTTATGGTGCGATGACGCCGGAATTGACGGACGATTATGATGAACGCTCCAGTCTGACCGCCTGGCGTATGGGTTTCGGCTCTATCGGACTGTTGATTGGTGGTGCCGGCGCGCCTGCTGTTATATCGATGTTTGGCGGCGGTCTCGACGGTCACCGGATGATGGGGCTGGTGTTCATCCCTTTGGTAGCGTTACCAACCTTGATTACCGTATGGGTGCTGCGTAACCAACCGCTGAAAGAAGCCAAAGTGGCGGATCTGTCGTTGTCGGAACAATGGCAACTGGTGAAGCAAAATAAGCCGTTTATACGCTTAGCTCTGATCTACCTGGTGCAGGCCGGTATGATGGCGCAGGTGACGGCGGGGCTGTTACTGGCCTGTGCTTATATTTTTGAAGCCGAAGACCCCAATGCCCTGTTAACCATGCTGTACCCTGTATTTGTACTGTCTACCATTATCTCATTGCCGCTGTGGCTGATGATTGCACGAAACTCGAGCAAGCATATGGCCTTTGTGATGGGTGGGTTGGTCTTTACAGTGGGTAGCTGTTTGATGTTCTTTATGGACCGCAATACCGTTCACTTGGGCTTTGTGTTGATGATTGTGATTGGATACGGTTATTCCGCCTACATGATATTTCCCTGGTCGATGATGGCAGACGCCATTTCTCATGCAAAAACCTATACCGATGTTTCTCTGGAAGGCGTGTTCAATGGCTGGTGGACAGCCATGCAGAAGGTCGGTATTGCCTTGGGACCTTTCGTCATTGGTTGGATGTTGCAGTTGTCCGGGTTTCAATCGTCGATGGATGGTTCTTTCCCCGCTCAAACAGACCAAGCCCTGTTTGCTCTGCGGTTGGCAATCTCGGTGGTTCCAGCGGTGATCTTTGCCTTAACACTGATTGGCATTTACCGCTGGCCATTAGGGCGTACCGACGATCAGGGTAATGGCGTTCGGGCCAGTGTCCAGACCGCCACGAACTGACATCCCTGCCGCTTTAACAGGCGGCTGATTTCGGCCATCGTTGCACCGGATGTAAACACATCATCAATAATCGCCACCGTTTTCGGTGGCGTCGCGGTGAGCCGAAATGCGTCTTTAAGTTCTTTTTTGCGTTCCTTTTTACTGAGACCTTCTAAGGGTGGCGTCGCGATCTGGCGTTGGATCCCTCGCCAAACAGGGATGCTCAGTTGTGTTGACAGTCGCTTCGCCAGTATATCGGCTTGGTTATAACCCTTCTTCGCGTGTTTGCGGTGGTGCATTGGAACCGCGACCAGCGCCTCTGGCCGGCATGACAGATCCGTCTCCTGGCACCAGATTTTTATCATGGCCTCCGCCGCCGCAATGTCGTGATGATATTTAAATTGATGAATCAGGTGTCGGCTTAACCCGGTAAAGGACCAGCGCATGGCCACGGCGTCCCACGGCGGCAGTGTCTGCAAACATCGACCACAAACAGATTCGACAATATTCGGCTCGCCACAAAGTTTGCATGGCTCGTTTAACGTTTCCAGGTAAGTTGCGCAGGTGGCGCACAGAAGACCATCCGGTTGCGATTGTTCGCAAGCCGGGCAGATGGGCTTTAGCAACGGTAGTAACCATTGCCGGATGTTCGAATTGATCATTTATTAATCATTAGTAAAGTTCGCAGCTGTTTCAAATTGACATTGTCATCGTCGGCGCTACTATCGCCGCATTCATTGATCAGGGTACTGTAATGACTGCTTCTACCGAACCAACTTTGCGTTACGACTGGACCACCGCAGAAGTGGTCAAACTTTTCGAGCTGCCATTTAACGATTTATTGTTCCAGGCGGCCAGCGTACATCGGGCGCATTTTAACCCGAACGAAGTTCAAGTCAGTACTCTGCTGTCCATTAAAACAGGTGCTTGCCCAGAGGATTGTAAGTATTGTCCGCAGTCTGCTCACTACACAACCGGGCTGGACAAAGAAAAACTGATAGAAGTCGAAAAGGTCATCAACCAGGCCAAGGCCGCTCAAGCAGCGGGTGCATCCCGTTTTTGTATGGGTGCTGCGTACCGTTCGCCGAGCAAAAAAGATTTCCCGGTCATCGTCGAAATGGTCAAGGGTGTCAAGGCGCTGGGTTTGGAGACTTGCATGACCTTGGGTATGCTCGAAGGTGAGCAGGCCAAATCGCTGGCCGAAGCCGGTCTGGATTACTACAACCATAACCTCGACACCTCGCCAGAATACTATGGTGAGATTATCACCACCCGAACCTACGGTGACCGACTGGAAACATTGCAGAATGTTCGTGACGCCGGTATGAAAATCTGTTCCGGCGGTATTTTGGGCATGGGTGAAGGGGTAGAAGATCGAGCCGGTTTGTTTATTCAGTTGGCCAATATGAACCCGCATCCGGAAAGTGTGCCGGTGAACATGCTGGTTAAAGTGGAAGGTACGCCATTTGCGGACAATGAAGACCTGGACCCGATCGATTTTATCCGGGCTATTGCGGTTGCCCGTATTCTGATGCCGACCTCTCACGTGCGGTTAAGTGCGGGTCGGGAAAAGATGAGTGAAGAAATGCAGGCCATGGCGTTTTTCGCCGGTGCTAACTCCATTTTTTATGGCGAGAAATTGCTCACCACGGCAAATCCCGAAGCCAATCGTGATAAGGCTCTGTTTAAAAAATTGGGCATTGAACCGGAAAATCGCGGTTCTGGCACCGCAGGCGCTGTTACAGAAATCGACCCGGCTACCTGCCCAAAGCGCACCAATAAACAGTTTTACGACGCGACCCTTTAATTATCCTCTTCTGGAGCGCTGCCCGCCAGGCGCGGGCAGCGACAATGACCATTGAAGCATTTTTCAGAGATTCCCACCTTATTGCAGGCCCGCGAGCAACAGCATTTATTGCGTCGTCGGGTTGAACTGCAATCGCCGCAGTCTGTGCAGCCCATCATCAATGGTCGGCAAATGCTCTCTTTTTGCAGCAATGATTATCTTGGGCTGGCCAACCACCCGGCCATTGCGGACAGTATGAAGGCTGCCATCGATGCCTGCGGTGTTGGTTCGGGTGCCTCTCATTTGATCGACGGTCATCACCAGTATCACGAAGCTCTGGAGCGGGATTTGGCCGCTTTCTGTGGGCGCGAAGCCGCGCTGGTCTTCAGTACCGGTTACATGGCCAACATGGGCGTCATGGCGGCGTTGATGAATCGTCAGGACACCATCATTCAGGATAAGTTGAACCACGCCTCGCTGATCGATGGCGCCAAGTTGGCGCAGGCGAAAATGCTGCGGTATCGCCACAATGACACCGGACATCTGGCTCAGCTATTGACTCAGGCGACCGGGAAAAGGCTGGTTGTCACGGATGGTGTGTTTTCGATGGATGGTGACTGCGCGCCCATGACAGACTTGGCGCGCGTCGCTGGCGAGCATGATGCTTGGGTTATGGTCGATGACGCTCACGGTTTTGGTGTCTTGGGAGAGCAGGGCGCCGGTTTGGTGAGTGAACAGGGCTTGTCTTCTTCCGATGTGCAATTGGTGGTTGGTACGTTGGGCAAGGCTTTTGGTACCTCTGGCGCCTTCGTGGCGGGTGATCAGTCGACGATCGACTATCTGCTGCAGTTTGCCCGAACCTATATTTATACCACCGCGACCCCGCCGGCCGTTGCCGCTGCGACGCGGACTGCGTTAGGGCTGGTCAAACAAGCGGATACTCAGCGCGCGCATTTGCAGGCTCTTATTGCCCGATTGCGTACTGGCCTTACGGATATTGGTTTACCGCCGATGGCTTCGCGAACTCCGATTCAGCCAGTGGTCATCGGTAGTAATGAACGGGCGATGCGCATCAGTCAGCACTTGAATGAACGGGGTCTTTTAGTGACGGCCATTCGCCCGCCAACCGTACCAGAAGGAACCGCCCGTTTGCGGATAACCCTGAGCGCGACACATTCTTTTGCACAAATTGATACACTGCTCAACGCACTGGAAGACAGCCGATGATGCGAGGATGGTTCCCCGGTTGGCAATTTTCCGCCAAGCCTTTGCAGCCGCTGCAGGACCGTTTACAGGACTCTGCCGTTCAGGATATGGCGTTGCATTACGCGGACACGCCATTGAATTGTGAACAGTGGTTAGACGTGCAGTCTGAAAAAATAACCGGACCATGCGAACTCATCGGTTGGTCGTTAGGGGGAATGCTGGCTTTGGCACTGGCGCAGCGCAATCCGTTGATCACCCGGTTAAACCTGTTGCATTGTAATGTGCGATTCGCAGGCGGTCCGGGGCTTCCCGAAAACGTTGCCGACCAATTCCGGCAGCGTTATCAGCGCAACCCAGACGTGACACGACGCCGGTTTGCAGCATTGGTGGATTCCCAACAGCCGGATGATCTCTTCCCGTTGATGCTGAGCGGGGATCACTCGTCAACCTTAGGGTGGCTGTATGAATTGGATTTCACTGACGAGCCCTTGCCTTGTCCAACTCGCGTTTTGTTAGCCCAAGACGATCGTCTGGTTCCGGCGGATACAGCTCAGAAAGCGTGGTTGGCACTCGGTGCGGATGTCCGGTTAACCGAGGGTGAGCACAGTTTACCTTGGCGAGATCCTCAACGGGTTGCCGACTGGATAGCCGAACATGGATAAACTCGCCGTTGCTGCCCAGTTCAGTCAAGCTGCTGATCATTACGACGAAGCCGCCCATTTGCAGCGAAACGTTGCCGACCGCCTGTTGGCGTTAGTCAATCGCCTGCCCGTTCAAGGACAAGCGAGTGTCGCGGATCTCGGTACCGGTACCGGATATTGCCTACCATTCTTGCAGCAGCGCTTTAGCCCTGCACAGCTATATGCGTTGGACATTTCGTCTGCCATGCTGAACAAGGCTGCCCAAAGGGTCATAGGGGTTCAGCTCGTCGAAGCGGACTTGGAACAGCCACCGTTTGAGGCCAACAGCTTGGATCTGGCGACCACCAGTTTGGCGGTACAATGGTTGGAGCACCCAGAACCCTTTGTTTCACGAATGGCTCGGGCATTGAAGCCCGGCGGTTACCTGGCTGTCGCGACCTTGGGTCCTAAAACGCTGTGCGAACTGAAACAGGCTTGGGCACAGGTTGACAGCAGTAAACATGTGAATGACTTTCACCACGCGGTGGATTGGATTGAAGCCATTTGGCAATCCGATCTGACATTGGAACTGTGGCGTGAAGAGCGTTTGGAAGTTCGTTATGACTCTCCGCTGGAGCTGTTGCAGGAGCTGAAAACGCTGGGCGCTAATCATGTCGACCGAGTCGAAAAGCCCAAGGGTAGCCATGTCCGGCGCATGTTGCGCGTATACGACGGATTTACCCGTAACGATGGCCGTTACCCGGCGACGTGGGATGTCTTTTATCTGATTGCGAGAAAGCCATGAAGAAACGATATTTTATTACCGGAACAGACACCGACGCAGGTAAGACCCGGGTGTCAGAATGCCTGCTGGCCTCAGCTGCGAAACAGGGACTGTCGACACTGGGGCTGAAACCAGTTGCTGCCGGTGCTGAGCAGGTCGATGGGAAATGGCAAAATGAGGACGCTCAGCGATTGATTCAGGCTTCGAGTGTTAAGTTGCCGTATCAGTCGGTGAACCCGGTCTTGTTGCGAGCTGCGATGGCCCCTCATATTGCCGCAGAGCGCGAAAACAAGCGGCTGACGGCACAGAATATTACCGGCTATTGTCGGGGAACCTTGATGACCGGCCAGGCCGACTTCACCCTGATTGAGGGTGCAGGTGGTTGGCGGGTGCCGTTGAATTACCGGGAAACACTAGCGGACGTAGTGAAGGCGCTGAATCTGGAAGTTATCCTGGTGGTGGGAATGAAACTGGGTTGCCTGAACCACGCCCTGTTAACAGCCGAAGCGATCAAGCGCGATGGGCTGGTTTTACGTGGCTGGGTTGCGAACAGTGTGCAACCGGATATGGAGGGGTTGACGGAAAACATCCATACCCTGGAACGTATGATGCCTGCGCCATTAATCGGCGTGTTGCCACATTTGGCCGAGGGCGCTCAAGCACCGGAACAATGGGTTAATCCCGCTTTGTTTCGTTAACCATTAACGTATGTTATTTCATACGCATTTCCCCTTGGCCGTTTCTGTTAGCGGCCGACCTGAGCATTTCTGCAGAAAATATACAAAAAATAACAGTCTTTATTGACTCGTTGGTTAAAATATAGTCAAGGCGCAGTCCGTCTGTGATTTGTGAAGTTGTAATGAGGTGTCTGAATGATTGGGTCTGTTATGAATACCGGTGTCATGGGTGTACAACGTGGTTATGACATGTTGAATCGCTCTGCCGATCAGATAGCAAAAGCCAACATTCCGCCCGAACAGGGTGGTCCTGAAGAATTGTACACCCCCATTACTGAGCAAATCAGCGGCAAACAGCAGGTACAGGCCAGCGCGAAAGTGATTCAGGCTGCCAGCGATACGTTGGGCAGCATTATTGATATTAAAGTCTAAAAGGGTTCTTGTTTTAGCATGTCGACAATCAGTGGTGTCTTTCCAAATGCAATAACACCGACCTTTGCCCCGTCTACCGACCCGGCATCGCAGTCACGTTTGCGCCGGGAAAATGAAACCGCTGTCTTTTTACCGATCGATGAAGTTGAACAAAATGCCGCAACTCGGCGCACCGCTATAGAACAGCCTGGTCGCCTCGAAGCCGAACAGGCAACCCGTGTTGCCTCGCAGACTGCCCGGCCTGCCGTCGGTGCAGAAGCCCAAGTCGATGAGATTGAACAGCCCCTCCAACCCCAGTCAGAAGCTAATGTCCAGGGTAAGACAGCAACCGATCAACGGCAATCGCCGGACGATCAGGCGGCTCGAGAGGAGCAACGTCGAGTTCAGGACGATCAGCGTGCTGAACAAGAACAAGCCAAACTGGAGCAGGAAATTGAGTTGGTGAGGGAGTTGGCTGCTCGGGATCGTGAAGTGCGTGCTCATGAGCAAGCGCATCAATCGGTAGGTGGTCAATACGCCGGTGCAATGAACTTCACTTTCAAACAAGGACCGGATGGTAAGCGCTATGCGGTAGGTGGTGAAGTGCCTATTGATGTCAGCAAAGTGCCCGGTGACCCTCAGGCAACGGCGCAGAAGGCAGAACGTATTCAGCGTGCGGCTTTGGCGCCGGCAGAACCCTCAGCTCAGGATCGTCAAGTAGCGGCACTGGCGGCTCAAATCAGTATTGAAGCTCAAAATGATTTACGCCAGATGGAGCGGCAGGAAGCAGAGAAAACCGCGCAGGAGCGTGCAGAGCAAAAAGCCTTGTCTGAAGAAAGCACTGAGAAGACTGAAAAGAGTTCGTCTCAGGATGAAGAAAAATCAGATCAGGCGGCGTCTGAAAAAGATGATCGGCTTGATGAAATCTTTAAGCGTACATCCGATGCAATCGAATCAGCACTGGATGCCGCCTATCGCCGACAGCCACAACAGGAAATCGGTTTTAATCTCGACACCACGATCTAGGGCACCTCTGAAACGTTACGAACTTCAGATTCAGGGCACCACGGCACCTCAGAATAATTGCTATTTACCTCAGCGGGTTCAGTGATACGCAAAGTTCGAGGCAAGTTCTGCCCGCAATATTCATTATCTTGGCATATATGCCTTGGAATTTACTGGCGCTCATCCGGTAGATGCGACGCATCGCCTTCCTGCACGGTTTCCTCGAGCTTCAACGCAAGCCCTTTTTCTGTCACCCGGATAATTCGTGCGGTCATAATGGGTGGTGTGTAGTTGGTGCCCTGAAACTGCACCTGAACCAACGCGTCCGTTTGGGCTCGTGCCAGAATGTCTGCAGTAGCCTCAATGAAAACTCCGCTGCTGGAAAAATCCCAGGTCCTGATAACGTGGTGACTCCCATCGTCGAGCGTCACTTTCATGGGTAGTTCAGCAGCGATTCGCTGTGCTTTGCGTAAATCTCGTTCGGCCATTGGAAACGCCATTCATAACAAATCAACGACTTCAGTATAGAAGAGAATTTCCAATTTTCGTCTGACCAGGCAGTCGTTTGGAACAAAGAACCGATGGAATATGAGATCCACGGTGAGCCCCAAGGCGGCTCACCGATTACGTTGCTGAGTAACGTGTGAAAAAGTGTTTTTTATCGATGTGTCAGAATTTTTTGGTATTTGGCTCGCGACGGTGTTCTGTGAAAACACTCAACTCCCATGGTCTCATGGCCAGGACTAGCCCGGAGCCATAGGTTTCGGTCAGTGGCAGTTTGCCATCTTCCTTGCACAGTTCATCAAATTCCCGGGCCAGTCGACGCATGCTGTTTTGCATATGGCTGTTGGATTGGCGTGAAAGCATGCCCGCCATGAAAATCAACAGCTCGCCAGCCTTGGGGTTGAATTTGCAGTTAAAGAATTCGGTGGCCACGTGTTTTTCAAAGAATTTGTACACTGGACCGTTATGAATCCACTTAAAATCGCGTGACACTAAGTTCCGCACTCGATTACCAGGCAGCAGTTCAATGATGCCGAGTCGATCCAGCTTGGCCAGCAGGCGAGTGACTTCATGCTCTTCGAACGTATAGGTATTGACGATATCGTCCATTTCCCAGCGGTTGATCAGCAGTTGCGCCATCATCAGCAGCTTGATATTGCCGACAAGCTCTTTTTCCGCCTCCAGCGTCAGCTCTTCGATAATCATGGAGCCTTCGTGCATGCGCGTCATGAGATAACTCAAATCGGCGTTTGCCAGTGCGCAGACTTCTTCGAGTCGACTGAGGGTGAAGTGCCGTTTGGAAAACATCCGCTTCACGTTCGCTTCACTGAGGTCCAGGTGTGCTGCGACATCAGCGTAAGTAATTTTTCGTTCGCGTAAGAGTTTTTTCAGGGTATCAACAAGTTGGGCAGTTTGAGACATAACAATCACGGACTTAAGTATCATTATTTGCTACGAATGATGACATTAAATCCAGAGCCCTGCCAGACTCTGAACGAACTTATTTCGGTTTAATTGCGTTCATTAACCATCGCTTGCATCAGATCAAGCAAAAAGGCGCAACTGCTTAAATCAGCGGTTGCTCTGGGGCATCCATAAATGCCCTGGATTGGTATTTTGTTTGGCGATCTATTTTGCTCCGCTGATGCGTCCATAAAATGTAAGCGGTGGGCCAATTAACGGTGGACTTTAAGTGTCGCATTCCTGTAAAATCCGCGAAATTTTGGGTTGCAAACACAACCTTTTGACAATTTGAATCAGGTTTTTTACGCCCCGACCGCACCAAACAGCCGGTCGTCGCTTTTGCGACCAAGGTGATAACAATAAAGCGGGATGAAGTTCACTTCATCTCGCTTTTTTGCGAATAGGGCTTAGAAAAACTGGTCTGGGGAGTCAATTAATCTCAAATGTCCATTCATTAGACTAGGGGAACGGAACTTGAGTACGCCTGCCATACTCGCGCTCGAAGACGGAAGTATCTTTAAAGGAATCGGCATTGGTGCCGTTGGTGAATCTGTTGGTGAGGTGGTATTCAATACCGCCATGACCGGCTATCAGGAAATTCTGACTGATCCATCATACGCCCGCCAGATTGTCACTTTAACCTACCCGCACATCGGCAATACCGGTGTCACCTCAGAAGACGAAGAATCCAGCCAGGTTTGGGCTGCCGGTTTAGTCATTCGCGATTTACCTTTGCTGCACAGTAATTTCCGCAGCGAGCAATCACTTCAGGAATATCTTGTTGAGCGGAATGTTGTTGCGATTGCAGACATAGACACTCGCCGGTTAACCCGCATTTTGCGAGAAAAAGGTGCCCAAAACGGTTGTGTGATAGCGGGGGATAATATCGACGAAGCACGCGCTTTGGAACTGGCGAAAAGTTTTGCTGGTCTGAAAGGTATGGACCTGGCGAAAGAAGTTTCGGTCAAAGAGGCCTACGAATGGACAGCCGGAAGTTGGCAGCTTGGGGTTGGGCACACTCAGCCGGATACGTCGGCGTTTCATGTGGTGGCCTATGACTTCGGTGTGAAGCGTAATATTTTGCGCATGTTGGCTGATCGTGGTTGTCGTTTAACTGTGGTCCCCGCTCAGACACCGGCGCAGGACGTTTTGGCTATGAACCCAGACGGTGTGTTCTTGTCCAACGGTCCGGGCGACCCGGAACCGTGTGACTACGCGATCAAAGCAATCCAGCAGATTCTGGAAACGGACATCCCTGTTTTCGGCATTTGTCTGGGGCATCAGCTGTTAGGTTTGGCCAGCGGTGCTAAAACCATGAAAATGAAGTTCGGTCATCATGGCGCCAACCATCCGGTTGAAACCATTGCCGAAAACACTGTAATGATTACCAGCCAAAACCACGGCTTCGCCATTGATGAAAGCACATTGCCTGCGAATGTACGGATGACTCACCGGTCTTTGTTCGATAAGTCATTGCAGGGTATTGAGCGTACCGACAAATCAGCCTTCAGTTTCCAGGGTCACCCTGAAGCAAGCCCGGGACCGCACGATTGTGCGCCGCTGTTTGACCGGTTTATTGAGAATATGAAGGCTCGAAAGCAGTAAGACGTGAGATGTAAGACGTGGTGGTTTTTGCTGCCACGCCATCTGAATAACTTTAACGTTTAACGAATTTCAATGTGTGAGAGACCATGCCAAAACGTACTGACATAAAAAGCATTCTGATTTTAGGGGCTGGACCGATTGTTATCGGCCAGGCCTGCGAATTCGACTATTCCGGCGCACAGGCGTGTAAAGCGTTGCGCGAGGAAGGTTACCGGGTGATTCTGGTTAACTCCAACCCTGCCACCATCATGACCGATCCGGCGATGGCTGACGCCACCTACATTGAACCGATCATCTGGCAGGAAGTGGCCAAGATCATCGAAAAAGAACGACCAGACGCTGTCTTGCCAACCATGGGCGGTCAGACCGCACTGAACTGTGCGTTGGACCTGGAAAAACATGGTGTACTGGAACAGTTCGGCGTTGAAATGATCGGTGCCAATGCTGACACCATCGATAAAGCGGAAGACCGCGATCGTTTTGACAAGGCCATGAAAGCCATCGGCTTGGCAACGCCAAAATCTGGCATTGCCCACAACATGGACGATGCCTGGAAAATCGCCGACGAGTTGGGCTTCCCGACGATTATCCGCCCGAGTTTCACCATGGGTGGAACCGGTGGAGGTATCGCTTACAACAAAGATGAGTTTGAAGAAATCTGTCGTCGTGGTTTGGACTTGTCGCCGACCAATGAACTGCTGATCGATGAGAGTCTGATCGGTTGGAAAGAATACGAAATGGAAGTGGTGCGCGACAAGGCCGATAATTGCATTATCGTATGTGCTATCGAAAACTTTGATCCAATGGGCATTCACACCGGCGACTCTATTACCGTTGCACCTGCCCAGACCTTGACCGATAAAGAATACCAGATCATGCGAAACGCCTCGCTCGCGGTACTGCGAGAAATCGGCGTTGAAACCGGTGGCTCTAACGTTCAGTTCGGTATTAACCCGAAAGACGGTCGTATGGTCATCATCGAAATGAACCCGCGTGTGTCTCGTTCGTCTGCGCTGGCTTCTAAGGCAACGGGTTTCCCGATTGCTAAAGTCGCTGCAAAGCTCGCGGTCGGATATACGTTGGATGAACTGCAAAATGACATTACCGGTGGTGTCACGCCAGCGTCTTTCGAGCCCAGCATCGATTACGTTGTGACCAAAATTCCGCGTTTTGCGTTTGAGAAATTCCCGCAGGCAAATGACCGTTTAACCACGCAGATGAAGTCGGTGGGTGAAGTCATGGCGATCGGCCGAAATTTCCAGGAGTCCGTGCAGAAAGCGTTGCGTGGTCTGGAAGTAGGTGCCTGTGGTTTTGACAGCAAAATTAATCTGTCGGAAGACGGTGCACACGAAAGCCTGATCCGCGAACTGCGCGAAGCCGGCCCGGATCGAATCTGGTACATAGGTGATGCGTTCCGTGCGGGTATGTCCGTCGATGAAGTTTTTGCTCTGACCAATATCGACCCTTGGTTTCTGGTGCAGATTGAAGACTTAATTCGTGACGAAGCTATTCTTGCCAATACTCCGGTTAAGAGTTTGGACGAAACCCTGATGCGTAAATACAAGCGCAAAGGGTTTTCTGATTTGCGCATGGCGCACCTGTTGGGCGTCAGCGAAAAAGAATTTCGTAAGAAGCGTTGGGCACTGGGTGTTCGCCCTGTGTATAAGCGCGTTGATACCTGCGCGGCGGAATTCGCTTCTGATACCGCCTATATGTATTCCAGTTACGACGAAGAATGTGAAGCGGCCGTGTCGGATCGTGAAAAAATCATGGTCATCGGCGGTGGTCCAAACCGCATTGGTCAGGGTATCGAGTTCGACTACTGCTGTGTGCACGCGTCACTTTCTGCACGCGAAAACGGCTACGAAACCATCATGGTTAACTGTAACCCGGAAACCGTTTCGACCGACTACGACACATCGGACCGTCTGTATTTTGAGCCGGTTACTCTGGAAGATGTGCTGGAAATTATTGAACTGGAAAAACCCAAAGGCGTCATTGTTCAATACGGCGGTCAAACTCCGTTGAAACTCGCCCGTGAACTGGAAGCGGCCGGTGCGCCTATCATCGGCACCAGCCCGGATGCCATCGACCGTGCCGAAGACCGTGAACGATTCCAGGTAATGGTTGAGCGTTTGAATCTGCTGCAACCAGAAAATGGCACCGCCCGCAGCCTGGACGAAGCGGTGGTTATTGCCAATCGAATCGGTTATCCGTTGGTGGTGCGTCCGTCTTATGTGTTGGGTGGTCGCGCGATGGAAATCGTGTATCGCGAAGAAGAGTTGCGTCGTTATATGAACGAAGCTGTGCAGGTGTCGAATGACGCTCCTGTCCTGCTTGACTACTTCCTGGATGATGCCATTGAGATGGATATCGACTGCGTCAGTGATGGCGAACAGGTTGTGATCGGCGCAATTATGCAACACATTGAACAAGCCGGAATTCACTCAGGTGACTCCGCCTGCTCATTGCCTCCTTACAGTCTGCCAAAAGAAGCTCAGGATATGATTCGTGAGCAGGTTACAGCCATGGCTTTGGAATTAAACGTCGTCGGTTTGATGAACGTTCAAATGGCCTGGCAAGATGACAAGTTGTACATCATTGAAGTGAACCCGCGTGCGTCCCGTACGGTACCGTTTGTGTCCAAGGCTATTGGTCGTTCGCTGGCGAAGATCGGTACCCAGGTCATGACCGGTCAGAAGCTCTCGGAAATCGGTTTTACCGAAGAAATTATCCCAAGTTACTTCTCCGTCAAAGAAGCGGTCATGCCGTTCAACAAATTCCACGGTGTGGATCCGGTTCTGAGTCCAGAAATGAAATCCACGGGTGAAGTGATGGGTACCGGTGAAACCTTTGCCGAAGCCTTTGCCAAGGCCGCTATTGGCGCCGGTGCTGTACTGCCGAAGTCTGGCAAAGTAATTATTTCGGTAAAAGACAGCGACAAAACAGCTGCTCTGGCGATGGCGACCGACCTGACCCGAATGGGCTTTGAAGTCGTGGCAACCAAAGGCACCGCTGCGTTTTTCACGGAGAATGGCCTGCCAACCGAGCCGGTTAATAAGGTGAAAGAAGGCCGTCCACATCTGGTCGACTTAATCAAAAACGACGAAGTCGCCTATGTGATGAACACAACCGCTGGCCGTCAGTCCATGGTCGACAGCGCCGAAATCCGAAAGGGTGCGCTGCAACACAAGGTTTACTACACCACCACCTTGGCGGGTGCTGAGGCCTCTGTGCTGGCTATGCAATTGTCCCAGGAAACGGGCGTCAATCGTTTGCAGGACTTGCACGCACGCTAATCTTGTTCATAATAGGCAGCAACATTTAAACACTACAAAGGGCGCATCGCGCCCTTTTTGATTCGTAAAGGACAAAGCCATGCAACGCTACCCAATGACGGTTGAAGGTGAAATCGCTCTGCAAAATGAGCTTAAAGAACTGAAATCCATTAAACGC
>JBNKNI010000038.1:0-52142 GCA_050293765.1 Reinekea sp.
TTAAAAGCGAAGCCCTAATGGGCTTCGATTCGATTTTAACGACTTCACTTCTGGTGATGGCCGGATCAAGGGGATCGCCCCTTGGAAAGAAAAATCCTCCAAGAAATCTATTGGTTACCAACCTAAATCAGCCAATGCAAATACCACGGAACGGTTATTTCCGCCGGTTCAACTGTGTCCGAATTTTGTATTTCGCTTGGATGATCGGAAATGCCACTTAATTTAGTGACATTCAATCCGATCTTTTATCGCTATTCCGATTTGTTGGTGCTCAGTCCAAACGGCAGATACAGGGGACAGAACTTCACGGTCGCTGTAATCACAAATACCGCCGCGAGCAACGCGACGATAATGGCGATTGCGCCACTGACCCATTGCAATACGACCGCTAAAATCATGATGGCGGCCAGTATTAAACGTACGATTCGATCCACATTGCCCATATTCACTTTCATCGTTGACTCCCTCTTTGCAGGTAAGATGCAATGAGTGTAGGCCAGATTTATATTATGAAAATCTAATTTACGAGAAAGCTGCGAAATAGTTGATGCAGCGCAACCAACGGGCTATGGCTGCAAACGATCCAACTGCCATGCACCGTCGGTTAAGGTGTACATGAACCGGTCATGCAAACGGGAGCCACGGCCCTGCCAGAACTCGATTTTGGTCGGCTTAACTCGGTAGCCGCCCCAAAACGACGGCAATGGGATATCGCCTTCTTTGAACTTCGACTTCATCTGTTCAAAGGCCTGCTCCAACAATTTGCGAGAACCGATCTTCTGACTCTGATGGCTGGTCCAGGCGGCTATCTGGCTATTACGGGGACGAGACAGGAAATACCGGGTCGCTTCGGCGACCGATAATTTTTCGGCCTCGCCATAAACGATGATCTGCCGCTCAAGCGGTGTCCACGCGAAGTGAAGGCTTACTTTGGGGTTGTGTGCAATGTCTTGCGCTTTCTGGCTTTGCAGGTTGGTGTAGAACACAAAGCCTTTCGGGTCGTATTGCTTGAGCAGCACGATACGCTGGCTCGGTTGGCCTTCGGCGTTCACAGTCGCTAACGACATGGCGGTTGGGTCGGCATTGAGGTTGGCGTCCATCGC
This sequence comes from Reinekea sp., assembly GCA_050293765.1. GTDB lineage: Bacteria > Pseudomonadota > Gammaproteobacteria > Pseudomonadales > Natronospirillaceae > Reinekea. Next base: position 1,104 of record JBNKNI010000038.1, read on the forward strand.
CTGTTGCAACCACTGTTCAAACTGCACAATGGGGTCGGCATTCAGTTGCTCTCGATCGAGCCCCTGTAAGGTATATTCGCGACGGATATCTTCTAATTTCATGACTCTTCCCGGGTCGATGCAAACGAGCTGCATCATACTGAAACTGCGGCCAGTTACCAGCGACTCACGGCAGATGACGTTTCCGCACCTGCGTGGGTGACAAATACCAGGCCAACGCTGAAAACACACACAACTGCATTAGTGCGCGGACACTGTGCCACGACACTAACGCGTCCTGCAGATACCGAATTCCCAATTCAGCGAGGGAAAACACCGCCAACATAACGGCAATGGCACCAATGAACATTTTAAACAATAGCAACATGGCTCAGGCTTCTTAACATTTGCGCTGCAGCCTAACAAACCATACGCGGTGAGTCCGTCGCTCAGATCACACTGCGTTCAAGACAGAAGCTGCTCGGCAAACCGGGCCAGGTGTTGCTGCCATTCTGCCGGTGTCTGTTCTGCGAACGCGTCACCAATGGTCATTTCACACAGGTAATAACCTTCACCGGTTTCGTAAGGCGGCGTGATCAGTGCGACGTTGTTGTCGAGCATCCAGCAGGTCGCGGTGTTGAGATACGTTTCAACATCGACCGACATGCGTACCCGAAACATATTGGTTTGCGGCACGCGCGGCCAGGTGGTCACACCCGGTAGCTGATTCAACTGCTCAGCCAGCCATATGGCTTGTTCGCGACGGGCAGCGATGTGAGGCAGATGCTGTTTTAAACCTTCGCGTGCCGCCACGATATAAGGGGCCAGCGAGAAAAGATTACCGCCGGCGCGGCGCACCCAGATTTTCGCTTGCGCAATAAAGTTTGCATCGCCCGCCAAACAGGCACCGGAAATACCGCCCAGGTCTTTGTAGAAACTGACGTACACCGAATCGAACAGCGCGGAAATTTCCGCTAAGGATTTCCCGTAAGCGGGTGGGCATTGCCACAACCGAGCGCCGTCCATATGCAATTTTATGTTGTGCTCCCGCGCCCAACTGGCTTGCGCCACCAGGTCTTCCCAAGCCGGTAGCTGCCCTCCGATTTCGCGCATGGGCAATTCCAACAAAATTGCGGCCAATGGTTCTACCGCTGCGCTTTGGATATCCGCCAGGGTAGGCACCCGATGATGACTGCCGAGCGTCACACCGCGCAGACCATAGAGAGTTTGATAGGCGTTATGTTCGTGTAATTGCAGATGACTGGTGGCGTGCAACGCAACATAAGGTGCACGTTGCTGTTCAGCCCAGATTTTCAATGCAATAGGTTGCGCCATGGTGCCGCTGGGTAAGAACAGCGCTTGTTCTTTACCGAGCAAAGCGGCGACTTCCTGCTCGAACTGTTCGATCAGTTCACCGTCACCATAGACATCCGCTTGTTCGTTTTCGTCGACGGCATCGGCCAGAGCCTGCAAGCGCATTTTCAAACTCTGCGCGGTGTGTCGGGCGGCACTGTAACGACAGTCCGATGCGGCTTTACGATAGGCTTTGATGAGAGTTTCCATGGCGCTGCACCCAATTTTTTCAGATGACACAGCGTATCAGAAAAATGGGCAGCGCCAACCGCAGTTGCTCAATCAGTATGATCGGATACGTAACGATCAATAAACGTGGCGGTTAACGACTCGCGCTGTTCGCCGATGGCCGTCCAAAATTGTTCCACCAGCGCAGGGTTCTGTTCGGCAAAGGGCTTAGTGAAAACCAGAAAGTAATCTTTGGTCACGATTGGCAATGTGCTTTTTTGAATCTGGCTTGATGGCATGTTGCTCAGATATCGGTCGACCACCACGCCCTGACCGACATAGGCCGGTATACGCTTGGCCATCAACTTTTTCAGGTTGTTCAGTGTTCCGGGCGTCTCTTCCACCGGATAACCCAGGGCTTTCAGATTACCAACAATCGAATAACCCAGATCAGCACCCAGTGGCCCGTTTAGTTGGCTGAATGCTTCACCGTCCCAGGTTACGCCACTGTCATTAAGGGTGTAGAGATAATAACTCAGCGTGGCAATGCGCTTTTCGTGGTCGGGCTTGCCATCGCGCATGGGATAGCGGATGAAAACACTGCGTTGAGCGTTATAGGAAAATATAAAGGCCCCGTCTATTTCGCCCTGCTCTAACGAATAGAGAACCCGCTTTCCGGGTAAGCGTTCCAGCTCTACGGTCCAATTATTTTGTCGTGCTATGGTCTGGATAATATCCACCGCGATACCCGGCTGGGCGGTCACGCGGTTGGAATTGCCAATCTGATAAGGGAAGGACTCGGTATCGGCGTAGGCTAAGTGAATGGTCTCCGCACCCGCCATGCTGCAAGTCAACAGCAACAGAAGCGATAACATTCTAACCACGGAGAAAACCGGCATCTGCGACCTCGTGACGGATTAACACGAATATACAAAGAGCAGTTTAGACACTGTTCTGAATTGGGCAAATGGCGGCAACGCCGATCCGTTTTGGTTGTGGTAATTAAAGCAGCGCCAACCGTGGATTGGCGCTTATAAGGTCAGAATTCGGTGAATCGTGGCATGCGCAATTACATGCGGTGTTTATAGGTTTGGAAGTCCCGTATGCTGATGTTGAGATCTTTTTTTTGCCAGTCTGGCATTTGATCTAACATTAGTTCTGCTTTTCGAATGCGACGGGTTAATTTGCGCTTTTCCTGTTCCTTGCGCAGAGTGATCATCATCATTTCCGGAATTCGAAAAATGAAGTATAGTGCCATGCTGTGTCTCCCTGATTGACGGGTATGCCTACCCATGATGTTGCCTGAACGGCGGTGAAAGACTGAAACAGTGGTCATTTTGAAGCAGATCTTGTTATGATACCAACGATAGTTCCTAACAGATTCCATAAGCAAATCTTATATTTGAACTCGTGGTCAACTCCTTATGACGCAACTCAAACTGCCCGATCTGGAAAGTTTTCGTTTCTTCGAAGCCGCAGCGCGTTTGAGCAGCTATACCCGCGCCGCGGAAGAACTTTGTGTAACCCAAGCTGCTGTATCGCAACAGATTCGAAGCCTGGAAAACCGGCTGGGTGTTAAGTTGTTTCAACGCAAGGGCCGGACGATGGTGCTCAGTGAACAGGGGCATTTGATTCTGCCGGAAGTGCAGGACGGACTGAAACTGCTGCAGTTAGCTGTGCGCAAACTGGACCATTACAAACAGCCGGATGTACTCAGCGTCACCATGCTGCCGAGCTTTGCTGCCCGCTGGTTGGTGCCGCGTTTGTGGCGGTTCAATCACCGCTACCCAGATGTGGAACTGCGCTTGAACCCCACGCACAACCAGGTCGATATGCTGAACAGCGACCTCGATTTAGCAATTCGTTTGGGGGTAGACGACTACCCAGCCTTGAGCTGCGAATCGCTGATGGATGAATACGCCTACGCTGCGGCGTCTCCACAGATTGCCAAGCAAATAAAAAAACCAGAAGACGTGCTGAAATTTATGTTGATTCATGGCTGGGTCGACAGCGGCATGAACTGGGAAAGTTGGTTCCGCAAAACCGGGGTGAGCACCCGTGGGCGTCGCATTAAGAAACAGGTCATCAACGAAGGCAGTATCACCATTGAAATGTTACTGTCTGGGCACGGCATCGCCGTGGTGCGTAACACGCTGGCACGAGGTCTGGTGGAAAGTGGCCAGCTGGTACCGCTGCTGGGCGTGACCATTTCCAGTCACTTTCAATATTTTATGATTCACCGTAAAGAGCAACATGCGAACACTAACTTAACGGCGTTCAAGCACTGGTTGCGCGAAGAAGTGGCTGAATTCACCGCAAAACACCCCATGGAAGATCTCTTCACCACGGCCCAATAAAATTCACGAAAGGGCTCAGTTTTCGCGGTCATCTGTCGATAACCTTCTACACTAGTTAAGGGCACATCTAAAAAGTCCGTCGATCTCTGTGCGTTGCTAGCCCGCACGCCAAGGGGACTTAAGGTTTTTTTAAAGTGCCCTTAATTGATTGCCACCAAACCAAAGAGCCTTATTGTGAAGAAGTTATCTATATCGCTGAAAATCAGTTTGCTGGTTTCGGGTCTTATCGTTGCGTTGTTGGTCACCGCTGGATTCTTTATCAGCAGTTTCAGCAACGCCATTCGCGCAAGCCAACAAGAGGCGAACTTACGCCAGTTTGAAGTGGAGCTGTTGCAACACTGGGAAGACTTGCAAGCGCAATACAATCTGTCTCGCGCGCAAGCACCGGAATTCTTTTCCAAGAAGATTGAACAGTCGGAATTAGAAGCCATTATTGCGGAAGGTAAACGCCTGGAACAGGAACTGGCCGACCACCTGTCCACGCTCGACGTTTCCATTGCAGCCAGCTGGAACGCGGCCAATTCCGACGAAGGTGGCAGTCTTTCTGACTTTACTAGTCGCTTCAATGACGCTGTTTCTCAGGCGCAAGAGGTGTATGCATCCGCCGCCGAGGTATGGATCGCTAAAGGTGCATGGAATGCCCGCAACGCCGCCGACAAAGGCGTGTTAGAGGCCATGATACCCATCGACAACATCGTTAAAGAATTCGGCAGCCGTTTTGGGGCTCTGGTGGCGATGCGTTCAGAGCAACTGATTGCCTCGCAGCAAGCCACCATTCGCAACCTGATCATAATCATCGGCTTACTCACATTGGCTGCCATTCTTATTTCGTTCAGTGTATTACGTAATTTAAAAAGCAACCTGCACGCAATAGTGTCACTGACCAACCAATTAGCAACCGGCGACCTGACTGCCGACATTGTCGCGCGCGAAAACGGCGACGAAGTTGACGAAGTGAAACTATCGGTTGCAACCATGATTGAAAAATTGCGCAGCATTGTGGAGTCCGTCGTTGAACTGGCCGAACACCTGAAACTGTCCAGCGAGGAAATACTGGTCGATACCGAGGCACGCTTAAGCAGCGCTGAAAACCAGAACCAACGGCTGCAGCAATTGACCGAAGCCACCAAACTGTTAGAAGCCTTTGCCAGTGAAGTGACGGAGGCCGCAAACGAGTCGCTCACTGTGGCCAACCAGGCCGATGGCTATGCCGAAAATGGCAGCGTCACGGTCACGGAAACTGTCCGTTCCATCGAGAGCCTCGCCGCGGATATTGAACAGTCTGTGTCAGTCATTGAACAGCTGGACGCGCAAGCCGAAAACATCACCGCCATCATTGGTACCATTCAATCTATCGCCGAACAAACCAACTTACTGGCGTTAAACGCCGCCATTGAAGCCGCGCGCGCGGGTGAGCAGGGTCGCGGTTTTGCCGTCGTCGCCGATGAAGTGCGCAGCCTCGCCGGTCGCACCCAGCAAGCCACTGAAGAAATTCAAAAAACACTGGAAGAGTTGCGCCAGGGTTCCCGTCAAGCCGTTACCGTGATTGGCAACAGCCACCAGCAATCGGTGGCGTCTGTGGCGAAGGCCACCGAATCTGGCGAAGCTATTTCGCACTTTAATGCCGCTGTCGCCACCATTAAAGATTACTCAGCCCAAACCACCGATGCGACCGAAAAGCAAAACCAAACCTTGTTGGACATCAGTGCCGCCGTCGATGCCGTGAGTGTGATTACTGAGGAAAATACCGACCGCGCCAAAGCATCGTTGAACTCAACGGAGATTCTGCGTGATTTGAGTAAGGATCTGGTGCAATCGATTTCGTTTTTTAAATTGCATTGATGGGGAAAGGTTTGTTTTTTTGGGTTAGTGGAGGTTTGTGGATTAGTTTTTGATTCAGCAATTTTCCTGATACTTTTTCTTTCCAAGGGGGCAGCCCGGGATGGTACTTACTTGGGCTTTCTTAGCATATAGATTTTATTTCGGGAGCACCGGCAATCTGCATGATTAACGTGTATTCCTTTTCGGTAAGAACCAATCTAGCCCGACGACTAAGGTTCTGCTCGCAACCAATGGATCTCTAGGAGGTTTATCTTTCCAAGGGGAGATCCCCTTGCACCCCCTTCTGTCGCCCGCTTTGGTGTTCTGCCATGCCAGACACTTTCTTCGAACGGTCGCTTGAGCGTGCGTCCCTGCACGCGCGGCGCTTACAAGGGCATCCATGCCCTTGCATCCGTTGCGATGTGTCCGTCATGTCAGCCAAAGCAGATGCGACGGTGGGGTTATTTACACCGGTCCTTGGCGGCTAAAATCTTCTAATGAAAGCAAGTCGAAAAATGCAGCAAATGCCGAAGTTAATCCCGCTTAAGTGATCACCATTCACGGAGCCCCTTTTGCTACCAAAACAACATTTGAGAAATTAGACATATCCGAAAACCGCTGTTAAAGTACCGGCTTCTGCTCACCTGCAAAGGTCCCTCAGCCAATGAAGTAATGATTTTTCACATCCGCACCACACATCTATCGGATTTGGAGAATCATCTATGGCTATGCCTTTGGCGTTACACAACGTCTCGTTTACCCTGAACAACGGTCAAACACTTTTTAACTCGATTTCAGCTCAGTTTTCACATCGCCTTTGCGGGTTGGTGGGCATCAATGGCGTTGGTAAATCGGTCTTGGCGCAAATACTCTCAGGTAGGCTGTTGCCTTCCGACGGCCAAATCACTGCGCCTGCGCACGTTGCCTATGTGCCTCAACAATGGACTGGACAGGCGTCGGATCCGGTACTTGCGGTGCTGGGTCTGGCGGCGCCCGTTGCTGCGATCGAACGCATTGAAGCGGGCTCGGTGGACGAACGCGATTTCGAATTAGCGGAAGCGTTCTGGGATTGGCCGGTACAGTTACGTACTGCATTGAACACGGTCGGTTTTATTAACGATCTTGATTTACAGCGGCCTATCGCGAGCTTCAGTGGTGGCGAACAGTTTCGTGTTATGTGGGCTGCGGCTCTGCTGAAAAACCCAGATGTTTATGTTTTCGACGAGCCTACTAATCATCTCGACCGAGACGGCAAAGTGCTGTTGTCGACATGGCTTGAAACCACCAACAAGCAATTTGTTTTAGTGACTCACGATCGTGCTCTGCTGCAAACCGTTGAGGCAATTTGCGAACTGACACCCACGCAAATTCATACCCACCCCGGAAATTACGACGCCTACTTTCAGGGCAAGCACGCCCGCTGGGAACAGCAGGAATCGCAGTTGAATCAGGCGCGACGACAGCAAAAACAAACCGCCATAAAAGCGCAACAAGCGCTGGAGAAACAACAGCAGCGGGTGGCACAGGGCAAAGCCAAAGCCAAGCGAGAGAACTGGAGCGTACTGGAGCGGGATGGTGCTAAGCAAGCGGCCGAAAACAGTATGCGCAATGCCAAGATTTTGCGGGACAATCGCAGCGAACGTCGCCTGCAGGATACCCAGTTGGCCGAAAACCAGCGCGAGTGGTTCGACCCCATCGGCTTTGAATTACCGGCGTCAAAAGTCTCATCGGCTAAGGCGGTTTTAACGTTGACGAACGCTTGTGCGGGTTACACGCAGGCATTGCATCCACCATTGACTCTGTCTCTGAACGGTCCTTTTCGCTTGCACATTACCGGCCGTAATGGCGCCGGTAAAAGTGCGTTGTTAAAAACAATTTTAGGTCGTGAAAATCTCTGGCAGGGCGAGGTTTTCACCCATGTGCCTGTGGCTTACCTTGATCAGCATTTTTTTGGGTTTCAGGCACAACAATCGGCGCTGGAAAACTTGCTGGCGCTGCAACCCGAGCTCAATGAAAAGGAAGGTCGTGACCGTCTCGCCTGGTTACGTTTACGTAATACAAAGGCAGACGTGCCCTTTGGCGCACTCAGCGGCGGTGAGCAACTGAAGGTGGTGTTAGCCAGTAAATTGTTGGGCAAGGTCACTCCGCAATTGCTGCTGTTGGACGAACCCACCAATCATCTGGACCTGGATAGCACCATCGCGTTGGAAAATGCGCTGGCGCAATTTCAGGGAGCGATTATTCTGGTCAGTCACGACGACTATTTTGTGCAACAGCAACGGATCACCCACCGGCTGGATCTGGACATGTTATCCGGTTGAGTCCTGTTCCACGTGAAAACGGATCGGCACGTTCAGATACCGTTTCCCTTGATCGTCGACACGGACCATTCCCCGTTCGACAAACTGCGGATGGCGCAGCGCATCGGCCAGATTCAACACCGGCGTCACGCAGCATTCGTCATTAAGCACGCTCAGCCACACTTGCAATGTGCGCTGTAAAAACAGGGCGCGCAAATCCGACTTCAGCGACTGTTGATTGGCGTCGCTATAATCGGCAAATCGACTGACCCATTCCGGCTTGCCCAAGGCTTGGCACAGAGCATTAAAGAACTTGGGTTCTAAAGCACCTACGGCCAACCATTGCTGGTCTGCGGTTTCATAGTAGTCGTAAAACGAACCGCCATTGAGCAGATTACCGCGAGCCTTGGGGTTCGGCTGACCTGCCAATACTTCAGGGGCGGTGAGTGTGTTTAAGGCCAGCGCGCCATCAGCCATGGCGATATCAATATGCTGGCCGAATCCGGTTTGCTGGCGTTCAATAACAGCGGCCAATATGGCAACCATAGCGGGATAACTACCACCGGCAATGTCGCCGATTTGCACGGCGGTAGTCACCGGGGTCGCGGCGCCATTGTAACTGGCCAACCCGGCCAGCGCCTGATAGTTAATGTCGTGCCCGGCTTGCATCGCCAGCGGACCCGTTTGCCCGTAGCCCGTCAGTGAGCAGTAGATCAACTGCGGATATTCCGCTTTTAAGGCATCGTAACCCAACCCCAAGCGTTGCATGACGCCAGGACGAAACTGCTCCAGCAGGATGTCGACATCGCGCAATTGTTGTTTAATCGTTGCAATGGACGCTGAGTCTTTCAGGTCCAGCACCAGCGTGTTTTTTTCGCCATTGAGCTGCGCGAAGGTGTTGGGGTAAGCACGCAGTAAATCCGGATGCGTCGGTGATTCAATTCGCGTCACCTGCGCACCCATACTCTGCAATTGCGCGGTCGCCCAAGGGCCGGGCAACAACGTGCTGAAGTCCAGAATGTTCAGACCCGCCAGTGGTTTCATTGTCGATCCATCAGTGAGCGGCTAATGATCAGCTTCATGATTTCATTCGTTCCTGCATAAATACGCTGCACGCGCGAATCCACCCAGCCACGCGCCACTGGGTACTCCCACATGTAACCGTAACCGCCGTGCAGTTGCACACATTCATCGGCCACTTTGCATTGCAGATCAGACGCCAGGTACTTGGCTTTGGCGGCCATGACGGCGTCCAGTTTGCCATCGATATGCCAAGCCAGACACTGATCCACAAACACCTGCATCATGGTAATTTCGCTGTCCATTTCAGCGAGTTTAAACTGTGTATTCTGAAAGCTGGCGATAGCTTTACCAAAGGCATTGCGCTCTTTGACATACGCCAACGTTTGCGACAACAGGCTCTGCGCGTGTGCGACCGCGCCCACGGCAACGCTGAGGCGCTCCTGCGGTAATTCTTTCATCAGATACATCAAACCCATGCCGCGCTCGCCGAGCAATTGACCGGCGTCGAGCCGACAGTCATTGAAAAACAACTCAGCGGTATCCTGAGCTTTCATGCCGACTTTCTTCAACGGTTGGCCTTTCTCAAATCCGGGGGTTCCGGCATCGACCAGAAACAGACTGAATGCTTTCGAGCCGGCGTCTGGATCGGTTTTCGCAACGACAATGACAACGTCTGCCATATAACCGTTGGTGATAAACGTTTTACTGCCGTTTAACACCCACTGCCCATCACGCAAAACGGCGTTGGTCTTAATGCCCTGCAAATCTGAACCCGTACCGGGTTCGGTCATGGCGATGGCGGCAATTTTCTCACCCCGAGCCATGGCGGGTAGATAACGTTGTTTCAAGTCGTCGCTGCCGTAATGCAAAATGTAAGGCGCGACGATGTCAGAATGCAAACCAAAACCCAGCCCGGTTAACCCGGCACGGTAAACTTCCTCATCGACGATTGAGTTGAAACGAAAATCGCCATCCACACCGCCGTATGCCTCTGGCATGGTCGGACACAAAAAACCCAGTTCACCGGCTTTCTGCCAGACGCTGCGGTCGACATGGCCTTGCGCTTCCCAGGCCTCGCGATGCGGCTCCGCTTCGGTTTCTAAAAACTTGCGTACATCGGTACGGAACATTTCATGGTAACTGTCGTAAACACTGCGTTCAGTCATCGGACTTTCCTTTTTTTATTCGATCAGCATCGACGACACGTTGAAACGTTCGCCGCACTGTTGTTCAAGTTCATGGGCGCGCGCCACAAAGTTAGCCAACCCGGTTTGGTGCGCAAACTGTATAGCCCCACCTGTCCAAGCGGGATAGCCAAAGCCAAGAATGGAACCGACATTGGCTTCGTCTTTACTGGTGACAATGCCATCATTCAGCGCACGGAATGCTTCAATACTTTGGATATAGAGAAAACGATCTTTCAGCGTTTGCAGATCAAACGACGCCTGACCACCAAAGTGTTCGGCCAAGCCCGGCCATAACTGTTTTTTAGCCCCGGACGGATACTGATAAAAACCGCCGCCGCTGCTTTTACCCACCCGATTCAGCTCAAGCATACGGTCGATAACCGCATCACCCGGATGGCACACAAAGGGTTGGTTTTCCGCCGCCATATCGGCCTGTGTTTGGCGACGAATACGCTCCATCAACGTCAGTGTCACTTCGTCACTGACCGCTAACGGCCCCACCGGATAACCCGCCAGCCAGGCAGCATTTTCAATGGCGGCTGCCGGTATCCCTTCGGCCAGCATCGCCATACCTTCGTAGGTGAAGGTTTTGAACACACGCGAGGTAAAAAAGCCGCGCCCGTCGTTGACCACAATGGGGGTTTTGGCAATCTGACCCGCAAAGGCCAGCGCCCGCTGCACCGTCGCCTCATTGGTCGCTTCACCTTTGATGATTTCCAACAACGGCATTTTGTCGACCGGTGAAAAAAAGTGCAGTCCGATAAACGTCTCGGGCTGATTGACTGATTCGGCAAGCGAGCTGATCGGTAACGTGGAGGTGTTCGATGCCAACAATGCGTGGTCAGATGTGTTTGCCTGTATCTGGCGGAAAACATCGGCTTTCAGTGCGCGATCCTCGAACACGGCTTCGATGACCAGCTCGCAAGGTCGCAATGCTTCGAAGGAATCGCTGGGTTGAATGCGATTCAACAGGGCTTGCCCCTGTTCTGCCGTCAGTTGCTTTCGTTCAAGGCGTTTGTGCACTAACGACTCACTGTAGGCTTTACCCTTTTCGGCTTTGGCTAAATCGGTATCCACCAACACCACGGTTAACCCTTTTACGGCGCAAGCCCAGGCAATACCTGCGCCCATCATGCCCGCACCAACCACACCGACGGTGGTCACAGTTTGCGCGTTATCCGTGCGGCAGGTGGCTTCTAATTTGTTTTTAGCAAAGAACAGCGTGTTGATCAGATTCTTCGACACCGCGCCCTTGGCCAAGGGTAAGAAGTACCGCGTCTCCAGCCGACCTGCAGCGTCCATCGACAGGGTTGCGCCTTCGACTGCGCAGGATAAAATCGCATTCGCGGCCGGATAGCAGCCCTGCGTTTTCTTGAGAATCATCGCCGGTGCAATGGACAGCAGCTGCGCTGTTTTTGACGATTGCGGCAGACCACCGGGCATGCGAAACCCATTTGCATCCCACGGTGCAACGGATTCGGGGTGCGTGTCGATCCAGGCGATAGCCTCGGCACGGGCTTCGTCTGCGCTCGTCACCATTTGGGAGATGATGCCCAGTCGTTGCGCGCTGCTCAACGAATGCAAACGGCCTTCGGTTAAAAACGGAATGGCTTGTTCCAAACCGAGCATACGCGTGATGCGGCTGACCCCACCGGCAGCGGGTAATAAGCCCAGAGTCACTTCAGGCAAACCGACCTTGGTCTTTGGATTGGTGACCGCAATGCGATGATGACAGGCCAGCGCCAGTTCCAGACCACCGCCCAACGCGCTGCCATTCAGGCACGCCACCACGGGTTTCCCTAACGTTTCCAACTCGCGCAGACTGTGTCGGAAACGATCCAACAGGGCGATCACCTGGTTTGCGTTATCATCCGTTACGGTCGATAGCAACGCCAGGTCACCACCCGCTACGAATGTACTTTTAGCGGATTCAACGATCACGCCACGCAAATCCTGCTGCGCTTTCAGCTCAGCGACGACTGTGTCGAATTCCTGTGTGAAAGCATCATCAATTAAGTTGGTTTTACTGTTGGCTCTGTCCAGGGTCAACACAACAATGCCATTGTCCAACGTCGTTCGTTGTATGTCGGTCATGCGTTACTCCTTCACCAGATTTTCAACAATGGTTGCGATACCCATACCACCACCCACACACATGGCCACCAGACCATAGCGCTTGTTTTGTGCACGCAGTTCGTCCATCAGGGTGCCAATCAACATGGCACCGGTAGCGCCAAGAGGATGCCCCATCGCGATGGCACCACCGTTAACATTGACCGTGGCCGGGTCAAGTTCGAAGTCATCAATAAAGCGCAAAGTAACGGATGCGAACGCTTCGTTGATCTCCCACAGGTCGATGTCGTGTTTAGACAGGCCAGCCACGTTTAACGCTTTTTCGGCGGCAGGCATTGGGCCGGTAAGCATGATGGTGGGGTCGGTTCCGACCAACGCCGTGGCGACCACGCGGGCCTTGGGGGTAAGGTTCCAGCGTTTAGCTTCGGCTGCGCTGCCGAGCAACAACAGGGCTGCGCCATCGGCCAATCCAGAAGAATTTCCGGCGTGATGCACATGGTGAATGCGTTCAACCTGCGGGTATTTAGCACGAGCGACAACATCGAACGCCATCTCCCCGATACCCGCAAAAGACGGTTTGAGAGCAGCGAGGGTTTCCGGCGTGGTGTGAGCACGCACCAGTTCATCTTGTGCGAGAATCAGTTGCCCGTTGACATCCATCACTGGCTGTACGGAACCGGCGTTTTTACCGGCAGCCCAGGCAGCCGCCGCGCGACGGTGTGATTCACTGGCAAAGGCATCGAGCCGGTCTCGATCATAGCCCGCTAAGGTGGCAATGAGGTCCGCTCCGATACCCTGTGGCAGAAAACCGGTCTTGTTGTTTGTCTGTGGGTCCAGTGCCCAAGGTCCGCCGTCACTTAAAATCGGCACACGCGACATCGATTCAAAACCACCGGCCACCACCAATGTCTCCCAACCGGAACGTACTTTCATTGCCGCAATATTCACCGCGTCCGCCCCTGAGGCACAGAAGCGGTTTAAGGTAACGCCTGCCACATTGGTATCCCAACCGGCATAAAGACTGGCGATTTTAGCGATATCACCGCCCTGATCGCCCACGGCCGAGACACAACCCAGCACCACATCATCGATGGCAGCGGTATCCAGTGGATTTCGTTGAATCAGTGACTGCATCAAGCCAGCCACCAGCTGAATGGGTTTTACTTCGTGCAACGCACCACCGGGCTTACCTTTACCGCGCGGTGTACGGATAGCGTCGAAGATCAATGCTTCGTGAGTCATGTGAGCGTGCTCTTATTGTTTTTGTTGCTCACAGGTTAGCGGGTTTCAGCCGGTTCTCAATGACCGGAGCGATCACGCGAATTGATAAAAGTGATCACGTAAGAATGTTTCTGCGGCTTGTTTTTCCGAGTGAGTCAATCCGGCTGCGTGACTGGTAGACCGAGAGTGAAGCGATTTACTACGTTTTTCCGCATGGCCCACTCGAGTTAGAGCACCTCTTGGAAGATTTTTCTTTCCAAGGGGGATCCCCTTGATCCAGCCTTCACCAGAGGTGAAGTCGTTAACTACGCCTTTATCGGTAATGGAAAATGAAAGCATTCCACAATTTTTTAAAGAAGGAAAAGAACCGAGGAACGTTCTATACGGAGATAAAAAAATAACACTATTATTCCGACTTACAAACGACCTGTCGGCGACGCAATGCATTGGTCATGACGCTTCCAGCCATTGGTTGATTTCAGCAACCCATTGATCTGATGAAGCCAGCACAAATTCATAATGGTGCCCGTCCGTCATTTTCAACCGGATGGCATCGGACGTAATCGGCAAAATGCCCGCACCTTTACCAAAACACTTCTCAGCGCTGGCTATCGTGGCCTTGGCTAAGTGATACGGTCCCAGGCCGAACTCTTTATTGAACGGCTCAAAACTGATTTCGGCGTCAGTCAGGGTAAAACGACCGTCGGCGCGCACAGCACCGTTTTGCACCATGCCGATGATTGATTTCGTCATTTGTGTTTCCATAACAGCGAATCCCGTTTTAGATTTTTAAATGTTCAGTATAGTGCTTGAGCACAAGCTTAGTGTAGCTGGCTATTATTTCAATGGAATGGCCCGGTCTGCGCGCGGTCGCACTTTATAGCGGAACTGACGGTACTCATTCGCAACTTCGGACATGCTCTCTGTATCTTCAATACCGGCACCGAACTTAAGATTTTTGCTTATAGCTTTCGTATTGAAAAAAAGATACATACACATCAACGAACTGACAAACTGTACGGTTCCGGCGGTACGTCCAATAGCGTGATAATCTCCGAACTCGCCCAGCATCGCGCTTTTTATCGAATTAATGACAATGCTCTTAAAGCGCATGTTACTGTTGATATGGTTAACAAAGTCTATAAATGCCTTGCCTTCATCCGTTTGTTCTGTGAGTGATACCGATCCTAAAAAGTCTCCACTTTTTATTAAGGTAGATATGTTCTCAAGACAGGCATAGTGGTTAAAGTCATGTTCCACACCGAATCCAATCGCAGCGGTAAAGTTACGTTCAACACTCATTTGACTGGCGGCAGTAATTGAACAGGCATCTTCTACAATTGTGCCAACCCGTGCCTCATCGCCAAACATAAGGCTGTCCGTTCCTCCGTCGATCAGGATCAGGGTATCGACGTCATGTTTTTCAATCAGATAGCGGTAGGCCGCAGATAACTTTTTTACACCCGAGTCATAGAGAATTCCGTAAATGGGCGCACTCATGTCCTTTTCGATCAACCAATCATACAACCGCTTTTCTGGAAAATAAGGCAGATCTGAAGCTGCATCATTAACAGCAAACACATGCTCATACTCTTCGTCCGCATTGGTGTCATATAGCTTGGTGAAGGACAAATTGGCGAGTGTTACCTCGATATTCTGACTCTTAAGGTAAACCAACAACGGGAGCCCGCTGATTACATCAAAGCCACCTCCGGCTCCAACAATCAACACAGACTTGGCTTTCGACAATTCTTTAAAAAATGGTACTTGCATATCAAATCCTTTTTTCTAACGAGTAACGTTCAAGCTTAAGGTACTTTCGCATAATAAGTGCAATTGGTAGTTGAGGAGCCCGCTGAAAGAGTTCTGCTACTCCCGACCAAGAGATGAAGCACTTTGAACTATCATCAGCCGCCCGCTTTGCTTTTCAATCTAAGGTTTAGTCAACTGAGTAACAGGACGTGCATCGACTAACTTTGCCACTGGTATCAAATTCAAAATATTCCGCCGTTTCACCGCCGCGCGCATTCTGATAGTAGAGTGTTATACCGTCGACACCCATCAATATTTGCTCTAGCTTGAATGTCAGTGACGGGTTACGAGTCAGTCCGATCAAAAAATACTCGCGCAGTTTGTCGCGACTAACGATAGTCCCGGCAGGATCGTTGTAACGCTCGACAATCAACGGGCTTTTGAACACCAGCGAGTCGGCATAGTGCGCAATGATGCGTTCAATATCGTGTGTGTTCCACGAGTCAATCCAGTCGTTTGCGAAGGCTTTGGCCTCTTCCAATGTCATATCCGGTTGTTTCCTATTGCTCATGCATTCATCAATTCTTTGAGTACTGAGTGGCGCTGTCGGATCGAAGAACAGATCACAGAATCATGAGTTCTGTGACTGCCGTACGTCGCCTGGGTTCATCCCTGTCCACTTTTTAAACGCGCGCGAAAAAGCACTCGGTTCAGAGAAGCCCAGCTGAGTGCTGATGTCATGTATCGACCTATCGCTCATGCGTAACAGATGCATCGCTTGTTTGCGCCGCCATTGATCTTTCAGCGTCTGAAACGATTGACCTTCCGCACTGAGTTGCCTGCGCAGAGTCGCGGCCGATATCGCGAGTTGCTCAGCAACGGCATTCTGATCAGCGGCAATGGCATTCGGCTGGTGTGAGAAAAGGTCCAGCACTTGCGCCGAGACGCTGTTAACTTGTTGAAAGTGCACCAACAGGTTCTCTGGTGCGTTACTGAGAAACTCTGGTAGATCCTGCGCAGTTTTAACGATGGGCAAGCTCAAGTAGTGAGACGGAAGCACCACGCAACACTGAGTCTGTTGGCTAAATACGTGGCAATGGTACATATGCGTATATTCGTCTGACCAATCCGGGCTGGCAAACGGTAAGTGCACGCGATTCAACAGCAAGGGTTGTGCAATAAGCCAGCTGGCCCAACGTAGCCAAAGGACCAGCATGGCGTCGTAAAATACCCGTAAGTCCGCAGAATCATTACCCGTAATGTGCAACGAGAGTGTTGCTTCTTCGCCCTGTTCCGTCAGATCGAACTGAATGCCGATATCCATCAGTTTATAGAATTGCGCACTGCGCAAGAGCGCGCGACGAAGATTCCCAGCGGAGATTATCGCGTGCATGCTCATGGCAAAGGTCCCAGCTTTAACCGGCTTCGGCAGAAAACCGCCGGATTCATCGTCATTTTCCTGCCACATGGTTGACAACCATTTCGCGAAAGCACCGGCATCACTGCGCCCGGTCCCCATTCGAACGGCATCGAGGTGCAACCCCGATTCGGTCAACAGATTCGGACGCAGATAACCCACTTGTTCAGCCTGCCGATAGTGAGCCTGCAATATTGAATTGGCGATCGTGGCCATAAACTCGCACCGGAAAAATGGAACCTCAGAGCTTACTGAAAATCCGCAGGCTTCGCCAATTGGGCGGACACCTGCTGCGCCAAACGCTCATTGCCTCGCTTATAGTTTCCAGTCAGTCTGGCCAACAACTGCTGCTGGCCCGCAAAGTCCAACCGCGTCAGCTTTTCAATGACGCCTCGTGCTTTGTGTGCTGAAAAGCGCGTGGCATAACGTCCATGGTGATAAATACTCACATCACCGTTCTTGGTTTGTTGCCAGGTAAAACCTAAGTCGTCCATGCTGTTAACCTCGTTGTGTATCGGGTAAACAATAGATATCCAATGCCGGAAACGCGTCATCAGCAAAGAACCAGTCTTCGTCACTCATGACGGGCTGCGCTTCACACTGCAACTGGTCCGGACTGAAAAAGAATTTCACGACGGTTTGTTCAGAAAGCGAAAAATAGGGTTGTAGTTCAGCCCAACTGGGAATCCGCAACGCAATAATATCCTTTACCTCAATATCCTCACCATGAAAGACCGCTATCACGTAGGCTTCCAACTCCGGTAACCAATACAGATTCCGCTGATGAAAATATTGGCAAAACCAATGCAATAACCAGTTTCGCTGTACGAATCCCATTTTCTGGGAGACCGCCTGGCGGAGTTCTGCGACGCGCTCGAACTGCTGGCGTTGGGCAGGATCGTTCAAATCGATCGGCTGCATCTTTTTGCTGGCAGGTGCGTTAACGTTAGGCGCGAACGCAAAATAGTCGGTCAACGGAAAGGCACGATAACCGAACTTGCTGTAAAAGTTCGCCATGTGCTTATGGGCTGTAAAAAACGTTCGGCCAGTCGTTTGTGCGATGTGCTCTCGCACCGGCTGAAACAGCGCGCGGATCAACCCTTGATTGCGATGAGGCTCTGCCGTCATCACGGTCTGAATCATACTGGCATCAAAGGTTTTATTGTCCGCTACCAAGCAAAAGCGTCCAACACAGACGTTCGCAACCACGTCGCCATTCAATGTTTGCGAAAAAGGCACATAATCCGCCTCACCGCCGTGCAATACGGTGATACCCCAGAGACTATTAGAAAGCCGGTTCAGGCTGTCCCGTAATTGCGCGTTGTCCGCGTAATGGCTGACAAATGAGTATCCATTCAGTGTGTTTTTATTCATATTCATATCCTTGTCGGGGCACCTCATTCGGTGCCCCTGCGACCGTTACTGGCTCAGTAACTCTTCTTCCGTTTCGGTCTGAAATTGTTTGCGATACAAATCGAAGTACCGGCCCTTTTGTGCCAGCAACTCATCGTGACTGCCCTGCTCGACTAACTCACCCTGGTCGATAACCACAATGGTATCGGCCGAACGAATGGTCGATAAACGGTGAGCGATCACAAAGCTGGTACGACCCTGCAGTACCGTTTGCAAGCTCTGCTGAAGCAGATGTTCGGTTTGCGTATCCACCGACGAGGTCGCTTCATCCATCACCAAAATCTGTGGGTTACCGATGATCGCGCGAGCAAACGAAATCAACTGCTTCTGACCCGTCGACAGGTTGTTACCGCCTTCCTGAATCTCCGTGTCGTAACCGCGTTCCATCTGCATGATAATGTCATGCACATTCACCGCTTTGGCGGCGGCAACAATCTCGTCATCAGTCGCATCAAGATTGCCATAGCGTATGTTCGAACGGACGGTACCAGTAAACAAAAACGGGGTTTGCAGCACGATACCCAGGTTTGACTGTAACCAGGCAAGGCTGCGACCCCGGTAATCTTCACCATTTATCAAAATCTGCCCTTGAGTCGGTTCATAGAAACGACACAGCAAACTGACAATGGTGGATTTACCGGAACCCGTCGCGCCAACCAACGCAACGGTGGCACCCGCCTTCACCTGCAGATTAAAGTTTTTCAACACCGGTTCTTCTGCTTTGTAGCCAAAGTCGACGTGTCGAAACTCAATGGTGTCTATGCGTGCATCACCGCCATCAAGCGTTTCCGCGCCTGACTGCAAAGCCTGCTCGATATGCTTCTTAACCTGCTCTGAATCGGCAATGTCCGGCTGTACTTCCAACAAACCAATAACGCGCTCAACACAGGCCGTTGTGCGTTGGAGTTCTGCCAGTTTTCCTGAGACTTCCAGCATGGGGTCCATCAGCGAGCGCGCATAGGTCATGAAGGCAACCAGGGTACCCAGCGTCAGTGTTCCAGCCAACACGTCGACGCCACCCAGCCATAAAGCCGCACCAACCGCCATACTGACAAACACGTTTACGAACGGGTAAAACGCGGATGTCAGCAACAGGTTGTGCATGGATAACCGGTACATTTTGCGCGTGTCGTTCTGAAACTCCTTCAGGTTTTCGTCTTCACGCACCAAGACCTTACTGGTCTGCACACCGGATATGCTTTCGTTATACACGGCTGTTATCCGGCTGTTGGTCCGGCGGAGATTCCGCGAGCTGTCCAGAATCCGGATGTTGAACCACATGGCCACAGCGGCTAAAAACGGAAACAACCCGAGGACAACCAAGCCCAGTTGCCAATCCAAAATCAGCAGCACCGTAAAAATTCCCAGAATAAATGGAATACCCCAGAAAAGGTCCAACGTTCCCCACGCGACAACATTGGCAATACGTGTTGTGTCAGACGTGATACGTGCCAGCAGCCAACCAACGGCGTTGTTGTCAAAAAAGGTAAAGGACAAGCTCTGCAGATGCTCAAAGCTTTGCTTACGCAAGGTGTACATCAGCGTGGTGGAAAGTCGTCCGGCCAGGCGGATGAAATACCAGATGGAACTGACAATACTGAGCATCAATACGGTAAACAAGACCGCATACTTGAGCAAATTTGCCTCCACACCATTAGCGACAATGTCATCTACCAACGACTTAGTCACCAGCGTAAAACTGGCGTCTATCGTCGCGGTAAAGATGGCCACTCCCATAAGTGTGTGGAACAGTTTTTTCTGAGGCCGATAGACCATCAGGAATAACGTTTTCCAGGCCCCCTTTCGAGCGGGGGTACTGTTGTATTGTGTTGTCATACCTAATCCTTATCAGGCGGTAACGGCAAGATCGGAGTCGAACTGATCTTGCTGACCGCTTTGTATTTGCCACAACTGCTGGTAAAAACCCGGCTGCTGTTGCAATTGTTCGTGCGTCCCCTGCGCTGTTAACTTGCCGTTTTCCATGACGAATATCCGATCCGCATTGCGGCACACACTGATGCGGTGCGTAATGATGATCAACGTCTGCTGGCCACGTTTTTTATGCAAGGCTTTAATAATCTGGCGCTCAGTTTTGGAGTCCACGGCGCTCAGGGTGTCATCCAGAACCAGAATCGGTGTTTCCTGAATCAACGTCCGCGACAAGGTCACCCGTTGTTTCTGTCCGCCACTCAAACTCACGCCACGTTCGCCAATCACGGTGTCATATTTATGCGTGAAGGCTTCAATCGTATGGTGCACAGCGGCGTCGTGTGATGACTTCACCATCTGTTCGTCCGTTGCGTCGAAGCGGCCAAACTTAATGTTATCCTTCAAGCTTCGACTGAACAGAAACGGTTCTTGCAACAGAGAGCCAATGCCACTGCGCACACTGCGACGGTCAAGAGCGTTCAGCTCATGTCCAGCGAGTTTTATCGACCCTTCCGTGTAATCATACAAGCGCATCAACAGTTGAATCAGCGTACTTTTTCCAGCACCGGTTGGTCCGACAATCGCAATGGTTTCGCCCGCATCAATATCGAAACTCACGTTATTTAATGCCAGCTTGTGAGCATCAAAACCAAAACTGACGTTGCGGAACTGGACACTGCCATCAAAGTCAGCGGGCAAGGCGATGGCGGTATCACTTTCGGGCTCTTCCGGTGCATCCAGAATCTCCTGAATCCGCCCAATAGCAACGGTTGCCTTACCGGCTTCACTTAACTGCTGACCAAGCTGACGAATCGGCCAAATCAACATAATGGTGTATCCGATAAAAGCAAAGAACGTCCCCATGGAAATGATGCCGCGAGAGGCCAAATAGCCACCGCCGATCAACACGATACCGTTCTGACAAATGCACAACAGATCGGAGGTTGCCCAGAAATTCGACAACATCTGAATCAATTTATAATGCAATTGGCTGTAGTGACGATTGCCTTCATCGAACTTCTTGCATTCGTATTCCTGACGCGCAAAGGCACGTACCACACGAATGCCGGTCAGGTTCTCCTGGACGATGGTGGTCATCGCACCTTCTGCTTCATCAACCTGCTGAAACAAGGCTTTTATGCGACCGAAGAACACCCAGGCGAAGGTGAACACGATGGGCACCAACATCAGAGAAATAACCGACATAATCACACTTTGCATGAACATCAACGGAATGACGATGCACATCAGCACCACGGTTCGGCCCATGTCCATCACCTGCATGGTTAAAAATTCACGCAAGGTGTCCATGTCGGACGTACAACGCTGCACAAGATCGCCGCTGTCCGCTTTATTCAAATACGCTTCAGACAATCGATGCAAGTGCGCAAAGAGTTCTTCACGTAAACGCCGAATTGTCGACTCGCACGCGGTCGCAGCCAGATAGTCTTTAAGGTACATAAACAAACCCGCAAGCGCGGTGGTGATGACAATCGCAATACCGGCAAACCAAAGATTTGCCGCTAAGGAATCGGCACCACCGAACCATTGGATCACGTTATCGACGAATCCTTCTTCGGTTATTCGTGGTTCCGTGATGACGCGGTCGATAACAATTTTGCCGATCGTCGGCACTAAAAACATGAAGTAACTGGCTATGCTGACGGCCACGATAGAGCCCAGGTAATACCACTTCTTGTTGCGAATAAGATCAACGAGGATTCGATGATGATGTTGTGATTTATTCACGTTCTTTTCCCTTACAAATCAACTACTTTGCGCGGGCTTCGGATTGCGAGTTACCTTTTAAGGGGTATGCAATCAACTTTTTCCAAGAACCTAAACGAAAAAAGCCCGCATAATTGCGAGCTTTTCGGCATGAACATCACAGGATGTTTTCAGCTGCTAGCCCGCAACACTGACGGGCTTAGCTGGAATTAAAGCTTACCCGTCAGCGAAAACGTACAGACGCATTTGGTGCGTCCCAATTATGGAAGATGCTGTTAATCATAAAAATTTTCCTTTTAGATTAAATTCTTCATCGTTGCGTTTTCCGCGGGTTAAAAAATTCTCACAGCTGTGTGAGATGTCGTGCAAATTTAGGCGACTTTTTTTGACATTGCAAGCCGTAAAACAATTTATTTCAAAAATCACCGGCAAAAAACGCGATACGTTAGCCATAAATTCCAAGCACCGCGAAACTGCGCTAGCCAAAAACCGCTGGTGTCCTGAGTCAGAAGTTCGCATGATTTCAGCGTGCCATTCAAGCTTTATAGCTAGGCCTGTATTGCAGGGAATGGAGAGTCCTTTTCAAATTATTGTTCACAAAAGAACGCTATCGAACTACGCCGCATTTATTTTCACAGGCCACCGGTTGGGGCTGAATCGACTAACACTGCTGTAGCGTTAACGTGACAGATACGACGAACTCAACCTCGAACACAGGTCAACCTAACATTGTTATCATCATTATGATGAGTTATTGTGCATCTCCATCTCGGATGTTGCCTTGCAGGCAAGGGATGACGAGTTGCACCAACAAAAGGGAATATCATGCGTCTGGCACTTCTACTGTTACTAAATTTTTTGATGCTCTCTGGCTGTCTGCCGGATCCACAACAACCTTCCGAAAGTATTAACCCTGCACCAGAACCAGACGAACTCGACACGCCCATCAAAATCAAATTGCCACTCTATACCTATGACGAGTGGGATGTTCCTATTACCGAAGCTCAGGTTGGCGATACCATTGTATTGGATGCGACTCAGATAGATTTTAATACAGAACTGAATTACAACTGGGTGACCTGGACAGGTGAAGAACAAAGCACGCGTGGCTGGAACAGTGGTGCGTTTGGCTCAATGGACCGATCCTTACCAACCACTGAGTTCTCGGTTCCGTTTCCGGGCTACTATAAGATCAGCTGGTGTCCGGTACAGACAAGTCAGCCGTGTGTATCGTTCGGAGAGTTACACGCAACCGGCGAGGCACCCGAGAATCGCGCCCCGTCAGTCGACTTTTTTTACGAGGATACCGTCAACCTCAAAACCCTGTGCGCAACTTCGTGTCAGACGTTAATCCCAACAGGTGAGTCCATAAAGCTAATCGCTGAGATCGATGATGACGATACAGCACATACTTTCAGCTGGCGCAGCACCCGCGTTCGCCAGAAAGATTCCGTAGAATCTGCTTATGGATTAACAGCAGAAGAACTCGTTTTTTCGCCCAGCATCGAAGGCAGCTACCAGGTCAAGTTAGATACCTTCGACGGACACGTCACTGTTAATGGCCCCCAGTCTACACCGGCTTTCTGGAATTTTGTCGCCCGCGAAGCGGACAATCGGCTTCCGACCGCCAGTTTCAATATGGTTGGTCATCCGGCGGTGACCGCCTCGATGTCATTCCTGTTTGATGCTGAAAACCAACGTTACTTTCCGTCGATTCAGTATTTTTATGAAACCACCTTCAGCATCGATGACTGCAATCCATTGCCCGGTTGTAACCAGGACGACCTGAGATTCGACACCTTTCAGAACAATAACAGTGCGGCCATACCCGAGTTTCAGGTGGGTGACCGTGTGGACTTCGATGCCAGTAACAGCGTGGACCCGGACGGTGACGAATTAAGTTTTCTGTGGAGTGGATTCGTTGATAAAGCGGAGAACGGAAATGGCGCTTACTTAAAAGTTGGCGATGATTCGCCCTCTTTCTCAGTCGATACGCAGGTTGCAGGCGACTACTATATTTCGTTATGCGTTCAGGAACGAGACACCTTTACGCTATACAGCGGCGCTGATCGGTTTGTTCGCCCTCTGTACGATTTGCCATTTCACCGGTGCCCGCAAATACAGTTTCGGGTTACGGAATAAATTAAAAACGCAGGCGCGTCGAAGCAAGCTCAGCCACTAAAAGACTGATAAAGCGCCTGCACACCTTCCACCAACGTTTGCTGGGCATCCTGGGCTGAGAAGCTCAAGTCCAGCTCATCCATGATCTGTCGTTGTCGATCTGTCATGGTCACCATGGCATACATGCCGCTCATTAGTGACGTCTGCGTCACCAAAAATTTATGCGCTTTTTCTTCATCCCGAAACAGATGCTTAGCCTGCAAGCTGCCTGTAATGGCACGGATATCCGCATCGGTCGCCAACTTGAAGGCTTTAAAGCGTTCGTCTGATACGTTTTTTTCCAATAGCGTATACAACAGTCCAAACAGGGTGAGTAAACGATCATAATTCAACAGCAGGCCCACCCAGGCGTCGGCAAAGTTAGTCTGATTAATTTTGCCGCTTTCTATCCATTCAACACCCTGTTCGCGCCATTGTTTCATATCGTGCGACAGCAACTGCAAAAAAATTTCTTCCTTGGTACTGAAATAACGGTAGAGGTTCGAGCGGGTGAATTTGGCTTCTTTGCCAATCATCGCCAAGGTTATTTCATCGAGCCGATAGCGGCTGAGTAAATTAGCGGCAGCTTCCAGAATGGCATCCGTTCGCTGTTCGATCTGATTTTCACTGCGGGCGCGTTGCCAGCTTATACAATTTTTCATACTACCCTTTGGTTAGCCAGTGTCCATGATGGCGTTTTGCTCGTGCGCATTTTAGGGCTGTCTGGCCGAAAGTCACAAATTTCATTTTAGTGACACAGCGTCTCTTGTCAAGAGACTTGGTGTCACCTATTATCAGTGCACGATTTAACCAGCCCAATGAGGATTTCATGCGCCGGGTAATCACGATTATCGGCCTGTTGCTGGGCTTTATATTTCTGACAGGATTTTTATTCATGACGTTCAGTTCACAATTTGGGGCCAAACCGAGTGCTGAGGACCGACTGCGATATCAACAGTCTCCAACCTTCAACGGCCGCATATTTGAGAATCAAATTGCGACAAATATGGGAATGGAAAAGGGATCGACCTGGTCGACTCTGTGGCAATATCTGAAGGGCAATCCGAATCGCACTCCCAAAAAGGGCGACGTGCAGGTAGTACCGGTTACGCCAGAAGCCCTGAGCAACACTGCTCAGGACACCCGCATTCTTTGGTTTGGTCACTCCACATTTTTACTGCAGCATGGTGGTAAAAACTATCTGTTTGATCCGGTATTTGCTGATGTGCCATCACCGGTTTCCTGGCTGGGCACACCCCGCTACAGCGGTGAACTGCCGATTAAACCTGAACTCCTACCCGACATCGACGCTGTCTTCATTTCGCACGATCACTACGACCATCTGGACATGGATGCCATTCAATTACTCAACGACAAGGTCGCGCATTTTTATGTGCCACTTGGGGTCGGCAATCATTTGCGGAAATGGGGAGTCGAGGCATCGCGTATATCCGAGATGGATTGGTGGCAAGAACAACCCTTACACGATATCAAACTGGTCTTGACTCCGGCACGCCACTTTTCCGGGCGTCGTTTAACCGGACAGAATCAAACGTTGTGGGGTGCATGGCTGTTAAAAAGCGAGGACTTTTCCCTCTACTTCAGTGGCGATTCTGGCTACGGACCTCACTTCAAGGAAGTGTTTGAACGCTACGGTGCTGTCGATTTCGCGCTCATCGAATGTGGCCAATACAATGTGAATTGGGCCGATATTCATATGCTGCCGGAACAATCCGTTCAGGCCGCTCGTGATTTGCAAGCACGCGTGATGATGCCCGTGCATTGGGGTGCCTTCACCCTGTCACTGCACGACTGGTTCGAACCCGCTGTACGCGCAACCACGGCAGCGGAACAAGCTGGACAACCTATTGTGATTCCGCAAATAGGCGAACTCATGTTAGTTAACAACGAGCCAATTCCCCGTAATGCGTGGTGGGAAAATGTTTTGGCAGAACTCAGGAGTAATTTCTAATGTTTACGATGAACAATGTCCCCTCGCAACAGGGGCGGGTCGCGATTGTCACCGGCGCAAACGTCGGCTTAGGTTTTGAAACCACCAAAGCACTCGCTGCAAAACAGGCAACTGTGATTATGGCCTGTCGATCGGAAGCGAAAGCGCTTGAAGCTCGAACTAAGATAATGGCCGAGCATCCTGGTGCCGATGTGCACTTCATAGCGCTAGATCTCAGCGACCTTGCCTCCGTGCGAAAATTCGCAGAACAATTTTCATCACAGTTTAAACGACTGGATCTGCTCATCAACAATGCAGGCGTCATGATTCCACCGTATGAAAAGACCGTCGATGGTTTCGAACTGCAAATGGGCGCAAATTATTTCGGCCACTTTTTACTGACCAGTTTGTTGTTGCCAACACTGGAAACAACTGCGGGCGCACGTGTCGTGCAATTGAGCTCAATCGCGCATAAGAGCGGACGAATTCATTTTAGCGATATGCACTTTGAAAAGCGCTACTCGCGTATGAAAGCCTACGGGCAAAGTAAATTAGCTATGTTGATGTTTGCGTTCGAATTAGACCGACAACTGAAAGCACATGGCTACAAGACGCTTTCGGTTGCGGCGCACCCGGGCGTATCGAGCACTAACTTATCTCGCTACATACCCGGTTGGTTAATGACCTTGGCATCGCCTCTGTTCAAATCCATGTCCCAGTTACCTGTCGATGGTGCACAACCACAGTTGTACGCCGCGCTCGGAGATGACATTAACGGTGGCGACTTTACCGGCCCGGACGGCCCGAGAGAAATGAAAGGCAAACCGGTAAAAGTCAGTGCCATGCCACACGCTCTCGATAAAAGCGTTGCCAAAAAATTATGGGACGTTTCTGTTGAGTTAACCGGCGCAACGTGGTTTACGACAAGCGAGCAGAAAATAGATTCTGAAGCAAAAGAGTTAGCTTAAGTTGCGGTGGTCAATAGGGCATTGGTTTATCTCCATTGCCCTTGGTTTTGTTAGCTTGCGGTGTTCATCGTTTGAATTTTCTTTCCAAGGGGCGATCCCCCCCCCCTTTTGTCGCCTGCTTTGATATTCTGCCATAATTGCCACTTTCTTCGAACGGTCGCTTGAGCGTGCGTCCCTGCACGCGCGGCGCTTGCAAGGGCATCCATGCCCTTGAACCCGTTGCGACGTGTCAATTAAGTCAGCCAAAGCAGATGCGACGGAGCGGTTATTTACGCCGATATCGGCAATGGCTTTCAATTGATTAGTCAAAAGATGGCAGAACGGAAATCGACTGTAGAAAAAATCTACAGAGATAGTGACTCAGTCGCTGTATCACCGCCTTTCAAACGACCACACAAAGCAATGTCCTTCTCACAGGTTAGCCCCTTAAAAAACTCTTCTATGCATTTCATTACGAAGAATGAACCTATGTTTACCACATAGATTCAAAACATGAAAAGCAGGTGTTTAACAAGCCGTCTATTTAATCAGCCCAATCTCTCGTAACCGCTGCATTAAATAGTCATTCGCTGTAATTGCCGGTTCCCGTTTCGGATTATCCTCGGTGACACATTGCGGTAACGCATCCAAAGATGTATCCGGGTTTGCGTGCATGAAGAACGGAATGGAATAACGAGATGTTTTACCAGCCTCTCCTTTTGGGTTAACAACACGATGCGTCGTCGACGGTAAAACATGGTTAGTCAACCGTTGCAGCATGTCGCCAACATTACAGATGATGGTACCTTCAATCATCGTAATGCCTACCCATTCTCCGGTTTTACTGAGCACTTCCAGACCTTCCTGTTCAGAACCCACCAGCAATGTGATGAGGTTAATGTCTTCATGCGCACCGGCACGCACATTCGGCAAATTCGGGTCGGTAATTGGCGGATAGTGCAATGGCCGTAAAATGGAGTTACCAAAGTTCACCTTGTCTTTGAAATAGTCGGCCGATTCACCAACAAATAAAGCAAATGCCTGGAGCATTCGATTGGCGAGTTTGTCGAGTTCGGTGTACAAGGTCAGCATGGCCGGTTTGAATTCAGGTGTTTCAGCGGGCCACAAGTTAGGTAACAGTTGTGGGTAGGGAGGTTCACCGTCAATCTCGCGTCCGACATGCCAGAATTCTTTCAGGTCGACGTATTCCGCGTCTTTGGCTATTTCCGTTCCAAACGGGGTATAACCGCGTTGGCCGCCGTTATCCAGAAAGTATTGCTTTTTGGTAGCCTCTGGCAAGGCAAAAAATGCTTCGCTGGCTTTCAGTGCATTTTTAATAACGTCCATGGGAATACCATGGTTAGTGATACCGGCAAAGCCCCAGGCTTGATAGGCTTCGCCCATTTCTTTCACAAACTGTTCAGGATTTACGTCAAACTCGGCAATATTCAGAACGGGAATGGTCGGTTGGTTCATGTTGTGTCCCCTAAAATGGTTGAGCCCGCCGTTTTACGGGCGGGCTCTTTCTCAGTGAGGTTCCAATCTAACGTCGGAATCCCCGAAGCTTGCATTGAGCCCGATATTACTCGCGCTCTTTTACATATGGTCGGCCGATGGCTTTTGGCGGAATGGCTTTACCAATAAACCCGGCCAGTAAGACGACAGTCAGGACGTAAGGTAACGCTTCGATCGCCTGCACCGGAATGGCGAAACCACCCAGCGACACGCCCTGAGAACGGTCAGCAATGGCCTGCAAAATACCAAACATCAAACAGGCTAACAGCGCGCCACGTGGTCGCCATTTACCAAAGATCAGCGCTGCTAAGGCCATGTATCCCTTACCCGCACTCATGTTCGGTAAGAACTGCGCCGTCACGGCGACGGACAAATACACACCCGCCAAGCCTGCTAACACACCACAAATTGTCAATGACAAATAGCGCATTCCAGCGACGGAAATACCGGCAGTATCAACCGCAGATGGGTTTTCACCGACGGCACGCATACGCAACCCAAAGCGAGTACGGAACATGACCCACCAGCAAACAGGTACGGCGGCGAGCGCGACGTAGACCAACAGGAAGTGACCGCTTATCAATTCAGAATACAAGCCACCGATCACCGGCACGTCTGCAAGCTGGTCAGCAAAGGGCAATGTGATGGGCGAGAAACGCGCATCAATGTCATTGAATGGGTCAACCAGATTGGGCGTATTACCACCCTGTTTGAACCAGAAGTTACCCAAAGCTGCGGTTAAACCGGCCGCTAAGATGTTAATCGCCATACCGGACACTACGTGATCACCATTGTGTGTGACCGTCGCAAACGCATGCATCCAAGCGAACACAACCGATACCATGACGCCGGCCAACAACCCCATCCACGGGGAGTTGGTGACATAAGCGGCGGCAGCGCCAGCAAAGGCACTGGCGAGAATTTTTCCTTCCAGGGCGATATTCACGATACCGGTTCGTTCGGAAAACATGCCGGCCAGCGCAGCAAAAATCAACGGTGTTGCGACCCGAAGGGTGGCATCCAGAATCAGGATCAGACTGTTAAATGCTTCCATGATTTATGCCTCCGCCGCAGCTGACTTCTTGGAACCCGAAGCCAGTTTCAAATACAACTTTTCGATCGGATGTTTCATCATTTTCTCCAAAGCGCCGGAGAACAAAATGACCAGACCCTGCAATACAACGATGATGCGTGGATCAACGCCGTATTCAAACTGCAACTCACCACCACCTTGATACAAGAACCCGAATAACAGGCTGGCGATAACGATACCCAAGGGGTGATTACGCCCCATGAGAGCCACCGCAATACCGGTGAAGCCCATGCCGTTCACTAAACTCAGTTTGATCTGATGGGCCTCACCCTGAACCACATTCAGCGCGAAGAAACCCGCCAGCATACCTGACACCAACATGGCTAAAACGACGGTTTTGCCTAGGTTGATACCGGCATATTCTGCGGCCGAAGAATTCTGTCCGGTGGACCGAATCTCATAACCCCAGCGCGTTTGCCAGATAAAATAGTACACGCTTGCGGCACAAAGAATTGCCCACACGATAGACAGGTTCAATGGAGATTTCTGCAGGTCAATGCCAAAGAAACCCAGCACTTCCCACATTTTCGGAATCCAGCTTGCCTGATCGAACACCGCACTTTCAACGGACATGGTGCCTTCGGGCTTCAGCACTTCAACCAACAGGTAACCCATTAAGGCTGACGCAATGAAGTTGAACATGATCGTTGTAATTACGATGTGAGATCCGCGATAAGCCTGCAGCCAAGCAGGAATCAGGGCCCAGGCAGCACCGAATACGCCGGCAGCGATAATGGAAACAGGTAACAGAATAATAAAAGGAACGTGTCCACCTAATCCCAAACACACCAGACCAACACCCAGTGCGCCGATGTAGGCCTGACCTTCACCACCGATGTTAAACAGGCCACAATGAAACGCGACCGCAACAGCGAGACCGGTAAAGATGAAACTGGTTGTGTAGTAGAGTGTGTAACCCCAGCCGTATGAGTCGCCGAATGCGCCATAGGCCATGGTTGAAACAGCATCCAATGGGTTGATATCCAGGTATAAGAACACCAGACCTGCCGCAAAAGACGCCAGTAGAATGTTTGCCAGAGGAATGACAATGACATGAATCCAGGCTGGTACGTGTTGTTGACTCATGCGCTGGCCTCCTGCTGTAACGCCTTCACTTCATCGGGAACAATATTTGCCATCATCAATCCAAGGATCTGTTCATTCGCTTTGCTGGCCGGAACTTCGCCCACAATTTTGCCGTCGAACATCACCAGTATACGGTCAGCGAGGCTCATGATTTCTTCCAATTCTACTGAGACCAGTAACACGGCCTTGCCCTTGTCTCGCATTTGAATAATGCGATTATGGATCGCTTCGATGGCGCCAATGTCGACACCGCGGGTCGGCTGCCCAACCAACAGGACATCAGGGTCTTGTTCCATTTCGCGGGCAATAACGAGCTTCTGCTGATTACCACCAGAGAAGTTGGCCGTTTTTAAATTCGGATCTTGAGGGCGCACGTCCCACTTATCCATTTTTTCAGCGCAGTCGCGATTAATCGCCTGTCGCTTGGTGAAAATTTTTCCGTTGTATTCTGGCTTACGATGGAAACCCAGAATGAAGGCTTCGTCGGCATTGAAGGAGTTGATCAAGCCCATCTTGTGACGATCTTCCGGAATGTGACCGACCTTAATATCGCGCACCTGAGACGGATTTAACTGATGTCCCTGATTAATTTCGTGACCGTTCAGGCGAATCGTGCCGGACTGCACGTTTTTAATGCCCGACAAAACATCTAATAACTCTGATTGCCCATTGCCGCTCACGCCAGCAATACCCACGATTTCACCGGCACGGACATTCAAATTAACATTATCGAGCTTGACCACACCGTCTGATGCAGTCCAGGTCAGGCCTTCAACCTCCAGCAGTTTTTCAGCTGGGTTTGGCTCGCCTTTTTCGACTCGCAGTAATACTTTGCGACCCACCATCAATTCCGCCAGCTGTTCTCGACTCGTTTCGCGAGTCTTAACATGGGCCACCATTTCGCCACGACGCATGACACTGACATTGTCTGTCGCGGCCATAATTTCCTGCAATTTATGGGTAATGAGCATCACCGTAGTGCCCTGCTCTTTTAGCGAATCCAGAACTTTAAACAAGTGTTCTGTTTCCTGAGGCGTTAACACACCCGTTGGCTCATCCAGAATCAGGATTCGTGCGCCCCGATACAAGGCTTTTAAAATCTCGATCCGTTGCTGCAGGCCCACCGACAAACGTTCAACAGGCACATCCAATGGCACATCCAAGCCGTATTCTTTGGCGAGGCGAACCAGCTCTGCGCGCGCATGATCCATGCTTTCATTGATCAGAAAACCGCGCTCAGCGCCCAGTACGACATTTTCTAAGGCCGTCATGTTCTGAATCAGCATGAAGTGTTGATGCACCATCCCAATGCCTGAGGCAATCGCGATTTTGGAATCGGTGATCCGGGTTACCTTGCCATCAATGAGAATGTCACCTTCGTCGGCTTCGTAGAAACCGTAGATGATGCTCATCAAAGTGGATTTGCCTGCACCATTTTCACCAACGATACCGTGAATGGTGCCCTTTTCGACCTGTAGGTCGATGTGTTTGTTCGCGTGTACTGCACCGAAACGTTTATCGATACCGCGTAGTTCGATTGCCATCTGAGCAGCAACATCTGTCTGAGCAGTCATGACTCACCTGATGTTTGAAATTGGAAGAGGTCAACAAAAACAGACAACCCTGTTTACTGCTACAGTGATTGCCTGTTCGGTTTAAGCCTAGTTCGATTCCTCGACATTGGCTCTAAAAAAACGGGTGCATTATTTCATGCACCCGATACCTGACTTAGTAGTTACAGGTATTGTCGCTCATGTAGTCATGAACTTTGATCTTACCAGCGATGATGTCTGCTTTAATGGCATCAACTTTCGCTTTCATGTCGGCAGAAACCAGTGACTCGTTGTAAGAGTCCAGAGCGTAGTCAACACCGCCAGCGGCCAGGTCAAGAACCTTCAGACCACCTTTCCATTCACCCGCTTGAGCTTCTTCCCAAGAACCGTATGCAGCAACGCCAACACGCTTAACCATAGAAGTCAGCATAGTGCCTGGCTGCAGGAAGTTTTGGTTAGAGTCAACACCAATCGCCAGTTTGCCTTCGTCTTTAGCTGCCTGGTAAACACCGATACCGGTACCACCGGCGGCTGCGAACAATACGTCAGCGCCTTTGGCGATTTGAGACTTGGCCAATTCAGAACCACGTGCTGGGTCGTTAAAGGCCGCAGGCGTAGAACCAGTCATGTTTTGGAACACTTCCGCGTCAGCGTTAACGTACTTAGCACCTTGCTCATAACCACAAGCAAACTTACGGATCAATGGAATGTCCATACCGCCGACGAAGCCAACTTTGTCAGATTCAGACGCCATTGCCGCCATCGCACCAACCAGGAACGAACCTTCATGCTCAGCGAAAACGATGGACTGTACGTTTGGCAGATCAACCACAGAGTCGATGATGACAAACTGAACATCTGGGAATTCACTTGCAACTTTTTCTACTGAAGAAGAGAAGTTGAAACCAACTGCAACGATCGGGCTTTGACCACGGCTGGCCAAACGGCGCAGACCCTGTTCACGTTGCTCTTCGTTTTGAGGTTCAAATTCACGAACACGGATACCCTTATCGGCAGCGAATTTCTCAGCGCCGTTACGGAAAACCGCTTCGTTAAAAGATTTGTCGAATTTACCAGCAGTGTCATAAACAACAGCAGGTGCGAAGTCAGCAGCCATTGCCGTGGCAGACATGCCGAGTACAGCAGAAGCAGCAAGCGTTAAAATAGCTTTCATGGAGGATCCCCTTTACGCATTTTTCTTTTTAGGTTTTTAGTTACGTACGGTGTAACTGAAAGGTGGTTTTACACACCTTAAAGAACCTTGACCGTTTGGTCAAGACTTTACCGTCACTAACTCAAGCATTATACACAGTAAACCTTTAGTTACACGGTGCTCGGCGAGATTCATTCATTTAATGTTCATCTCGCGCTAAGCCACGCACCATCTTGACTTCCATTGATTGAAGTCAGCACAGAAACAGGGCAATTAAGTACCCTGAACAGCATAGTCAACACGCTGGAGAATAGTATGAATTTAGTATGTCCGGATTGTTTAAAACCGGTAGAAATCATCAAAGCTTGTGGTTGCCGCGATTATTTCTGCAATCACTGCAATCAGTTAGTCAGTAAAAGCAGAGTTTTAGATTTGGACGAGTCTTCCAACAATCGAGAAACCGGAGCAGATGACAACGAGGCTGAATCGGCAGCTTAAGCGGTTCTTAATGTGTTGTGTCCTTCTGTGGTAAGCTGCGGCAACACTCCATTTATCTATACTCATCATATATGTCTGACCCTTTTCAGGTTATTACGTTATCTGGCTTTGACTTAGCCAGCTCTGGCTCATTGAGGCGCAAGCACGTTCGCACTGAATCCCGCCGCAGCGAACACTACTTGGCACGTTATGACGACACAACGCTGTTCTACGATTGTTTCTATAACCCCCACAAGGGCTGTTACACCGTTACTGCGCCGCGATTTCTGAATCTTTGGCCAGAGTTCAAACAGGCCGTTCAGGTTAACGGCCAGCATTTTACAGGTCGCCTGAAGCGCCACACCTGGCAGCGATGCGAGCAGGTCGACATCTACGCGCCTGCCAACGCAGAACTCAGTTTGCGCAGCAAACACTTGAGTGGAGTCATTCCCGTAAGAGAAAGTCAACGAGACCTGTTCTCGGGAATGAACTGTGCCTTAGCCATCAGCAAGAATAATGAACTGGGTTGGATTCGGGACTGGGCAAAGTTTCATGTACGAGCCCATGGGCTGGAAGCAGTTTGCATTATTGACAATGCATCGACGGAGTACACGGCCAGTGATGTACTCGAAACCTTACGCTCAGTATCAGAACTCAAAGCGGCGGTCGTTCTCAGTGCACCTTTTCCATATGGACCTGTCGATAGCAGCAAGAAATTGGAAGTCAGCCCGCGCTTTTTACAGACCTCTATGTTCAATTTAATTAAACAGGATCTGTTCGCAGACGCTCGTGCCATATTGAGCGTCGATATCGATGAGTTGGTGATGCCCAATAAATCCGTTTCCGTTTTTGATGCGGCAGTCGCTGCCCGCTTGGGGGCTGTTTCGTTTCGAGAACTGCGAGTGTTCCCTGAGGGCAATGAGGAGCGTGCCTATGATCACCGTGCCCATACACGAGTGCGGGCTGGTCGTAAATTGGGCAATACCAAATGGTGTGTCGCCGGCCAAGGGTTCATGAATCGATTCGGTTGGGCGGTTCATCGCTTTGGCGGGGCTTTTTTTCCGTTTACCGAAACGCCAGACTTCACGTATTTGCACTGCCATGCAACTTCAACCAGCTGGAAGAAAAACAGATACGGACACGTTGAGAATTTGATCGCAGATGAAGCCGTTCAAAACGCCCTGACTCAATACCTGAAGCAGGGCGAATGAGGTTTAGTCTCAATTTTCCAGCAATGGCACCGGGCATTGATTGTTGTCGAGATAATCGACCACTTTGATCTTACCGGAAATAATATCTTCGCGAATGGCGTTTATTCGCTTTTCTTCTTTCAGTGAAACCAGAGCACGGTTAAAAATATCCAACTGCCAGTCCACACCGTTTTCGGCTAAACCCAGGGATTTCACACCGGCTCGCCAGGTGCCGCGCTTAGATTCTTCCCAAGAGCCATAGGCTGCAACGCCGACTTTTTTCACCATGGAGGTGAGCATAGTGCCGGGGTACAAAAAGTTCTGATTAGAGTCGACCCCGATTGCATAGACATTTGGGTTTTTGGATGCGGCCTTATGCACGCCATTGCCAGATCCACCCGCCGCGGCATAGATGACTTCCGTGCCACCGCCGATGAGGGCATTGGCAATTTCCTCGCCTTTTGCGGCATTGGAGAAACCAGAGAAGTCCGGGGCAATCATGCGCAATTGCACTTCACTTTTCTTATTCACATAGTGCGCGCCCTGCGCGAATCCACAGCCAAAGCGTCGGATAAACGGCAAATCCACACCCCCAATGAAGCCTAATTTGGCGTTTTTCGCCTTCATGGCTGCCAACGCACCCACCACAAACGAGCCTTCGTGCTCTTTGAACACGATGGACTGAACGTTCGGCAGATCGACCACCGTATCAATTACCGTGAATTGGAGGTCAGGGTAGTTCGGCGCCACCTTTTGCACGGCTTCAGCGTACGAAAAACCGACGGCCACGATGGGACTGCGACCTTGATTGGCCAGATCGGTTAATACCTGCACAAACTGCGTTGGCGAGTTAGGGTTAATTTCAACCAGATCATTGCCGTACTGAGACTTAAAGGGAACGACCCCCTCACGATAAACGGCTTCGTTAAAGGAGCTGTCGAATTTGCCAGCTTCGGTATAGGCCACAGCTGGGCCAGACGCCACTGCCACGGGTGCGGCAGAGACAATTAACATTGAGACTAATAATTTTTGTAATGACATCATTCGACCTGCTGGGTAGTTCATTGACTGAAAGCTCGACCATGACATCCCTGATCTACTCGATTGCACACTCCACTGCGCAATTCCTGACCAACTATACAACTAAATTGCACAAAAACAAAAAAGCAGCATAGAAATGCTGCTTTCACTCAAGTCTTCGTTAACTTTAGACGTTGGCTTCGACCAATTCCACTAAGGCGTCACTGGTAATGCCAAAGTGCTTGAACAATTCACCGGCAGGTGCGGATTCACCAAAGCTTTCCATACCGATGATGCCACCTTCCAGACCAACATATTTGTACCAGAAATCTTTGGCACCGGCTTCAATAGCAAACCGCTTAACGCCTGCAGGCATAACGCTGTCTTTGTAGCTGGCATCTTGCTGGTCATAAACGTCGGTACAGGGCATGGAAACGACCTGAACCTTCTTGCCTTTGGCAGCCAATTTTTCTGCAGCTTCAACCGCCAGCGCAACTTCGGAACCGGTCGCGATCAGCACAGCATCCGGTTTTTCAACGGCCTGCAATACGTAACCGCCCTTGCGAATGTCGTTTATCTGGGTCGCTGTACGCTCGCAATGAGGCAGGTTTTGACGGGAGAAAACCAAAGCATTCGGCGTCTCGGTACTCTCAATGGCCACAACCCAGGCAACGGCGGATTCAACCGCGTCCGCAGGACGCCAGGTATTCAGGTTAGGCGTGGCGCGCATAGCGGCCAACTGTTCGACGGGTTGGTGAGTCGGACCGTCTTCGCCCAGACCAATGGAGTCATGGGTGTACACATGAATCAACGGCAGTTTCATCAATGCCGCCATACGCACAGCATTTCGCGCGTATTCCATGAAGATAAAGAAGGTAGCACCGTATGGCTTCAGACCACCGTGCAGGCAGATACCGTTCATGATCGCGGACATACCAAACTCCCGCACACCGTAGAAACAGTAGTTGCCGGATGGATCGGCAGCACTGACCCCTTGCGCACCGCTCCACAGAGTCAGGTTAGATCCGGCCAGGTCGGCGGAACCACCAAACAATTCAGGTAACGCTGGCGCCAATGCTTCAATTGAATTTTGCGATGCCTTACGTGAGGCAATCGTTTCTGCCTTGCTGTTCACGTCTGCGATGAATTTTTCCGCGATTTCAGCGAAGTTACCCGGTAATTCACCATTCATACGACGAACGAATTCATCGGCCAATTCTGGGTAGGCAGCTTTATACGCCACAAACTTCTCATCCCAAGCCGCTTCCTGACGCGCGCCTTCGGCTTTCGCGTCCCAAGCTGACTTGATGTCAGCCGGGATTTCAAACGCAGGGTGTTTCCAGCCTAAACGTTCACGGGTCAGGGCGATTTCGTCGTCACCCAATGGCGCGCCGTGACAATCTTCTTTGCCTTCTTTATTTGGTGAACCAAAACCAATAATGGTTTTGCAGCAGATCAGGGTTGGTTGCTCGGTATTGGCACGAGCCGTTTCAATCGCCTGCTTGATCTCTTCAGGATCATGACCGTTCACGCGTGGGATGACCTGCCATCCGTAAGATTCGAATCGCTTCACAGTATCGTCTGTGAACCAACCTTCAACTTCGCCGTCGATGGAAATGCCATTGTCATCATAAAAAGCGATCAATTTGCCGAGACCCAAGGTGCCCGCCAAAGAACAGACTTCATGGGAAATGCCTTCCATCATGCAGCCGTCACCCATGAAAACATAGGTATTGTGATCAACAATGTCGTGGCCATCACGGTTGAACTGACCAGCCAACACCTTTTCTGCCAGTGCAAAGCCAACGCCATTCGCAATACCCTGACCCAACGGACCGGTCGTGGTTTCCACACCTGGGGTATAACCGTATTCTGGGTGACCCGGTGTTTTGGAATGCATTTGACGGAAGTTCTTCAGATCGTCAATGGAAACATCGTATCCGGTTAAATGCAGCAGTGAATACACCAACATTGAGCCATGGCCGTTTGACATCACAAAACGGTCCCGGTCATACCATCCTGGGTTCGCAGGATTGTGCTTCAGGTAATCGCACCACAACACTTGGGCGATGTCGGCCATACCCATTGGGGCGCCAGGGTGACCAGATTTGGCTTTTTGAACGGCATCCATGGCGAGCGCACGAATGGCATTGGCAAGATCACTGCGTGATGACATTTTTTTTCTTTCCTCGGAGTAGGTAGCAACGTTGGCTCGGTACACGTGATGGCACCAGAGCGCGAATTGTCCCAGAAAGGCGCACGCTATTCAAAGCCGAATGCGGCAATAGTTTGAGTATTTAGGACGTTTTTCGATAATGACAGCTATTCAGTCCATGAATTCCCAAGCCTGAAAAGACAACCCAACCGAAGTCGGGTTGGAGATGCTCTTATTTGTAGGCAATAGAGGCCAGAATGCGGCGATCGCCGGTATAGGGCTCTCGGGCGTGCAATACCGTGTGATTATTGATGAACAAAACATCGCCCTGCTGCCACTTAAAGTTCACACATAGCTCATCCATAGCGGCCACGGTCTTGGCCATAACATCAGCGTCCATTTGATCACCGTTGGCCAAGGTCACGGCTTTATTGGCCACATTGCGAGCGTCATCCCAGCCCGTGTAGACTGCCAGTATGGAATTGAAAAACGTCTTCTGACCGGTTTCCTCGTCGAACCGAATCGCCGGCAGCGTTTGGGATTCCGTGCGCAGCAAGTCATCTTCAAGCCACTGCCAAGTCATACCATCGTCTTGCAAACGGGCTTCGCAGTCTGCCCGGTTATCGACATGGAATGTCTCCTTCCAGGATCGACCAATGGCCGAGTTAGTGTCGGTTTCTGCTGGCATGTAACGGATATAACGAACCCCCTCCCGCTCAACTCTGGCCGCAAACTCCGGTGCTAATTCAAAAAACCGATGACAGATTTCAGCCGAATGCAGAATGGAGGTCGCCCCACCGGAAGCAGGGGCAATGTCGCAATAGAAAAAAATATAGCCTGGTGGATGCGGCGTTTGTGCCATTTCATGATGAAACGGGATTTTCTCACTCGCAGGTGATTCATTGGCGGTCACAATACGGGATTTGGTTACCTGCGTTCGTGGCGCCGCGCCGCCAACATAAGGCATATTCTGATAATCAGTTTGGTCAAGAAAGGCTTCAAACGCATCAGCAGACGGAACCGGAAAGCCCCGAAACAGAATGGCCCCATGTTGGATAAGCCGTTGGTGCAGTTCGTTTTTATGGTCAGCCATCCACCGATCAAACGCGGCGCGTTCACTGGCCACCTGGTCGTCTGGAGGTAACACCACCAGAGGGAAATCCAAGCCATTCACCTGTTTTTGTTCTTCGATGATGCCGATGTTCAGACTCATGTTCATCTCTCTCAAAATATAAATCAATGTTGTATGAATTTAATCGAGATCACCTTATCAACGAATGATACTGATGTAAATCAATAGTGAATGAATTAATCCTGACAATGTGTGACACAGAAACCCAATAGGCTTTGAACCGTATTTAATGTTGAGGATTAATAATGGATATAAACCAACTGGCGGCCAGCCTGGAAATACTTTCCAAGCAGTATGCGCAGCGTTATCAGATTGATCGAACGGGACAATGGCTGATGCTAAAGCTTATGGAAGAAGTTGGAGAGCTGACTCAGGTTTTCCTGAAACAATCCGGGCAAACACGAGATATCCGCACAGAAGGCGACGCCAAGTGCGCTTTCGAAAATGAACTAGCGGATGTGCTGGGTATGACCCTATTGGTTGCCCGCGAGTTTGATCTCGATATTGACGCAGGTCTGCAACGGAAATGGTTCAGTCACCAGACCGCGAATGAGGCCGCCATTGCTGGGCGAAATCCAGGAAATGCTTAACTAAGGCTGACGGGGTAGATTGCTTCAAGGACAACAGCGAAAAACGCCGGGTCAGTTGCAGGCTGGTCTGCAGTTCAACCAAGGACCCCGCGGCCAATTCATCCGCAACGGCCATCCGCGACAGGCATCCCACCCCTAATCCCGCGCGGGCCGACTGTTTAATGGCCTCCTGCCGAGTGAGGGATAACTTGATTTGCGGCGTTTCCTGTCGCTGTGCAAAAGCGTGATCAAATACCGCACGGGTACCGGACCCAAGTTCCCGCACGATCCAGGGTTGCGCAGCCAGTTCACCGTCGGGTATGGCCCGTTTTGCAGCCCAGAAAAAATCCGCTCCGGCAAAGACCGTAAGCTCATCACGCAACCAGGCTTCCTGCTGGGTGTGCGCCGAATAGGCAGGTCCTTCAATAAAGCCGACACTGGCCTGACCACTTTCAACCTGGTGCACCACTCTTTCGGTGTTATCGATGTCCAGCTTTGGCACCACTTTCGGATAGCGGGCGACAAAGGCCGCGAGTAATTGAGGCATCAGATAAGAGGCAATGGTTTCACTGGCACAGACTTTCAGCTCGCCACCCACAAACTGATCGCTGGGAAATCGCAAGCTGTCGAGGTTTGACAAGACCTGCCGGACCTTAGGCAAGGCCAGCGCACCGGCTTCGGTCAGCGCCAGTACCCGTCCAGCTTTGCGAAACAGCGCGTAGCCGAGTTGCTTTTCCAGCTCCTTCAAGGATTGACTGGCCGCAGACTGACTGATGGCCTGCTCGTCTGCCGCCAAGGTCAGCGACCGTAAACGACAGATGGCATCAAACAACTTCAATTGCCTTAACGTAACATTCATTAGATTTACTTATGTTTTTTATTGAATATATCCATTATTTTTAAATAAGCAATCGACCTATGCTGCAGCTTCTTCAACAGAGCGACCTGTCTATGTGGATTGCCTTACCTCTGATCAGCTTA
The DNA here is from genome assembly GCA_050293765.1 of Reinekea sp. Taxonomy (GTDB): domain Bacteria; phylum Pseudomonadota; class Gammaproteobacteria; order Pseudomonadales; family Natronospirillaceae; genus Reinekea. Next base: position 41,807 of record JBNKNI010000038.1, read on the forward strand.
ATGGCGTACCTGACCGCCCAAACAGAGGCCGCTCAGCGGGCTGGTCTGGGTGCCCTGCCGATAGCGATTGTGCTGGGCATTGTGGTCGGCAATGTGTTCGCTGACCGCACACTGTCTGAACGCAGCATGCGAGTACTGGAATTCAGCAAGAAGAAACTCCTGCGCGGCGGCATCATTCTGTTTGGCAGTCATCTGACATGGGCTCAATTAGCTGCAGTCGGTTGGCAGGCTGCAGTATTGGACGCCATCGTTATCTGTTGCGTGCTAATGATTGGCTATCTGGTGGGTGTTCGGTTGCTGGGCATGGGCCGGGAAGAAACCATCCTGACCTCGGTCGGCAGTGCGGTATGCGGTGCCGCCGCTATTCTGGCCACGGAACCGGTGTTAAAAGCGAAACAACAGGATGTCTCTGTTGCCGTTGCGACGGTTGTCGTGTTCGGCACCCTGGCGTTGTTTTCCTATCCGGTCATCTTTAACCTCACTGACATCAGCAGCGATGTCTTCGGTATCTACATTGGCAGTACCGTGCATGAAGTCGCTCAAGCCGTTGCGGCCGGCCAAGCTATTGACCCGGTAGCGATGAACAACGCAGTGATCGTGAAACTGATGCGTGTAATGATGCTGGCACCGGTGGTGGTTATCATCGCCTGGCTTTACCAGCGCCAGCAAGTGCCCACGACAGACCGTTATAACCGCAAGGTGCCATGGCCCTGGTTTGTTCTGGGCTTTCTCATCGTGGTGCTGGCCAACAGCCTGTTACCACTGCCAGCTTGGTTCGTCTCGGCGTTACAAACCACCGCACAAATATTGCTGATCGTTGCCATGTCCGCCCTGGGTCTGCAAACCAAAATCAGCGCCATAAAAACAGCCGGGGTCAAACCCCTGTTGCTGTCGTCCTGTCTGTTTGTATTGCTGCTGCTAGGGGGCTTCGGCGCGCATCAGTGGTTGTATTGAATACAACCACTGGCCAAATGACTAAAGTTGAAACTTCGCCACACTGTCATTCAACTGCGCGGCTAATTTCGCCAATTCATCGCTGGCGGTTGAAATCTGCGAGGCGCCTTCACCGGTTTCCACCGACAGATCTCGGATTTGATGGATGTTTTCGGTGATTTCCTGCGCCGCCTGATTCTGTTGGTCAGATGCGTCGGCGATCTGTCGGTTCATCTGTGCGATGCCATTGATGGCCGCCACACTGTCATTCAGGCTGGCGGCAATGGCATTGAATTTTGCGGTAATGGCTTCGGTTTGCTCGCCACCTTCACTCATCGCAACAACAGATTGTTCCGCTCCTTTTTGCAGTTCACGGATCATTTCTTCGATTTCACCGGCTGATTTTTGCGTGTTCTGCGCCAGTGAACGAACTTCGTCGGCAACGACCGCAAAACCACGACCCTGTTCCCCCGCACGCGCAGCCTCAATTGCGGCGTTCAACGCAAGCAGGTTAGTTTGATCGGCGATGCCTTTGATGACATCCAGAATTCCGCCGATATTGACCGCACCTTGCTCAAGAGTCTTGATCAACGCCATGGTGTTTTGAATGGAACCGTTCAACGTCTGCACATCGGCGACCGTCTGGTTTACCTGTTGGCTATTGCTGATCATTTGCGCGCTGGCTTCGCCAGCTGATTCCGCAGCGGATTGTGTATTTTGTGACACCTCATTAATGCTGGCACTCATTTCATTGACGGCTGCGGCCACCAGTTCCGTGGCGCTTTGCTGATCACTGGCCGCGCGCTCCGTTTGAGCGGTAATGCTGGCCAACTCTTCCGCCGCAGTGGCCTGTTGATGCGAAGAATCAGCAATGCCGCTGATAATCCCATGCAGGTTTGTCACCATATCGCGCATGCTGGTTTGCAGCGTGCCCACTTCATCCTTTTCTGTAACCTGAACGTGGGCGGTTAGCTGCCCTTCGGCAATTTGCTTGGCCGCGCTGGCGGCGCTGATGATCGGACGACTGATCGACCGGGCCACCCATTGGCCTAACAGCAAAATGATAATGATGGTTACCAGCAGAAGAACACCAAAATTGCGAATCATGGTGACCAGATCCTGCTGTGCTTCAGCTTGTGTGATTTCGGCGATCACTGCCCACTGCTGGCCACCGATATCGGCCGTGGTGAAAGACGCCAAGACGGGAGTGCCGTTGTAATTTTCCGTTTGAATGGTGCCGGTCTCACCGGCAAATGCACGCTTGACGGCATCACCCTGCACACCGTTTTTATCGACCGTACCGCTCATCGAAGCCGCCACTGAATGAGTTTCGGGCGACTGCAAGCTGTCTGAGCGCATGCGGAAATCCGGTCCCACCAGATAGGTTTCACCGGTTTTACCCATACCATCGGCTTGCTGCATGATTACATTGATATCGCGCAGAGAGACTTGCAACGCCAGATAACCCTGAATGTCACCATTGGATTTAAACACTTTACCCAGGAAAAACGCGGATGGATCGTCATTCGACGGGAAATAGGGGGCAATGTCGGACAACACCAGGTCAACGTCGGTCGCCTGCAGCGCCGCATAAGCGCTGCCCAGACTAGTACTGGCCAGCGTGCTGTCTGGAATATTCATGCCCAGATCCGCCTCACGCGCATCGGAATAGATCACAAATCCCTGTGCGTTAATCAGCAGAATGTCATACCAGCCCAGATCTTCTACGATCTGCTGCATCCGCTCACCATAGGTATCAGCGAACATGGACCAGGTGAAGTTATCAGTGCTGTTGTCGTTGCCACTGAAGGCAGAATCGAACGTTGTCAGCGCCGTGGCAATAAACGGATCGCGCAGCAATACGCGCATGGCAGAGGATTGTGCCTGAATATAGGTCTGTAATTCGTGTTTCTTCAAGCCACGTACCGCTTCCAGCTGCTCCGTAGAGCGATGCACAATAGCGGCGTTTGCGGACACCAGACTCAACCAGGTCATGATCAGCAAAGGAACAAATGAAAACAACAACAGTACGATCAGGAGTTTGGTGTACAGACGTTTAAACTGAAACATGCGGAACCTTTTACTTGAGGGCATCGGAAACCATATCGGCCAATGGGGCGGTATCCTTAGCTGCGGCGATGCCAGAATTCGGAGGCGGCTATAGAAGCAAAGCGACTTAATGAAAGGAAGGTATAGACGAGATTAACTCTCTAAGGGCCGTAAATTGCCGCATCCGTGTGCAATTTTCACGGGTTGGACCGTCGAACGTTCAAAAATCCGTCAGGGGCAGGAAACATTTCCCGAGAATGACGATTGTTTGACTGCCCCTCGCGGTTAGCCGGTTTACCTGACACCGGCCACACGCTACCCTTGCGGGAATTTCAATGAAGGAGTGGTTCAATGACCTCACCGGACGACAGTCAAACCGAATATGTTTCAGAAACCTTTGTGGGTCTTGAACTGGCCAATACCGAGTTTGTGCATAAAGAATTTGACGGCTGTGTTTTCAAAGACTGCAACTTCAGCGACAGCGTGTTCGATCATTGCAAATTTATCGAATGTGAGTTCCGCAATTGTAATCTCAGCCTGATGAAACCTAAGTATTCCCGGTTTATGGACGTGTTGTTCAGCGAGAGTAAACTGGTCGGCGTCGATTGGACCACCGCTCAATGGTCAAACATGTCGTTGCCTGCACCGATCGGTTTTTATAAGTCGGTGCTGAACGATTCTTCATTTTATGGGTTATATCTGGCTGAATTGCGGTTGGAGGAATGTTCCGCCAGAGATGTGGACTTCCGGGAAGGCGATTTTCATGACGCGCAGTTTGCCGGTTCGGATTTTAGCAACGCGCTGTTTAACAGCGCCAACCTGGGAGCCGCCAATTTCGAGTACGCAGAAAACTATTTCATCGATCTCAACCACAGTAACATCAAAGGTGCAAAGTTCAGTCGGGATGAAGCCGTCAATCTGCTGCTCAGTCTGGATATTGAACTGCTCGATTAAGCAAAAAAAGCCCACATCAATGTGGGCAAATTCGACAACAACAAACAGAGAAAAATCAGCGTTATTATTCTTGGATGAAACCCTTACTGCAGGTCTTTCGCGTATTCGGCATCCACTGCTTTTTCAGCTTTTCCTGCTTCGGCGACCAACAGATCATAATATTTCTGACCGGACTTCACGTTCTCGGTAAACCAGCTGTAGACCGGCGATGCCGCTTTGCGGAACTGTTCTTTTTCCGCGGGCGTGGGAACGTACAATTTACCGCCAGCTTTGGCAAAGTCCTGATAGGCTTGAATCGCTTTACGCTTTGGTGAGGCAAAGGTGGCTTGTTGCAGCGCACTGAAGCCGTCCACGACCACGCGACGCAAATCATCTGGCATATCCATAAACATCTCGTTATTCATGAACCACAGGGCGGACATGTAGGCGTGTCCATCCAAGGTGACATATTTCAAACCAGCTTCCGGGAACTTCATGCTCATGATATCGGTAATGCCGTTTTTGGAGCCTTCAACCACACCGGTCTGGAACGAGGTATACAGTTCTGGCCAAGGGATAGGTGTTGGGCTCGCGCCCAGAGCTTTCACCAATTCCTGCGGCAAGTCCGCAACGACGGTACGGATTTTCAACCCTTTAATATCATTCGGTGTTTTTATCGTGCGTTTGGTATTGGCAAAGTTACGCCAGCCACCCGTATTACCGATGGTCATCAACCGGATACTGTTGTTGGAATCTTTCAAAATGTCTTTGCGCATTTCGCGAACGAAATCACCGGTCAGAACTTCTTCAGCAATGCGATCGTCTCGTAACAGGTAAGGTAAGTCGAGCACCTGCACGTAAGGGAACATATTGGCCGTACCGCCACTGGTGGAAATGTATATATCCACAGAACCATCTTCCAGCGCCTGCAGACATTCCGTGCCGTTTGCACACAGCTGTGTGCCGATAAACAGATCCACACTGATTTTGCCGTTCGAATGAGCTTCCACGAAGTCTTTGAACACAACAAGACCGTCGTAATCTTCATCATTTTCATTCGAGTTCGCGACTGCGCGCAATTTAAAATCGGCTGCTTGAGCGATGCCTATCGACAGTGTCAGCGCAGCAGCGACAAGACCTCCGGCGATTTTTTTAGCCATATGCTTGGTATCTGGAGTCATAAGGGTAACCTCATTATTATTGTTGGTTAGTTCCGGCTCTCTCGTCCGGGTTGCAGGACACGCAAAGCTGATACTCTGACGCGGTCAGAGCATCCGCTGCGCCCTTTCTTCTCAAAACCACAGGCAGACTGCACAACCTGCGTTGGTTTTATCGGTCTACGCCAACCCAAGCAGCCGAGGTATCGTCATCGACACCGATGGGAAAAACGTAATTAAAAAGATCACTAAAATTTCCACCGCCAAAAAGGGCAAAATAGCTTTGGCGATGGATTCTACTTTTTCACCTGACACGCTGGAGGCAACAAACAACACCAGCCCCATGGGCGGTGTAGCCAATCCCACGGTCAAATTCACGCTCATAATGATGGCGAAGTGCACAGGGTCGATGCCCAGTTGAATAAAAATGGGTGCCAGTATAGGTCCCAGAATAATGATCGCCGGACCGGCATCGAGAAACATGCCGACGACGAACAGCAAAATGTTAATGGCAAACAATAAGATCAAGGCATTGTCGCTGATCGCTAAAACCCAACCGGCTAAATCCTCGGCCGCGTGTGACAAACTCACCACGGTTTTAAAAGCAATGGCAGAGCCTACAATCAGCAACACCACCGACGACGCCATCGCGGACTTGGTAAAAATCGCAGGCAGTTCGGACAGTTTCACCGTCTTCAAAACCCAAACACTGAGAATCAGCGCGTAGGCGACGGCAATGGCTGAGGCTTCGGTTGGTGTAAACACGCCGAAGATAATACCGCCAAGAATAATAACCGGCGTCAGTAGCGGCAGAATGGCTAACTTGGTGGCGCTGCCACGTTCACGCCAAGTAGCCTTTTCAGTTGCCTTTGGAAAATTGTGTTTGCGGGCCATGACGGCAGTGACTGCCATTAATGCCAGTCCCACTAACAGACCTGGAACAATACCCGCCGCAAACAATGCCGCCACGGAGACTTCCATCGTGTAGGCGTAAATTATCATGATGCCGGAAGGCGGAATAATCGGGCCGATGACAGAGCTGGCTGCGGTAATGGCGGCGGCAAACTTACGAGAGTAACCGTTCTTTTCCATGGCAGGAATCAGCATCGATCCCAAGGCGGAGGTATCAGCCACTGCAGAACCGGACAAGCCTGCGAATAACATACTCGACATAATGTTAACGTGCGCCAAGCCACCACGTACGTGACCAATAAACACTTGCGAAAAATTCACCAGCCGAACGGTAATTCCGCCCCGGTTCATGACCTCACCGGCCAGCATGAAAAACGGAATCGCCATCAGAGGGAATGAATCAATACCGTTATAGATGTTACGAAACAACAACGGGATATCGCGCGACATATCATTCAACAGCAACATAAAGCCGGGCGCAAACAGCGTCGCAAAAAACACCGGCAAGCCGATTAAAATCAGAACCAAAAATAATGGTAAAAACAAAACTAGCATTGGCTATTCCCCGGACATGACAACGTCGGCTGGTTCGCTCTTCATACCCAGCAGATTTTTCAGAATGAGCTCGATATTGACGAGCAACATGGTGCCGAAACACACCGGCATTGCCAGATAGATCCACGCTCGTGCTAACTTGAAGGACGCAGCGCGGGTGCGGAAACCACGTTCAAAAAACTCCAGGCCCAAAAAGAAAAGTTTGTAGAGCACCAGTCCTGCTAACACCAAGAGCAGCAGTTGCAACCAGCGGCTGATGGAAGCGGGCAGGGCATCGGGCAGCATTTCTATCGCGACAAAGGCTTGATTGCGGTATGCCCTGGAGGCGACCAACGCCATCATCCAAATCATCAGAGCACGGGCAACTTCCTCAGGCCAGGGCAAGGCGCTGTTCAGAACATAACGGCAAAACACCTGCAGCAGAATGGTCAACACCATCAGCGCTACACAAACCCAGGCAACCGAGGAGCCAACCCTCATTACTAAAGAGTTCAACCGTTCCAACAGTACAAGACATTGCTTCAGGGCAACCATGCATTGCCCTCCCGTCGGGTGACGTACTTCATATAAGTTTCCATTTTTGTTTTTATTGTTCGGCAACACCTCTGCAACGTGCGGGTGCTACTCTTACTCTCGTCCAGCCAGCTTTGAAAAGGTTTTCAACGCATTAACCTAGCTTACCAGCCATTAAATATAAATAAACAGGCAACGTTTTCATTCACTATTCATTCATATTTATCTTGCGAGAACACACTAGCAATGCATGATACTGATGTAAATCAATAATGAATGAATTTTCTGAAATTAATTGATTTTGAAAATGTGATAGTCTGGCAGCCTTTATCAGCCGCCCTACGGAGTCAGTGCGTGACAACGGACACCCCAGTTCTGAATGCAGACGATTTTGCCGCCCGCGCAGGCAAGCGCAGACCCAAGTACGTTCAGGTCAGCGAGCTGCTGATCCGGGAGATTAAGGCGGGCCATTGGCGCGAAGGTGAACGCTTGCCGGTTGAGGCCGAACTTGCGGTTGAGCTGAACGTAGCTGTAGGAACATTGCGAAAAGCACTGGCTTTACTCGAGGACGATGGCTTATTGGAGCGTCGTCAGGGTTCCGGCACCTACGTGAAAAAACCACCCAAAGAAGCGGCCTATCAGCTGTTTCGGTTGGAGTTACTGGCCGGGGGCGGTACGCCACATGCAGACACGCTCAAGGTCAGCCGGGAAAAGAATGCAGAGGTTGCCGCACATTTTGGTTTGCCAAATTCCACGCTGTTCTGGCGCATTGAGCGGAAACGTTTTCTGAACGCGACCGCCATTGCCGCAGAAGAAATGTGGATACGAGCATCGCACGCCAAAACGTTGAGCGCCGAAGAACTGGATGAATCGTTGTACCGGCATTATCGCGAGCACTTTGGCTTTTGGATCAGCCATGTTGAAGACCGCATTCGTGTTGCAACGGCGACTTCATGGGCAGCCGGCATCCTTGACGTAACCAAGGGTACACCTCTGGGTTGGATTGAGCGGATCAGCTGGTCGGATCAAGACCGTGTGGAAGAGTATTCACGCACCTGGTTTGATCCCTCGGTCTGTCATTACGTGTCCCGGATGGCGTGACCCGAAACTAGACTGCCATTGTCACATTTTCTGTAAATAACAATAACGGAACAGGAAATTTTATGACATTACGCTACGGAATCATTGGCTGCGGGATGATGGGCCAGGAACATATTCGGAATATTCAACTGCTGCCGGATGCCGCCATCACCGCCATTGTTGAACCTGACGCGGGGATGCGAGCAGCCATTCAGACACTGGTGCCGAATGTCGAATTTGAACCCACGATCGATGCTCTCTTGGCGCGGCACGATCTCGACGCGCTGTTAATCGCCAGTCCGAATTTCATGCACGCCGAACAGCTGTTGCAGATATTCCAACAAACCACCTTACCGGTATTGGTAGAAAAACCCCTGGTCACCGACGTCGCAGACATCCCCCGGATTCGCCAAGCCGCAGAGCAACACCCGTCACCGGTTTGGGTCGCGATGGAATATCGCTACATGCCCCCGGTGGCGGCATTGTTGAACGAAATCAATAAACAGACACACGGTCACACCAAACAATTCAGTATCCGCGAGCACCGCTTCCCGTTTCTGGAAAAGGTAAACGACTGGAATCGCTTTAACAAAAACACCGGCGGTACGTTGGTGGAAAAATGCTGTCACTTTTTTGATTTGATGCGACTTCAGGCGGGCAGTGAAGCAATTCGTGTTTTCGCGTCTGGCGGTCAGGATGTGAATCACCTCGATGAACGTTATAACGGGCAGCAGCCCGACATTCTGGACAATGCCTTTGTTATCGTTGATTTCGCCAATGGTCAACGGGCACTGTTGGAGCTGTGCATGTTTGCCGAAGGTTCGGAGTATCAGGAAGAGCTTTGCGCCGTCGGTGAAAAAGCCAAGCTGGAAGCCAAGGTTCCGGGACCGGGCCGATTCTGGAACACCGACCTCGGACCCGCACCTTTACCAAAGTTGATCATCAGCCCACGCCGCCCAACCGGTCCGGTTGAAACTCCGATCCCTGTCGACCCGACCTTGCTGGCTGCGGGTGATCATAACGGTTCGACCTACTACCAGCACCTCGGGTTCTATAAAGCCGTCACGGAAGGTGCGCCGGTTCAAGTCAGCATCGATGACGGATTGAAAGCTGTCGTCCTGGGGTTAGCGGCTCAGGAGTCGATTAATACCGGGCAAGCCATGACCATAACCAACAACGGATTTACGTTCAGTTAAACGTCACTCCCATGGGCAAATGCCTTGCGCAATTGCCCATCTACCCTATAATTCAGCCACTTTTCACCCCACCCCCTCCCGTTCAGGATAATCATGAAAAAGACCTTCTCCCTGCTGCACCCGAAAATCAATGTTGATCGACGCGTGGAAGCCATTAAACACGAAATCAAAAAATATCAGACTCGCGAACGCAAGAAGCCGTTGCCAGCCGAGGCTGACTTCTGGGGTTTTGATTGCCGATTCGGCAACACAGAAGCCGATGCGGTTGACATTCATGTTGCCGAGATCAATAAAAAAATCGACGCCATTCAGGCACAGGGTTTAACGTCGTTTTATCTTGAAGTGATGGCAGTGCCACAGCAACGCACAGCAAGACCGGCCGAAGACTCGTTGGATGACGATAGCAATGACATTACCGAAGACGATGACATTGAGAACAACTGAATCGATTTTTTATTGGTAAGTCTGCTTTAAACTCTGTCAAACGCTTCTTGATTTCGTTACCTATTCTGCCAAAAACCGAAGGCGTCTGGCTCTCGGTTTTGCAGGGGAATAACCCGGCTGGTACTGACTACAGCGTATTTGCATTGTACCTGTGGTATTTGCATAAATGCGTGACTTAGTTTCACCTAGGTTTTTTAGAAATCTGTTACGAAGACTTTGGTTCCGTTTTTAACCAAAAGATCTCTTGGAGGATGTTTCTTTCCAAGGGGAGATCCCCTTGCACCCCCTATTGTCGCCCGCTTTGGTATTCTGCCTCCATTGTCACTTTCTTCGAACGGTCGCTTGAGCGTGCATCCGTGCACGCGCGGCGCTTCTTCGGGCATCCATGCCCTTGAATCCGTTGCGAAGTGCCAATTGAGTCAGCCAAAGCAGATGCGACGGAATGGTTATTTACACCAATGTCAGCAATGGCTTTCGATTGGTTGGTCTAAAATTGAGAGGTCAGAAATCGACTTTAGAAGCGTCTATCATGATGGGACTCATGCGGCTGGTTCACAGCCTTTC
>JBNKNI010000039.1:0-48220 GCA_050293765.1 Reinekea sp.
TCCCTGCCGCCTCAGCAGCAGGGAGGCGTATATTAAGGATTTAATTACCCGCGTCAACTGTTTATTTGAAATTAGTTTAATTACTTTTCCGCAGGACAATAAAAAGCCCGTCGGAACGGACTTGATGGAGTAATTGATATCTACGCACTATATAGATTGAACTATTCCCTGCTACTTTAAGACAACCCAAGCAATCTTTTTCTTGCCGGCCTGAATCAAATAACGGCCAGGAGACAGTTTCAATGATGCTTCAACCGTATTCCATTCAACCTTAACCCGGCCATTATTCAACATATCTTTTGCTTGAGCTGAGTTACTTGCAAGACCGGCCTTATTAATGACAGCACCAATGGGCAGGTCACCCTGACCTTCCAGGTCCACAACCACTTCTGGCGTACCTTCAGGCACTTCACCGTCCTGAATGATATTGCCAGCACCTTTGTGCGCAGTTGCTGCCGCCTCTTCACCATGAAAACGAGCCACCAATTCGCGTGCAAGCTCTATTTTAATGTCACGAGGATTGGCGCCAGCTTCGACATCGACCTTTAACTTACTGATATCTTCGAGTGATTTAAAAGACAACAGTTCATACCACCGCCACATCAGAGCGTCGGGAATTGAGACAATCTTCTGGAACATGGTTCCCGGCGCTTCTGCAATACCGACATAGTTACCTAAAGATTTGGACATCTTCTTTTCGCCATCCAAACCTTCCAGCAGCGGTGTCATGATCACAACTTGCGGGTCCTGACCTTCACCCTTCTGCAGCTCACGCCCCATCAACAGGTTAAACTTCTGGTCGGTGCCACCCAGCTCAATGTCGGCTTCCAACGCCACGGAATCGTAACCCTGAACCAAGGGGTATAGGAATTCATGGATAGAAATCGATTGATTGGCTTTATAACGTTTTTTGAAATCATCTCGCTCAAGCATGCGGGCAACCGACTGTTTGCCAGCCAGCTTGATCATGAAATCCGCACCCAATTTGCCAAACCATTCAGAATTAAAACGGACTTCTGTCTTGGCAGGGTCCAATATCTTAAAGACCTGCTCTTTATAGGTTTGGGCGTTTGCCTCTATTTCTTCCGGGGTTAATGGCGGTCGGGTAGCGCTCTTACCGGTTGGATCTCCGATCAAGCCAGTGAAGTCACCAATCAGGAAAATAACGGTGTGACCCAAGTCCTGAAACTGGCGCATCTTGTTCATTAATACGGTATGACCTAAGTGCAGGTCCGGCGCTGTTGGATCAAAGCCTGCTTTAATACGCAACGTTTTGCCAGATTTGATCTTTTCAACAAGCTCATCATCGACCAAAATCTCTTCCGTTCCACGGCGAATTTCGGCCAGTGTTTGCTCCAGGTTCATGGAGTCTCCTTAAACAATTTCTACATTAATAAACTGGTTGATTATATCAGTATGTGCTATCAGTTAGCACAATTACCTTAAAAAGCTGATAAAATACATTAAGTATCGGCGTTAACTGTTGCATTAATCATGACTATTCAAATTTTTAAGAAAACAGAGCTGTTCCCGCGTACGCATTTTCTCGCGTTAGCCGCCTGCTCCGTTCTGGTATTGCTAGTCGCACTCTGGCCGTCACAGGGCCGGTCGGTTGTGGTCGAAGTACCAGCCCATATCGTCATTCCCGAACCCGAAGTTCTCGACGATGAGCAGCTCCTGTTATCCACCAGCGAAATTGTCAAATCCGGGGATACGCTGTCTACCGTTTTTGAACGTTCCGGAGCCGGCGTCTCTATCCTTTATAAGTTGATCAGCGATCCTGAAATTAAAAAGCCTATTGAGAAAATCTACCCGGGTCAGGAATTCATCTTCCTCTTCGACAAAGAATCCGTGCTGAAGCAAATCAGCTTCAATGAATCACCAATCCTGTCCTACCAAATCGACATTAATGATGATCGCACGGCGCAAATCAGCAAAATTGAACGAACGCCTGAAATCCACACCAAGTACGCGAAGGCGGTCATCTCCGACTCACTGTTTATGGCAGGTTTAAACGCAGGTCTGTCAGACAATATGATTATGCAGTTAGCCACGATCTATGGCTGGGATATCGACTTTGCGTTGGATATCCGCGAAGGTGATGAGTTCTCCTTGCTCTATGAAGAAAATTACCTGAACGGTGAAAAACTCAGTGACGGTCCGATTATCGCGGCGAAGTTTATTAATAATGGTCGCGAAGTCACTGCCATTCGTTATACCGATGCGTCCGGGCGCACCGATTATTTCTCACCCGACGGCAACAGCATGAAAAAGGCGTTCCTGCGAACACCATTAGATGTATTCAGGATTTCCTCCAGCTTTAACCCGAATCGAAAACACCCTGTCTTGAATAAAATCGTGGCGCATAAAGGAACAGACTATGCCGCCCCGGTCGGCACCCCGATTAAAGCCGCAGGTGATGGCAAGATCATTAAAGCCAACTATTCGTCAACTTTTGGCAATGTGGTGGTTATTCAGCATGGCGAAAGCATCCGCACACTGTATGCACACATGAGCAAGTTCTCCAAATACGCCAAGGTCGGAAACCGAATCAAACAGGGCCAGATTATTGGCTACGTGGGTGCAACAGGGCGTGTAACCGGCGCACACTTACATTATGAATTTCAGGTAAACGGGGTCCACAAAAACCCGCAGACAGTCAAATTGCCGACCGCGCAGCCGTTGGCCAAAGAATTTAAGGCTGATTTCGATAACTACGCGTCAAATGTCATCGGTCAGTTAGGCGTCTATGACCAAGCCTATGCAAACAACCTGTTGCAAAGCTTCGAATAGTTTTAATCTGGTTTTTCAGAAGTACTCGTAGCCCTGCTCCAGCAGGGCTTTTTCTTGCGCGGGACCATAGGGGACAGTATCGACAAAGGCTGGCAGGTCGCTTTTAGGCACAGATGCACCGCGCAACCAGGTTTCACAGATTTGAATATCGATAGCGTTGAACGCATCCAGACGAGCAGCAAGGTCAACCAGTTCGCGATTCTGCTGATAATTCTCACGTAAGAAAACCCGAGCTTCTTCACCGTGTAAAACCAACGCCAGGGGACGACTCGACGGAAAGCCACTTTGCTCCAACAGCAGGCTGTCTACCCGATGCAGTATGTCGCTCAACTCCGATGGGGTATGTGCTTCGATTTGCGCAATGAAATCCGGTGTCTGAACATCGCCGGTATGAAGTGAATCTGCTTTAACCGTCAACGGTCCAACCACGAGGACCATTGCGAACAGCAAATTACATAGAGAACGAGGAACCACAGCCACAGGTAGTTTCTGCCGCTGGGTTTTCAATGATAAAACGGCTGCCTTCCAAGCTTTCCGTATAATCAACAGTAGATCCACCCAAATATTGCACGCTCAACGAATCTATGACGAATTTGATACCGCTCTTATCAATTAACGTGTCGTCTTCGGCGGGCTCTTCATCGAAAGTAAAACCGTATTGAAACCCAGCACAGCCACCGCCGGTTACAAACACCCGCAGCATCAAATCAGGATTTTCTTCTTCCGCAACAAGTTCACGGACTTTATTTATGGCAGCCGGTGTAATAATTAACGGTTCCGCCATCGAAACAGTAGCTTCAGTCATTCAAAATACCCTCGAATTGAAGGGGAATTATCAATACCTGAGCAAAACAGTCAACTATTACACCCAACTTATACAAGATTATTTTGTTTCTGATGTCGCAGAAGCGACCGGCGCTGGCTTTGTCAGCAGGTCTGGCTTGGACTTCTTGCCCTTCTCGCTGGGCACATGCAACAGCTTGCCATTGACCTTGGCACCCATCACCATTTCCATCATGACGTAATGCACGTCACCAGTGACCAGTGCATTTTTATTCAACGTTATGTGATCCGATGAATAGACATCGCCTTTGACTTCGCCGTTTATCACGACATGCGGTGCGCGGATTTCCCCTTCAACGATGCCTTTGATGCCAATAGTGACTTCGGCATTACTGTCCGGGTCGGCCAGGATATTCCCCTTAACGGCGCCTTCAATCTGCAGAGCCTCAGATATGCGTATATCACCCTGAATTTCTGCTTTTGCTGTTATTAACGTAACGTTTTTGCCCACGGTTTTTTCACTGCCCCACATTAGTTCCGTTCTCCAAATCTGACCAGTTATAAGCTTTTTCCACACGCGCTGACTTTGTGCCAACCGACTGTGCGATCACCTGTATCTGATCAGGCGTAAAACCTTCAGGAAGGACGAGTTCGCCTTTAAAGTCCTGAAAGTAACGATACCTGAATTTGATATCGACCTCATTGATTTCAGACGACAATTCTTTTAACGGGAACGCGGCGACCGCCCCATCTTGTACGCCTAACACATTAATACCGACAAAGCCGCGCAAATAATTGGTGTTATTTCCAACTTGCGTCAGCATGACCTTGAAGCGATAACGGTTCTCAGCCGGTGTCGGTGTCAGGGTCACTTCCTGGATGGTTAATCCGGCGGAGTCGACCGAAGGCGACATAATGCCCTGATACAATGCTATTTCTTCTTCAAGCTGTGCGATTTGATCACTCAATTCGCGATTAATCTGCCGTACGTCGTCAACGGAGCCCTTGTCGACAAAGGCGGCGTTTTCCAATACCGCCACTCGTTGCCGCAATGCTTCTTCGCGGCTGGTGCTTTGTGTTACTTCCTGCAACAACTGATTCCGCTGGCTGATCAATTCCGCTTCTTCGCGGATTCCACTGCGCTGACCATACCAGAAAGCAGCGTAGACCATGCCTACAACGACAACAACCATTGCAAACCTAAGTGCGGCGTGTTTCACCGGTGCGTAAGGAACAACCCTATAGTTCGTTACCGCCGAGCCTTTAACCTTACTCATCTACAAGTCCCAGACCTTGTCTTCCACAAACCATAACCGCCGTACTGTAACAAATTGCATCATAAACGGGTATGATCAGTTTTGCTCAAACAACGTCACACTTCAGAGAACTCAGTGCGCTTTAAGAAACATTGGCAAATGGTCTTTTTTCAGGGCAACAGTTTAGCGCTGCTTTCCCTGCTCGGTATTTTAATCGGGATCGCAACGAGCATGGTTATCGCCTGGTTCATGGTGGCGATTGACGCAGTCCTGGCCATTCTGCATGGCAACCCGGAAGCCGGGTTTAGTGGGTTTAGCTTCTGGGTGCGTCTTATTCTGCCAATCGCAGGCGCCATCGTACTCATCCTACTGGCACGTCTGACCAAGAAATCCATTCAGGAAGTGGGCATTGCCCATGTAATCGACCGCCTGCAGCGCGGACGCGCAAAACTCCCCGTCATAAACAGCGTTTACCAGTTTTTCGCTGCACTTATCGCCCTGGCAAGCGGCTTCAGCATGGGCAAAGAGGGACCGGCTGTTCATATTGGCTCAACCATCGCCAGCAAAATGGGCTACGAACTCAATCGCACCCCGAGCCAGTTGCGTCTATTGACCGGATGCGGTACCGCTGCCGCTATCTCAGCTGCCTTTGGTACTCCATTAGCGGGTGTGATGTTTGCGATGGAAGTCGTTTTGATGGAATACAGCCTGAATGGTTTTATTCCAATTGTTGCGGCATCCGTCACCGCAGCGGCCATGGCGCAGTTGTTTCTCGGAGATCATCCGGCTTTCTTTCAGATTGATGTCAAAGCAATTGAATACGCCGACGGACCCTGGTTGTTATTAACGGGCATCGCCACGGGCGTCGTCGCTGCGGTCATGCATAAGCTGATCAAGCAATTCCTCAGCCTGAACCTGGTGCGAGTCGAGTACCGGTTCTTGCTCGCAGGCCTGATTACCGGGTTGTTGGGCGTGATGTTGCCACAGGTCATGGGCCTTGGGTATGACACCATGAACGCAATTTTAACCGGTCAGTTTGCCTGGTGGCTGCTGTTAGCGATACTGGTCGGCAAGCTGGTTGCAACGTCGGCAGCCGTCGGTTTAGGTATTCCAGCGGGCATCGTCGCACCCTCCCTGGTAATCGGCATGGCCACTGGCGCCGTGATTGGCTACCTTGCGCCGGGCGACGGCAACGATTCCTTCTACGCACTGATCGGGATGGCTGGCCTGATGAGCGCGTTACTGCACGCGCCCCTGGCCGCGCTAACCGCGGTGTTGGAGTTATCGTTGAGCGCGCAAATGATGTTCCCGGCCATGATCGTCGTGGTGTTATCGAACCTGACCTGTCAGGTTTTATTCCTGCAACCGTCGATCTTTCAAACGATGCTGGCGAACAAGGGCCTGCACATCACCACGCACCCCATGCGCAATGCTCTGGCCAGCCGGTTCCTGACGGAAATCGCGACAGAACAGTTCTGCGTGATGTCCAGCAACATGGATACCCACGCGATCGAAGAGCTACTGGCGACCCACCGTCGCCTCGTTGTGTTCCGCTTTGGCACCAGCAGCTATTTACTGCCAATGACCACCCTGCAGAAACAATTTGAACACTGGACCTTGTTGGAAAACCGAGACAGTGTCGATCTGCTCGACTACCTGGCGAAAGTGATCCCTGATCGCAGCCGAATAGCCATCATCAACAATGACGTGTCATTGCTGGAAGGCATCAAGATATTACAAAGCGACGATGTGGTGGGCATACAGGTACCGCTGGACGAATTCCGGATTGGCCTGGTCACTCGCTCGAAACTCAGCGCCGTATTGACAACTGAAGGAGAACTGCACTAATGCTGTGGATTAAATCACTGCACATAATTTTTGTTATAACCTGGATGGCCGCTATTTTTTACCTGCCCCGATTGTTCGTGTATCACGCCATGTCTGAAGATCAGATCAGTAAGGACCGCTTTAAAATCATGGAACGCAAACTTTATCGCGGCATCATGACGCCTTCGATGGTCCTTGCGTTAATCTTTGGCGCTTGGCTGATTTATCTGGTTCCGGGTTACCTGCAAATGGGTTGGCTGCACGCCAAACTCACTTTCGTGCTGGGATTGGTGGTTTACCACTTTTGGTGCGGGAAAATTCTGAACGATTTTAAAGACGACAATAATGTCAAAAACCACGTTTGGTTTCGCTGGTTCAATGAAATGCCAGTCATCGCTTTATTCGTGATTGTTATCATGGTTGTGGTGAAACCTTTTTAACAACATTTCGTTTTTGATTTGTGCCCCTGACATCCTTCTGGGACTTGGTTGCAATGAGAGTTTTTTGCGTCGAAGACGAAAGCGACCCAGCGATACAGTTTTGCTTCTTGCTGCAAGATTCTCTTGGCGGATTTTTTTCCAAGGGGAGCTCCCCTTGCACCCCCTTTTCCGCCAGCGTTGGTGTTCTTCCCGTTATCGTGCTCGGTCGAACGGTCGCTTGAGCGTGCGCCGACACGTCGGCAATCCCTGCACGCGCGGCGCTTTCAACGCCGTCCATGGCGTTGAATCCGTTGTCTCGCACAATACCTGTCAGCCAACGCAGTGCGGGTTGGTTATTTACACCAACTGAAGTGATATAAAATTTTATGATCTATTTTGCGATCGGAAATTCAGCAAGTGTACTGTTTTTGTCGCCTTTCAATCGATCTGTCAGCGACAGCATGGATACGTATGATCTGTTGTCTATAGCGGCGACTGACATTGTTTAAAGGCAAACCCGAACTATCGGATCTGTTATTGAACTTACCTCTAACACCGCTCTCGTGTGCTGTTTTTGCTATCGACAACCGGACAGAAAAAAAGCCAGCCCGAGTGGGCTGGCTCAAAGACTACCTATCAACTAGACAATCCCCAACAAAGGTATTCATCGAGGAATGCGCTCAGTCTAAAACGCGAAGCGGCGGTCGGCTATGCGTCTGTCGGTTGATATTCCGCGAGGTGGATTTTAAAAACTCACACACCACCTGCGTGTTTTGATCCTACAAACCGCTGGTGGCCAGCTCTTTACCCAGAGCAATGGCTTCTTTTCGG
Organism: Reinekea sp.; assembly: GCA_050293765.1. Taxonomy (GTDB): domain Bacteria; phylum Pseudomonadota; class Gammaproteobacteria; order Pseudomonadales; family Natronospirillaceae; genus Reinekea. The sequence continues at coordinate 7,910 of JBNKNI010000039.1, forward strand.
TTTGCCACAGACAACTTCTTATAGAGGTTGTTGATGTGGGTTTTTACGGTACTAACGGCAATAAACATCGTTTGCGCGATCTCATCATTGCTCTTACCGTCAATGATGTACTGGAGTACCCGCCATTCTTTCTTGGAAATACCCAACGCCAGCAGGCCATCCGGCACTTCTTCTTCGCCGCGACGACTGGAAGTGTTGCGTTGCTTGTAGAGAATCAGCAGTTGCTCCACAAACCGGGCCTGATCTTCCGGCAACTGCTCAATATCCATTTTCTCAAATAACGGCATTACCCATTGGCGCAAAAACAGAATGCTGGCCACAATGGAGTACTGCTGGATGAGCGGCAACAAGAGCATGAGTTCGGCCATGGCTTCGTCTTCTTTGCCCTGCAGATTCAACAAGGCAACCTGCAGCAGACCCAAACGGATGAACTCCAACTGGTACGGGCGACCTTCAAATTCGCGCAACGGCGAATAAACCTGCTCCAGCCGTTTCGCGGCTTCCTGATACCGTTGACACGCAATATGCCCGTAGATCTGAGCGCGTAACACAACATAATCACGCATGCTGTGGCATTTTTCGACGGGCGGCGTTGCCTTCAGCCAGGTTTCAATCTTTTTGTATTCTTCAGCCTGCCACCAGTACAGCAACTGCACTTCCATGGAATAAGGAATGAGATGCTCGGCAACATTTTCGCGGGCCAATATACCTTCATGCTGGCAGGACAGGTCACGGGCAACCGTAGGTTTACCCTTGAGCATTTCCATTTTCAACAGCCAACCAAACAGATGTTGCGCCCAGAATTCATCCCAGTTCTGACAGAGCAGCCCTACTTCATTAATCAGCAGCCGGGCTTCCCTTAAATGGTAAGCCTCCAGCGCCAACTCAGCCTGGCTAAACAAGGAGAAACAAGCGTTAAAACCGCTGTTCACGTTATGTTGATTGGCGTATTCCTGAACTTCTTTGGCCAGTTCTATCGAACGATTGAAATCACAGCGCTGTTTCCATATCTGAGATTGCTGGTTCAGGCTCCACAGTACGGCATCGTGATTCGCTTCTTGCCGGCTCAGCAATTCACTTTCTTCATAAATGGACAGCGCCCGGTCCAGTTCGCCCTGTTCAAACTTCACGTTGGCATAGATCAACAAGGGCGACTGACGACGGGTAATGTTATCGGGAAACAAATCCAATGCGGTGCGCGCGGCCTGTTCCGCGCGGACGAAATCGCCCATCGAAAAGTACGCTTGCGAGCGCACGGTGGCGAACTCAGCCCGTTTAATATTGGCGTCTTTGGTATCATCGGTAATGTTGGCTTCAGCCATCGGCAGAATTTCATCAACCCGTTTTGGGTTACCAAAGATCGCTTCGACCCAACAACAGACATGTGTGAGTTGATAATCGGCCGTGATGGTTTCATCACTGAGCTCTTTCAAACAACGCTTCACCAGGTCGTAATGGGCTTTGTGAATCAGGTCGTCACCGTAGGTGCGCAGAATATTGGTGATCTGCTCCTGATCTTGCGAGCGGATGGCATGATCCACCGCGCCGACGATATAACCCATTTTCAGGAACGCCTGCGAGGCCTTATGGTGCAACTCCCGGACATCGCCGCCCGATTGCGTTAACAACTTATGCTTCAGGAAGTCCCGCAACAGGTGATGATAACGGAACCACTGTTGCGGCTCATTAAATTGCACAATGAACAGATGCTGACGCTGCAAATACTCCAGCACTTCATGCACATTGATATTCTCGGTCAACGCTTCCGCAACATCGGCGTTGAAACGTTTAACGATGCTGGTACTGAGCAGGAATTTTTTAACGTCTGCGGGTAACGAGTCGAACACCTCGGAATCGAAATAATCGATGGCGTTCAGGTCTTTTTGCTCCAATCGCGATTTCAATTCATCAAATGACGGCTTGGACTTCAATCCCAGGACAATCAGCTGCAAACCAACGGCCCAGCCTTCGACATGTTCCAGCAATTTCTTAACGTCGTGCTCATCCAACTGGAAGCCACTTCCCACCTGTTGGAAAAAGGTCTGTGCCTCTGAGACGCTGAACCCCAACAGTTCCGCTGACATGTCAGCGACCAACCCTTGCAGGCGCAGCGACATAATGCTGGCCGGTGGATCTGAGCGCGTGGTGAGTACCAATGTGACATGTGGCGGCAAGTGCTTGGCGAGATAAGCCACAGCCGAATGAATTTCTTCCGACTCGATCGCATGATAATCGTCAAGCACAACAATCAGGCGCTGATGAATACGATCCAACTCAAACAACAATTGCCCGAATAAGGATTTCAATTGTGTGTTGCGGTCGTGCACACCCGCGTGACACAGCTGGTCAGACAGGCGCACCTGTTTGGCAATTGCGGAGATAAAATAAGCAGCAAAGGAATAGGGATCGGTATCCTCCGGGTCGAGAGATAACCACGCCATCCGGGCTTCCGGCTCATCTTCTTTAAGCGCCTGAAAGCCATGTAAGGCGGCTGTTGTCTTACCGAAACCGGCCGGAGCACAGAGCACAACCAACGGCAGTTTACAGGCTGCGACAAAGGCATCATCGACTCGAACACGATGAATCGCATTCGGCGGCAGATACGGTACAGAAAGCTTTGACGGCACTAAATAGTGCGAAGGAGCAGATTCAGTCATGAATCTCAGACCATCCGAGGGTTGTAAACATCGCGCCATGATACCCACGCTAAGGCCTTCGTTTCAAATAATCCCGACAAAAGTGACCCTTTTCATGACATCTGCCATCCATATTGATTAAGTTTTAACCAACTTCACGCAATTCAGGTTTGCGAAACCCCGACTGGCTCGTCAGAATAGGCGCGAAATTATCTACAGAGATGGTCAATATTTATGTCTACGCCTTCAGCAGATCTGTTTTCCCGCGCCCAACAGCATATTCCAGGCGGTGTTAACTCGCCGGTTCGGGCGTTCAAAGGGGTCGGTGGCACGCCCGTCTTTTTCGACAGCGCCAAAGGCGCCTATCTGACCGATACCGAGGGCAAACAATACATCGATTATGTGCTGTCCTGGGGACCGATGGTTTTAGGTCACGGCGCACCGGCCATTTTGGAAGCAGTGCACGCTCAGGTCGACAAGGCGATGTCTTTCGGTGCACCAACAGAACTTGAAATACAGATGGCTGAAAAAGTTTGCCAGTTAATGCCGTCCATCGAAAAGGTTCGCATGGTGAACTCCGGAACCGAAGCGACCATGTCGGCTATTCGCCTGGCGCGTGGTTTTACCGGTCGCGACATTCTGGTGAAGTTTGAAGGTTGTTACCACGGTCATGCCGACAGCCTGTTGATCAAGGCCGGATCCGGCGCGCTGACCTTGGGTGTGCCAACCTCACCGGGGGTACCCGCCTCCGTTGCTGAACACACCGTCACACTGGAATACAACAATGCAGATGCGGTACGCGCCTGCTTCGCCGAACTCGGTGATAAAATTGCAGCCGTTATTGTAGAACCCATTGCCGGCAACATGAACTGCATTCCACCGGTGCCGGGCTTTTTGGAAGCTCTGCGAGAGGTCTGTGATGCCCACGGTTCGGTGTTGATCTTTGATGAAGTGATGTGTGGTTTCCGCGCCGCGTTAGGCGGGGCACAGGCACACTATGGTGTGAAACCCGATTTGACTACGTTGGGTAAGGTGATCGGCGGCGGCATGCCGGTTGGCGCTTTCGGCGGTCGCGCTGACATCATGGATTATCTGGCCCCGGTGGGTCCGGTGTATCAAGCCGGTACCCTGTCCGGAAACCCGGTGGCCATGGCGGCAGGTCTGGCCGCACTGGAGCAAATCAGCAAGCCCGGTGTGTATGAGCAACTGACCGAAAAAACCCGGGCGTTAACCAGCGGTATTGTCGAAAAGGCCAAGGCGTTGGGCGTACCGATGACGAGTAATCAGGTCGGCAGCATGTTCGGGTTGTTCTTTACCGACCAAGCGCAGGTCGCTTCATTTGCCGACGTTGGTAAATGTGATGGAGAGCGATTCAATGCATTTTTCCATGGCATGCTGCAGGAAGGAATTTATCTGGCACCATCCAGTTATGAAGCCGGGTTCATGTCTCTGGCGCACAGCGATGACGATATTTTAACCACTATTAACGCCGCTGAACGGGTTTTAAAAAATATTGTCTCTGGATGATTGACAGGTGCGCGGAGCGACATTATTATCCGCGCCCAGTTGTCAGGACTGACAACTACTGTCACTGCTATGCCTAGGTGGTGAAATTGGTAGACACGCCAGCTTCAGGTGCTGGTGCTCTTCGGGGCGTGGAAGTTCGAGTCTTCTCCTAGGCACCATTTTCACCGCAGTGAAAACATTGAAAGTCGCGCAAGCGGCTTTTTTTGTGTCTGATCATTTTTCAAGGAAACGAAATGACAAAGCTGAACACCTTCGCCGCAGCACTGGTCGCGACTGCCCTGCTGGGACTGGCCCTGTATATTCAGGACAGTATCCGTCAAGAAACTCCGTCGATGATCTTCGACTACGATGCACCCATGCAGAAATTCCGACTGGATGCCGACCATCATCTCGAATATTGGCAATGGCAACGCAACCCTCAAGCGACCACACAGGACATTACCTGGGTAGTCGCTGGCATCGGCGGACCTGGTGGGCGCATCGACTATGATACAGCCAACAGTTTGATCGCTATTTTTGCGGAAGTCGCACCTATCGTTGACCGGGTTATCGTCGTTCAACTGCGAGGACATGGTGTAACCAATGAATTGGATTGCTACGACGACGAACCAGGAGACGACTGTGAACGACGTTTGCTGGATTCTGGCATTGACCCGACGCAATATCACTATTTAACGTACGCGGACGACATCATCCGTCTGCGCCGCCACCTGAAAATCAGCGAATGGTATGTCACCGGAACGTCCTACAGCGGCCGGGTCGCCAGCGCGATGGCCTTGCTGGATGCTTCGGCCACCCGTGCATTGCTGGTGGACGCGCCGGTCAGCACCATCCCTTCTGATACGGAAATCTGGTCAGAATCTACGCAGCTCAGACTGGCATTACGTAAGTTTGCGGAAGCCTGCGTGTTACTCGACACTTGCCTGCCTGGTAAGAGACAAACAGAAAAGCGCGAACAGCTGCAACAATTCATTAATCATTTTGAATCACCGACAGCAGCGGTCTACGGTATCAATCATCAGCGGGTCTCAAAGCGCGAATGGGCTTACGGTATTTTTAATCTGATGTATTCTGATTTTGATCTTCTGCAAGAATGGATGGCGCTGCACCTGGCTCATCCGGAGGGTTTTTCCGCGGGGCTGATGACTAACGAACTCTATGATCTGCTCAGAGACGCCCCTGCAACCTATGGCATCGCGCCGTTTTCAGACTCGGATATTGTTGAATACATTCCAAACAAATGGACTGAGTGTAACGAATTGACGGGAGAGAGCACCTTCAATTTCCGTGACTTTGGGGTTTACGGCTCTTACCCTGAAATGGTCGATTACTGCTGGACGGTGCCCGATCTTACCGCGTTACACGGCAAAACCAGTTCCGTGCCCACCATTGTCACCTGGTCTCCTTTCGACCCGGTTATTACCCAGGCTGACGTCAATTCCTATGAATCGATTTTCACCGATCTGAGCACCTGCTATTTCATGCACCCCAGCCATGGAATCGGCGATGAAGAGTTTGCCCAGTTGGTAACCTTGCTCAGTGAAGGGCGTAACCGTCCCTTACCGTCGTTCTGCCACGACAATGTGGATGCGACTCTCGACCGACTGCAGCTGCCGGACTGACTGTCCTTGCAATGACAAGGGGTATTCCGGCAACCGTACCGTCAGAATACCCCGTTATTCGGTCAGGCTTGCGACGTCCATTGCCCCTGATAGTAGCGTTCAATGCGTTGATCATCCGACCAGCGCAACAGATAAAGCCATTCATTATCGACCAAATGCCGGACATTGTCGTGTTTTGCTGTAATACGTTCGATAGGTTCACGCGGTGCCGCGATGTATACCGCCAACCGCTGCGGTTGGTGCATCCATTGCTGCCCGTCATGGACCGACTGCATGGCTAACCCAATGCGCAGATCGCCGCCATTGCCTTCGAAAACCCCAATATGCCCGGCCACTGCGTTATGCAACAATTTATTCCCACTGCCGAATTTCCGGTTATCGGTGACAGAGGCGTTGTATTGCATGTTAATCCAGTTGGTCACCACCATTGGCGCCGTCATGATCGCTTCCAGGATGGTGAAGTCGCTGTCACGCTGCCAGTCGTAGTCATGCAAAAAGCTGCGACCTTCCAGGTCAATACCGCGGGTCCTGTCTCTCGGGGCCACGATGAACGCGGCATTATTCGCCAGACCCCATTCCGGTCGAATCTGCGACCAGTCGGTGCTGCGTTGCTCAATGGCTTGTTGAATCTGACGATCGTCCGCGTCTGACAAAGAGGCATCCAAGCGCGCGACTCGTTCGCGACGTGCTTGCTTGGCGGCGGCGGCCAACCAATCTTTGTGATTATCCGACAGCGTGTCTGTAAAACAGCGAATCTCGTCCGTTGTGGTGTTGTGCAGCGCGGCGACAAAGGTCGTTTGCGCCGGAATGATGATGCCCAAAGGGATCAATGCACGGCGAACGTCCAGATCGTTCAGCAGATGTGCCAGCACCCGCACGTTAACTTCGCCGGTTTGGCCGCCACAGGCGCCGCAGTCCAAACCGGCGGCGTGCAGGTTGTTGGTCGTGTGACTTCCATGCCCTACAAGCATAACGGTTTCAGCAAATTCACGCAGACCCATAGCCGTTAACACGCCGTGCACCAGTTCGGCTTTGGCCTGCACGGTCAGCGGTTGTTCCTGCTGAGTGAGAGTCCAGTTCGGTTGATGCGACAACTGACTGACTGGATTATCTTCTGCCGAGGGGAAAAAGGATTTTTTCAGTAACTTAAAGGCATACCACCAACCGGTCGATTCCACCATGCTGAACGCAGAAGGAGCTGCCTGCGACCACGTCTGCCAGCGGGCACGGGTATTCAGGGCAAGGGTTTCGCCCGTGACTTGTGCCACCTCGGTAACGCGGATCGACGGTTTCAACAGGCCTGGCAGTTGGGGCCGACTTAACGCCCCTGCTTTGGGTTGGTACTCAAGTGGCAGGCCGAAGAACCCTGCGAAGCCTAAGGTCTGTATTTCATCACTTTGCGCTTCCAGGGCGCGGCGCATCACTTCCGAGCGCACATCGATGCAAAATGCCGCCTGTAGAGAAGGGCTCATTTGACGCTGCGGCTCTGCGGCTAACAACCGGTTATTTAAACGTTGCTGATAGCTGAACTCTGCGGCTTTTGCCCACACCCAGAGTGGCCGTTGTGCGCGCTCATGATCAGCCAACAGGTCCGGTAACTGATGCTTTGCTTGCGACCAAAGCCCCGTCAATTGTTTAAACCTGGCGGGGTAATTCCGTTGGAAATAGCGCCACATCACCAGTTCCCAAGCCATACGAATCGCCAGCAGAGCCAGCATTTCGTCACGGGGTTGCGCGTGCAATTCGCCTTGCCAGCGCAGGTATGCCACCCAGGAAGCCCACCCGTTAATGCTCAATAACAGTGAATGCGCGTAAGGGGCTACCGTCTGATCATCCACATCCAATTCAGCCATAGCCTGCGCCAACAAGGTTTCAGCATCGTCGGGCAGTTCGCCAAACAATCGGTTGAGCCCAGGCTCATCCACAATAATGCTTAAACCACGATCGTGGCGCGTGACGTCGAGCCAATGGCGGTACAGATCTGGCTGGTCACTGATCTGCCCCCGACCCAATATTGGACGCTGGGCTTGATAATGCGCGGCGCAAAACTGACTGATCTGATGCGTGATTTCATCATTCCAAGCCATTTTGTGAGGGTCGCGTTGATGATCCAGGAAATCAGCAATGGTGTGCCATTGGGCTTCTGGCTCCTCGACGCGTAAGGCATGCACCAGCTCGACTTCCGTCATGGCTATACCCATGTCCTCTGCCGCCTGCAGCAGACAGCTTGAGGAAATTTCGCCACGACGATACAAATCCTGAAAGTAGCTGCGCGGCATCAACAGGTTGACTCCGGCTAACGCAGTCATTTGCGCCGCGACCACCTCAATACGCTGATCGCGCATTGGCCAGAACGGGTTGACTGCGATCATCTGATCCAGTGGCCACGACGGTGCGATATTGCCGGACGCGACGGCCAACCGCTGGCGTTGCGATGCAGTCAATGTTGTTAAACCAGACGCCTTATTCTCTGAGGAAATTACTGTGGCGGCCAAAGTCATTGCTGTGGTCATATCAACACTCCTCTGCACGTTGTAATTGAGTCAACTTGAGTTTCTTGGCGTGCTCGCGTGGTGGCATCCGAACCGGCCAGATTTTAATGGTCGCCCGGGTCAGCCATTCGTCGAGATACAGTCCCGCAAACAACACCATCGACAACCGTTGCATCAGCGGTTTGTCGGCCCGGTAGCGCAACAGCCAACTGATGAAAAACAGACATCCAAAGAGAACCAGTGCCCAGATATCCGGCGCACTGAACTTAGCCTCGGGACTTAACCCATAAGGTGGCAATAATGCGCCAGAAGATGCTTTCAGTGCGCCATAAGTTACTGCCAGTACCAACGCCAAGCCGGCCATCGGCAGCACTTTGGCGCGAACTAACAGGCTCTGCCGTTGTGCCACAAGCATGGTCAAAGCCAACGCCAGCAACACCCAACTGCTTAATGGCCCGTGATAATCCAAGCCGATGATAACCAGCGCAACCGCCGCACCTGACACCAGGGCAGCAACCATCCAGTCAAGCGCACTGGGGGAACGGGCTGGTGACAACCGGCGCACCATATCGTCATAGACGGCGTGTCCGGCATTCAGAAACGCGTGCGCTTTGTAGGCTGAATGGGTTAGCAGATGCAACAGTGCCAGCTCGTATAGGCCAAGGGCGACTTCCAACAGCATGAGCCCCATTTGAGCGCTGGTTGACCAGGCCAAGCGCACTTTGACGCTGATTCGGGTACTCATGATCAGCGCGGAGAGCAACGTCGTCAGACCGGCAATGATCAGTACCGTCCATTGGGCGAATGCAACCTGACTGAACAGCGGCGCGAACAGGATCAATAAAAAACCGCCCAGATTAATCACACCGGCATGCAGCAGCGCACTGATCGGGGTTGGCGCTTCCACCACTTGCATGAGCCAGCCGTGTATCGGCAACTGGGCACATTTAATCAACGCGGTGATGGCGATCAAGACCGCCGCAATCCGATCGGTCATGGTCAGCGACAAGGTTTCATTGGCCGCAACCCTGCTGAAATGCGCCATCAGCTCACTGATCAAGCCCGTTTGGTGCTGGTGATACAACAGTACGAACGCCACCAGCAATAAGGTTTCGGCCGTGCGCGCCAACAGAAACTTTTTATGCGCAGCCAGCACTGCCCGCGGCCGGTCAGGATAGAAAGTCAGTAATTTATGCAGTGCCAAACTGATGCCCAACCAACCAAGCCAAAACAGCAGCAGATGATTACTCATCACCACCAGGGCAACCGCCGACGTGGTAAACAGAAGCCAGCGCCAGTAAAAACCGACCCGGGTTTCACCTGCCATATATTGACGAGAATAAGCCGCCAGGATCACGGTCATGAACACCACCAAACCAATCATAACCCGGTTCAAAATGGACAGACTGAGCACGCTTGCCGAGGGATCTGGCTGGGGTAAGAAGGCCACACTGATCATCGCCAGCAGGTACACCACCAGCAGTACCAGCGTCAGCCGCACCATCGCCGTGCCCGGATTCACGCCCGGTCGACGCCCCGCATAAACGCCACCGGCGGCCAGACTGAGAGGAATGAGCAGAAACAACATTGACGTTAACCAGACCATCATATATCCCATCTATTGACGTTAACGAAAGTATGTCTCAATTAGGAAAACAACAAAAATAGATATAAACTCAGAAAACGTTCTATTTTTATTAACAATATGGGTTGATGAATCATGAATCGACTGAATTATCATCATCTGCATTATTTCTGGCGGGTGGCCGTCACCGGCAACCTGACACAAGTCGCCCGTGATCTGCACATTTCCCAATCTGCCCTGTCAGCGCAAATCAAACAACTGGAACACACCATGGGGGTTTCGTTGTTTGAACGGGTGGGTCGGCGCCTGACGCTGACGGACACCGGAAAACGGGTACTGGCCTACGCCAACGATATTTTCGGTATTGGCGAAGAGTTGCAGTCTTTTCTGAAAAAAGGCGCCGTGTCTGAACAACAACATTTGTCGATTGGGGTGTTAACGACGTTATCGAGAAACTTTGTCGAACGGTTTATCAGTCCGTTAATGACCAAACCGAATGTCAGTTTTTCACTGTCATCGCTGAGCATGGATAAGTTATTGAGCGGTTTGACCAACCATGAACTGGACCTGGTGTTAACCAACCGACCGGTAAGTCTGGATTTGCTGGATGCCCAATGGCAAACCAAACTGGTGTCCCGGCAACCCCTGGCCATTGTTGGCCCCAAGCATCAAAAAATCAGCACGACGTTCCCCGAAGGCTATGAAAATGTGCGCTGGGTACTCACCAGCAAAGCCTCTGAAACCCGCATGGCATTCAACGCGCATTGCGCGGCCTGGCAATACGAACCCGATGTTCAGGCGGAATCCAATGACATGGCCATGTTGCGCCTGTTGGCGCGTGACACGGGCGCGTTATCGGTGCTGCCCCCCGTCGTCGTAAAGGATGAAATCGAACAGGGAATTCTGGATGAGTACCAGCGCATTCCCGATATTTTTGAAAACTTCTACGCCATTACCACGCAGCGGAAATTTGTCCCTGAGATAGTGCTGGAACTGTTGCGGCAAACAATAGACACCTGATGGTCTTCAACAAAAAAGCCCCGCACAAGGCGAGGCAAACACAGTCACACTGTTTAGCGAATGTTAGAAAGCACCACTGGTATTAGCCGTGCCGACCGCAGGTGTTGTCAGCTGATTGTTGGCACCACCCTGCCAAACCACATCTTTACTCGGGTCCAATTCATCGCGCTTCAAACACTTCCATTCAACGGAAGTCGAGGCAGGTAACTGAATCACGTCTTCCCACGTCGGGTATCCGGTTGGATTCAATTTTACGGCAAGCGCGGTGTCCCACTCACCCAAGACCGAAACGCTGCCAATGGCGTAGACGCTTTGCCCCGGAGTGGTTGTACCGTTATAACACGTAAAGGTGACGTCGATTCCCGCCGGTTGAGCAACAACATTAAACCGAACTTCGACAAACTGATCGCCGCCGTTAGAACTTACGGCAATGACATCGCTGTAGCTCTGTCCAACCACCAAACCTGCAGTATCCACATTCACGGTAATGGTTAATGCACTGCGCACAGCATCCATCCAGGTGGCGGACTCGTCCACACTGTTCACCACCAACGCGCCACCACCGGCATTAGACAAAGTAATGTTACCGGACGTCGTTGAATCCACGACGAGATCACCCAAATCCAACACGGTAGGGTTCACCGCAAGCACCGGATCACCGGCCAAGTCCCAGCTGACGCTTAAACCGGCGTCGACGGAACTGCCTTCCTGAACAGTCAACACATATCGACCTGCGGCAAGATTAACGGTTGCATCGGCACCACCGCGCGTCACTGTTGTCGTAGTGCCGCTCGCGCCACCACCCCAGTTGACGCTCCAGGCACCATTCAACGTAAATTTATAAGGTGTGTTGTTCAACGCGGTTGGAACATCCACCGTCGTTTGCCAGGTGTTGTCGCTGATCATCCGCAACTGATACAGAGAATTCGCCGGATCCCAGTTGGCAAACGCCAGACCGGTCACGTGCAAAGTGGCACCGTCACCCAGGTTCGAGTTAAACACCACGATTTCCGATGGCGTAGCTGACACTTCTGCGGTGGGGTCACTGGGGCCATTGTCATTCACCGCGACAACGGAAAATCCATAGGTGGTGCCATTGACCAGATCCGTAATAACCGCGTTGTTGGTGAGACTTTCCACCACCGTCAGAGTATCACCGTCGACCACGGTAATCAGGTAGGACGTCGCCGTGGCTGAGGCCGTCCAGCTCAGGGACACCTGGGCATCGCCTGCGGTCGCCGTCAGGTTTGTGGGGGTTTCCGGAACACAGGTATCGCAACTGAACGGCTCGACAGCTTCGTGCCAGTCGGCGCCATTGTTGTTATCCCAGGTATTGTCCGTCAGGTTATGGAAAACGAAATCGAATTGAGTCGCATCCAGCGGAATCACTGTTGACGCCTCAAACCGCAGCGTTTCACTATTGAACGTCATGGTGACGTCACCTGCTGGCGCACCCGCGCCGGCCCAGTTATTAATGCCCCAATGCAAGTCGTAGGTTTTGCCTTGAATACCGGCGTATGACACATTCACGGTCTGACCTGCCACCAGAATTTCAGGGGTCACTTCTACCTTCGCCGCAGGTCCTTCCAGTGCTTTGAGCATTGCTGCATTGGTGGTCGGTGCGTTGAGCAGCAAAACTTTCACATCGTGTGCGCCAACACTTGTGTTGATTGACCCGGTCGAGGTTATGATTTCGCCGGTTTCAGCGTCGACCCAATCACCGGCACTGACCATGGCATCGACATTGAACGCAGCGGTACTGTTGCCCTTGTTGAGCATCACCAGCGCGGTTTGTGTGACACCGTCTTTTTCGTAAACACGGAATAAAGTCGCGGTTTGACCACTGATGTTGCCATTAATCTGCACACCTTTTTGCAACGCGATGGAATTCTTACGCACATTCGCGATGGCTTTCAGGCTTTGGAAAGTCGGCGTTGAGCGGGCGGCATTCACGTTATCCTGACCGTAATAATTCCGGTTACCGGAGTGCTCACTCAAGCCGTTCATGAACATCATTTCAGAACCGTAATACACCACGGGAATACCGCGGGTAGTGAACAGCCAGTTGTTGGCGTCGATAAAGGCGTTGCTGTTGCCAGCGGCACTCATGCGCGCCATGTCGTGGTTATCGTAGAAGGTCGCCAACTCATAAGGGTTGGTGTACGTTTCTTTCGCCAGATCCAGATACCAGGTGATGTTGGCGTAATCGGAGTTCGGGTCTTGGAAGACACTGGTGATGGCCGCTTTGCCGGGGAAGTCGAGCACGCTGATGCTGCCGTTTTCAGGCTTCTGATGTTGCGCGATAGTGCCAGCGTTGAAATTGAAATTTTCACCGAACATGTAAAAATCCGGGTGTACCGCACGGATTCGGTCGGAAAATTCTTTCCAGAACGAATGCGGCATCCAGGCAATGGTATCGATACGGAAGGCGTCCACGCCCTGATCGATCCATTTCAGGTAGGCGCCTACCAGATAGTCCATGACTTCTGAATTGCTTTCTGCCAAATCCGACAACTGCGCCAAACCGCCACTTTTGTTGTACCACTGATGCAGCGGGTTGTTGTGATCCAGCTGGTTCGGTTGCAGGTTCTGATGATCCGCTTTCAGGTTCCATTGTTCATCAAACAATTTACCAAAATTGTCTATCTGAAACGGCATGGAATAAGAAGGTGACCCGTGATTGGCGACAATGTCCAACACGGTCTTAATGCCGAATTCATTTTCCATTTTAGCGTTGAACTGGGCAAAACTCAGGTCTGCCGATTCCCAGTGCTCATCCACTTGGTAAAAGTTATCCGCCCAATAGCCGTGATAACCGGTTTTTCCTTTGTCATTACCCACACCGGCACCACAACTTAGGTCACCACCACCAGTGAACTGCGCATTGGGGTTGGACACGATTGGCGTAATCCAGACCGAGGTAAAGCCCATTTCCGCGATGTAATCTGCGTTATTGGCAATACCCTTGAAGTCTCCGCCAAGGTAGCCAATGTTCGTGCCGTTAGGGCACAGTTCAATATCGAATGTACCCTGCGCACGCTGGTCGTTACTGGTATCACCGTTAACAAACCGGTCCGTCATGATGAAGTAAATAGATTCCGACGCAAAGGCTTCGTCGGTACCAAAATAGTCGGCCGCGAAAGCCGTATTACTCAGGGCAAATGAACAACCCGCGACCGCAATCGCAAGTTTGGTTTTTGCACCCATGGAAAGAATGGTCATATCGTCAACTCCAGGCGTTGATTTTGTTTTTGTTGGAAACTGCTGCGTTTACGGGGGTGAATAGACATCACCCAACATCAGCCGACACAGGAACCCGGGGAAGAAGCTCACGTGATGGGCTGGTGACGGCCATCAACGTTTATTGTTTGAGTGGTTAATGTCCGCGCGTAAACAATAGCAACGAATGCGTCGGGAAAAGGTCACGTTTGGGGTCACGTTTAGCCGCGTGACCCTGCTTTGCTCGGTGTATTTAGCGAAGGGTTTGAATGTTCACACCGCTCCATCGGTGAAATTTTTTCTGGCAGGGTTTGTTCAAAGTTTAAAGCGATTGACCCGCTGACGCAGTTCTTCGGCCATGGACACCAACTCCTGGCTGCTGTGCTTGGCCTGATCCGCAACCGCTTCTGACTGATCGGCAATATCTCGAATCCGCGCCGTATTGCGGTTAATCTCTCCGGCGGTTTCATTCTGTTGGTCGGCCGCTTGCGCGATCTGGATATTCAGCTGGTTCATATCACGCACATGCTCGGCAATGGCGTTGAGTTTGTCGGCGACCTGCTGCACATCTTCCGCTCGAAGCGTGGCCTGTTCGGTTGAGCTGTGCATGGCGCTGACCGATTTCTTCGCTTCAGTTTGCAACGAATCAATGGTTTGCCGGATCTCATCGGTTGAGTCATGCGTCCGGTTTGCCAACGAGCGAACCTCATCCGCAACCACAGCAAAACCTCGCCCCTGTTCACCTGCTCGCGCCGCCTCAATGGCTGCATTCAGTGCCAGCAAGTTGGTTTGTTCGGCAATCGAAGTAATAACCTCCAGAACCGAACTGACCGATACTATTTGCTGTTCCAGTTGACCGATAACATTGGCGGCTTCGCGAATGTTAGCCGCCAATTGGTTGATGGATTCCCGTGCGGTGTCCGCCACGTCAATGCCCTGCCGGGACAGTTCATCGGTTTCCGACGACCGCTGCTGTGCGTCTCGGGTACGCTCTTTGACCTCATGGGCGGTGGACTCCATTTCAACGACCGCGGTCGCGACGGAATCGGTTTCACCTTTTTGTGCACTCACCGCCGCTTCGGTTTTCTGGGCCACATCACTGAGTTGCGCCGATACGCTGACCAACGATTCAGTCGAATGGGCGACCGCCTGCATGTTGTCGCGGAAGCTGTGAATCATGCGGTGCAACGCATTGGACACCTGCCCCACTTCATCCTCGGACCTGCTGGCAAAGCTGCGCGTTAAATCGAGATCCTGTTCCAGTTCATGCAGTCCATCGCGTAACTGTGTTAAACGCACAATGACCAACCGACGCACAAACAAGGCTAAGGTGATAAAGGCCACCGCTATCACCAGGCATTGCAACGCGACCGTTAACCAGACACTGCGCTGAATGCGGCTGTCGATCCCGGCGAGAGAACTGGACAGGCGCACCACACCGAGCACATCGCCCTCCTGAGCCGCATGACAAGCCAAACAATCCGTGCCACGGAAATCCGCGCTGGCGACCAAGGGTTGCAGGATGGTCAGAACCCGTTCGCCATTTGTTTCCTGAATAAAACTGATCTCCTCTCCGTTCAGGGCGCGGCGATCGTACTCGTCTGTCGGTGTTTGATTGCCAGATCCTTCACCATAGAGCTCTATCACTTTTGCCGAGCGCACAATACGCGCTTCAACCATATCCGGACGCTGCATTAACTTGTCTTGCAGAATATTTCGGGTGCTCATCATCCCAGACAGCATCAGGGTGTTGATCGAATCGAAATAGCTGTCCGCGCTGTTCCACAAATTGGTCTCTGCCAACGACTCGCCGAGTGCTTTTTCCTCAATGGAGGTATTCATGTAGGACACGCCAAGGGTAATCAACCCGATGAACAGTAATCCCAGATACAAACGACTTTGAATAGTGTTAAAACGCATGGTCGCCTCTTCAAAAACTGCTGCATTTCAGCGTAGACGGATAATCCGAATTAGGTAGCTGTTGCCACTTCCTATCGGCAGGTTCGACCAGAAATTCAACCTTTTCGAACTAAAAGACGAAATGTTTAGAAGCCCGTACTTGGCAAGGACCCCAACGCGCACTATCGTGACGCCAACTTTGTGGACCGATCCGGGGAATTCTCTATGCAACGACTCAAACTCAACCACGCCGACCTGACTTTCAGCCGACTGGTATACGGTGTTTGGCGTTTAGCCGACGATACCAATCGCAGTGTTGACCACGTGCGCGCAAAAATCGATGCCGCGCTGGCCGAAGGCATCACCACTTTTGACCACGCCGACATTTACGGTAATTACGAATGCGAAGCGCTGTTCGGACAGGCATTGGCAGCGGACCCCGCATTGCGCAATAAAATGGAAATTGTGACGAAGTGCGATATTTGCATGGTGTCAGATAAGCATCCGCAACGGCGCGTCGGTTTTTACGACACCAGCGCTGCTTACATCAACCAACAGGTTGAGGCGTCCCTGCGCAACCTGCACACCGACCATATCGACACGCTGTTGATCCACCGCCCCGACCCGCTGATGGACGCGGCTGAAACCGGCGCGGCACTCGATGCATTGATTGACAGCGGTAAAATCCGCACGGCTGGTGTGTCTAATTTCATCGCAGACGACTGGCGTTTATTGCAAGCCCATATGAAGCACAAGCTGGTGATCAATCAGATCGAGCTGAGCGTGTTGAAACGAGACTCTTTCATCAATGGTGATTTGAGCGCGTTGCAGTTGGACGGCATCAACACCATGGCCTGGTCGCCTTTAGCCGGAGGTCGACTGTTCGGTAGTGATGATGACGCACAACGGGTTCGCCCGTTGCTGGCCAAAGCCGCAGAAGCCTTTGGTGGCCGAATCGATCTGGCCGCTTTTGCCTGGTTGCTGAAACACCCGGCCAATATTTTGCCGGTGGTCGGGACCAATAATATCGACCGAATCCGCGGCCTCGGCGACGCAATGCAGATCGACATGGATCGCCACACCTGGTTTGAGATCTTTGTTGCTGCTGCCGGTCAGGGCATGCCATAACCGAACGTTCAAAGTGGTGCAGAAACCTGCACCACCTTAACCTTCGCGCACCGGGTTAACGCAACCCGCACGGCGCGGCTGTTTCCCCTATTCGTGTTCGTCGACAGCTCTACCGGCAACCCGGTTTTGCAGCAGCTTTAATCATCCGGCACATCAAAAAGTGGCGAAACATAAAGTTAAAACACCGCTATGATCCGCAGCCTTCTGTTCAGACAAAAGCAGCTTCACTGAAGAATCGCGACCTTAACTTTGCGTATGAGTCACTCACTATCTATTCTTCTTCGCAACCATTAACGCGATGCAGTTCACTTTTTACTGAATCGCCGACGCGTTTTCAGCCGTGGCAACGGGCAGTGGCACAGGGATTGCCTAATGACAGAAATGAGTGATCAACGGAGGACACTCATCAGGCCATTAAAAAACAATAAGAAGAGAGACAAAGGAATAAAACAATGACAACCGTACCGTCGATCATTGACGTTGAAGCCTCGGGCTTCGGACAGTTTGGCTACCCAATTGAAATTGGGGTTGCGCACCACAGTGGCGATCGTTTTTGCACGCTGATTCAACCGGCGCCCAGCTGGCGATACTGGGACGACACCGCTGAACGTATTCACCACATTACTCGCAGCCACCTGAAAACCCACGGCAAAAATATTCACGAAGTGACTCGCTTACTCAACGCGCGTTACGCCGGTCAAACACTTTACAGCGATGGCTGGGTTGTCGACAAACCGTGGTTATCAACTCTGTTTTACGAAGCAAAAATCGCCATGAATTTTTCGGTCAGCCCACTGGAGCTGATTTTAACTGAGCAACAGATGGCGGTGTGGCATGCGGTTAAAGAACAGGTCAGTGACGATTTAAATTTGCCACGGCATCGCGCCAGTAATGATGCGCAGATCATTCAGGAAACCTTCCGTCGTACCGCTCTGTTGCGCCAGGTTTCCTGACGAGGCTGGTCATCCGCCGAGACCTCGGTATGATGGCGCCTCTTTCCGTTGCAACCAGAACAAGCCCTATGACCACCATTTACTGCCTGCCCGGCACCATGTGTACAGCGGACCTTTGGCTAGACTTACGGGCAAACCTGCCCGCAGATATTGAACTGCGACACCTGGCGATTCCACAACAGGCGTCCGTCGAAGACATAGTCGATACTCTCGCAGCACAGCTGCCAGACCAGGCACACCTGTTAGGCTTTTCGCTGGGTGGTTATCTGGCTGCCAGCATAGCCTGTCGATACCCAAGCAGGGTTGCCCGGCTGAGCCTGATCAGCAACACACCCTGTGCGCTCAGTGACAAGGAACGTACTGCCCGCCAGGCAACCTTAAACTGGCTTTCACACTATCGTTACGGTGGTCTCACAAACGCCAAAGCCGCAACGTTGCTCGACCCAAGTTCACGTAACGACGAACGCATTCAGCGCATCATACAAATGGACGCCGACCTGGGTGCGGATGTTTTGTTGCAGCAACTCAAGGCCACCACGGAACGCTTCGATTTAGCTGACCCGTTGGTTGCGTTGGGCATACCCATTCACTTTTTCGTCAGCCGCAAGGATCCGTTGATAAACCACTCTTGGCTCCACGCATTAGTTGCGCGCAGTACACTGATGAATGCCACGTTTGTTGAAGGCAGTGGACACATGTTACCCATGGAACAACCCGACCGCATCACCAATTACCTGAAGGAAATAAACCATGCTGACGTTTAACCGGGACGCGAAACGATTCAACTTTCGCTCCGTTGCGGTCATCGTAAAAGATAACTGCGTACTCGTTCACAAAGCCGTCAAAGAAGCCTTCTGGACATTACCGGGTGGTCGTGTTGAGTTCTTTGAACACGCAGAAGACACCGTTGCCCGTGAACTGCAGGAAGAGTTAGGCGTAACAGCGCGCGTCATTCGCCCGTTGTGGTTTGCAGAAAACTTCTTTCACTACAATGAACAAACTTTTCACGAACTGGGGCACTATTTTTTGGCAGAAATCACCAGCGAAGTCACGATGCGACCCGGGGAAATCTTTGCAGGCATCGAGCCCGATGAAGATCTGATTTACCAATGGCTGCCATTGACGCAATTAGCGGATATCGACCTGAAACCAGAATTTCTGCATCAAGGCTTACGTAACCTGCCCTCAGCTTTGCAGTACGTGAAAATACAGGACATGGGCTTCCGGCACGACACCGAATGACCAGTTGCATGTATTGGTAAGATTGGTTAATTGTATGGACATATAACCATTACTGTAAATAAACCCATGCTTCGACTGTTACCCTTCTTATTCCTGATCGGCTTCTCCGGCTTCGCTCACTGGCTGGATCTGATCAACGTCCTGACGTACGTCGGTTATGAAATGAACGCGTCGCCGCTGCAGGTCAGCGGTGTCGCCATTGCCATGCTGCTGCCGATGCTTCTGTTCGGCAAACTGTTCGTTGCCGCGAGCCTGCGCTTCAACTTCCGACAGATCATGGCGTTTACTCTGATTGGCCGCAGTCTGTTGTCCATGTCACTGCTCATAGCGCCTAACGTTGAGTGCATTATTGCCGTGCTGTTCTGTCGTTCGTTGCTGATGGGCTTTATGCAACCGTCATTAGCTGCCTATGTTTCGCAACTGCAAAGCAGACATAATATTGCCGGTATTCTGAACATGATTGTCACCTCGTCCAAGATTGTGGCGCCCGCCATAGGCGGATTGTTCGCGGTGACCACTGGTGAGCTGTCGGCCTTCGCCACCAGCGCACTGATTTCGGCACTTGCGGCATGTTTGGTGATCTGGACGCCAGCTACAACACAGCCTGCAACGAACTCAACCGCATCACCGGTAACAACGAAATTTCCGTGGCAACGTTTACTGACGTTCTGCTTGCCGGTTATTTTTATCGAAGGCTTGAGTCTGCTGTTTACCAACCTGATACCCTACAGTTTCAATTACTACGAGGTGCCCAAAATCACCTTGTCGCTCGCGCTGTCGGTATCCGCCATCGGCAATCTGCTCACCGGTGCGTTTCTGGTTGCCCGCCCTGCCAACGCTACGGTTTATCCGCGCCGAACCATGTTTCTTGCCTGGGTGGCCAACAGCGTATTATTCGCCATGCTCACCGCCGCGATGCTGACAACAGACTTAGCCGCAGTACTGATTCCGCTGGTATTTTTCTGCCTGGCCAGCACGAAGACCTTTTTCGATGTTTCACTGAATCATTTCATTTTCAATCAGTCAAAACAGGGAGCAACCCACTTGGCAACGATACGACAGTCTTCCGGCGCCGCAGCAGGTGTCGCACTGACGCTGATTGGCGCAGCAGTAACAGGTGTTTGGCCACCTGTCTTTGTGTTGTTATCGGCGACGGGTCTGTCTCTGTTGTTGTGCGTATCATGGTGGGCAGCCACACAACGTTTAACCGGCCGATTCACTATAAGTACATCAACACCTTGAACAATCAACCACAACTCATCGCCTGGATCGAACAAGACAGTCAACTTATGTCCTGGCTGAGCTGCCTTGAAACGCTGCGCATTCCACAGGCATGCATTGGCGCCGGCGCGATCCGTAATTTTGTGTGGGATAAACTGCACGGCTACAGACAACGCACACCCCTTAACGATGTGGATGTGGTGTATTTCGATGACGCCGATCTGGCCGCAGAAACGGAACAACACTACGCCCAGTTGCTGAAAGCAACATTGCCGGAGGTGCCGTGGGAAGTGGTGAATCAGGCCCGCGTGCATCAGTGGTATGTAACCGACACAGGACAGGCTGTACCTTCTCTGCAATCGGTCACCGACGGCATTGCCACTTGGCCGGAAACCGCCACCTGCGTCGGTGCCTATTTGGAGCAAGGGCAACTCAGGATTATTGCACCGCATGGCTTGAACGATCTGTTCAATCTGACGCTCCGTCACAATCCGACTCGGGTATCTCACGCTTCCTACCAATGGCGGCAAAGTCAGAAGAATTTTCACCTAAAGTGGCCGAAACTCACCCAAGCGCAGAACTAATCCTGCCTGGCAGAGTCTGACGGTCACTTGACCCACTGTTGAAGATTCCGCTATGAAAAAACACCTCACCTGGATCCCTGCCATTTACATCGCCTTTGTCTTTATTCAATCGCTGTTTTTTAAATTTACCGGCTCAGAAGAGACGGTCATTATTTTTTCCACCATCGGAGCCTGGATGGGCAGTATCGGTTTTCCAGACAGGTTGGCAGGTTATTTCGCGCAGTACGGTGGGATTGGCGTCGGTTCTGTTGAACTGATTGCCAGTATGCTCGTGTTATGGCCGCGCACCCGGTTTTATGGTGCGGCAGTCGCCCTGTTGGTGATATCTGGCGCGATATTTTTTCATCTGTTCACGCCGTTGGGTGTTAATCGCATCGTTGACGCGGCGGGCAATACCGACGGTGGTGTGTTGTTCATGATGGCCTGCGGTGTTTGGCTGTGTGCCGCGTTTTTGATCGGCTCTGAATTCGGCAAAAAACAGGACACGACTTTCGTTCACTAGATAGAGCATCAGGCAGATCACATTCACCGAACACGGGAGACGTTGTTCATGACCGGCATTATAAAATTAACGCCGTTCAAGCTCGATCTTTACCGAAAACTGCAGGCATTGTGCGACGAATAAACTACCTTTGATGACGTCAATGTCACATCGGGAAAATCTTATGATGCGCAACAGGGTACAAAACCTTATGACCATCGGGTTAATGGCATTACTCAGTACAGCCGCGTTCAGTGGTGGTTATCACAGTACGCATGGCGACATGATGAAAGGTCATGGTCAGCATTCCATGTCGTTTGACGATGTTCGAACCAACCTGACCTTATCCGACGATCAACTTGGGCTGCTGTCGCAAGTGGAAGCGTCGCATCAAATGCTAAATGACATGATGACCAACATTATGGCGAACAGTTTGGGCGCGGACGGTAAAGTCGATCGCAGTCTCATGCGTGAGCAAATGCAGAGTAATCAGTTGGTCATACAGGAGCATGAAGCCCTTATGCTAGCGTTTATGGATTCCCTGACGGAAGAACAAAAACAGCAGTGGCAAGCGGTTATGGAAGACAAAAAGGCTGGCTGTCAGGATCACCGGAATTAGACCAGACTGGTTGATAACACCATGAATTGGGGCGCTCGCGGTCAACGCGGATGAACAAAACGACACGAGGCAACTAACGTTGCCTCGTGTCGTTTCTGGTACTTGTTTTTTAACAATCAGGATTCTTTTTTACGACCAAAGATCGACCGGAAGAAGGCACCGATCCCAACCACCAGAAATATGCCAAACTTTTTCAGAAACACCAGGGCTACCGCAAACAGTCCGGTTTTGGCCAACACCTTGCCAGCGACCAATCCGCCAATACCATAAGCCGCCAGTTTGTCGATGCTTGGATCATAGTCTGCGTAGGTATTGCCGGGCGTAAAACTTGGCATGGCCATGACACTGGGCAGAGATTGCTCCACATCGGTCAGCTGTTCAATACTCGCAATAAAGTTCATTACCAACACACCTTCACGCCCCAACACACGAACGTTGTAGTTGAGCGTTTCCGATTCGGCATCACCAAAGCGCAGAGTTTTCGCCCAATGCAGTTTTTTACCCAGTTCATCGTAATACGGTTGGGCGGCCCAACCGACCAATTCAATAGATTCGTAGCCATTCTCAACACGCCATTCACTGGACGCCCGCACATCGGCCTTCATGTCTTTCAGTAAATCATCGTAGTCGATTTTATGCGCGTCTTTGTCCGACACATGACCGTCGTTTTCAAAGTCGATAGTGACGCCCCAGGAGTCATCCGACATGGGGTGAAAGCGCGAAGGAAACAACATACCCAGGGACAATTCCTCGCTGGGAATATTACCCCATGCCTCACTTAATACGCGCTCTGTGTCTTGCGGGGACAGGTAATAAAAGCCTTCGGGCACATCCAGAACCGCTTTACCACCGGGCAGACTGATAATGCCGTCCTGATAATCCAGCGAGTGAACAAACTCCTGCTCCCAGCGATAATAAGCCTGTTCTTCTTCGCCCATCAGCGATAGCGTCGCTTCATCGTATTCCGGCAAAACCGGGGTAGTGGCGTGACTCAAGCCAGCAACCATAACCAGCAGTGATAGTAGAGCTGTGTTTTTTAACATCGGAT
The DNA here is from genome assembly GCA_050293765.1 of Reinekea sp. Classification (GTDB taxonomy): domain Bacteria; phylum Pseudomonadota; class Gammaproteobacteria; order Pseudomonadales; family Natronospirillaceae; genus Reinekea. The sequence goes on from JBNKNI010000039.1 coordinate 31,186, forward strand.
ATCCTTTTATAAACGGTGTCATGCACCACAATGTGCATTCCTTGTTGAAGGGGGGTTAAAAACCACACGGAGCTGTCTGAAAAGCATGGAACCGCCCTCGCGTGACTTGGGTTACTCGCAGCCAGCACGCGGGCTGAAGGCAATGAAACAAGGGTACCGTAGCAAAGATTCGAGAATAATAACGGCACACAGATCATATTTTCAGCACAGTTTTGGCCTGTTTTAACAGGTCGCACACCGACGCAAATTGATCAGATGATCCTCAAACGAGGTTCGGCTACACTGAAACAACCGCCCCAGCAGTGAGTCTGATAAATTTATGAAACGAATTGTTCTGATGCTGACTTTTGTAATCGCAGTTGTGACCCCGCTTTCAGGCTTACTTGCCGCAGACAAACCAGGCAAGATCATTTGGGCAACGCACGATCAGGACTGGTACCCCATTGACTACCGTGATGATAACGGAGAGTTTGTCGGCATCTTCGAAGATATTTTTTCGGAATTGTTTGTAAAACGGTTGAATCTTGAGGTTGAGATTCGCCGGCAACCGTGGAAGCGTTCGCAGGCCGAGGTTGAAAATGGCTTAGCCGATATTCTGATTACATTACCCACGGATGATCGCAGAGTTTATGCAGAGACGATACCGACGCCATTTTTCAACATTGAATTCAATCTGCTGGTAAAGAAGAATCATCCGAAACTGACTGCCATCAAAGCCATTGAAAACGTCGAAGATATCTACGATACCGACCTGACGTTGGTCTCAACGTTCGGTAACGGATGGTATGAGTCCACCGTAAAGGCCGCCGGCATCAAGACGGAGTACGTTAAAACAGATGAACAGCAGATCCGCTTCTTACTGGCCGACCGTGCCGATGCATTGATCGACTTTCCGTTAACCATGAAGCCCTTGCTGGAACGGCTGGATACGCAACACCAACTCATGTTTACCGAAGCCGTTTTCTCGCGCAACAGTCTGCACATCATGGTGAGTAAGCAAAGTCCATGGATAAACTACCTGGACGAAATCAATGCGGCACTGCAAGACATGCAGAACGACCCCAGATTCTCCGCATCTCAACGCATCCAGTAAAAAAAACCGAGCCAACGCTCGGTTTAATGTGCCGACGCTCTTACGCTTAGGCGAGTTGCGCGTCGACCAATAACTGACGCATCAGCTTCGCGGCTTCGTCACTGCCGCTGTCACGCTGCCATTCAATGTATTTTGAGCAAAAGGCCGCGACTTCAGCGGTCCCGGTCAAGGCCTGTAAATCACTGGCAGCCCGCACCCCAAAACCAATGGCCAGCGGTAAATCGGTATGTTGACGAATCCGTGCAACATACTGACTAAACTCTTCACCCCATTGCGTTTGCTTACCCGTCACCCCCATTCGCGACACAACATACACCATACCCCGAGCTGACTTGGCGATGCGCGCCACCCGTTCATCGGATGTATTGGGCGTCACCATTAAGATTGGAGCGATACCCAATTCGTCGAGTAACGGCATCCAGGGTTCAAACTCTTCGACTGGCATATCCGGAATGATCATCCCTTTAAAGCCCGCTGCTGCCGCATCACGGAACAGCTGCTCCAAACCGTAACGATACAACGGATTCAAATAGCTCATTAAAATGAAGGAAGCATTGGGATGTGCAGCGCTGACCTTTTTAGCCAGCGCCAACGTGGCACGTACGGAGCCACCGTGTTTCAGCGCTTCGTAACAGGCATTTACCAGCGTGTGGCCGTCGGCGACCGGGTCACTGAACGGTACCTGTAATTCAATCAGGTTCACACCGGCCGCGACCAGTCCGGCAATCGCTTTTTCATTTTCATCGAGGTTCGGGAAACCGACCACCGCGTGAGACATCACCTGCAGCTTATCGTTTTGTTTCGGAAACATCAGTTACCCTCCTTCGTTGCAGCGAACAAGGCTTTTGCGCGTTCGCTTTCGCGTTGTAAAAATTCAGACCATTCCGGCTGTGGAAATGCGCGGGCAATGTTGAAAATATCTTTGTCGCCACGACCACTTAAATTGATCACAATGTGCTGATCCGGGCGCATGGTTTTTGCGCGTTTAAAGCCACCAGCCAAACCATGCGAACTTTCCAACGCGGGTATGATCCCTTCGGTTTTCATCAACAGTTTGAAGGCCTCGGTCACTTCGGTGTCCAACGCCATTTCCGGCGTCACCCGGCCGGTTTGGGACAGGTGGGCCAGAATGGGCGATACACCCACGTAATCCAAGCCCGCAGCAATACTGTGCGTGTCACCCAACTGCCCATCTTCGTTCTGCAAGAACAAGGTTTTATAACCCTGTGCAATACCGGTTTCAGCGGTGTTCGGCAGCATGCGCACAGAATGTTCGCCTTCTTTCAAACTGATACCACCGGCTTCAACGCCGACCAAGGCGACTTCCGGATCATCCAGAAACGCAGCAAATGCACCCATGGCATTAGAACCACCACCGACGCAGGCCACCACTTCATCAGGCAAGCGACCGATCTGTGTCATTGCCTGTTGTTTCATTTCCTGCGAAATCACGCTCTGAAAGTAAGACACCAGTTCCGGGAAAGGAGCCGGACCACAGGCCGTACCCAATACATAGTGCGTGGTTTCAACTGACGCTGCCCAGTCACGCAAGGCTTCATCTAACGCCTCTTTTAACGTACGGGCACCGGTCTCGACACCGACGACTTCCGCACCCAACTGACGCATCCAGAAAACGTTAGAGTATTGTCGTTCAATATCATCGGCTCCCATATAAATGGTGGCTTCCAAGCCTAAGCGAGCGGCCATGATTGCCGTTGCCAGACCATGCTGGCCAGCCCCGGTTTCCGCAATAACGCGCTTCTTACCCATACGCTGTACCAGCAAGCCCTGGCCCAGCACGTTGTTGACCTTATGAGCGCCGGAGTGGTTCAAATCTTCTCGTTTCAACCAGATCTGCGCACCGCCCAGTTCTTTGGACAGGCGTCGCAGAGGCGTTAATGGCGTCGGACGGCCGCTGAACTCCTGAGTCAGCGTTAAATACTCCTGCCAGAAAGACGGGTCATCACGCAGTTCATTAAACATGGTTTCCAGCTCGGTCAGCGCTGGCAATAGAATTTCAGGGACATAACGGCCACCAAACTCGCCGAAATAACCATTTTCACTGCGGATCATGACATTTCCTCTTTCTGGGGTTGGTCACCCATCTCAAACACCGAACGGGCCATCAACATTAACTAAACGGTTTAGTAAAGTTTGCTCCAGCAAAGCCAGCCTTGCAAGCATTTTTTTCATTCCATTTATTCGGCGATACGACTAGGGAAAATGGACACCTTGGCATGAATTAGGTTCTCAATGGAAAAACTAACCTTCAAATTCAATGTACCAATGACTGGCGTAAATAGCCTTTCCGTCGCATCTGCTTTGGCTGACATAATTGACACGTCGCAACGGATTCAAGGGCATGGATGCCCTTGCAACCGCCGCGCGGGCAGGGATGCACGCTCAAGCGACCGTTCGCAGAAAGTGGCAATTTAGGAAGAGCACCAAAGCGGGCGACAAAAGGGGGTTCAAGGGGATCGCCCCTTGGAGAGAAAAACTCTGAAAGGCACTTTCGTGTTGAACTACAAACCAATCTTCGGATCTGATGAGTTTTTAACGTCAAGAAATAAACTGTTCAGCCAGGTCGCAGATGCTCCCGAAATGAAAACTTACACGCTAAATACGTTTAAGTGAGGACCATTCGGGGTGCTCCGCCCAATACGCGGCAAAGAACGCTTTACAGTGTTCATCCTAAAGGTTTCCGGTCACAATAGCCGACGTTTCTCTAGATGATAAGTGCAATCCCACCCATGCCCTTTATTCAGCAGCTTAAGCAACATGCCCGTCAATTAAAACAGCAGACTCTGGTCGTCTATTTTGCCGCCCGTGACCCGCAGATGCCGCTGTTGCTCAAACTCTTAGCTCTGTTCATTGCGGCCTACGCGCTCAGCCCGATCGATTTAATTCCGGATTTTATTCCGGTGGTCGGGTACTTGGACGATCTCATTTTGCTGCCATTGGGTATTGCACTGGTGCTGCGTTTAACCCCTACACATGTACTGCAGCGTGCCCGCGATAAGGCAACAGAAACAGAAAAACGACCCAGCAGCCGTTTGATGGCGGCTTTTGTGATTGGCGTCTGGTTGCTTCTCGCTGCCCTGATGTGTGGGTATGGCTACCGGCTTTGGTCGACGCGGCAATAACTCAAACCAAAAGGAAGTTTGATGCTCCTCAAAATCGAGTCCGTTTTATATTTTGTCAGTGATATTCATCGCGCCGCCCAGTGGTATGCGACGCTTTTCAATACAGATGTTCAGTATGAAAACCCACAGTTCGCTTTTATTCAAACACCGGACTTGGTGCTTGGTTTTCATCCTGCCGATGCCAAGAACCCCAGCGGGCATAGCAGCAGTGTGGCCTATTGGGCGGTGGACGATTTTGAACTCACTTTAAACAGCCTCTTAGCCAACGGCTGCACGCTTTATCGTGGCCCGGCCATAACCAGCTTGGACGCAACCGTTGCCATGCTGATTGATCCTTTCGGTAACCGATTAGGTATCACTCAACACACGTCACAGGTCTGTTAAATCCGTAGATGCACCAAGTGATTATCGATGGTGCGATTTCAGTTCACTTTTAAGAAAACGCGCGTCAGGACTGACGCGCGAAAATGGCGATAACGATCTTAAGACGCCAAAAATGTCTCGATGCGTTCAAGTAACGGTGTGTCTGGGTAGAGTTCCAAATAATACTGGTAGTATGGAACCGCTTCTTTCGTGCGACCCAGTTCAACCAGTGTATCGGCGATATTCAAATAGACTGGAATCCGCTTAGCGTCCAACTCTATGGTCTTTTCCAACCAAAACAGGGCCTCTGCGTATTGCTTATCTTTAAACAGGACAAAGCCATAATCGTTCGTGATACCAGGATTGCTTGGGTTATAAAGCATCGCTTTATGGAGCGCCTCCAGTGCCTTTTTATAATCTTGCGCCTGATACAGCTTTAGACCTTCAGCATGATACTCATTCGCCTTCAGCTTTCGCTTGGATACGGACAATGTGGTGATTTCATCTGCAATACCGCGCTCAACATTATGTGCCAGTTGCTTGTTGGTCAATTGAGCAATGGTTTGTTTGAGTACAGCATTTTCCTTCTCTAGTTTCAGGACTTCCGCTTTTAAACGATCAGTTTCACTCAGGGCAGCGTCAGAAAGATTAACGGGTGCCAGTTCAAACAGAAACTCTCCGCCTTCGCTGCCGACCAAGTTGCCAAAGGCCGGAGTTTGGTTGGAGTTTTCTGAAACCAGCGGTGCCACAAACGCACCAAGTTCAGACGCCGTAATAATATTATTTTGGTCCAGGTCTGCTTCACCGGCTAATCCTGCTAACAAAGTACCGGTGAAGATAGAATGGCCGTTTGCTCCGCCATCGGCCACTTCCTGATCTGCGCCACCGGCCGTCAAGATTTGACGCGCTTGCCGCGACGAAATTTCTTCAAGATACTTCGATCGCGCCACTTTGCCGCCACTTCGGGTCAACGCAATACCGCTGTAGCAGGAGTCCATGACAAAATAGACATGCTTAGCGGGAATCATGTCTGAAAAGTCCTGCAGATGAGTCATGGAAATCGCTTTGCTGTGAAACTTATCCAGCTCTGCGTCAAAAGGAATGATGTAGCCCAGGTTTCGTCCAGAGGGCAAAACGCGCGTCATACCGTGACCGGCGTAGAAGATGAACACACGATCATTCTCTTTTACTCTGTCTGGGTCAGACAAAATATTAGCCAGGTGTTCGGTAATGTTTTCACGTGTTGCCTCTTCGTCCAACAACGTGAATACATGATCATCCTCAAAACCGTACTTAGCTTTGATAATCTTCTCGACACCTTGCGCATCGTTAACGGCATAACTTAATTGAGGCCAGTAACGGTAACGGTTAACGCCTACGATCAATGCCCAGCTATTGCCATACAATTGGCTCTTTGTCGCGGGTACATCGGCAACGTCCTTAGGTTTTGTCTCTTTCACCGCAGTGAAGGGTTGGCCGTCTATTGTTACGACCTTATAGCCTTTATCGGCTAACGCTTGCAGCAAGTCCGGCAACGCCTGCACAGTCTGTTTATGGATATCATGAAACAGCAATATGCCTTTCTTTTTCTTCTCCAACTCTTCCATCACGCGAGACACAATGGATTCTGGCATCGGGTCAGCCCAGTCCTTCGAATCAATATTCCACATAACCGAGCGCATACCCGAATCATGTGAAAGTTTGACGAGTTGTTCATTCTTTGCGCCGTAGGGTGGGCGAAAATTACTGATATCACCACCGGATACGGCCGTTAACAAACGGTTAGTATCCAACAGCTCCTGCTTTTGCTTTTCACTGCTGAGCTTGGTGAGTACCGGATGCGTAAAGCTGTGATTAGCCAGAATATGACCTTCGCTCAACGCGCGCTGTAGCTGCGCCGAACTTTTGCTGAGCTTAATGGTATCGCCGTTTACCGTACCTATGTTCTGGCCCACTGCAAAGAAATAAGCTTTAACATTGTATTCTTTCAAAGTATCCAAAATCGCGGCGGTATTGCGATTGTGCGGACCATCGTCAAACGTCAAAACCACAGTCTTGTCCGGAATCCCGTAACCCCAGACAAGGTCCGATTTCGTATTATCTTCTGCGCCCCGAACAGCCGGTTCTTCAAGTGCGGGCGCTTGTTTATTGAACTGCTCGTAAATATCGTTTCGATCGTATCGGGTTTGCAGGAAATCCAGGTAGTCCTGCCAAGGTTCCAACTCAAGTCCTCGGCTGCCCAATGTGCTGGTTAGCTCACTGATGTCTTTCTGGTAGGTCTGCTGAATCACCAGCATCTGTTGTTCCAGCTGACGCAATTGGCGTAATTCGGTTTGACTTAAGTACGGAGCCTGCCCGTGCTCCATCAGCAGATTATCCACCAGATCTATAAAACTCAATCCGTCCGCGGCGCGTACTTGCGAGCCATTCAAATAGCGAAACAGCTCATTTACCTGCCCAGACCGCTCAGTGATGGGTGCCGAGAGCAGAGTCATTTCCAATTGCTGCAGCAACTGTTGTTTGTAATAGTAGTAGTTGCGTGCAATGAATGTATCTCTCTGCTGCGCAACTTCGTTGCTGGATTCGACGGACAAGAGAAACAGAATTTTCCGATTTAATTCAACAATTTCCTGATAGGGTTGATCCGAAGCGATTGCGACATTCCCTAACAATCCCGTTATCAACATCAAGCTTATCGCGCAGTGCTGCAAGCGGGTTAGCCAGTTATCAATCATGATGATTCCCTGTTATGTAGAGTAAAAATGAATGGTTAAAACTTATAGATAGCAGATCGTATTCTTGCCGGTGACATTCCAGGTTTCGTGTTTGGCTGGAGTGCCTTCACCCGTATAGATATCAATATGCTTATTTTTAACTTTTTGACCGACATCGCGGGCGACAAAAGTTTTGCCATTGAGAAAGTCAGTTTGAGACTGTACATAGAATTGCAGACCGGAAGCCAGGTGGCTTGGGTCTGTCGCGGCGATACCCACCACGAGCGACCGACCGCTTGCGTCCAAGGGCTCGGCTGACTTGTGCCACTGCCGACCGTAATAACCCAGATACCAACCCTGCTGTGTCTTTCCCCAGCCTTCCATCTGCACGTCGCGGAGAAAGTCAGCGTTGAAAGCAAGTGCACCCACGCCTTGTACAGTGATCTGCCGTTTCTGCCCCTGGTAATCTGCCTCAACCGGTGTGTAGTAACCGGTCACTTTCCAACCCGAACTGCATTGAGCAGACAACGCTGCACAGGATTGACAGAAAACCAAACAAAACAAAGTTGTTAGAGAAGCTTTAAACAGCATTCGCGCACCCGATACCTATGACAGCGCAGGATAATACCGGATATAGAACCCTAGTGACTACTGGGACTGCGTCAACTTACGCTTTATTATATCGATTGCCCCATTTGGTAACCGACTGGGTATCACTCAACACGCGCTTGAACAGGATGAACGGTTATGAAAACTCTGTACGTAATTTCGCACACCGAAGCTGCGCATCATTTGGAGGGTCGGGTCGGTGGTTGGTACGACTCAGCACTGACCGAAAAAGGTGTGAACGATGCAATTACAATTGCAAATACGTTAAAAGCAGAAGCCAACATCGAGGCAGTATTTTCATCCGATCTTGCGCGCGCAAAATCGACCGCCGAGCAAATCGTAAAAGCGACCGGCGCCACGTTAGACACAACGGCGGCGTTACGCGAAATGAGTTTCGGAAAAGCGGACGGCCAAGTTCAAGCTTGGTTGGATGATCGAATAAGGCCAGAAGACGGAACAAACCGCATGGATCATCGTATTGTGGAAGGCGCTGAAACCAAGCGAGAATTTGCCGGAAGAATTTTTACATATCTTGATACACTTTCGCTGCCGACAGTGTCGGTCATCTCGACTCACGCATTTGCGGCAAGCTATGTGATCGCCTGGTGGATCGGTATGCCATTGGACTCGGTCGGCTACGTCAACTTTGGTATTCAGTCGGGCAAAATAACCAAACTGGTTGAAGACGACTTTTTCAAAAACCGAGCTGTGGCATTCTTGAATCAATAAGATTTAAGTCATCCGTAATCATGCCAATGAAATCGCCGCGACGCCGACAACCCCAATCACAACCGCCAGCCATTGCTTAGCGGTCACGGCATCTCGGTTAAACCAAGCCACAATCACGGCGAACAACGGACTCGAAGCCAATAGCGTTTGTGCGACACCGGCGCGCAATAGGTCCAGGCTCCATTGCAACATAAACACACCCAGTACAGTGCCAAGTAAGATCGCGACAAACAGTTTACTGCTCTGGCGCAAGGTGAGAGGCTGATACCGAATGGTCTGGCGCCGCATCATCATAACCACCAACACCGCAGACACAAACAACAGCCCACCCAGCAAACGCCATACAGCCGATTCCAGCACGCCCAATTCGGTGGTGCTCAAATAATAACGCGACACCAATGCACCCGTGGCCTGGCAAGCCGCTGCAACCACCGCAAAACCGACTGCTGCTTTGTTGATGCTTTTTGAGCGTCGCCAGCCAATGGCCAGATCGGTGGCTAACAACACCAAAAATATCCCCACGCCATGCAGCCAATGCAGCTCTTCCGCCAGCAAGACGAACCCCAGCATCACCACCAGCAATGGCGCTAACGTTTCGGCGATCAACAGCGTATTCTGCTCGCCCATGCGTCTTAATGCTGCAAACAGAGCTGTGTCACCAATACCAATGCCGATCACACCACTGAGCACTAAGATCAGCACCGTTTGCCAATCTGCCGTTAAGCGCATAGGCAACAGCCACAACGCCAAAGCCAGTAAAACAACGGCACTCAGGTTCTTGGCAAAGTTCAACAAAAAAACCGACCACTGCGCCGCACTGTGACCATAAAAGCGGGCTGATATGGCCCAAAATAATGCAGCGGTTAATGCCACAACGATGCCCATGATTTCTGTTCCCTAAACAAAGTTGACCCGCGCACCAGCAGAAGTCACACCCAAAGTCGATTGATCAAAGGACGCTACTATAGGGCAAAGCGAGTTATCGGGATACGTTCGCAATAATGGCACTTTTTATGGGTTCCGTGCGAGCACACTCACATTATCGTAGGAGCTTAGCCCAAGTTGACCGAGCGGTTTTCTGTATTTTTTTATTCAAAATGCACGCGGCCTCAGTTCAAAAAACTTTTGAAACGCTTTTCATCGAAACCAGCTATTATCAGATTTTTACCACAGGCTCTGGAGACCTGACATCATGAAAATCACCATTCAAACCATCGTCAATGCCGACCTCGATACGGTGTGGCAAGCATGGAATACCCCCGCCAACATTATGCAATGGAACGCTGCTTCCGATGATTGGCACACTACCGCCAGTGACGTTGACCTGCGCGTGGGCGGTCAATTCAGTTCCCGCATGGAAGCCAAAGACGGTTCCATGGGCTTTGACTTTGCCGGCACCTACACCGTTATCGAGCCAAACAGTCGAATAGAATATTCCCTCGGTGACGACCGACAGGTTCAGGTTTTATTTGAAGCAACCGCGGCAGGCGTTAAGGTCACCGAAGTTTTTGACGCCGAAGATCAGAACTCCGCCGACATGCAAAAGGCGGGGTGGCAGGCGATTCTGGATAACTTCGCCAGGCATGTCACTCAAAAAAACCAATAACTGCGCCCAGTGACCGTGCGGGTTTGTCACCAAATCCGCCTCCTCAACAACCCGGGTTTTAAAATATCCGTTGACACTGCACTAACTGCACTACTATCCTTAGTGCAGTTGATTTGATAAGCGTGTCGAATGCCCATTTCATTTAAGCTCCACACCGACAATCAGGAACCGCTCAGCGCCCAGCTCCGCCGCCAGGTCGAACTGGCGATTGCGCATGGCGAACTGGCGCCTGGTGAAGCTCTCACCAGTGTTAGGCAGTTAGCCAAAGAACTGAAAATCAATCCCAATACCATCAGCAAGGCGTTCGGTCTGTTGGTGCAGTCCGGCAGTTTGGTCAGTCATCCCGGCAAAGGCTATTTTGTGGCCCAGACCGAAGTTCGTTTCAGTGACGCCGAAATAGACCGGCAGATAAAGAACGCGGCAGAAACCTTTATTGTCGCAACGCGCCCACTTGGGGTCAGTCGCCAGCGACTGTTGCAAGCATTGGATGAGTTATTACCAGAGGATAATACGCGTGGATAAGCCGGCCATTTCAATTACCAACCTTAAACACCGGTATCAGGGCGACTGGCATCTGCACATCCCCGGACTCACGCTGAACTTCGGTCACATGTATGGGCTCATTGGTCGCAATGGGGCGGGTAAAAGCAGTCTGATGAAATTCATTGCCGGTGCTGAACAACCACTGACCGGTCACATTGCGTGCGCCTCAACTCGGGTTGGTCACATACACCCACAAACAGCGTATCCCGGTTACCTTCGTGTCGGTCAACTGGCCAGCCTGTTCCGCAGTCGTTCGAGCCAAACACAGTCGACCTGGGACGATGCCCGCTTCACCGAAATTGTAAATGTATTTAACATCGACTCACAGCAGCAATACAGCAACCTTTCCACGGGTGAGCGAGCGGGTTTGCATCTGGCCATTATGCTGTCTCAACATCCACAAATCTGGCTGTTGGATGAGCCCACGTTGGGGATCGATGTTGTTGCCATCAATCACTGCCTGGAAATTCTCAGTCAGATGTTTATGGACGATCAGCCGTGCGTTTTATTTAGCACGCACCAGATGTATGAGCTGGAACGGCTCACCGATCAGGTTCTGATTCTTGCCGAAGGTCGGGTCACGTGGCATGGCGAAACCGAAAGCCTGCACGATATTGAACCGACATTCCGACATGCCATTGAAGCCATGTTACAACCAGCCAAGGAAGCAAGTGTATGACTCTCAGCGGGCTCATGAGCGCAACATTCTATCGACACTACTGGCCAGCGATGGTAGCACAGACGGTATTGAATATCGGCTTAATGCTGTTAACAACACAATCCCTGACACTCAATGCGGATACCAATGTAACGTCACTGTTCGGGATTGTTTGGTGGCTCGAAAACTTTTTGTTGGTGTCCTATTTAAGCTGGCAGAACGGTCATGCATTTTTGTGGCGCCAACTGTGGGCAACGCCCGGTGCGCGCCTGCGTGCAATCGGTTTACAGTTTTTGAGTGTTGCCGCGCTGACGCAGCTGGTGCCGACCGTCATTTGGTTGGCCATTCAAACATCGGCCACCTTGCCATTAGATATTGTCGCTTTTGGCTGGGTCTGGTTTACATCGTTGTCGGCTATTTTGGTGGCACACTATTGCGCGGAATATCGTCAGGTCCGAAGCATCTTGGTGTTCGTTGCCTCCGGCTTGATACTGACCTGGACAGTGTTGCCATGGCATTTGGCGCTGTTGTTTCCGATTTTCATTTTTATTCTGTTGGTTGGCACCTTTGTTACCCAACCCAAGCTCCGTTTTGTTTCCCAACAAATCCTGTTGCTGACCGGCCGAACCACCATAACCGCCCTGTTTGTATTCAGTTGCCTGCTGGTGAGCGATTATTCGGTACGGTTCCCGGTGCTTGCCGCTGAGCCAGCGCAGGCAATACAGCAGTCCACAAGCGTCGAGTTCGTCTCCGACAATGAGAGCGAACGACACTGGCAGGAAAATACTCAAATGGCGCTGCAGAGCATTCCCTCTTTTACGACCGGAGCGCAGGAACCTGAACAGCCATTCAGCATTAATTTGACTGTTCTCAACCTGGGAAGCGTGCAACCCCTAGTACGGACTCTGGGCTTAACCTACCGTGCTGGACAAGACATCAAAACCGACTGGTTAAGTCGTTCGTTAAAAAACCCATGGCTGAATACCGAAGGCTACACAAAGGACAGCAACAGTTATCAACGTTTTATGCAGCAAGCAGAATTGGTGTGGCAGAATCCGACCAGCACGGTGCCGGTTTTTGTATCGTTCCAAGGCCAGGAGCTCGCCATACTCAACTCAACCCTTCTGCGCTACGCAAACAGTATAACCTCGGTACTCTGGCGACAGCCAACGGTCGATTTAAGTTGGTATTTCGTGAATGACGTTGCAGAAAAGGGTTACCTTGCTTTCGGTAATGCACAGAAAACGTTTCTGTTCAGATTGATCGACGGACAACCCGACATCACTGAATTCCCAACGGTACAAACCCCCACATTTGTGGTTTTCCATCAGACAGACTCCGAGCTGACGATGCTGGATGTATTCTATCCGGACAACAATGGCCAACGCTGGGCTTGGTTGCTGCGCAATCCGAATCGGAAAATGAACATACCGGTGCGTTATACCACCACTGGTTCAAATGACACAGAAATTTCAAGCACATTGTTCATGTCATTGACTTTTGGCTTCACCCTGCTTTGGCTTTTATTCAGCGCCTTATTTCATAAGTACCGGCGACAGCGACTGCTCTCCGCCTAAACCCAACAACCCCATTTATTAACGATCATTTGGTGCTCCGTTTTTTGAGCACCCGAGGCTTCGTTTGCTCAAAAAAACGGCGAAAGGATCCAAACATCGCCAACTCAAAAAGGAAAATGCTATGTTAAACAAAACTTTTGGTACTCTGTTCTCACTCAGTATTTTACTGTCGGCATGTGGACCGACAGACCCGCCGACAAGTTCAACAGCAACGATTGCAGGACGCGTCATTGATGGTTACGTATCTGGCGCGACTGTTTTTCTGGACCTGAATTACAACGGCATCGCCGACAGTGATGAACCCTCCGCTCTATCAGGTAACGCAGGGCAATATGAACTCGCACTGACGCCGGATCAACGCAGCTGTCTGGCTTACGCGCCGCTTGTTGTACAGGTTCCTGTGGGTGCCGTGGATGCCGACCTCGGCACCGTGACTCAAGCCTACAGCATGACATTACCACCCAGCTTTGACGAAAACGCCAGCCAATCCGATGTTCACATTACACCGCTGACGTCGGTCATCTGGCAAAGCGCACAAAAAAAGGCAACTGCCAATACACTGTCTAATCTGAATTGTGACAGCGTGAAAGCCGATGTTGTCTTACAGACGGATCTGACCAAGCTCATTGACGACGCCATTGCCGTGGCTGTTGCACATTACAATATGTCCCAAGAACGTATATTCGCCGACTTTGTGGCTTCGGGCGATATCGCCGCTTCTGACATTGCCCAGAAAATCGTCAAGGGTTTACAGGCCAGTGTTGCGCACACAGCACAGTTGCAGGCGCAGTATCCGGACGCCGCGCTGGCTCGGGTCAGTTTTTTCCAATCGGATGATCGCGACGTCGACGCTGACACTTACCCGGATGCCTGGTATCGCGAAACATATCTGATCACCGATAGCATCAATCGTTTCGAACTGATAAAAATCGATGAAGACCTGGAGACCGAAATCCGCACCATTATTTATGGTAACAAGACAACGCAGCCTTACGACAATGCCACCGTAACCGAAAGTTTTGAATTTGAATCCCGAAAAGGTGATGACAGCCCATACAGTTGCGACATTAAAGAAGGTGTTCGTCTGTACAGCGAAGGCATCGGCTATGAGTTAGTTAATTTGTCTTCACGTACCGCGACGGAATATAACGATTGTGTGGTCAGTGACTTTGCCGCCATCCTGACCGGACGATATGCGTTTATCGACTATGAAATAGACGACGTTGATTTTAGTACTCAGTACCACTACCCGACTGAAACAGATTTTCCGTTCTTGAATGATTGGGTCAACCTGAACAGTCAATCGGACTATATTGATTTCGACTTATTGGTTCCTACGCTCAATGGTCTGTCTTATCGCTTCGATGACACAGAAATGGGTAGTGCGGATTGGTGGGTAAAAACCAAAACATTTAAAGAGGGTGACGACGAGCACAAGGTCTCCAAAAATGAGAAAGGTGAATGGAAACGGAAGATCACTTATGCAAACGGTGAGTCCATAACCCAGTGCGGAACCGATGGCGTCTACTGGCAAACCTGTGTCGAGTAACCATAAAGACAGTTGCGTCATCGTGGAAAAAACCGTGTAATGCCACGCTATACGCAGCGGCACGGTTGCGTCATCAAGGACCCGAAAAAGGGACGCCTTAGTCTGATAACACAGGTGATGTCATTGAACGCAAATTATTTCGCAACGTTATGCACGACACTGCTGTTAGGCAGTGCGTGCCTCTTTGCGGATGACAATGCGCCCGACTACCTGCGTGGGGCAACGGTTTTTCTCGATATTAATTACAATGGCACATTGGAGTTGAACGAACCCAGTGCCATTACCGGCTTAACCGGAAATTACATCGACGACCTGGCGGGCAGTGATGATCGCTGCATCGGCTTTGCCCCCATCGTCATTGACGCACCACGAGGCGCGCTCGATGCAAACAATAACCCCATTGACCGCGCACTGCGCCTGACCATACCGCCCGCAGCGCAACAACGGCACGTCGATTCTACGGTTCCAAAAACACAACTCTCAGAACTGATTGCTCAAGCCATGGCAGTACCAGGCGAATCCTCCACGACAGTATCCAGCTGTGAGCAGGCAAAAACACTCAAGCAACAGAACACGCGCGACCACGCACTGATCGAAGACGCCATCACCGACGCGATTCGACACTACAACATCAGTGAAGCGCAAATGCTCAGCTGGTTGCAAGATGCGAAGAGTGGTGGGGAATTAGCCCGAGGTAAACAGTTGCTCAACAGCCTGATTAAAAGTGTTGAAGAAACACGCGCCTTGCAGCTGCAACATACCAATGCCATCTGGGCACGTGTCGCTTACCATCAGTTCGATTCACGCGATGCCGACGATCGGTTTCCGGAAGCTTGGTACCGCGAACTGAACCTGAACAACAATGGCCAACAAACATTTCATCTGCAACGTGTCAGCGACGACCTCAACAGCGTCCTCCATACCATTATTTTTGGTCAGGTCTCGCAGACGATGCGAAATGGTTTGTCGGTTCGTGAAAGCGTGGAGGTCGAATCGCGGCAAGGCAATTTCAACCGCTACACCTGCGACATCAAAGAAATAATTTCAGCGCGACAGGCAGGTGTCGAATACGAGTTAGTTAACCTCGCCGGAGGAGACGTGAACAGCTTTGAAGGTTGTTCACTGAATCGCCCCTTCGATGGGCGTTACATCTTTGTTAATTATCAACAAGACAATGCCGACTTCGCCAGTCAGTTTTATTTCTCAGGTAACGATGCCTTTGCCTTCCTGCCCGACTGGCAACGTATACAGCAGCAGGATGTCGACCTGTCGTTGTCGACGTTGGTGGCAACCGTTAACGAATTACCCTATGCCTTCGATGCCAACACGCCCTCTCAAGCGCAATGGTGGGTAAAAACCAAAGAGTATCGCGATGGCAACAGCACCGTCGTTCTGCGCCGTGACAGCCAGCAGCAATGGGCAAAAACCACCACAAAAGCGGATGGTACACAAACGGAACAATGCAGCTCCGATGGTAAAAACTGGCGCCCTTGTTAACCGACCCCCAGAAAAACCACCCTTTCCCCCGCAACAATGACAACAATTGCCGCGTGACATTAACTAAACGGTTTAGTAAGGTTTAGTTCAATTCCATTTGCCAGAAGCAGTTTCATGGCTCAGCTTTCTAAAAAAGACCAAATCGCCAATGCCGCATTAGCCCTATTCCTGGAACACGGAATTAAGGGAACCTCTGTCGACATGGTGGTGAAATCCTCCGGGGTTTCTAAACCCACGGTATACAACCACTTCCCGGACAAAGCCACGTTAATGCTGCACGTCATCGAATGTTGGGTTCGCGCACAACCCGCACCCGCGTTTCGCAGTAGTTCACCGAAAACGCTGACACGCGAACTCGGCAAACACTGGCTCACGCACGATACACTTCGGCTCTACGGTTTACTGATGGGTGAGGGATTCCGTGCCCCAGAGGCACGCGACATTTTCAAAACCCAGTACGATCAGCCCTGGCGCGAGGCTCTTTATGTCTGGGGGCAGGCAAGAGATATCGAACAGACTGTGCTGGAGTCGATGGTGAATAACACCATCGTGCATGCGCTGCTGTGATCGGCTCAGCGCCTGTTTTGTAAAACGCTTTGACGATGCAATTGCAAAATTGCCAGAATAGCGGCGAACACGGATAACGCTAAGGATCGACGTGACCGCATTTGCAATTGAATATAATCCCTTCAACGGTGCCCAGGTATCTGTCATCGAACAGGCTCCGACCCCTGCGGACATCGAAAGCCTCATACAGCTAATGCAAGAACAGAACAAAGCCCTGATCTGGATTACTCTGTCGCGTGAGCAAGCGGCATGGGTCCCTTTATTTACAACACAGGGTTTTGTGTTTCATTTGTGTGATGAGCAATCGCTAACACTGATCTACCGCGTACAGCCCGGCGCCTACGCCCCTTTCGCCCCAACACATACGGTTGGTGTTGGGGGATTGGT
>JBNKNI010000040.1:0-43165 GCA_050293765.1 Reinekea sp.
CACCTCCAATCCACTCCTCCTCTCCGTACCCAAAACACCAAGTTTGATTGGCATAGGGGTGTGGGATTGTATCGGGTTGTCCTTCTTTGCCTGCATCCGGATTTGGTTTCGTCGCAGGGTATACTCCACCAATCCAAATGTATTGACGGTATGGTAAGCCAAATCTTACATTCCTAACCTGAATTGTATATTTACAACTAAAGCAAAGCTTCAAGTAATCCTTGTTACCATCACCATCTTCAACCTGTTTTGTTGAAGGTATTCCTTGGGTTTTTAGCATTTCAGGCCAAGGTGTTCTAGCGAGCTTCGCCTTTCCATTGTACAAACCGACTGACTTGGCAAAGGTTTCATAGATAGTTTCTTGCGAGGTAATCGGCGTCGCTGCACCTTCATCATGACGATAACTTAACAATTGTATCAGTTTCTCATAATTCTCCGTAAAGTCACGATAAGCTTTTCTAGACACCCACTTTAACAGTTTTGTCAGTAGCGGATGCCTTTGAAACAGAACTAACGTTCTGTTTTTTCTTGGTAGATGTGAAAACGCAGTGAATTTGATCAAGCTCTAAATTTCAGGCACAGTTCAGATTCAGGCTTGTTGAATTTTCCGTGCTTGGTTCTGTTAAACCAATTTAAGTAAGTAGTGCCCCAATTTTTGGGATGCGCTGATAACCTAAGTATTGGCAAGCTGTTTTAACGGAGTCGATTTTTCCGGCAAATTGTTTAAACGAGCGTTCAAAATGTTGTGCGCTGTGCAGCCAGTTTTTGGTTTCAATATTCAGTCGGCTGAGAATTTTTGGGGTATTGGCGGAATAGCCCCCCGCTTGTCATCGCGAATTACCCGACCTGTCCAGTCGAGTAGCGCCAGTTATTCACTGAGTTTAAACGATAAGCCTTGTGGCATGGGGTCACGTGGGTTACCCACGAAAGGAAATGAGGTAATCGGTTGGAAAGTGCCATTTGCATCGGCTTTGGTTTTCTGAACTTCTTCAATGCGTTTTTTAGGCCGAGGTGTAGTCAGATTTTTCAGGTGTCGTTGCCATTGCTGCTCTAATCGGGTTCAGGTCGACATACGTCATACAGACTGTTAAAGCTTGTTCATCCAGTAGTGCCTGAGACTTGAACCCCTTGTCCGCATCCGGTTCCCAGAGTTTCCCAGTGCATTGATCTTCAACGTTTGCTTCTTTGGCGATGCCTTCATTCAAGGCGCGCATAAACCAGCTCAAATCGGCTAATCGCGCTCGCCATTGTTCGCTAATGTCTTTAACCGCTTGCAGTTCAGCAACACACATCGGTTCTTCGCGTAAATACCGCACAACCAGCTGATTGCCTGAAAAAAGAGACTGCCAGCGCGTGAGTACCTGATCCATGGAGAGTGATGATTGCTCCGCCTCACTCAAATGCAGAACAATATGATAGTGGTTGGCCATAACCGCATAAGCACAGACATCAATGCAGAATATCTGACCAAGTTTAAGAATACGTTTTTCGATCCAGCCTCGGCGATGTTCATAATCGACCCCGGTTTGGGCATCTTTGCCACACAGAAAGGCGCGCCGAACACAACGGGAAACACAGTGATATAGGGTGTAGCAGCAGTAGACACCTGCGCATTCCTTGGCTTAGGCATGGGTTGCTTCTTTGGTTGTGCATACAGTGGCTATGTAACCAGTATTGCTTTGTGAGGTCAACCCTTAAAGTGGGTGTCCAAATAGGTTTTTATGTGATGCTGCTAGAAAAGACTTTTTATCATTTAGTCTTTAAAAATTTTATGATGAACGGCAACAATATGAGTATTGTGCCAGCCAGAATGGTGCCTATATTTTCATATGATGCTTCAGATGATTGAACAATCTTTTGGAAAGAACTCCCATCTGACCCACTGACAGGCAAGAAATCGGTAATGAGCGGAAACCCGAATACCATTGCCAAAACGGAGTAGCCGATTAAAGAAATGCCCAACAATATGAAGACTTTATCCATAATTATTTTCACAAAACGTCACTTAAAAAAATAAACGGTAGAAAACTTTGTATCTAAAGCCAAGTACTGGCTGGCAGCAGGCGATTACCAGCTTCACACTAACCACAGTAAGTATTTTGAAACTGATAAGAGCCAAAACGAAAAAGCAAAAATACCAGCCAAACGAAAGTAAAATGCCTTTGGGTATAGCCTTCTATGCAGCAGCAAAATAGTTAAAAAAACAGCGCCTGTTAAATCAAGAACCAAACTAAAATTTAAGGTCCCCTGCACAACAAGTATTGATGTTGGCCCTCCATTTCCCCCAATAATTTCAGCATTCAATAACCAAACATAGAAGTCACTGAAATAAGCTGCACTAAGGGCAAGGACCAACCAATAGAGCGGATACTGAAAACTAAATAGTGTTAAAACTTTTCTGTAGGTATTCGAATCCATTCCATGACCTTATGTTTAACACCAAGAGGGAGTGCAGCAATTAGTTAGATTGTCTTTATCAAAACACAGAGTGAGCGGCAAAAACAAGAAATTGAACAAAACATTAAATCAGAGTTGCCCAAGGGTATCTCCAGCTTGAAATTAATATGCAGCGCAACCTCTCAAAAATACGAATATGAATATTAGAGCAACCCGAGTTCGTTTCATCACAGGTAAAAACCTCTTTGAAAATGACATTCTCACTTCATCGGCGACCCTCAACAGAGGGTCGCGTGATGTGTGATTAGGCGGTTTAAGCCCTGAACAACTTTTTGAAGTAAAACACTAGTGCACAAACGTGCTGCGTTGCTGTACCCGGCTGAAGTCTACCACCTCAGGATTAAATCGAGGTAAGTCCACTTTAAACACAGGGTCAATCGGCGGGAAGTGCACTACAGGGTCCATCAACACGGGAACAAACACGCCACTCTTACAGCTCTTCACGGCTAAGTCTTCCATAATTTGTCCACGTCGCGCGAGGTCATCGAACTCACGTGTAACCGGAGCACCCAATGGGTCCGGTACGGTAATACCGGTTAAGAAACCAGACAAGGTGGTTGGAAAACTCTGTGGTTTCACGTGAGTAAACGCCGTTTGCGTTTCGCCTGAATGGCAATCGTCGCAGGTATTCAACGACAATTTATGACGCACGGTCCCTTCCAACGTTGGCGTGCCGGACGCGGTGGTTTCGGTACAGAAGCCGGCACCAGGCACAATCGTTGTTGTGGGGTGTGCTGTCCAAACGGTGCCGAAACCATAATCGGCATGCGACCCTAAGAATGGGTTGCCTGCAAACGTATCCGGTACGACGTGGCTTTCACACGAAATGGCGTCTGCGTTGGTTTCCATAAATTGTTTGGTCACCAATGAACTGTTGCGAAACAAGGCTGGATCAGGTGTTTGCTTAATGGTGGCGGAAACTAAGCTGGCGCTACCGGAGTCAATAACAAACTCCCTGAGCTGCCAAGGGAATGACAACGCAATTTCGTTCGTGCGCAATTGGTTCAACGCGCTGCCGTTTGGCTTGTTGGGCATTGCATTAGCGGTGGTTACGTCGTCGGTTATGGCTTGCAGCGCTGCATTGAAAGCGGCAGTGCCGAATGCCATAGATGACAGATCAATCCATTCATTGGCACGCGCTTTCACCGACGTACAGAAACTGGAGGTATCACCGTATTCGAAGATGACCGTCATAGCCTGGGTAGACCCTAAGTTACCCGATGTACAGGAAGGGCTGGCCGGGTCGACCAAGCCAAAGACGAACCGAATTTCGCCCGGCTGGCCGGTTTGTCCGTAAGAAGATGTACTGGCCAGATCGATACGATTCACAATAGCCAACAACCGGAATGGCAGGTTGTTCATATCCAGCGTGCTGGCGTTTACGCCATCCCAACCGCCAAAGAAATTTTGCATATTGGTTCGTTGAAAAACGGTGAAGCCATTCACGGTTTGTGGGCTCATCCAGTTCAACAACCAATTGTGCGTAAACTCTTGTGCGCTGATGCCAGTAACAGAGGTATTGGCCATATTGGTCATTAACGTTTTAAAGGACCAGGCGCCATTCACATTGCCGAGGTTACCGTCGCCGTCTACGTCACACGGGTCAAATGTGCGAGAGAAGTCGGCGGTGACCGACGGATGCGTCACCATCAGGCTCTTGGCTTCATTGTGTGCCATCGGCAACAGAGGGGTAAAATCGATCGCCGGAAAGAAGGGTGTTAATACCGTTCCGTCCTCTAATTCAATTGGCTTCTGCCCAGTCGGCGGATTTTTGGGTTCAAACTTCGCTGCGCCAACCACGGATCGCCCGGAAAACAATTCGACTGTTGAGCCTTCAAATTTTTCGACACGGCTGATGAATTTTTCTTCATTGCGCGCCTGCGATTTAAAATCGAAATTAAAGAACGACGAATAGAGACCATCGCCTCGCTCTTGGTCCGGTAGAATGCCTAAGTCGTTAAGAGCTATGGTGCGGCCACTGAAGTTAAACGGGATAACCGACTTCAAACCTTCCACGCCCTTAAAGCTCACCAGAATAGCGGCGTTATCGCCGTTTTCACGTTCTTTGTTGAGTTCAAACAACTGGTTATTCAGCGCTGGCGGTGGTGCTTTCACAAAACTGGGTTCAAACCCGAAACCACTCGGCCCCGGTGGCTGCTTGAACAGTGCCTCAGCGATTTCCAGGTCGGCACCGTCGACGGTGCCATTGCCATCAAGATCACCATCGGGGTCATCTGTTTTAAAGCGTGTCAGCAGGCTTTTGATATCACCGTCATCCACGATGTTATTGTTGTCAAAGTCGGCGTCACAACGGTTGCCGAAGCCATCACCGTCGGTATCACGCTGTAACGGGTTAAATACTTTTACACAGTTATCTATGACATCGACGATGCTGTCTTTATCGGAATCGGCGTTTAGATCGGCGGCCTGGCCTAACGACATCGACGCAGATAAAACAACCGCCAGCGATAACTTCTTATAAGCAAACTCTCTCTTTCGGTTTTTACTGATTACCCTTTCCATTTTATTAACCTCAATTATTTTTTAGTTAAAAAATGCTGCAATAGCCCACCAAAAACCCATCGATCAGGGCCGACAACACAACCAGCATTTGAAAAACGACAACCGATGCCTCCGGCTTTACTGCTCTGCAAAGCCGCTCCATGAGTTCAACGCGTCGTTCCGCATGACATTGCAAACAAGACCACCTAATGTCAGGGACAAAAATATAGAAGGGAATTTTGACGGAAATGTTCACCAGCGATCATTCTTGAAATTTTTGCGGCGGGAATTTTCATTTTTTCGACTTGCGTCGCAAGCGCCGGTTGAGGGCTGTCTAAAAGAATGTGCGTTTTCAAACCGAATGCCTGTGGGGCTGTATTGGTTTGCGACCGCCTTTTGGGAACAAAACTCGGGATTCACAATTTAATAAATTCTGAACAGCGCAACCAAGGAGACAATGTGCTCTGTTGTGCGACAGAGCCAAACTAAAAATTCAGCCTGCCATTTCTTTACACCAAACCGTTAACGAGTCGAGCGACGTCACAAACTTACCGCGATAAATTTCGTATTCTTCTTTCCGTCTGAACTTTGTTGAGTCAAATTCCAGATGAATTTGCTGATGAAATTTTTTGGCGCGCAACGCATAAACCTGTAACAAAACACGCGGTTTTCAGGAAATTACAGGTTTGTTTCAAACTTTTTTTGCGACGTACATCTCAGAACCGAAAACGCAATTGGTACTACATTGAACCTATTGGTACTTAAATAATAAATCCAAAACCCAAGCAAGCATTGGTATTAAACCCTAATATCAATTTATTTGCGCGTTTTAATCCAAATTCGCCGGGATTAAGGACATACCAAAGTAGAACCAATAAACGAGACGAGAGAGTGTTGATAAATAGTGAGATTGTGATGTTCCGCTTTTGTCTGGCAACGATGTATTCCGTCTGAATCGCATTAGAGCAACTGAAAACGACTAATAACAAAGGTAAACTCATGACTTTTATCAGCAAAACAGGTCGAACCGGTCGATGGATGATAGCCATCGGCGCGCTGGCATTTTCGTCAGCCGCCATGGCTGTTGATTGTAACGGCGTCGATGAGTGGCAGCCCAGCGCTGTTTACTTAGGTGGCGACAAAGCAACTCAAAGCAACAAACTTTATACCGCCGCCTGGTGGACACAGAACCAAAGCCCGGCAACGCATTCCGGTCCGTGGCAAGAATGGAAACTGCAGGGCACCTGCGACACCACCAACCCACCGGGCAATCAGCCACCTGTGGCCCGAACCAATGGGCCATTCAGCGCACAGAAAAACCAAACCATTGCCATGAGCGCCACCGGCTCCAGCGACAGCGACGGCTACATTGCCAGCTACGCTTGGAACTTCGGTGATGGTCAGTCCAGCAGTGACATGAACCCTGGGCATCAGTACAGCGCGGCCGGCACTTACGATATTTCCCTAGTTGTTACGGACGATGATGGCGCGAAAAGCACTGCCACCACCACGGCCGTTATTACCGATGGCACTCCGCCACCACCACCGCCGGGTGACAGTAAAATCATTGGTTACTTCGCCGAGTGGGGCATTTATGGCCGCAACTACCACGTGAAAAATATTCACACCAGCGGTTCGGCCGACAAGCTGACGCACATTGTGTACGCGTTCGGTAATGTCACCAACGGTAAGTGCGCCGTCGGCGACTCTTACGCCGCATACGACAAAGCCTATTCTGCTGCAGACAGTGTTGATGGCGTCGCGGACACTTGGGATACCGGTGCCTTACGTGGCAACTTCGGTCAGTTGAAGCGTTTGAAGAAAATGCATCCGAACCTGAAGATCGTTTGGTCATTTGGTGGATGGACCTGGTCACGCGGCTTCGGTGAAGCAGCGCAAAACCCGGCCGCATTTGCCGATTCCTGTTACAGCCTGGTGAACGACCCTCGTTGGGCGGGTGTCTTCGATGGTATCGATATCGATTGGGAATACCCGAACGAATGTGGCCTGACTTGTGACAACAGCGGCTTCGATGGTTACCGCAACCTGATGGCCGCTCTGCGCGCCCGTTTTGGTACACAGTTGGTAACGTCTGCCATTGGTGCGGGTGAATCGAAACTGCGAGCAGCCGACTACGGTGGTGCTTCCGCTTATGTCGATTTCTACATGCTGATGACGTACGACTATTTCGGCGCTTTTAACCCAGCCGGACCTACTGCGCCGCATTCGCCGCTAAACAACTACAGTGGTATTCCAACACCGGGTTTCTACTCCGACAAGGGTGTACAGGTACTGAAGAGCTTGGGTGTACCGAGCGATAAAATCCTGTTGGGCATCGGCTTCTATGGTCGTGGCTGGACTGGTGTGACGCAAAGCACTCCGGGTGGCAGCGCTACCGGCGCAGCACCAGGTGAGTACGAAGCGGGCATCAACGATTATAAGATCCTGAAAAACAGTTGCCCTGCGACAGGCACCATTGCAGGAACCGCATACGCATACTGTGGCGGTAACTGGTGGAGCTATGACACGCCAAGCACGATTCAGACGAAAATGAACTACGTAAAACAACAGGGTTTAACGGGTGCATTCTTCTGGGAACTGAGTGGCGACACGACGGATGGCGAATTGATTCGAGCAATTGATAACGGCTTGAATTAAAACACGCTAACAACAGTGTTATAAAAGATAAAAAGCACAGCCTGGCTGTGCTTTTTTTTTTGCTTCATCTGTTGATTCGCGTATTGGTGCAATGTACTGATTTACCACCAGAATGTCACAAACGTTAAAGTCTTATTCATGGCTTTGGGATAGCAATATCCGAGAAAGGCGGCGGGTAAGCCAAACATCAGGAATGGCTTGCCAAGTGATTTGACCAGTTCATGCAATGGGAAAATGGTCACGTCTTCGAAGAACACCCAGACGACACAACCCAACACACCAAAGACTAAAAAAGCCATGACCGAAACCCACCGTCGCGCTGATCGGGTCGTCATGTTCATCAACATTTACGATCCCTGATTTTCGCTCAGCGCGCCCAATTGCTGATGCACATACACTTTGAACGGAATTTCAAATATCGCCGTGAGTTGCGTGGCGGTTTCCTGCCTTCCCCGGTCGATCCACGTCTGCAGAATGGCACTGAACATGCCTTTAATGGTGTTTTGCAGGTACACGACTTCAGTATCACTGAGACCGACCATTGCTGACAGTTCCAGTAATTTTAGATTAGATGCACTAACAAACCGCGTCGAGAAAATGTCCCAGCGGTCTGCCTTGTATAACGCCAGCAGGACCCTTGAATGTGCTACCCAATAGTCAAAAAATGGGGATAAATTTACCGGTCCTTTTTCAAACTCGGGTTCAGCTATGGCTTTGAGTTCGTCGAATTGTTCATCTAATTTCAGTTTCAATACGTCATCGACGTAGTCGAAATTCCGGTAAAAGGTGGCACGGCCAATCTTGGCCAATTCACTGACTTCTTTAATGCCAATTTCACTGAAGGCTTTGTTTTGTTGCAGTTGGCAAATAGCGTCAAAAAGCCGGTCTGCTGTTTGTTTCACTCGCTTGTCTAAACTGTTTCGATACAAAGTCGCCCGCCGTGTCTCGTTTCTGAGAATGGTTATTGATTGGGCACAATTTACGGCTATATTGGCGCGTTTTCAATACATATGTATCGTATCGTGCCTATTAGAGCATCGACGCACCCCACTTGGAGAATACGTCAGTGAGCAAAACCAACGTTAGCTTTCTCGCCATTATCGTGATCATGATGGCTTTGATCGTCTCGTCCTGCAGTCAGGACGACATCAACACCGTCACCGCTAAAAACCAACCTGTAAAGGTTATTTCCGTGCGAACCAATGTGGCTGAACCCATGCGCCGCTTTCCTGGTCGAGTGGCGGCCAGTGAAACAGCCAATATTGCGTCTAAGGTGGCTGGGCAGGTGAAGACCGTTTATGTCGAGGCTGGTGATGAAGTCAAAACAGGCGATACCTTATTAGAACTGGATCAAACCGACTACCAGTTGAATTACGACCAAGCGCTGGCAAATTACACCTTAGCTAAGGTCTCATTTGAACGAGTGGACGCATCGCGCCAAAAAAACATCGCCACCCAGGCGGATTTTGACAGTGCTAAAGCCAATTTCGACAAGGCAAATGTTGGCTTGCAACAGGCGAAAAATCAGTTGTCCGACACACGCGTTAAAGCGCCTTTCGCGGGTACGGTCGTCCGCGTTAACACACAGCACTACGACTTCATTGGCGCAGCACAACCGCTTGTCTATCTTCAGTCAGTCGATAACATTGACGTAACATTTCAGGTTCCGAGTGATTTAGTCGCCCGTCTTAATCAGGATGCAGACCAAGCGAAAGTGGATGTTATTTTCGATGCCATTTCCGATACACCTTACGCCGCGACCGTTCGTAAGTTCAGTGCCGACTCTGACCGGGCGACCCGCAGTTTTGATGTCACACTGACGCTCAAAGCGCCACCACAAAACGAAGGTCTGCTTTTGCCCGGGATGGATGCCACGGTCATTTTGGATTTAAGTTTACTGAGTCCACAGCGCTACATGAGCGTGCCGAGCCATGTGGTTTTTGAACAGGCAGGTCAAACCTACGTCTGGACTGTCATTGATCAAACCGTCCATAAAACTCCAGTGACCCTGGGAACCTTTGTCGGCAATGAAGTGATCGTACTTGACGGTTTAAAAGCCGGTGATACGGTCGTGGCCGCTGGCATTCACAAGCTGACTGAAGGACAAACCGTGGCGATCTGGAGCGGAGAATAACCATGGACATCGCACGGTATTTTATAGAAAAGAAAGTGACCAGTTGGATGGTCACCCTGATCTTATTGGTTGGCGGCGCGTTGGCATTTATGAATCTGGGTCGATTGGAAGATCCGGAGTTTTCCATCAAACAAGTCAACGTGGTCACTCAATATCCAGGTGCGTCTCCACAACAGGTTGAAGACGAAGTCACCTATTTACTTGAGCGTGAAATGCAAAACCTGCCCTACGTGGATCAGATAAAATCGACGTCCATCGCCGGGCTGTCGACCCTTTCGATTGCCATGAAAGACACCACACCGGGGGACACCCTTGGGCAGGTTTGGGATGAAGTACGAAAGAAACTGCGTGACATTGAAAACCAACTGCCACCGGGCGCTAAAACACCCATCGTGGTTGATGATTTCAGTGACGTTTACGGCATTCTGTATGCAATAACTGCCGATGCTGAACACATGTTTGAGTACCATGAATTAGCCAGCATTGCAGCCGACCTGAGTAAAGAATTAGCACTCGTCGAAGGGGTCTCAAAAGTTACGATCTCCGGGGCACAGCGCGAGCAAATTGAAATACGTGTCCCCAGGAAAAATCTGGTGGCGATGGGCATTCCGATTGAACAGATCGCGGGGGTGCTCAGCAGCCAAAATGTCGTGTCTAACTCTGGCTATGTGCACGTGGGTGATGAATATATTCGCCTCACACCCACGGGTGAATTTTCAACTATTGAAGAACTGGAATCGCTCAGCATTGTCAGTCCGGTAAATGGCCAGTCCACCAAATTGAAAGACATTGCCGAGATAGTGCGAGGGTATCAGGACCCGTCGAACCATATCATTCATCACGATGGTAAAACGGGCCTGGCACTGGGAGTTTCCTTTTTACCGGGAGTCAATGTCGTCGATGTCGGTGAGCGTGTCCGCGCAAAACTGGCGGACTCTGCCGATTTGATTCCGCTGGGTATCAATCTCGATGCCATTTATTTTCAGGGTGATGAAGTCAGCCATGCGGTCAATGGGTTTCTGCTCAGCCTGGTACAAGCTGTCGTGATTGTAGTCATCGTACTTCTGATTTTCATGGGATTAAAATCCGGTATTCTGATTGGCATGATTCTGGCCATCACTATTTTCGGCACGTTCATCGTTATGGATATGGTGGGGCTGACACTGCAACGGATATCACTGGGTGGTCTGATCATTGCGTTAGGGATGCTGGTTGATAATGCGATCGTGGTTACCGAAGGTATTCTGATAGGACTGCAACGCGGCAAGACAAAAATCCAAGCCGCCAGCGACGTAGTCAAGCAGACGCAATGGCCATTACTTGGCGCTACGGTTATTGCGATTACCGCTTTTGCGCCCATGGGGTTGTCACCCGACAACATTGGCGAGTTTGTTGGTTCATTGTTTTGGGTATTGCTGATCAGTTTAACCATCAGTTGGTTTACGGCGGTGTCCTTAACGCCGTTTTTGTGCGACCTGATGTTTAAAGAAGCCATCACTGACGGCCACCCTTCTGACAACGATCCTTATAAGGGGATTATCTTTACGATTTATAAAGGTATTTTGAATCGAGCCATGGGCCATCCTTGGGTGACGGTTGCATTAATCCTGATTGCACTCGCAGGTGCGGGCGTCGGTTTCCAGCAGGTAAAGCAGGCGTTTTTCCCCAGTTCAAAAACGCCAATGTTTTTTCTCGAAGTACGTTATCCGGTGGGTACACACATTGACACGACTGAACAGGGTATCCAAGCCTTGGAATCTTTTCTTGTCAGCGACGACCGGGTCGACTTTGTCAGCACCACCATCAGTCAGGGTTTCCCTCGATTTCTGCTGACCTATCAAGCCATCGAAACCGGAGCCAGTAATGCTCAGATGGTGGTGCGTACTCACCAAGTAGAAGATATTGATGGTCTCATGACCGAAATACACGAATATCTGGGTACAGAGCAGCCAGACGTCATGTTCTCATTGCGTAAGATGCAACTCGGTCCAGGTGGCGGCGCTAAATTGGAAGTTCGTTTCGCAGGGAACGATGCACAGGTGCTGCGCGAACTGTCTGAGCAGGTGAAAGCGATCTACCGAGCGCAACCCAATCTCGAAGGTATACGCGACGATTGGAAGAATCCAGTGAAAGTACTTCAGCCTCAATTCAACGCCGAAAAAGCATCTGAATTGGGTATTACCAAACAAGATTATGACACGGCGTTGTTGACTCACCTGCAAGGGCAACAGGTGGGTGCATTTCGTGATGGGACAAAGCTGCTGCCAATTATTGCCACGGTTCCCGACAGCGAACGAAGCAGTGTCGATCAACTACGGGATATTCAGTTGTTCAGCAATGGGCGCTACTTCAACATCACTGAAGTCACCGATGGTTTTAATGTCATTTGGGAAGACCCGATAATTTTAAGACGAGACCGACAACGCACCATTACGGTCATGGCCGATCCTCATATCAATAGCCCGTACAATGCGGACCAGTTACTGAAAATGGTGCGTCCTGCTATCGAAGCTATTCCCGTTCCAACGGGTTACACCATGGAATTTGGCGGCGAATACGAAAACTCAAAAATGGCAAAAGAAAACATGATTAAAATATTGCCGATGGGTTTCTTATTTATGTTCATCATTACCGTATTGCTGTTTAACTCGGTGAAAGAAACCCTGGTCGTATGGTTCTGTATTCCATCGATGATGATTGGCATCGCGTTTGGTCTTTTAATTCTGGATGTCCCATTTGGGTTTATGGGCTTTCTCGGACTACTCAGTTTGTCGGGCATGGTAATTAAGAACGGGATCGTCTTGATCGATCAGGTGAATGTAGAAATTGAGAATGGAAAGAACCATTTTGATGCCATGTTTGATGCTGCGATCAGCCGATTACGCCCCGTGTTTATGGCAGCATTGACTACCATACTCGGTCTGGCACCACTGTTCTTTGATCCGTTCTTCAAAGATATGGCCGTCGTGCTGAGCTTTGGCTTAGGTTTTGCCACGGTCCTGACACTGATCGCTGTACCGGCTTTTTATGTGCTGTTTTTCCACGCAAGGAAACAGACCAAACAGATGCGAATCGAAGCCTCTAGTTGAAAGGATCAGTAGATCTAATAACCTCCAACTATGGCGGTTATTGGGTCTAAAATCGACATTCAACATACGTACGGTATGTCATAATCTTACAATGTGCGTAAAACGTCCTTCGTTTTGCGCATTGTTTTGTTCAAGCCAACGGAAATGCGCACGCAATCTCGAAACTCCGACTCGGTCGCCAGACGGCGAACAATGATGCCATTTTGTTCAAGGTGCTTGTAAGCATCCACACCCGTTTGAAATTTGACGAGCACAAAATTGCTTTCACTTGGCCATACCTTTATCACGCTTGGTAACCCAACGAGCTGACGGGCAAACCATTCGCGCGTTTCTTTTACTTGGTCTACGGCTGCCCACATTTGATTAACATGCTTGGGCTGCAATGCCGTCAACGCGATATCCGCACTGGGATCCGGTAACGGGTAGGGGGCTATCACTTTGCGCAACGCATCGATGATGGCCGACTGTCCAAGCACAAAGCCACAACGAATTCCGGCTAAGCCAAAGGCTTTGGACAACGTGCGGAGTACGACCAGATTCGGGTAAGTGGCTAACAGCGGCATCACAGTTTCCGTCGTACTGAATTCGATATAGGCTTCATCCACCACGACAATATGCGATGCCACTGTCTGCGACAGCAATGTGATCAGATCCTGTCGCGCCATGAGGTTGCCCGTGGGGTTGTTTGGTGAGCAGATAAACAGCAATTTAGCACCAGGCAACTGCGTTTGAATGCCCGTTATGTTCAACGCAAATTGATCGGTCAAATGTGCTTTACTCACCCCTACGTTATGCGCGTTCGCGCAGACTTCATACATGCCGTATGTCGGAGGACAAATAACAATACGGTCTCGCCCGGGCACACAGAAAGTACGCACTAATAAGTCGATGGCTTCGTCAGCTCCTCGCACGGCAAGACAATCGGCTTCGGTTCTACAGTAAGCTTGATATGCTTTACTGACCTGTTGTGCTTTCGCATCTGGGTAGCGATTAAAGCCATTGGGGTCTTGATCATAAGCGAGCTTACGCTCCATTTCATTCGCGTTAAGAAACAATTGACCATGTCCACCCAACCGACGCGCGGAAGCGTAAGGCATGAGGTTTTTTATCACCTCCGGTAGAAGCTTGTTGGCTAACGATGTCATAAAAAATACTCTCCAATCCGTAAACGACCCAAATAATGGCTACGACAGCCGCACTATAGGGCGCTTTCCATTGAAGAAGAATCGAAATTTCGGCATGCTAGTCATGAACTTTTTGCATGGCTATAGCAATGTACAGACACCTGCCTTCCACCAAAGCATTAAGGGCTTTTGTCGTCACGGCGCAGTACCTGAACATAACCCGCGCAGCCGCGGAATTGAATCTGACCCAGGGCGCAGTGAGCCGGCAGTTAACAGCCTTGGAGGACGATATTGGCGTACCGCTGTTTGCACGACATGCTCGTGGCTTGGCGTTAACCGTCGCCGGCGCAACATTACTACCCGAAGTGGCACGAGCGCTGGACAACCTGGCTTTAGCCATTGATCAGTTGTCCGTCGATAAAACCGTATCCGCTTGAAAGCGCCCAGTTGCATTACCTATTGGCTGATGCCGAAGTTAAATGCCTTTTACAGCACCTTCCCCGAAATTGATGTTGAATTGACCTCCACCACAAACCACAACTTCAAATTCGCACCAGATGTGTTCGATGCTGCAATCTGCTATGGCAAACCAGATATTCCACTGCAACCCAATACTTACCCTTTGTTTGATGAAGTGCTAACGCCACTGTGTAACGCGGAAACCTTAGCGGGCCGAGACGCCAATACGTTTATTAAACAATTGCACCAACATCCGTGGCTACATGCCAGCTCCGATCAACGCGACTGGAAATGTTGGTTACAGCAGGCGGACCTTAGCGGGCTACGCTCGGATCGAAACCAGCACTTCCCGACATTGGATTTGGCGACCAGCGCTGCCGCACGCGGCTTCGGCATTGTGGTGGGAGACATTAACTTGGCGTGCAACGAGTTGGACAATGGACGCTTACTGGCGCCACTGCCCTTGCACGTAAAAACCGGAAACCAATATTTTTTGCAGACTTCTAAAAGACGACATAACGAATGTCTTGTGGCGTTTACCGAGTTTTTGTTGGCACAATAAAATGCAAGATACATTCGGGTATGTGATGTAAGCACAATTTAGGAAGTACTTGATCAAACAGGGACGACCTTCAACTAATTTACTGGCACCATTTGCTTTCCCAAGGTGCATTGTACTGACCTACAAAATCTTCCTGAAACTCGATATAGTATTCAGAGACTTCGCGGCAAAGATTGGTGTTAATTGCATTGAGAATAGAGCCCGACATTTCGTTCAGCGAGAGGACTCTGGCCAAATAGCTTATCTCCAAGTGGTCATCTCTTTGTCGTCGGTCACTCCAGTTGTTTACGATAAGATGAGCAATAGCCTCAACTGAGTCACTTTCACCTCTTAGAACAAAATAAGCCAGCTCTGCATAACCAACACCATGCCTTGCCCAAAACTCACCATTTATCTTCGCTCCAGAATTAATTTCAGTCGCGAACTCACTAGTGAAATGCGCTTCTTCGGCATGAACGCACCCGATAAAGACAAGTAATAGAAAAAATTTAAGTTTCATAGTGAATCCTAAAATCCTAGACCTTACCATTTTAAATTTCCTGACACTTTTGATGAAGATAAATAGAATGAACTGCAGTTCAGAAAAGCGAAGGCTTTGTTTAACCATAATTGATCCGTCTCACATTGTGCATCACAGCTTTAACAAGAATTGACACTCAAATATACTCGGCAAGAGCACTGACGATCAGATCATGATCTTCAACATCAGACAGTCCAGAAACGGTGATGACGGCAACCAAACCCGCGCCAGAAACTTTAATGGGTATTGCCCCGCCTTTGGCAATATAGTCTTTTGAATCGAGCCCAAACGTACCCTGAAGGGTCATATTGCCTTTTTCCAGATCATCCTTTACCGCTAATGAACTTTCTTCGAATCTGATAGCGACATTTGCTTTTCGTCTTAACCAATCGTGTTTATCCGCAGGCAAGTTATCAGCAACAAACTTAAAGACATTGTGATTAAGCCTATCAACAGAAACGGCAATATCTTTATGGGCGAGACGAGCTGATTCGATGATTTTCATGCCCATATCCAGACCAATGTCATTACTAAATTTTTGCAGTGTGATTGATCGTACCATTCGTTCTTTCCCTGATATGAAAAATTCATTACGCCACCATTTTCTGTCTACACAGTGCGCCGTAGGACGTTTTGAACACCTATACTGGGTGCGACCGTAGTACTTGTCAATTGACGGCACCCAAGTCCTGGCAGTCTTAACGTCAATCCGTTTTTCGGCGGCGTTTGTTCACCACGTCAATCATCACACCGCTGATGGGTGTGAAGCGGGCAACGCGGATCACCAGGTCACGCACGCGACCACGCTGCTTAATTCGCAATTCCGGGGCCCGAGGTAAGTACCACAACGCCACTGCGGCACGCATCAAGGTTGAGAGTAAGAAGATAACGGCGATGGGCCTTTCAATATGAATGTGAATGCCGGAAAGCGATACGTCCTGCGGAATCCAGTCGATAATGTACCCACCGGCCAACGCTCCAATAAAAACGGCCAACGCTCCCATCGATGACGAAATTGCGGCATAACTGGCAAAGTGAACGTGACGGGGTTTTTGGTCATAGAGGTAATTGGATGCTGCCAAGGTAAAACCGCTCCAGGCAAAACCACCGAGAATCTGCACACAGATGATGTAGGGGTAGAAGTCGGAAAACAGCCATAACACTGGCAGGATCGGAATAATGGCACCGCCAACGGCCATCACATAGCGATTGCCTTTACGGTCACAGATTTTGCCCCACAAGGGCAGCATTAAAAACTGCGCGAAAATAGAGCTGCCGGTACTGACGGCAAACTGGAAGTAAGAAAACTCCAAATCCCGCAACATATAAACCGCAAAGAACGGACCAGATAACGCCACGAAACACTGCATGCCAGCCATAAACAAGGCGAAGCGGCGAAAGTCGCGATCAGCCAACAAACCAATTAAGTGACTGAACATCTGGCGCAATGTTCGACGGTCGCCATGCGTCGGCAACGTTTCATCATCGTGCATGCGTGACAATAACCAGGTTGACGCACCACGACCTGCGGCGGCAATAAAAAACAGAATAAAAAAACCAACCCAGGTATAAGCCAGCTTTTCACTGCCGGACAATAACAGTCCACCGGCAATAAACGTGACAAAGGAGGTTAGCATGGCGATGCGTGAACGCAGGGAGAAAAACCGACCGCGAATTTTATCCGGCACCAGCTGGCCCATCCAGGCGCGCCAGTGCGGCATGATCAGATTGGCGCAAATATGAAACAGGATGAGCGCGCCGAGCAATACCGGGATTGGGTGGGACCAAACCGGTAATGCCAATGACAGCACCACCAAAATAGCGGCGGTTTGCAATGCCGCGCTCACCACAATCAGGCGATGCCGATGCAGCCATTGCCCAATCCACACGGCCAGCAATTGAAACACGCCACCGGCCAACTGGGGCAGCGCAGTCAGCCAGCCAATCTGCACCGAATTAGCCCCCAGAAAGACCGCAAAGGCATTTACATATTGGTCGAAGCTGCCGGTCATTAACGACGAAGCGAAGCTTTCGCGTTGCGAGGTAACTAAACTGGTACGCAGGGTTTTGTTGTTTGTCTGGGGAGTGTCAGGTGTCTCGGCCATGGTGTCCTATTGCTGATTTCACAATGCAGTCCAACTGAATTTGCGATGTGGTTTTTCATGCGCCGGAGTATAGTCTTGTTTCGTTAATAAACACCTCCGAATCTTATGCAACTGACCAACGTCACCGTACAAAAAGAACAACACCGTATTCTGGACAACCTGAATTGGACGCTGAATCGTGGCGAAAGCTGGGCACTGCTGGGCACCAACGCCAGCGGGAAAAGCACACTCGCACGCCTGTTAACGCAAGAACTGGATGACTATCAGGGCAGCCTGGATACCGACGGCAACCGTGTGGAGTGGGTGTCACTGGAATCTCAACAGGCATTATACGAACGCGAACTGTACCGTGACGACACCGACTTCATGGACCACCTTGACGAAGGCACACCGGTCAAAGCGTTACTGGAGGAAATCACGCCCTGGTCAACCTCCGTTGCAGAGCTCTGTGACAAGTTACACTTAGGTGCGTTACTAAAACGCGGATACCGCATGCTCAGCACCGGCGAGGGTCGACGGGTTATGTTGGCACGCTCGCTGTTAAGCCAGCCCGACCTGTTGATTCTGGACGAACCCTTTGAAGGGCTGGATGCGCAGTCGCGCGATGATTTGCACCGAGTGTTGAATGAATTAATCGATCATGGGCAGGGCTTACTGCTGCTGGTGAATCAACGGTCCGATATTGCGAGTCACTGCACACACCTGGCGTTACTCGACAAAGGACAATTACTCTTTACCGGCGCCATGCCAGACGACCTGGAAGCACAATGGCAACACCTGCTCTCGGTACGGCATCACGACGTGCAATTGCCGGATCGGCAATCCGGCTATCAACTGGACGACTGGCAACAAGAACAATCATTGGTCGAATTGGTCGATGGCTTTGTGCAATACGATGACACCTTCCAGTTCCAACAGTTTAACTGGCAACTGAAGCCCGGTGTACACACCCACATTCAGGGACCAAACGGGTGCGGGAAATCGACCCTGCTTGGCTTGATCACCGGCGACCATCCGCAGTGTTATAGAAATAATTTAACGGTACTCGGTTTTAAACGCGGTCAGGGCGAGAGTATCTGGCAGATTAAAAAGCACTTGGGTTATGTCTCGGGGAATCTGCACCGGGATTACCGAGTATCCGGTAACGCACTCACCGCGGTTATTTCCGGTCTGACGGATTCGATTGGCGTGTATCAGGCTGTTGGCGAAACAGAAAAAGAACTGGCCCTGCAATGGCTGCAACTGATCGGCTTGGCAGACAAATGGAATGCCGCGTTTAAATCGCTGTCTATGGGTGAGCAACGCTTGGTACTGATCGCCCGCGCACTCATCAAGCAACCGCCCCTGTTGATTCTCGATGAACCCACGCAGGGTCTGGACGACTTCAATCGCTTTTACGTGCTGTCCATCGTAGAAAAAATACTCGCCAACGGGCCAACCACCTTATTGTTTGTCTCACATCGGCAGGACGAATCGATGAGCTGTATAAAACAACGCCTGATCTTCGAAGAAGACGCCCGTGACAGTACGCTGTTCAGCATCACCGCCATTTAGGCGGTGAACTGATCTGTCGCAAGGTGGCACGGCATTCCTTCCGCAATTGAAGCCACGACCATTTGATTCTGCAATGCGTTGTGGCAACGTAGCAAAAAAATTCAACCGGATAAGACTCCCATGACAGAAAAAGAAAAAATGCTCGCCGGGCTTCCCTATGAAGCCTGGGATGATGTGCTCTTTCAGGAACGCATGCACGCGAAAACAATCTGCCACCAATTCAATGCCTACGATCCCGTAAAACGGGACGAGCGCATGGCACTGATTAAAGATTTATTGGTGTGCAAAGGCAATGTGTATATGGAGCCAATTTTCTTTTGCGACTACGGTTATAACATCGAACTGGGCAACAACTTCTACTCAAACCACAACTTGACCATTCTAGATGTCTGTCGGGTTATCATTGGAGACAACGTGATGCTCGGTCCACACGTCATGATCTCCACCGCGACACACCCGATTGATCCCATCGAAAGACGCAGTACCGAGTTCGGTCGGCCCATCACCATTGGTAACGATGTTTGGATCGGCGGTAATGTGTCCATTCTGCCCGGGGTTTCCATCGGCAATAACTGTGTGATTGGTGCAGGCAGCGTGGTAAACCGAGATATTCCCGATAACTGCGTTGCGGCGGGAAATCCATGCCGGGTTAAGAAAACATTATAATCAGCGTCGGCAGACAAGGACGTCTTAAGACGACGCACATATGGCACGTGCTTAAGCTTATTTATTTGCGGCTTTTGCGTCATTCGGTGACTCAATTTACACAAGGTGATGTTCGCCGTTAAGGGCCGCACTGACCCGACGATTCAGCCTCGATCCTTAACAACCCCAGCCACCGCCAAAAACGACGGATCACAGGTCTAGATTTCGTCGTCAACAGGTCGTTGGCAACGGCAACCGAAACGTCGCCCTCCTTTTTCTGACTCATCAGTTCAAGCTTCCGACTTGACCAACCTGTGAGAGATAAATTGCTTGGCGTGGTTGGTTAAAAAAAAACAGCACCACTTGTTGCATTTCCGCTTACAAAACCGAATCCCAATATTCGATTTCACCTCTGGTGCAGGCCGATTCAAGGGGATCTCCCCCTGGAAAGAAATATCCTCCAAGAGATCTTTTGATTAAGAACCGAATCCTATTCGCTAGACAGGATCGGTTCCTCAGAGCAAGGTACAGAAAATTGAATGCGGTTACACGGGAACCCATAATCACCCGTTCACCGCCCTTCCATAAGCACCACCTATTTCATTCCGCCTGAAAATCACACCTTGGTGCGATATGTGCAAGAGTCCCCAAAACCCTTCGCGGCATGGCGCTGTCACTGGCATGGTGATCAGAGACTGTTGATGTCCACGAAACAATAAACGTACCAGATGCGAGCGTGAATCATGAGTATTCCATGGAAAGATTATCGCCCCGGTCCCTTCTTCGATGAATTGATGACCGCCAAAGGCAATGCAAGGCAACCCTCGAAAAAACTGATCTCTTACCTCAGTTCACTCAGTGAAGAAGACATCATCTCCCGCAAACTGGCCGCTGAGGCGACTATCCGAGAATTAGGCGTGTCGTTTACCGTGTATACCGATGAAGGCAACATCGACCGCGCCTGGCCATTCGACATCATTCCACGGGTGATCAGTAAAACGCAGTGGGATACCACAGCCGCTGGTTTGAGTCAGCGTTTGGAAGCACTGAATCTGTTCATCAATGACCTGTACCACGATCAGCACATTATCAAAGACGGCATCATTCCGGAATTTGTCCTGAAACAGTCCAAAAACTACCGTCCGGAGTGTGAAGGCATTACGCCCAAGTTTGGGGTTTGGGCACACATCTGTGGCACCGATATAGTGCGGGACGACAAAGGTGATTTTTACGTGCTGGAGGACAACCTGCGGGTGCCGTCCGGCGTGTCATACATGCTGGAAAACCGCTCGATTATGAAGCGAGTGTTGCCTGAAGTGTTCGAAAAGGTCGATATCGCGCCGGTTGGGGATTACCCCGCGCAACTCTTCGACATGCTCAGTTCGTTGTCCCCGCGTCCGGATGATTTGCCTGTTGTTGCCGTCTTAACGCCGGGCATTTACAACTCGGCCTATTTCGAACACGCGTTTCTGGCGCAACAAATGGGCGCAGAATTAGTCGAAGGCAGCGACCTTGTGGTGCAGTCCGACGATTGCGTATATATGAAGACCATTAACGGTCTGGAACGGGTCGATGTCATTTACCGTCGTGTGGATGACCTGTTTCTCGATCCGGATGTGTTCGAACCAGAATCCGTACTTGGTGTACGCGGTTTAATGCGCGCATGGCGTGCCGGCAATGTCGCGCTGGCCAATGCGCCCGGTGCCGGTGTCGCCGACGACAAAGTGGTGTACGCCTATGTTCCGCAGATCATCAAATATTATTTAGACCAGGACCCGATTATTCCAAACGTTGAAACCTATTTGTGTTACGACGACAAACAACGTGAATACGTGTTGGCTAACCTCGACAAACTCGTTGTGAAACCCGCGAACGAATCGGGCGGCTACGGCATGTTAGTTGGTCCTCATGCCAGTAAGAAAGACATTAAAACCTTTGCCGAATTGATTACCGCCAATCCACGGAATTACATCGCGCAGCCAACACTGGCGCTGTCGACGGCACCCACGCTTGTCAGCAACAATGTCGTAGAGCCACGTCACCTCGATTTACGACCGTTCATTCTACAGGGTAAAAACAAGTACGTGACGACCGGCGGCCTGACTCGGGTCGCCCTGAAGAAGGGATCACTGGTGGTGAACTCATCGCAAGGCGGGGGCAGTAAAGACACCTGGATCGTCGATGTAACTGGGGAGAAAACCGATGCTATCTAAAGTTGCTGAACGAGTTTATTGGACATCACGGTATCTGGAGCGGGTCGAAAGCACAGCTCGGCTGGTCAGCATTTACGATAAGTTATTGTTCGACCTGCCCCGTCGGGTAAACATCGGCTGGTATAACCTCATTGTCATCAACGGCATTGAAGCCGGATTTAACGATCAATACGGTGTTCGCGATGAACGCAACGTCATGAAATATTTATTGGGGGAACGCTCCAACCCAGGCTCCATTGTTTCATCGCTTAACTCAATTCGGGAAAATATTCGTACCACGCGCGATGTCGTGCCATTTGAAATCTGGGAACTGATTAACGAACTGAGCATGTACGTGGCGGAAAATCTGCAACAAGGCATTAATCGCAGCAAGCGTCACGAATTTCTGGAAGAAATCATCAAAGGCTGCCAGACCATTCTGGGTTTGATTTACGGCACCATGCCGCACGATTCCGCCTGGGAATTCATGCGTTTGGGGCGTTATCTGGAACGCGCGGATATGACCACGCGTAATCTCGATGCCGGGGTTGCCGCCGTGTTACAAACCGAGGACGATGAGTATTCTGTGAACAGTCATCAGATCATCTGGGGAAATGTCTTGCGCTCCCTCAACGCCGATCAATCTTACCGGCGTTTCTGCAAAGCATCGGTCAGCAGCAAACTGGTGGTGCGCTACCTGCTGGAGAATACGGTCTTTCCAAAATCCGTTGGCTATTGCATCAGCGCGATGATCGACTCCTGCTCACGCCTGCCCAACGCCGATGGCCTGCTCGAACAACTGCATGAGATTCGGGAAAAGGTGTACGACAAACACGAACAGGAACTGGCGGGTGAGCCTTTGCGGGTGTACCTGAATGACCTTCAGATTCTCATTGGCAATGTTAATCAGTCGATTGCTGCGGCCTGGTTCCCGAAATTTGAACCGGTCATTATCCAGAGTCAATCGCAGACGCAGACCGCTGGTGCGGTTGTTAAACAATAATCTTGGAGCACAAACCCCATGACGATTCGTGTAGGGATTAATCACAATACCTATTACAAGTTCGATCGCCCGGTAAACATTGCACCGCACACCATTCGTTTGCGCCCGGCGCCACACAGCCGCACACCGATTCACGCGTACAGCTTGAAGATTCAGCCAGAAAATCACTTCATCAACTGGCAACAGGACGCTTTTGGTAATTTTTTGGCGCGGGTTGTGTTCCCGGAAAAAAGTACCCAGTTGTCGATTGAGGTCGAAGTTCTGGCGGATATGAAAGTCATCAACCCGTTTGATTTTTTTGTCGAGGATTACGCCGAGAATTACCCGTTTGACTACCCTAAGGCATTGAAAAAAGATCTGGTACCTTACCTGGAAAAAGGCGAACACGGCGATGCCTTCGATGCGTTCGTCAAAGCGATCAATACGGATAAAAAGCCCATTATTGATTTTCTGGTCAGTGTGAATCAAACCTTGGAACAAGCGATAGATTACACCGTGCGCCTGGAGCCCGGTGTGCAGACACCGATGGAAACCCTGACCAAAGCCATTGGCTCCTGTCGCGATACAGCTTGGCTTATGGTGCAGCTGTTTCGTCACCTGGGTATTGCTGCGCGTTTCGCATCGGGTTATCTGGTGCAGTTAACGGCCGATGAAAAATCCTTAGATGGCCCCAGTGGACCGGAACAGGATTTCACCGATTTACACGCATGGTGCGAAGTTTTTTTACCCGGCGCGGGCTGGGTGGGCTTAGACCCCACGTCGGGTTTGTTCGCCGGTGAGGGACATATACCGCTTGCCTGCACGCCCGACCCAAGTGCAGCAGCGCCCATTGAAGGCGCAACCGACAAATGCGAAGTCGAATTTGAATTCAGTAACGAAGTCAGTCGGGTTCACGAAGACCCCAGAGTCACCAAACCCTACAGCGAAAACCAATGGCAGGCTGTGCAAGCGCTGGGGCAACAGGTGGATGATGACCTTGCGGCATTGGACGTTCGCCTGACCATGGGTGGCGAACCAACCTTTGTCTCCATCGACGACATGGAAAGTGCGCAATGGAATACCCAGGCACTGGGCGACGAAAAACTCAGCCTGGCAAAAACGCTGTTGTTGAAACTGCGCGACCATTTTGCACCGAAAGGCTTATTGCATTATGGCCAGGGCAAATGGTATCCGGGAGAAGAAATTCCGCGCTGGGCGCTGGGCGTGTTCTGGCGTACCGACGGCGAACCCCTGTGGCAAGACACTCGCTTACTGGCGCGTGTCGATAAAGATTATGGTCATAACCTGACCAACGCCGAGCAGTTTACCCGGCAATTCGCCGCGCGTTTGGGCATTGATAAAAAATACATCCAGGCAGGCTACGAAGACGCTTTGTACTATCTGTTGCAAGAACAGAAAATCCCCAAGAACATCGATCTGCTGGCCAGCCAGGTTAAGACAGATTTGGACCGGCGACGACTGGCCAAGCTGGTCGAAAAAGGCTTCGACAAACCGACCGGGTTTCTCATTCCGTTAGAGTGGAACGATACCCGCCAACAATGGCGCACCAGCGTATGGGCATTCAAACGTGAACGGCTCACCTTGATTCCCGGAGACTCGCCCATGGGCTTGCGCTTGCCGCTGGCGGAATTACCGGAGTACGTCGATGAAGAGGTCATGACTGAACGTGACCCATTTGAACCACGTGGTAATCTGAAACCACGCAGCGATTT
The DNA here is from genome assembly GCA_050293765.1 of Reinekea sp. Classification (GTDB taxonomy): domain Bacteria; phylum Pseudomonadota; class Gammaproteobacteria; order Pseudomonadales; family Natronospirillaceae; genus Reinekea. Next base: position 24,717 of record JBNKNI010000040.1, read on the forward strand.
CGAATTTCCGAGCACGACCTATATCGAAGATGATCCGTCAGACCCGGAGCATCCGCTCAATGTGGCTGAGCGGGTGTCGACGCCTGTGGTGCGGCAGGCAATTTGCGTTGAGCCTCGTCAGGGTAAACTGCATGTGTTCATGCCTCCGGTGTACAGCCTGGAATGCTACATCGAACTCATTGCCGCACTAGAAGAAACCGCCGCAGCGTTAACGCTACCACTCATCATTGAAGGGTATGAACCGCCAAAAGACCCGCGTTTGCAAAAATTATTGGTCACGCCAGATCCCGGTGTCATCGAAGTCAATATTCACCCGGCTCATAACTGGCAGGAACTGACGGCCAACATGGAAGCGCTGTACGAAGCTGCTCGTCAATCGAGACTCGGCACCGAGAAATTCATGATTGATGGTCGGCACACCGGCACCGGTGGTGGGAATCACATTACACTGGGCGGTGTCACGCCGGCCGATAGCCCGTTGCTGCGTCGACCGGATTTACTGCGCAGCTTTGTGACTTACTGGCAGCATCACCCCAGCTTGTCTTACATTTTTTCCGGCGCTTTTATCGGTCCGACCAGCCAGGCTCCTCGAGCCGATGAGGGCCGAGATGAAATGCTCTACGAATTGGAAATTGCCTTTGAGCAAATGCCTGACGGCGAATCGAATCAACCTTGGCTGATCGATCGGGTCATGCGTAATCTGCTGATCGACATAACCGGCAACACCCATCGCGCTGAGTTTTGTATCGATAAACTGTATGCGCCGGGCAGTGCCACCGGCCGTTTGGGTCTGTTGGAATTCCGTGGATTTGAAATGCCACCTCACAAACAAATGGCTCTGGTGCAGGCTCTGTTGATTCGCACCCTGGTTGCGCGCTTCTGGAGAAAACCCTACCAACAGAAACTGGTTCGCTGGGGAACGTCGCTGCACGACAAATACATGCTGCCGCACTTTTTGTGGCAAGACATGCTCGATGTTGTGCAAGATCTTCAGAACAACGGCTATCCGTTCCAACCCGAATGGTTACTGCCTTTTGAAGAGTTCCGCTTTCCGCATTATGGCCGCACGAAAATCGACGACATTGACATCGAGCTGCGTTGGGCGGTGGAGCCTTGGCATGTGCTTGGCGAGGAAGTCGGTAGTTTTGGCACCGCACGTTATGTCGATTCATCGGTTGAACGCCTGCAGGTGAAGTTAACCGGTCTCACACCTGGGCGTTACGTGCTCGCGTGTAATGGCCGACGCGTGCCCCTGCATCAAACCGGGCGTCACGGCGAAGCCATTGCTGGTGTTCGCTATCGTGCCTGGGCTCCGCCTTCGTCACTGCACCCTACCATTGGCACGCACACACCACTGGTGTTTGATCTGATCGACACCTGGAATGACCGTTCCATTGGCGGCTGCACCTACCATGTCACCCATCCCGGTGGACGCAGTTACGACACCTTCCCGGTGAATGCGAATGAGGCAGAATCGCGGCGAATTAACCGCTTTTTTGAATTTGGTCACACGCCGAAACCGGTTCAACGAAAAGGGTTTTCACCGTACCCTGGAGCAGCAATCAACGAAGTGGAAGCCGACGCAACCAACGCCGCGCCGCAATGGCAGGAAGGCGCGGCAGCAGCCACACGCGAGGTTACGCCAAACAGCCAACCACCTCGACCGATGAGGCCGCCACCGGAAGAGTCACCGGATGAATACCCACACACTCTGGATTTACGCAGAGCTCCGAGTTTTATCGGTTGAAGGCACCAAAAAGGCGCATCGTAATCCTGCTTGTGAAACCGTTGCGCCATGACATAATGGCGGCCCTTTTGCCGCCATCGCCTACACTTAACGACGATTCGGTCAGCCACTCAACAGGATCCATTTGTGTCGCAAAACCAGAGCCAAACGATTACGCCGTTATCCTTGACGTACACACCGTCCGCTGACCGGCTGGACGATGTTGTCGACACCACCGGACATGTGCAGCCCCATTGGCATTATTTACTGAATTCGCTGGAAAAAATGGGACCGGAGGCGTTTGCGGACCGGCAAGCCAAAGCGTTACGTATTCTTCGCGACGATGGCGCGACTTACAACATATACAGCGATAAGACGTCACCAAGCCGAACCTGGGGTTTGGATCTGGTGCCGTCGCTGATCAGCAGTGAACAATGGTCGGGTATCGAAGCCGGATTGGTTGAACGCTCCGAATTGTTTAACCTGCTATTGAAAGACATTTATGGTCCGCGCGAACTGATTCGGCAAGGTGTGATTCCACCGGAAGCTTTGTTTGCCCACCAGGGTTTTTTGCGGGCCTGCGACGGCATCCAGATACCCGGCGAGCACGAACTGATTCTGCACGCGGCCGATCTGATGCGCACCGCTGACGGAGACATGTGTGTGCTCACCGACCGCACCCAGTCACCGAGTGGGGCAGGTTACGCTCTGGAGAACCGTACCGTTATGTCGCGTGTACTGCCCAGCTTATACCGCGACAGTCACGTGCATCGGCTGGCTGGATTTTTCCAGCGCTTACGGCAAAAACTTTATTCACTGGCGCCAACTCAAGACAACCCTCGCGTTGTGGTGCTGACACCAGGCTCGTTCAATGAAACCTATTTCGAACACGCCTACATTGCCAACTACCTGGGTTTGCATCTCGTGCAAAGTGGCGACCTGGTGGTACGTAACGGCTTTGTGTGGATGAAAACGTTGGATGGCTTGAGCCGTGTCGATGTCATCCTGCGGCGTGTGGACGACGCCTATTGCGATCCGGTAGAACTGCGCGGCGACTCTCAACTGGGCGTGGCGGGGTTGCTGGATGTCGCCCGCGCCGGTCATGTCATCCTGGCCAACCCACTGGGCTCCGGGGTGCTGGAAAATCCCGTATTCCTGAAATATTTACCAGCCATCGCCAAACAGCTTCTCGGTCGCGAACTGCGCTTGAAACATGTGGCGTCTTACTGGTGTGGTGATCCGGACGATATGGCTTACGTGACTGCGCATCTGTCTGAGCTGGTGATCAAACCCATCTTCCGCAGCAACGAAAACCGCAGCATTTTCGGTGGCGGTTTAACCATTGAACAGCAACGTGAGCTGTTGGCTCGCATCAAAGCCAAGCCCATGTCGTTCGTTGCGCAACCCTCACTGAATACCGCGCACACACCGGCGTTCGTTCATGGCCAACTGGTTCCGCGCCCGGCAATTCTGCGCACTTTCTCGGTGGCAACAGATACGTCGTATTCCATCATGCCCGGCGGCTTAACCCGCGTCGGCAATGAACCGTCGGCCTTTATTATTTCCAATCAATCCGGTTCGCAAAGTAAAGACACCTGGGTGATCGCTTCCGAACCGGAACGCGACCCGCAAGCCTTCGAAAGTGGCGAAGCACTGGCGAAAGAAGCCGACCGCATCAGCTTGCCCAGCCGCGTGGTGGAAAATCTTTTCTGGATGGGTCGTAACGCCGAACGAGCGGAAGCGTCATTGCGAATTTTACGGACCGTCTTCATGCAACTGAATGGTGAAATGCCAATATCAGATGTGGCTCGCCGTCGCCTGCTTGAGTCGGTCACCATCGTGACCGGAACCTTACCAGGGTTCGTCAACGCCAGCCCGGAGCTCATCGCCAAACCCGATGATGAACTGTTGCGCGTGGTTGGCGACGCAACACGGTTGGGCAGTGTGCGCGCCAATCTGAACGGCGTGATTAATTGCGCCGATGAAGCCAAAGAACTGTTGTCTTCCGACATGTTACGCGTGGTAAACGATGTACGTGATGCCCTGATGGATCTGGACGGCGCATTATCAGGCGGTCTGGCATCGGCACCCGAAGAAGCACTCGACCCGTTGGTGTCTGCGTTGATGGCCTTGGCCGGGTTATCGCAGGAGAGCATGGTGCGGGATTTTGGTTGGCGATTTATGGAGATCGGCCGCCGCCTGGAACGCGCGCACCTCACCACCGTGATCATCGAAAGTCTGTTAGTACCGGATGTGTCAGAAGCGGACCAAGCGGTTCTCATTGAAACGCTGTTGTTGTCGCTGGAATCGTTGATCAGTTATCGACGTCGCTATCGTGCGCGCGTCGGTGTGCAATCCAGTCTCGATCTAATCATGATGGACACCTCCAATCCGCGTTCGCTGCTTTATCAGATTGAAGCACTGAAAACCCATGTTGCCGCCTTACCAGACGCGGGCAATGTTTCTCATGAACTGACCGCCAAAGAACGTCTGTTGCTCGAATGTGAAACCGTTTTGAAGTTACCGTTGCTATCTGAGTTCAGTGCCCGTTCCGATGGCAAACGAACACAACTGGCCAGTAGTTTGCTGCGCATGAAGGACCTGCTGGCAAGGTTGAATAACGTCATTACCGATACCTATTTTGATCATCGGGAAACGTCACAACAATTGGTTCGTCGTCACTGGGAGAACGACTGATGCGTTATCGAATCAAACACATCACCCAATACAAATACAGTGACCGGGTATCTCACTGTTATAACCTTGCTTACATGACACCGAGGCAGACCGACCGACAGGATTGTGAGAAAAGCCGGATTTCCATTACACCGGCTGTGGCAAACACGTCCAAAAACACCGACTACTTTCAAAACACATCCTACCATTTTGAAATTCTGCGTCCGCACAAAGAATTAACCATAAGTTGCGAAAGCGTCGTGACCACCAAGCCGCAGGATTGCCGCACGCGGCTCAATCAAGGATTAAGCTGCGCTGAAACCCGTAGCGCGCTGATGAGCGCCAATGACATTGAAACGCTGCACGCGCGTGAGTTTGTTCTTGACTCGTCCATGATTCAAATCAGTGAAGACTTGCACGCCTATGCACAACCTTCATTTGCCGACGACAAACCTTTCCTTGCCTGTGTTATGGATCTGACCCGGCGCATTTTTGAAGAATTCAGTTACAGCCCCGAGTCCACCACCATCGCCACGCCGTTAAGCGACGTACTCGCCAACAAAAAAGGCGTGTGTCAGGATTTTGCGCATTTGCAGATCGCCTGCCTGCGTGCCATGGGCTTTGCCGCCAAATATGTGTCTGGGTATCTGGAAACGATACCCCCTCCGGGACAGGAAAAACTGGTGGGCGCCGACGCCACTCACGCGTGGGTAAGCGTCTATTCCCTCGACGAAGGCTGGGTTGAATTTGACCCAACCAACCATTGCCTGGCGGGCGAACAACACATCGTCACGGCCATGGGTCGGGACTATTTCGATGTCACACCTCTGCGTGGCGTCATTTACGGTGGCGGAGAAAAACCGCTGTTGATGGTCAGTGTGGATGTGGCAAGAGTGTAGGCATCTTTTGCGATGCCGCCGCGTCTCGGTGAATCGTTCAAACTATACTAACGGCCATGTAGGAGACAACAACGAACGCAGTGAGGCGGTGGCGACCTATCCTTAGGTTGCTTTGTCCCAAAATTATTTCCACTGTCCTTGCCTTTTTTTGTCGCGACCGCCCCCGTTCCTCGGTTATTCGCTCCTACAGAATCTTCCGGTCATACAGGAGACAAAAACGAACGCACTGTGGCGATTACGACAATCTTAAAACAAACCCTGCTGCCCACCTTGCATCAGCGCTTCGATGTCTTGCGGATCCTTAATGACGGCTTCGCTGAGCACGTTGCATCCGTCTTTGGTGACAACGACATCGTCTTCAATTCGCACACCAATGCCGCGCCATTTCTCGTCGACATCCTGGTTATCGGGTGAAATATAAATCCCCGGTTCAATGGTCAATACCATACCCGGCTCCAGCACACGCCATTCGCCGCCAACTTTGTAGTCGCCCACATCATGCACGTCCATACCCAGCCAGTGTCCGGTTTTGTGCATGAAGAATTCTTTAAAGGCTTCATCTTCTATCAATTTTTTCACGTCACCTTTCAGCAGGCCCAGTTCCACTAAGCCCTCGGTGAGGATGCGCACCACCACATCGTGTGGTTCGATCCAAGTAGCGCCGGGTTTCACCGCGTCAATGGCGGCATATTGCGATTTCAGTACCAGGTCATATATGGCCCGTTGCTCGGTACTGAATTTTCCATTGACCGGGAACGTCCGGGTGATGTCCGATGCGTAGTACTGCAATTCGGCACCGGCGTCGATCAAGACCAGATCGCCGTCATTCAGCTTCTGATTGTTTTCAACATAATGCAGTACGCAGGCGTTTCGGCCACCACCGACAATCGCGGTGTACGCTGGGCGCGGGCTGCCGCCCATCATGCATTCATGTTCAATTTCGGCTTGCAGTTGATATTCCCACATGCCGGGTTTGCAACTGCGCATGGCGCGCATATGGGCAGCGGCACTGAGTTTCGCCGCGTCGGCCATAATTGCAATTTCCTGCTTGGACTTTTTCAAGCGCATGTCGTGTAACAGGTGAGCAATATCCGAAAAGTCGTCCGGTGGTACCGCACCCTGACGAACTTTGCTGCGGATCTGGTTTAGCCAGCTCATCAGCTGATGGTCGAAACCCGAATCAACGCCCATGTGCGCATATACGCGCGTTTTCCCTTCCATCAAACCAGGCAAGATGTCGTCAATGTCGTCAATCGGAAAGGCGTCGTCAGCACCGTATTCGCTGACAGCGCCGTCCGGACCGGCGCGATATCCGTCCCAGATTTCTCGCTCTTTGTCTTTGTCTCGAACGAATAATACGTATTCGGCCTGTTCACGACCCGGCATTAACACCGCCAGGGCATCGGGCTCATCAAACCCGGTCAGGTACTGGAAATCGCTGTTCTGGCGAAAACCGAAGTGAACATCGTTATTCCGGATTACTTCCTGCGCGGATGGGATGATGGCAATACTGCCCTCTTCCATCTGCTCCATGAGGCGGATACGGCGCTCTTTGAACTCGTTTACACTGATACTTTTCATGGCACTCTCTTAGTGAACGGTGGTTTCGCCATCCGTCGTCGCGGGTGGCTCGTTATATTCTAAAAATACGGTCAGTGCGCTGACCCGAACGTGCTCAGCGACGGCAAGATAGTCATCTTCGTCGGCGTCCTGATCTTCAGCACTAAGTGCGTCTACTTGCGCAATTTCAGCCAGATCTTCGAGGATTTCCTGCAATGTCGCGGGCATATCGCTGGTTTCCTGCACAACACCGGTGGCACCAAAGGCCCCCAGGAAACTGCCTGTCCATTCGCTCAAAGCATCTAACCGATCCGCCATCGGAGTCTCTTCGTCAGGCAGAATCAACCGGAACGCCAGCCCCTCGTCCTGCAATTCGCTCAGCGTTTTGAAATACAGTCCCTGCAGAATGGTGATATGACTTTCCTGAACTTCTTCAGTGGGCGCCATCTGATCCAATGCCCAGTCCAGCCAGTCGTCCTGGGTCATGCGTTTGCCCGCAGACAACACACCGGTGATCGAGCCATGCAGATAGGTGGGGGACAGGGTTGAACCCATTTTGACAAACAGTTCGGCAAGGTCTTCGAATTGCAGTTCAATGCCGGCCGCATTTACTTCGGACATGTGTTCTCCAGTAATTGGGGCGCAGCGCAGTTGTGCGCCCGGAAATCAGTAACCGACAATGCTATCACGGCCACTGGATTTGCACAGGTGCTGAGCTGAAAATGCGGTAAAAAAACCGATGAAAAGAGATTTTTACACCACAGCACGCAAAGCCCATCACAGAACGCTCACCTATACCTTTTCACGACGCCGAAAAACCGTATAACGGTGGACGAAGAACGGGAATATCAACAACTTAGATGACAATAGTGACAAACGGCTTGAGTTCTCCCACAATGCTACTTCCGTTGCCTATTTTTTCAGCTGGTTTATAGGGTCTGGTACATCATGTCAAATCAAGAATTGCTCGCGCTCGAACGTAAAGTTGACGAGCTGATAACACTTTATAAAAACCTGGAGCAGGAAAAACGCCTGTTGCAGGCTGAACGCGAGGCCTGGAAGGCTGAGCGGGCCAAGCTGATCAAGCAAAATGAATTGGCGCGTTCACGCGTTGAAGCCATGATTGAGCGCTTGAAAACCATGGAGCAAACCAATGGCTGAACAAAAAACCCTGTCGGTCACGATTCTGGATCGGGAATACCTGGTAGCCTGTCCTGCTGGCCAGGAAAAGAAACTGACCGAAGCAGCCTCCACATTGAACGATAAAATGCTGGAAATCCGGGAAACCGGCAAGGTTTTCGGTATTGAGCGCATTGCGGTCATGGCGGCACTGAACCTGACCCACGAGTTGTTGCAATCGAAACCCGAAAATGCGAACGATCACTCAGCAATTATGCGTTTAAGCGGTAAACTGGATGCCATTCTACCGAACCATGACGCAGACCCACTCGGCTTGGGTCTGGACTTTGAGGACTGAGCATGTTCGCCCGACAATGGATTCTTATCGCTGCTTGCGTTACCAGCTTAACCGCCTGTTTCCCGGCTCGGGAAATATCGCAAGATAATGCTGTGGACATTTTGTCAGTCAATAATCGTCTTAGCCAGGCACAGCGAGCGACCGTAGATGGCTTCTCGTCCCCTCAAATCAACAATCAATCACTCGAACGTTTGCTGGTCAGCCGCATCAGCAATAATACAGTGACCGGCGAGTGTCATAACAATCAGGGGAGCTTCCTGTTCACCCGGTCCGAAACGGACGATGTGTTCTCATTGGTTTTTGACCAGTGCGCGGGGGACGATGGTGGCCAATTGGATGGCGCCCTTTCTGGCGAGTTCACTTCTGAAGGCGACACCTACAGTGCCGTATTGACGGGAGATATCGACGCATCAAAGGGTAACGAGTCCATTGCTTTCGCCCCGTTGACACTGTCACTGGGTTTTACCCTGTCTGATACGGATATCAGTTTCGAGATGAGCCATGGCGGCGTCTACGACTATGACACTCGCTACTACAAAGGCAAGGTCACGGTCGAAACGGTTGAACCTATCTCGTTCAGCTCGACAACCTTAAGCTGGACCGGCAAAATAAATTACACCGATAGTAAAGGTAACGTGCTCACCGTCGAGTACGACAATAACGGTGTGCACCTGTCTTTCAACAGTGTGCACTTCAAAACCTATACCACCGGTGAATGGCTGCAGAAGTTCAACTGACAGCCAATCAAGCTGATCGCGCAGGGCTCGCCCTGGCGATCTGTGTTTAACCCAGAATGTTCGCCAATATCCCGTCCAACTTATCGAACCCTTCGTGAATTAAAGCATCCGTGATGGTCAGCGCTGGCAAGAATCGGATCACGTTGCCGTAATAGCCACAAGGCAACAAGATCAAACCTGCCTGTTGGGCGTTAGCAATGATCTTCTGAGTAAGCTCCGTATTGGGTTGATGAGGATTGCCGTCGACCACCAACTCCATGGCGATCATGGCACCGTTAATGCGGGCCTCACCAACAATCCCTGGATAGCGCTCTGCCACGGCCTGGATACGCTGTTCAAAAACAGCGCCAATGTCGTTGGCACGGGCCACCAGATTTTCTTCCGCCATTACCTCCAATACCGCTAACGCGGCAGCGCAACCCACCGGTGAGCCACCATAGGTGCCACCCAAGCCGCCCGGTAACGGCGCATCCATAATGTCCGCTTTGCCGACCACGGCCGACAGCGGGTAACCACCGGCAATACCTTTGGCCATGGTCATGAGGTCTGCCTCAATGCCGGCACGTTCGGAATTGAAGAAATAACCGGTACGGCCAAACCCGGATTGAATTTCATCCATAATCAGCACGATGCCTTCTTTGTCACACAGTTCACGCAGGTATTGAAGAAACTCCGTCGGCGCTGCGTAAAATCCGCCCTCACCCTGCACAGGCTCGATGATGATGGCCGCGACGTCACGCGCTTCAATCGCGGTTTTAAAAATGGTCTGCAGGCCATGAATGGCATCCTCCACGCTGACGCCATGCAGCGCCATCGGGAATGGTGCGTGGTAAATATCGCCAGGAAACGGCCCAAACAGATGTTTGTAGGGCAGAGTTTTCCCGGTCAACGCCATCCCCATGCTGGTGCGACCATGAAAACCACCGGTGAAGGCAATGGTTCCGCGTCGTCCGGTATGAGCACGGGCAATCTTAACGGCATTTTCAACGGCCTCGGCTCCGGTGCTGACAAACATGCTCTTTTTAGGGCTGTCGCCCGGCATGAGTGCGTTCAGTTTTTCGGCCAGCTCGACAGCTTGCTCATAGGGATTAACCATGACGCACGTATGCGAAAAATTGGCAACCTGAGCCTGCACGGCCGCGACAATTTTCGGATGACTGTGACCGGTATTGCAGACGGCAATCCCGGTGCCGAAATCAATGTATCGGTTACCATCGGCATCCCACATTTCGGCGTTTTTCGCCTTGGTCACATAGGCGCTGTACATGTTGCCCATACCGCGGGCAACCGCGGCCACCTTACGTTCTTGCAGCTGCTGGTTCTTACTCATGATGCTCTCCAAAAAATTAAGCGTTTAAGCCGCCCATGCACAAATATTTAATTTCGATGTATTCATCGATACCGTACTTTGATCCTTCCCGACCTAAACCAGACGACTTCATGCCACCAAACGGGGCTGCAGCGTTGGAAATAATGCCTTCATTGATACCGACCATGCCGTAGTCCAGCCCTTCCGATACCCGCCAGATACGGCCTATATCACGCGAATAGAAATAAGCAGCCAGACCAAACTCGGTGTCGTTGGCGATGGCAATGGCCTCTGCTTCTGTGGTGAACTTAATCACCGGTGCCACCGGACCAAAGATTTCGATCGCAGAAATCGGCATGTCATTGGTAACCTCCGTTAACACTGTCGGCGTGTAGAACGAACCACCCAACGCATGCCCATGGCCACCCAAGGCCACCTTCGCGCCCGCAGCCACAGAATCTTCAACTCGTTGATGGATATCCTGCATCGCTTTTTCATGAATCAAAGGACCAATGGCGACGCCTTCGTTCATACCATTGCCGACCTGCATGTCACTCACCGCTTTAACGAACTTTTCCACAAACGCATCGTGCACCGATTCCTGCACCAGAATGCGATTCGCGCAGACACAGGTCTGCCCAGCATTCCGATATTTCGACGCAAGCGCGCCGGTAACCGCCGCGTCGAGGTCGGCATCATCAAACACGATAAATGGTGCATTGCCACCCAGTTCCATCGATACCTTTTTAACCGTACTGGCCGATTGCGCGATCAGTTGTTTGCCAACGGCAGTCGAACCGGTAAAGGAGAATTTGGCAACATCCGGGCTTTCCGTGAATACTTTGCCGATTCCTTTTGCATCGGTGCCCACCACGACGTTAAACACCCCCTCGGGGATACCGGCCATTTCCGCCAGTTTGGCCAACGCCAGTGCCGATAATGGCGTTAATTCACTAGGGCGGATGACAAAGGTGCATCCTGCTGCCAACGCGGGCGCAGCCTTACGGGTAATCATCGAGTTGGGGAAGTTCCAGGGAGTGATGGAAGCCACAACACCCACTGGCTGTTTAATCACCATCAGTCGCTTGTCATTTGACGGCGCGGGAATGGTATCGCCGTAAATGCGTTTGCCTTCTTCAGCAAACCACTCCACAAACGATGCACCATAGCCAACTTCGCCCTTTGCTTCGGCCAGAGGTTTACCTTGCTCAAGCGTCATGATGACGCCCAGCTCATGCTGGTATTCCATCATCAGGTTGAACCATTTGCGCAAAATAGCCGACCGCTCACTGGCGGTTTTGGCTCGCCAGGCCGGAAACGCATCTTTGGCTGCTTGCACTGCCTGTTGGGCAACGGCTACATCGGCATCGGCGACATGGGCCAACACGTCCCCTGTTGCCGGATTGGTCACAGCAAAGGTCTTTGCGCCCGTTAGCCATTGCCCACCGACATAGGATGTGTCCGCCATCAACTTAGGATGTATGGTCATACTGAAGCCCTCCATAAGGTTCGTTGTAGCTGTATTTGAATGCATTCCTAAAAGCTGTTAAATATAAAACTTTCAAACTAATGTTTGATGAATATAAAACTTAAGGCCAACCATGACGACAAAGCACGCGCTGATCCCCCGCCCCGTTTCCGAATACGACTTGCGTTTATTGCGCATCTTCAAAGTCGTTGTGGAATGTGGCGGGTTTGCTGCGGCAGAGTCGGTGTTGAACATTACCCGCTCAACCATCAGCGTGCATATGTCCAATCTTGAAAGCCGCATGCAGCTCAAGCTCGCCAGTCGCGGTCGAGGCGGGTTTTCCCTGACCGAAGAAGGCCGTACAGTTTATGAAGGCCTGTTGGTCCTGTTTCAGTCGTTAAATGACTTTGCCTTGCTGGTCCAAAACCTCGATAACGAGTTGGACGGCGAAATTGCTATCCTCTGCTCCGACCAGGTCGCCCTGACCCGTCAACTCAGACTAGCTGAAGTTATTGCTTACTTACAGGACAGCGCGCCAAATTTGCAGCCCGCGATCAACGCGGACACCATCCCCAATATCGAGCGGGCCATTCTCAAAGGTGAGGCTCAGATTGGCATCATCCCTGAGTACCGCCACATCGATGGCCTCAATTATCAACAGTGCTACACCGAACCCTACTACCTGTGTGTCGGGCAACGGCACCCGTTGTTTGACCGGGACGATAGCCTTATTGATGACACCGATATTCTGGGCAGCCAAACCGTGCACCCTGGCGTAGATGTGAACCTGAGTGGCATAGAGCAGTTCCGTACCATGAATCTGGCGGCCCGCGCTTACCAGTTCGATACCCGGACACCGCTGATTCTTTCGGGTAAATACCTGGGGTTTTTCCCACTCAGCTACATACAGGGTTTTCTGGATCGGGGTGAAGTTCGCCTGCTGCAACCGGATCGTCGCTATTACAGCGTCGATCACGTCATCGTCACCCGGAACACCGGCAAAAGCGACCCCAAGGTCGAACTGTTTCTGAAAGCCTTTGCTCAAGTTCAGGGAGCGTCTTGATCATTACCTCAGACCCAGTGCGCAGCCGCTTGCATAGGTCATTTTTAGGCCTCGCGCTGAGCATTTTTAAATCGATTGTGCATATTAAAGAGCGGTGATAGATCGTTGAATTTCAAGGGATTTTTCCATTTGGCCTTTTCGTGTAAAAGGTCGGAATTCTTTTTACGAAACCTGAATGTCAAGACTGTCTTTTAACTAATTTTCCTTATAATCAACTTCAACCCTGGGCTACTCGCCAGTTGCGAAAAGTCCTCGAGCCTATTTTACGAATTTAGGTGGCGCCTAGTTGGTGATGTGAGCATGTCTGCTTTGCAGGAAGCCTAATTCATTGCGGGGGTCACCGCCTTGAACTGTTTGGTTCAAGGTCTTCCGTGACAGCGGTAGTCTGGGGCCTGTCTGTTTTCATCTGATCTTTCCTGACCTGTGTTTTTCGTGCACGATACCCTCTGAACCTAATAGCAGAATAAGTGTATGACCCAGGCTGATTCCAAAGTCACCCTCCGTAAACAACTTCGCAACGCCAGGCGTGGCTTATCACCCAAACAACAGCAAACTGCCGCCGAACAATTGGTCGCCACTCTGCGACCGATCCTGTCAAAACAGAAAGTCCGCCGTGTGGCAGCCTATCTCGCGATGGATGGAGAATTAGACCTGCTGCCGTTGATGGAATATTGCTGGCAACACAGAATTGAAATCTACCTTCCGGTACTTCACAAGTTGAAGCCCGCTTTATGGTTTGCGCGTTTTGACGAGCACAGCCCTTTATACCCAAACCGCTTTGGCATTGACGAGCCACTGGACGGCGCTCCGATCCGACCTTGGCAGTTGGACATCGTATTGCTGCCCTTAGTGGGATTCGACGCCCAGGGTAATCGGTTGGGAATGGGAGGAGGTTTCTATGACCGTACTTTCGCTCACGCTGCTCGATGGCCAAAGCGGCCAAAATTAATGGGAGTGGCTCATGAGTGTCAGAAGGTAGATGCTATCCCGCTGGAACGCTGGGATATCCGCTTAGATGCCATTGTTTCAGATCGGCATTTTTATCAAACATAAAGGGCAACAGACGAAACTCGTAACGAGCCAGATGAGGATAACCCAGCGAGGCAACTCACTACCCCGCTGGGTTTTTCGAACTATCGCGATTGACTGAAAAGAATCCCGGAGGCTTGCATTTCAGCCTGACTCAAGGGCTGTCGACTCTCGCTGCGAGACATACCAGAAAGAGTAATTCCAAGACCCAGAATCAACGCTAACATGACTATTATGTCGGGTTTGCTGCGTTTCTTTATCATTGTTATTTTCGATTTTTAGTTGTTTTATGATGGTGACTGCTCCCGAGTAAACGGGTTATCCCTGTTTTTCTCGGTATGCAAATTAATTTTGTGGTGTTTTATAACGCAATTCTGTGATCAAGTTCAAATTTTGTTTGTATTTAAATTCACTAATACATCTTTCGTTGAGCTGAATCGGATTTTAGGAGGAAATCAGGCCCATGAGCCCTTCAATATGGTTACTTAAGACCGAACCCAATGAGTTTTCGATAGACGATCTTAAAGCCCGCGGTAAAGCGGGAGAGCCTTGGGATGGTATCCGGAACTATCAGGCCCGTAACTTTTTAAGGGACATGAAAAAGGGGGATCTGGCATTTATCTATCACTCTGCATGCGACATTCCGGCCATTGCCGGACTGGCGGTGGTACAGAAGTCGGCATATCCCGATACAGCTGCACTGGACCCGACATCAAAATATTTCGATGAAAAAAGTACGCCCGACAATATTCGCTGGAGTCGGGTGGACGTCGCCTTTAAAACCAAATTCAAACAGCCGCTGCCATTGAAGCAGATAAAAAGTGAACCGGCTTTGGCCGAGATGAAGTTGGTGAAAAGTTCACGTCTCAGCGTGTCTCCGGTTACCCAGCAGGAATATGAAACGATCATGGCGCTGGTCGATTGACCGATGACGAAGCCAAATCGTTGACGAATAACCAAGTTGCTCAGACCGCAAACACGGCAAAACCTTGGCTTGAGGTCACGTGCTGTGGTTAAAGAGATCGACCAGTCGACAGTTTTGCTGACTTCGTCACTCGCGTTTGCTCCAAAACCGGTACAATGCTTAACTTAACCTTGTCATAATCTGGCTTCCACCGACGTTGTATCGCTAAGGTCTCAATGGATAAATTAAAACCCATTACTTATTCTGCTCAATCGGTCGCTGAGTTAATCGACAAAACGAATTGGGCAAATGATTTTACCTGGGAAGAGGTGTCGATACTCGGACGGTATTTTACCGCCTACGAAGCGCAACGCGGTCAGGTTATTTTTTACGAGGGCTCCAAAGCCGATTATATGGGCTTAATCGTGACCGGTGGCATCCGCATCAGTAAAACCGGCAGTGATAATCAGGTTAAACCCTTGGCGGTGCTGCGCGAATCACAAACCTTCGGCGAACTGTCCTTGATAGATGGCTCCCCCCGATCGGGGTTAGCCGAGGCACTGGCACCGACCAAGTTCGTGATCACCACGAAACGCCAGTTGATGCGTATGTCCGAGGAAGAACCACACATTGCGTTTAAAGTATTGTGGAAAATCTCCGAAACCATATCCGCACGTTTACGTCATACCAGTTACAAGTTACTGGATATTCCGGGCCCACCGATCTGATCGGTCAACCCGGAATCCCGCTTAATGCGACATGGATTCCATCATCATTGCCTGTACTGGCAACTCAACTTCTATGTCACCCGCTTTCGCAAACGTCAGAATAACCGTATAGCGTTCACCCTCAACGAAGTTTTTCGATAACCCCATAAACATCATGTGATAGCTGCCCGGCTTGAACAGTACCGAACCGTGCGCAGGGATGACCACACCGTTTTGCTGATGGATCATCTTCATCACACCATCCACCTGTATGGTGCTATGCAGTTCCAGCCGTTTGGCAAAATCGCCGCTCACCGACAACAACGTATCATCGGTATCGCCGTTGTTAGTCACAAGCATGAACCCCGCACTGGGTGCCCCGGGTGCACTGGCTCGCGCCCAACTGTTGGTAATGTGAATATCTCCGCTTTCGGTCGCAAAGGCCAGGGGAAATAAGCTAAATAAGCCCACGCATAGCGCGAGCGCTGTTGTACGTAACATTGGATGCCTCTCCAGTTAACAATTTTATTGGTTTATTCAAATCGAAGGCCTGAACACTGGGTGTACGACACCTCTGTGTCTTTGCTACCCAAGTGTTAACAGACTTTAAACCAGTGGTGGAGATCGAGGTTGATTGGCTGAGAAAGGCGGAATAACCAAAACGGATTGATAATCGTCCGACATCAGGCTATTGCCTGGTTGTGCAGTGTTCAGATCCGAGTTGATGTGACAGGGCAACCCGTACGACAAACAGACACAGGCAGAATCGTTGGTATGCTGAGAGGCACCACCGACTTCCACCCACTTCACGCCCTGTGCAGAACACAGCCGCAACCAGCCAACATCGCTTTCAGCGACGGCGTTGGCCAGAGGGGTAGCAAAGGTCAGCATCAGCCAACTGAACAGGCTGAGCCAATACCCTCTAAATCGTAATGACTGCGGCAAAGCAGGTGCCCTTAAAAAACTATCGCGCTAAAGTAACGGGACAGATTCTAACGGTCAACCAACTTATAGACCTTACCGGCGTAACTCAGGGCATAAAGTTCGCCATTGGCGTCTTCGCCAAATCCTGAAGGATTCGGCAATGACGGCACAGTCACCACATCACCGCCATCCGTGGGCATCGCCCATACTCGCCCGGAAACAAAATCCGCAAAAAAGTAGAGCCCCTGCAGCGCTGGGAACTCATCTCCACGATAGACATAACCACCGGTGATGGACTGCCCCAAATCCCGACCATACTCAAATACGGGTGGAATCAGCGTGGCATTTTTACTTTGAGCGTCGGGCTTAAACGCCTGACTTCCTTCATACCAGCGCCAGCCATAGTTGCCACCTTTAACAATAACGTCCACTTCTTCCACCGCATTTTGCCCAACGTCACCGGCCCATAGTGCCCCGGTTTTGCGGTCAAAGCTGAAGCGCCATGGGTTACGCAACCCCAATGCCCAAATCTCATCTCGTATATCGGCGACGTCCACGAAGGGGTTGTCGGCTGGAATATCACCGGTACGGGTGATGCGCAACATTTTGCCTAGCAGTGACTGACCGTCCTGAGCACGATGATTCGGGTCACCACCACTGCCGCCATCACCCATGCCGATATATAAGTAACCATCTGGTCCAAATGTGATCATGCCACCATTGTGATTCGAGTAATCCTGATTGATTTCCAACAGAATCCGCTCGCCACCAAACTGATAACGGCCGGACGAATCTGATGTCAGTTGAAACCTGGAAATGACTGTCCGTCTTGGTTTGTTTGCGGTGTAATTCAGATAAAAGTATCCGTTATCGGCAAAATCCGGATCAAAAGCCAATCCCAGCAAACCTTGCTCGCCACCGCTTAAAAACAGGTTGGAGCTGTGCTTACGCACATCGAAAAATTCCCGGCTTTGTTTTACGTCCAACTTGGCATCAAAGACCTGAATTGTCCCGCCCTGCTCCACGACGAACAGTTGACTGTCGTCACCCGGCGCATACGTTATCTGCACCGGCTGCTTAAAGTTTAGCGACTCAAACACCGGTGTAAATTCAGGAGCGGCCCAGCCGCGACTGACCAGCAGTAACAATGAAAGCACTGCAACGCTTGAAAAAAACTTGCGTCGAAAAGACATAAAGGTATTCCTTTTGTACCAGTAAACAGCATCAGAGTATAATGGCTGCTTCGATTAATGCACGTCGCCTCAACAAGACATACGGCAAAGCCTGTGAAGCAGATTATGGCTAACTATAACCAAACAAGGAGGTAGACCAGAGTATCCATGGAAGCAGCAGTGAAACTAAAGCGCTTGCTTGCCGCCAGTGAAGTTGGCCACACTTAAGCTTTCCCCAGTAAATATTCATTTAAAGAAAGGTATGAACCATGAAAATTTGGGTTGACGCTGACGCATGTCCGGTGGCGATACGAGACATCATTATTCGAGCGGCACTGCGCAAGCAACTTACAACGACATTCATCGCCAACCACAGTTTAAACCTGCCCAAGTCACCCTACCTTGCGATGGTTCAGGTCGCTCAAGGTTTCGATGTTGCGGACAATGAAATCGTTAACCGAGCACAGGAAGGCGATTTGGTTATAACGCAGGACATTCCGTTAGCCGCAGAAGTCATTGCTAAAAACTGCCTGGCCATGAATCCGCGGGGAGAGCGTTGGACGAAAGAGAATATTGGCCAACGACTGAACATGCGCGATTTTATGGAAACGCTGAGATCCTCCGGTATTCAGTCAGGTGGACCCGCTACCTTAAACCAACGCGACAAGATGACATTCGCAAATTCACTCGACAAAATTCTAGGGCAACTCTGATTAATTCGAATCACCTCAGTCCTATCAGATCGAAGGATGAGCGAGGCGTGTGTTGCAGGGAATGGCGAGTCCTTTTCAAAACACA
>JBNKNI010000041.1:0-36718 GCA_050293765.1 Reinekea sp.
ACGGGTAAAAATTCCGCGGCCACGCGGCAACGAACTATGGCGGTCTCGTGCATTCGATTCCCTTACTGAAAGTGTTCGCGCAATACCTTCCTAATATTGCTTTGTATGTCGGTGCCGTGATGATCGCCTTGTTTTATTAACGAGGTGAACATCGGTCAGAGAGTGCTTTCCACTATCACGTTGGCACAGCGCGCCATTTTTACGGTTTCGTCGTGAAATTTCAAAAGGTGAACGGTCGTTTTGCGATAGGTGTCTCACTGCGCAGTGGTAAAAAACAGAAACCTGTGTCGTAAATGAAGAATCAACAGCACGTCACGGTTCGGTTTTATCGGGATAGAGTGACCAACCACGTCACATTTATCGGTTTTGGGTGCCAAAACGTGAAATCCGTCAGTACATAATTGAGTGGCAAGCCACAGAACATAACGTCTGGTTTAAGGACAATAACGGCAATGTTTGTGTCAGTTTGAGGGGTTGGAATGACTCGGTTCAGTATTTTACTGTTGGCTTTGCTGCTTCAGGGATGCTTCGTGGAAGTGGACCCTGGTGATGTGACCAACGATAAAACCGATACCACGGACGATAACGAGCAAGAAGCCGGCGAGCTGATCACCTCGCTAACTGTGCTCAAAGGTGATACGCCAGATGGCGATTTCCCGCTTGCAGTACGCGTGACCATGCGGGGTGCGGTGGCTTCGCAGTACGAATTGCGTTTGAACGGTGAGTTGTTGGAAAGTGGCAATATGCCTGCGACAGCCATTGTGACGGGGCCCTTTTCCGGGCAGGACACGAACGATAATTATCGGCTGACCTACGTGACTCTGGGGCAGGCCGGAGACAACGAAATAGAGCTCACCCTGACCAAAGAGGGTGTCAGTGAAAAACGTGCCATCACGGTAAATTTGGGTAATCAGTGCTCCGGTGAAAATGAAAACTGGTTTGCGGCGAATGTACAAAGCAGTTTTAACGGTTGTACCGGCTGCCATACGGATGTTCCGGATAATTCATCTTTTGCCGCGCTGAAGACCTGGGACAAAATTCAGAACAGTTCAGATCTTTATTACGTAGCACACGCTCCCGCGAATTTCGACACAATGCCTGAAGCCAATGGCGGCAATTACAGTCATTCCGATGGTCGCAAGTGGCAACCGAATTCGTCGGAGCATTTGCGAGTCATAGAAATGCTGTACCGGATGGACGCTGACTTCACTTGCCCTTAGCCGTCGTGTTACTCAGCCATGGGTTGGTCGCAGCACGAGCCTGGTGTTCAATATAGAAAGCTTCTACTTTGGCTCGGGCCCACGGTGTTTTGCGCAAAAATTTTAAACTGGAGTTAATACTCGGGTCGTGCGTAAAACAGCGGATATTGATGTGCTGACCCAATTGCTCAAAGCCATAGAAATCGACGAGTTCAGTGACCAGCGCTTTCAGGGTTACGCCATGTAATGGATCATTCGTCATTGTTCGATGTATCTAACTCTTTTGGTATGGCGCGTTTGACTCGCAGAACGGAACCGTCGAGATGCGTGTTGTTTAAACTGACAATCGCGGCCTTTGCGTCACCGGCTTTTGGCATTTCGACAAAACCAAAGCCTTTGTGCTTGCCGGTTTCGGCATCCATAATCAGTGTGCAGTATTGAACGGCGCCGTAGGCTTCGAAAAGGTCACGCAGTGCCTCTTCCGTGGTGTCGCGATTGATATTGCGGATCAGTATTTTCATTAAATGACCTGTGCGTTAAAGCATGTATGAACGCCAGTTGCCTGAAAGGACTCATCATGACGGTGAAATCTCGGTCACAGTATAGCCTTATTACGACCATTTGTTTTACTGCTTTTTTGCTCTCCTGCGCAACGCTGGAAGAGCCCAGCATGAATTTAAACGCCGATGTTGCCCCGATAACACAGGGGCAATGGTCAAAGCCTGCACTGCAAAGTACCTGGCATTGGCAGCTGACCGGCACATTGAACACTGCCTACGCTGTTGATCTGTATGATGTTGATCTTTTTGATACCTCAACCGCACAGATTCAGCAATTACAAGCAAAAGGTCGTTGGGTAATTTGCTATTTCTCCGCAGGCAGTTATGAACAATGGCGCGAAGATGTCTCTGCTTTGTCAGAGTCGACGCTGGGTGAGACGCTCGATGGTTGGGCGGATGAGCGTTGGTGGGATATCCGCACCGAGGCGGTTCAGGCCGTGATCGAATCCCGGCTGCAATTGGCCCTTACGAAAGGGTGCGATGGTGTCGAGCCGGACAATATGGATGCCTACCAAAACGATTCCGGATTCTCTCTCACCGCGACCGATCAGCTCGCGTTCAACCGATTTGTTGCGAATAAGGCACATTCACTCGGTTTGGCGGTAGGGTTGAAGAACGACCTTGATCAAATTGCCGAACTGGTCAGTTATTTCGATTTTGCCGTAAATGAACAATGCTTTGAGTACGACGAGTGCGATACCTTAACGCCATTCATCGAGGCCGGTAAGCCAGTGTTGAATGCCGAATACAAGTCGCTGTGGGTGAACGACACCAACGCCAGAGCCAATTTATGCAACGATGCAAACCAGCGTCAGTTCAGTACGCTGATATTGCCGCTGAACCTGGATGACAGCTTCCGCCACAGCTGCCTGTAACGTCGGCGCGTGGTTGCGAAGAGTCTGTCTTGCGCTCTGGAATATAATCACTGGCAGACGTAAAAATCCGGGTATCAATTGGTTGCGCGCATCAGGCGGCGCCATAGCCAAGCGGACAAACCGATTTGCATCACCATGCCCAAGGCCAACCAAACCAGACCAATCAGGTTTTGGTTGGCTAATTCAATGTAACCCCATAAGGTCCACCAGGTGGGGAGCGGTGCCGCGAGCCAGTACCAGGGCGCGGGTACAAATAAGGCCAGAATGACAGGGACGCTGATCAGAAACCCGGTGCCTTTCATAATGGCGAAACCTTCCACCAGGTTATGGGCAAAACTCAACAGCAATAACGCAGAAAAGGGCAGTAGCACCAGCGCCGCTACCGTGATCGCGGCCCGCTGCCACCAAGCCAGATCCACAAAGCCAAGTAATTCGTGCAGAACCGGCGTTATGATCAGCGACAGCAGCAGATAGCCAGAAGAGCGGATCAGCAAGTATTGGGGTAACCCTGCGGGTGTGGTACGAACGACAGTGAGCATGCCCTGTTCGCGATCCGTCAACAGATTGAAACCCAACACCAGGCCGAGCATCATCGGCGTTAGCAACGCGATGAAAATCGAGGTGACCGTGGTGAACCGTTCCAGATGCCAGTGTGGAAATGTCGCATCCAGTACCGGCCAATAGATTTTAACCAGAATCGCAATCAGTGGCGTTAACAGCAGAATCAACAGCAGAAAGGCGTCACTCACAATTCGACGTTGTTCCGCTTTTAATATCAGCGCAATCATTAATGACCTCCGAAGCGATGTTCATAGTTAACCGCTGCCCAACGTTCGCCGAAATAGACGCAGACTACAGTCCACAACAGTTGAATAAGGCAGGCCATTACACTCATCACAAGCGGGGTGTTTTCCACTCCAAATTTCAGCAGTGCGGTGGCGCCCCCGGATGGCAGCAGAACCCAGATGGGAGATTCGAGCAGTCCTGCCAAATAGAGGATAGGCACAGCCCAAACCATACCGGACAGGGCAAAGAATATTAAAAACTGATTGATACTGGCCAGGCGCCTTGCCGCTGTAATGCCGACGGAACTGAAAAAGAAGGCGCACAGTATAATGCCGGGGAACAGCGCGAATGCTTGTTGCAGAGGCATGATTGCAACCGCCAGCAAGCTCAGTGTCAGAATGGTCAGTGCGGACAATGCCATTAAGCGACTCAACGCCAACCAGATACTGCGGATGGGCGTTAAACGTAACGCGGGTGATATGTGTTGACTGCCGTCTAACATACCCAAGCCATAACCAAACAGTAAGCCAATTGCAGAGACATCGATACTCGCCACAATAGAGAACCAAAAAGGACGTTGCTCTGCGGGTAACAAACTCAATAATGCCGCCCAGATCAAGGTCACAATAGCCGCAGCGGCAACAAAACCATGTCGCCATTGAAATTTAAATTCGGTCAGCAACAGTAGCGCGAAACTGTTCATGTCAGTTGTGCTCCGGTGACTTTTATAAATACGTCTTCTAAACTCGCTTCTTTCGAATGCAGTGTTTCAACCGGGTAACGCGCAAGTTGCTGCAAAAACGCAGGGTTATCAGCCAGTTGTTGCAGCGGAAAGTCGGCGCTAATAAGTTGGCCGGCATCGTTGCGTTGTTCCAGGGTAACCGTTGATTCACCAAACTGTTTTTTCATTTGGCGTGGTGCATCAATTTTCTTCAATTCGCCATCGACCATAAACGCTACCCGGTCACATAACTCATCGGCATCGTACATATTATGAGTGGTCAGAAAGATCGTTTTTCCCTGCTCTTTGTGCTGGCGAATCATGTTTCGGATGTTTGAAGCATTCACCGGGTCAAGGCCGGATGTGGGTTCATCCAAAAATAACAGGTCGGGATTCGGCAACAGCGCCCGTGCAAAATTCAGGCGCATTTTCATGCCTTTGGAGAATTCCTCCGTGCGCAGGTGTGCCTGATCACTGAGTCCGGTGTCTGCCAGCAGCTGTTGAATACGCGGTGTCGCTTGCGATTTTGAAAGACCGTAAAGACTGGCAAACAAGTGCATGTTTTCCAGCGCGGTTAATTTGCTGTAGTGGTTGGGCAGTTCAAAACCGACACCAATGCGGCGATAAATGTCTGCGCCCCACTGTGCGATGTCTTTATTAAACAGCTGTGCGTTGCCGCGATGCCCGTGCAATAAACCGATCAGTAATTTTTGCGTGGTACTTTTTCCTGAACCACTGGGGCCGAGAAAACCAAACACTTCCCCCGGAGCGACCTGAAAACTGAGCCCCTTGAGAGTGTCTTGGTGTTGGCCTGGATAGCGATAATAAAGTTGGTCGACGTGAATCATGAGCGGCTCCAGCAAACTGAAGTCGCATCATAGGAGTTGGCTGTTGCTCTGGGAACCTTCTGAGGGAAAGTCATGACAGGTGTCATGACGGGTGTGGTGCATAGTCAGTTAAGCCGGTAAACGCACGCAGGCTCTTCAGCGCAGCTCACTCGCAAGATTCTTGCGCAGCCAGTGCATGGTTTCACCCGGCGGGTAGTCGACCAGTTTGCCGACCGTTTCGTAACCGAGTTTGTGATAAAAGTCCGGTGCCTGGAAACTGAATGTAGACACTTTCACCCACTGGCACTGCCGCTCTAATGCCAGGGTTTCAGCTTCCATCACTAACAGACTGCCGAGCCCATTGCGACGATGATCAGGCGCCACCCAAAGATAGTCCAGTGCCAGCCAGCCCCAGAACGTTTCGCTGATCAGGCCGCCGATGAGCTGATCGTCCCTAACCGCATAAATGTCCAAAGGCAGGCCACCTTCAGCACGAATAGCCTGATGCCAGTTCGATTGTTCATCGTTGAACTGGCGTACCTGTTTTAAGATGAAATCACGTTTGTCATCGTCTGCCTGGTGTTCAACCACCAGATTCAAAGGTGACGTCATGCTTACTCCAGATCTTTACGCAGCCAATATTTTGCGAAGCCCGGCGGCAGATCCAACAATTGCCCGACCACGGTAAAGCCATGCTTCTGATAAAAATCCGGCGCCTGAAAACTAAAGGTGGTTAAGTGAACAAACCGGCATTGTTTTTTCTGTGCGTGCTCGATGGCCTTGCCCAGCAATTGTGAACCCAAACCCTGATGGCGGTAATCTTCGTGTACCCAAAGGCGATCAATCTCCATCGATTGCCAATAGCTTTCACCGTACAGTCCGGCAATTAATTCGCCGTTCTCGTCTTCCAGATACACATCAAAAGGATTTCCCCCGGTGGCACGTATGTCTTTGTGCCAAACGGATTTTTCATCGTTATAGGCTCGAAATAACGCGTTCAGTTTTTCGCGCCGGGGTTCATCTTCTGTGGTGGAAACAAGAGTTGTCAGCTCAGGCATCGGCTTGTTCTTCCAGATCATCCAGACTGGGCAATGCGGTAAATGCACCCTGGCGAGCTACCGTAAAGGCACCGCACTTGCTGGCGAACAAGGCC
Source organism: Reinekea sp. (assembly GCA_050293765.1). Classification (GTDB taxonomy): domain Bacteria; phylum Pseudomonadota; class Gammaproteobacteria; order Pseudomonadales; family Natronospirillaceae; genus Reinekea. The sequence goes on from JBNKNI010000041.1 coordinate 6,122, forward strand.
ATTTCTTCCAGCGTTTTCTGATCGGTAATGGCTCTGCGGATGTCGCTTTGTTCTGACAGGGCAAACAGAAAACCACCGGTGAAGGCGTCGCCAGCGGCGGTGGTATCGACGACCTTGGTCACCGGTGGTGTGATTTCAGAGAACACGCCTTTGGCGAGTACTTTAATCGGGTTGCCACCGTCGGTGATCAAAACGGTAGTCACGCCGGCTTCAATGGCCGCCTTCACAAACGCCTGTTCACCGGCAGGTTCCAGATAATCAAGTTCTTCTTTCGAGACTTTAATCAGGTCAACCGAGGCAAAACAATCGGTCACGGTTTTAATATCTGCCTTGCCGTCTGGCCACAGGTTATGACGAAGATTGATGTCGAAACTCACCAGGCAGCCCTGCTTTTTGGCTTTGGCCAGTGCCGTCATGGTGGTTTTCGCGATATTGGGTTCGGTCAGGGTGTTGGAGCAAAAATGGAAGATATCCGCGCCCATAAACCACTTGTCTTTTACGTCCAGCTCCGACAATAAGACATCGGCGGTCTGATCCCGGAAAAACTCAAACGAGCGTTCACCCTCGTCGTCCAAAAATACAAACGCCAACGCTGTTTTGGCAGTTGGGTGCATCTGCATGTTGTCTGTATTGACTTCGTACGCCTCCAGAGAAGACTTCAGAAAATGTCCGAACGTGTCATCACCGACCTGACCGGCAAAACGTGCATCCCCACCAAGCTTGGCAATGGCAACGGCAACGTTAGCGGGCGCGCCGCCGGGAAATTGTCGGAAATCGGGAATGTTTAAAGGCCCTTCCGATTGATGCCCGGTATTCAGAAAATCGATTAATGCTTCGCCAAAACAGGTTACAGCCGCCATGGTGCCTCCAAATAAAAAGTTAAAAACGTTCTTCGGGGCAGTTTAGTCAGCTCGGGCAAACTTGCCCAGATGGAATCGACAAGACTGCTTAGCTCCAACCGCAACGCATCAACGCTGCGTTTTACAGCATGTAAATGAAACTGACCACCTGTTTTCTGTCATTTATACAGTGTGAAGGTTGCGAAGCGGACTCAGCTGGGCAACCTTAGTGGTTCTCATTTACGGATGGCGAATTCAACGTGCAACCTTTTTCTGTTTTAGATTTATTTAAAGTCGGTATCGGTCCTTCCTCTTCTCATACGCTTGGGCCGATGCGTGCCGCCGGAAAATTTGTTGAACATCTGGTGCAGCAGGGCATGCTGAATCAAGTGACGCATGTCCGGGTTAATCTGTATGGCTCGTTAGCGTTAACCGGTGTCGGGCATGCCACCGACAAGGCCGTGATCCTGGGGCTGGCTGGATTCGACGCGGCTACCATCGACCCCGATGAAGCCGAACGGCAGTTCCGGGTGACCCAGGCCGAGAGTACGCTGTTGCTCGCCGGTGATCATCACATTCGTTTTAACGTGGATGAATGCATTCGGTTTTTGGGCGATGTGTTTTTACCCGAGCACCCCAATGGCATGCGTTTCTGTGCACTGGACAGCAACGGTATCGAACTCGCTGCACAGACTTGGTATTCCGTCGGCGGCGGTGCCATCGCTAGCGAGTTGGCCAAAAATTCCGCGCAGCGTGATCTGTTGCAGGAATTCCCAGACCTGCGTGAGTTCCCGTTTGCCAATGCGGAGGAACTCATTGCCCATTGTCTGGCGCAAAACCTGTCCATTGCCGACATTGTGGCGCGCAATGAGAGTCGGCTGCAGGGTTCCATGCACGCCGTGGATGAATGGGTAAAGGATATTTGCTCCGCCATGAAGCAATGCATGCAACGCGGAATGACCGCTGAAGGTCCGTTACCGGGCGGCATTCGTGTACAGCGTCGTGCCAGCCGTATGGCGAAATCGTTGCGGGCAAGAACCCTGAAAGATGACTTGCTCACACTCGATTGGGTGTCTGTTTATGCGCTGGCCGTGAATGAAGAGAACGCCTCCGGTGGACGGGTGGTGACCGCGCCGACCAACGGATCAGCTGGAGTCATTCCCGCCGTTATGGCGCATCTGGAACATCATCATGAAGGTATGGCAGAGAATTGGCTCAGTACCTTTTTGTTGACCTGTGCCGCGATTGGTTGGTTGTACAAGCGTAACGCTTCCATATCGGCTGCAGAAATGGGTTGCCAGGGGGAAATTGGGGTAGCCAGTTCCATGGCCGCAGCGGGTATGGCTGCCGTTATGGGCGGTAATCCGGAACAGGTTGAACATGCCGCTGAAATCGCCATGGAGCATCATTTGGGCATGACCTGCGACCCTATCGCGGGTTTGGTGCAGGTGCCGTGTATTGAACGTAACGCCTTTGGTGCCGTAAAAGCGATACAGGCAGCGCGGATGGCGATTAATGAACCCGGCGATCATTGTGTCTCGCTGGACGAATGCATAGAAACCATGCGCCAGACTGGGGAAGACATGGTCAGTAAATACAAAGAGACCGCCCAGGGCGGTCTCGCAGTGAATGTTGTGGTGTGCTGAAGGCGTTCCTTACTCGTAAGGGTCGTTTTCCATCACGGTCGGGGTTGCGACGGTTTTCAGAACGATGTTGTTGGTGATCGTCTGTCCATCCGCTTTCAGTGCCAACAGCGTGTTCACGAATTCATTAAAATCATCGCGCTGTTCATCCACAATGGCCGAGGCTGCGCCAACCCCAAAGTGATCCGAGCTGAATGCGTAACTTGGCAACTCATTACCCGCCGTTGGGTTGTTTATTTCCGCGACAAACTGATCCCGCAGTCCACTGACTGAGCCACTGTTTAAGTTAAAGGCCGATCTGGCATCCGCGTTGTTGCCGCCATGACAGGATGCGCAATTATCAACCACCAATGCGTTTATCCGGTTGGCCCAATAATCATCGCGCAACACCGGACCAGGAAGCACGATATCGGACCAGCTGAAGTTATAAACTTTCAACGTACCATTGGGTTGGCGTACTGAAAAATCGAGATAGAAGGTATAGTTTTCGGGCTTCGTCAACTTAAGTCGCTGGTCAATCATGTCTGTGCTGTTGTATTTAAAAGTAGAATCTACAGACGTTGACCCATTCTGCAAAAAGGCGTCTACCGTGGTTTTTTCCATGGTACCGACATTATAAGAGAAGACGGCGCTTCCGTTATTGGATTCTTCATAGCGCAGGATGATGTCAGAAAAATCCATCGTCACATAGCCTTCCCATTCGTCCGGGTCATCACCAACGTCACGGTAAACAATCGTCAGGTCCGGTTGTTTAACTACCGCGGCTTCTTCCCAGGTATCTTGTGGGTCCCAGAATTTGTCGCCATAGCGGGAGTTGGTTTCAGGGCCGCAGGCCGACAGGGCGATTAAGGCAAGCGGAATCGCGAATGCGTTTGCAATGACTAATTTGCTCATGAGTAAACTAATACAACTGACTGAGGAGCGCTTATTGTAGAGATAATCGGTGTGGAAAAAATGAACAGGGTCTAGCTTTTGAACGAAAAGGTTTTCGCCAACCTGACCTTTTACGGCACTTTTTGACTGAGCCAGATCAGTTTTCCGGTGGAAAGCGCTTGCCATTCCCAATTTTAACCGGCGACTGAATGGTCGCTTCCTGCCAGTCGGTTTGCGGGTCTCTGATTGGCTCTCAGGCATCCACAGAAGCTGTGGATAACTTTGGGGATAGCCTTTGTGTAGATTGCGCCATGCCACTGATATCCTGCATTATTCGGTTTTGCCCACTTTCTAACCGACTTCGCTGAAAGCCTTATAAATCAGGGTGTTAGCTGATTATCAAGGAAAATATTTCAGAAAAATGTTGTTTTACTACTTGATAATCGAATAGATCTGAGAGTGTGTATAACCGATTCATCTAAGACCGCTATTTTTACCGAGCCTTACGAATGTCAAGCTCTTTTAAGGCACTAAAAAGGCGTTTTTCAGACGTAAATTCGATCACGGTTTTCCAATTTCCTGGGTTTGACAGTACACTGCAGCGCAGTTCGTATTGCTGGAAATACTCATGCATTGTCCTTTCTGTAACGCTCAAGACACTAAAGTCATTGACTCCCGCCTGGTGGCGGAAGGCGAACAGGTACGCCGTCGCCGGGAATGTAACGCCTGCGGTGAGCGGTTCACCACCTATGAAACCGCTGAACTGGTCATGCCGAGAGTCATCAAACAAAACGGCAACCGAGAACCGTTTGATGAAATGAAACTCAGAGCCGGCCTGCAGCGGGCTCTGGAGAAACGCCCGGTTTCCGTTGACGACATCGAGGCGGCCATAACGCGTGTGAAGCAAGCATTGCGGGCAACAGGTGAGCGAGAGCTGGATTCCCGTAAGCTGGGTGAGTATGTCATGGAAGAGCTCAAGCAGCTGGATCAGGTAGCGTACGTGCGTTTTGCGTCGGTATACCGCAGTTTCAAAGACTTGAATGAGTTCCGCAGTGAAATTGACCGTCTGGAAAAGGATGACTGATTCGTGACGGCCGAATACAGCGATGAATACTGGATGGCCCGTGCGCTGCAGTTGGCGCGCTTGGGGGAAACCACCACTACGCCAAACCCCAATGTTGGCTGTGTCATTGTTAAAAACAATCAATTAGTGGGGGAGGGCTATCACAAGAAAGCCGGTACCCCGCACGCCGAAGTGCATGCTCTGGCTGCGGCTGGAAATGCCGCTCACGGGGCTACAGCCTACGTTACGCTGGAACCCTGCAGTCATTTTGGCAAAACACCGCCTTGTGCCGATGCCTTAATTGCCGCTGGCGTCGCTCGGGTTGTCTGTGCCATGACAGACCCTAACCCACTGGTTGCTGGCAAAGGCTTGGCAAAGCTGCAAGCTGCTGGCATTGACGCATCGGCAGGAATGTTAGAAGCCGATGCCGAGGTCCTGAATCGCGGTTTTCTGCAACGCATGCGCACGGGGCGGCCTTTTATTACCGTTAAAATGGCCTCCAGCCTGGATGGAGCTACGGCTCTCGCCAATGGCGAAAGCCAATGGATTACGGGCCCTGAAGCGCGAGCTGATGTTCAGCAATGGCGTGCCCGCAGTTGTGCGATCGTTACCGGCGTGGGGACGGTGCTCGCGGACAATCCAAAACTGAATGTCCGGTTACCGGGCTGTACACGCCAACCCGTCCGCATAATTTTAGATCCATCCGGTCGTACTTCTTTAGATGCCAATATCACCCAGGGCGACGGAGACACCATACTGATTCACAGCCCGGCATTGGCAGCTGAGCGAATTCAGGCCTATCAACAGCATGGATTCCTGACGCAGGCCTTGCCACTGAAGGGCGATGGTATCGATCTTAAGGCCTTCGCAGACTGGGCGGGCACACAGAGTTATAACCATCTCTGGGTCGAAGCCGGTGCGACGTTGGCCGGAGCTTTCGCAGCATCGGGTCTGGTCAATCGATTTATTCTGTATCAGGCGGCCAAGTTTTTGGGTGCCAACACCCGACCACTGTTAGGCCTCAATTTAAGCGCGCTGAATGAGGCGATTGAACTGAAAGCGCAGGATGTCCGCTTTATTGGCCAGGATATTCGCTGGATATTGGCCGTAAACGCTTGATTTTGGTGGCTTTGCCTACATAATCCCTGCTGTTTCCAGAATAGCTAAACTCATTGCAACCATAGAGAGTGTGCCTGTGTCGCTGAATACGACTGAAGAAATCATCGAAGACATCCGTCAAGGTAAAATGGTCATCCTGCTGGATGATGAAGATCGTGAAAATGAAGGTGATTTAATCGTCGCAGCTGAAAAGGTGACGCCGGAAATCATCAACTTCATGGCCTCCAAAGCACGCGGTCTGATTTGCTTAACTCTGACCGGTGAACGCTGTGATTTTTTGGGCTTGCCTCCCATGGTACACGCCAACCAGGCTTCACACGGAACACCTTTTACGGTGTCCATCGAAGCCAGCGAAGGCGTTACCACCGGTATTTCTGCAGCTGACCGCGCGCGGACGATTCGTGTGGCGGTAGACCCTAAGTCCAGCCCGGATGATATCGTGCAGCCTGGGCATATTTTCCCGTTGCGAGCGCAGCCTGGTGGTGTACTGAGCCGTGCTGGTCACACCGAAGCAGGGTGCGACCTGGCCCGTATGGCCGGATTGATTCCTGCCGCCGCCATTGTCGAAATCATGAACGAAGACGGCACGATGGCCCGGTTGCCTGATCTGCAAGTGTTTGCCAAAGAACACGACCTGAAGATCGGCACCATTGCAGACCTTATTCACTACCGAATTCTGAATGAGCGCACCATTAACGAAATTGAAGCGCCAACACTGCACACCAAGGCAGGCGAATTTGAAGTGCGCGCCTATCACGACAGTATTACCGGCGGCACGCATTTAGCATTGACCAAAGGCGCACCATTTAAGGAAAGCGAGCCTACGCTGGTGCGGGTACACGTGACTTCAACATTGAAAGACCTGTTGGGCGTTGAAGTGCCGGGGCGCAACAGCTGGACACTTGATAAAGCCATGGCGAAGGTCGCCGATGAAGGCGCTGGCGTGGTCGTACTGCTGGACGTGCAGGAGTCGATAGATGTAGAAACCGAGCTATGCTTGTTAAGTGGCCGTAAAAAACAACCGAAAAACCCAAATGTCGACAAATACGGAACCTACAACACCATCGGTACCGGTTCGCAGATCCTGCGTGATCTCGGCGTCGGCAAAATGCGATTACTCAGCTCGCCCACCCGGTTCGGTGGGATATCCGGTTTCGACCTGGAAGTGGTCGAGTTCGTTGAACCCTGAACCCGTTAACAAAGCCTAATTATTTTTCAGCCCTGTCCGCAGGGTTTAGACTCAGACAATAGGAAAGCAAATGACTATTAAAACGATTGAAGGTGATTTTTCCGCCAATAACGGCCGCTACGCTATTGTGGTCACCCGTTGGAACAGTTTTGTGGTTGACCACCTTCAAAGCGGCGCAATCGATGCGTTAAAACGTCATGGCATTTCTGATGATCAGATTACCCTTGTCAAAGCACCAGGTGCTTATGAATTACCGCTGGTGTGTCAACGTTTGGCCGACTCGGGTGACTATGACGCGATTGTGGCCTTGGGTGCTGTGATTCGTGGTGGTACGCCGCACTTCGATTATGTAGCCGGAGAAGCCGCGGGTGGTTTAAACAGCGTTGCCTTGACGATGGACATTCCGGTTATCTTCGGTGTCCTGACCGTCGATTCTATCGAGCAGGCCATTGAGCGCAGTGGCACCAAAGCCGGTAATAAGGGCGCAGAAGCCGCTGAAGTGGCATTGGAAATGGTTAATCTGTTGGGCAACATCGGTAACGGGGGCAAGTCCGAATGACCATGAATAAACCCAACCCGACACAGCGTCGTAAAGCGCGTAAGCTGGCGCTACAGGCGTTGTATCAATGGCATATCGCAGAGTCACCGATCACGCAGATTGAAGCTGAATTTTTGGTTGATAACGACATGACCAAGGTTGACCGCGAGTATTTTTCTGAAGTACTGCGTGGCGTACCCGCGTCTAAAAGTGTGTTGGATGAGCACATTGCCAAGCATACAGACCGCAGCCCTAAAGAAATGACGCCGGTCGAATTGGCCATACTGCGTATGGGGACTTACGAATTGATTCATCGGATTGATGTGCCTTACAAAGTTATTATTAACGAAGGCGTCGAGTTGTCGAAGATTTTTGGTGCCAATGAAGCCCATAAGTACGTCAACGGTGTCTTAGACAAACTTGCGCAAGAATTGCGTATGCCGGAAGTCAAAGCCGTAAAAAAATAAGCGGGCGATTGACGATTAGCTGGTAAGAAAGGCAGTTTGAAGTCTGAATCTTCGCCAAAAAAAAATCCCGCAGCAGCGGGATTTTTTTCGTCAACGCGAAATCATCAATAGTCTAACCGGCCTTCTTCGTAGGCAAAACAGCGAATTTTTGAACCATCGTCTTTAGCGATCAACTCCGGTGTGATATGTCGGCATTGATCATTGGCGTACTTGCAGCGGCCGTGAAAAGCGCATCCCAACGGCGGATTCATTGGCGATGGGAGTTCACCCGGTAAGCGAATCTTTTCGATGCGCTGTTCCGGTTTGATTCTTGGGGTCGACGACAACAGCGCGCGAGTATAAGGATGCTTCGGATTTTTGAAAATCTGCTCCGTCGGTCCTTGCTCCACTACACGCCCTAAATACATGACCAGCACCTCATCCGCGATGTGTTCCACAACAGATAAATCGTGTGAGATGAAGATGTATGCTAGACCGAATTCCTTCTGAATGTCCATCATCAGGTTCAATACCTGCGCCTGCACAGACACATCGAGTGCGGACACGGGTTCGTCGGCAACCACCACTTTGGGATTCATCATCAAACCGCGGGCGATGGCAATACGTTGACGTTGCCCACCGGAAAACATATGCGGGTATCGGTCGTAATGCTCGGCTTTTAGACCCACCTTTTCGAGTAGATACAACGCACGTTCTTTACGGTCTGGTGGTGTCATTTCGCTGTTAATAACCAGCGGTTCTTCCAAAATATGGCCGACTTTTTTTCGTGGATTCAACGAGCCATAAGGGTTCTGGAAAATGATCTGAATCCGCTGGCGGGCTTCTTTTTTTGCATCGCCGGTTAAGGTGAGCAGGTTCTTTCCATTGAATTCAATGGAGCCTGCAGTGGGGGTCTCAATCATCGTCAGCTGGCGCGCTAAGGTCGATTTACCACAGCCGGATTCACCCACCACGGCCAGTGTTTTACCGGCCGCCACTTCGAAGCTCACTCCATCAACCGCTTTCACAATGCCTTTGGGTTTCAGAAAGCCCTGGCTGACTTCGTAATGTTGCTTAAGACCTTCACCGCGCAATACGATATTTTTTTCCTGTGCAGTCATCAGGCCGCATCCTCCTGTTTCAACAGCGGTTTAAAGCAGCGCACAGCGTGGCTGTCAGTGGCAATGAGTTCAGGCTCCTGCTCTCGACATTTATCCATCACGTAAGGGCAGCGCGGGTTCAGCAAGCAGCCGTTCGGTCGGTCGTTCGCACCCGGTACCACACCGGCCAACGCATCCAAACGCTCTTTACCGGCAGCCGATTCCGGCAAGCTTTTCATCAGCGCTTCGGTGTAGGGATGTTGCGGGTTGGCAAAAATTTCGGCAGCGGGACCGGTTTCCACAACCTGACCCGCGTACATAACCACAACTCGATCCGCGGCTTCGGAAACTAACGCCAAATCATGAGTGATTAATATCAGACCCATGTTTTTCTTTTTTTGCAGGTCGAGCAGTAAGTCGATAATTTGCGCCTGAATGGTCACATCCAAGGCGGTCGTCGGCTCGTCGGCGATCAGCAGTTTCGGGTCACAGGCGATCGCCATGGCAATCATCACGCGTTGGCTCATACCACCGGAAAGCTGATGTGGGTACACATTAATGCGCTCTTCCGGTGCTGGAATACCAACCTGGCGAAGCAGATCTATCGCCTTGGCTTTACGTTCTTTGCGGCTGCCACCCTGATGCACTTCGATGGCTTCCATGATCTGGTTGCCTACCGTAAAACAAGGGTTCAGGGCTGTCATCGGGTCCTGAAAGATCATGGCGATATCGTCACCGGTAATTTTTCGGCGTGCTTTATCGCTCATTTCCAGCAGCTTGTTGCCTTCAAAATCGAGTGTGTCGGCCATGACTTTGCCGGGGAAATCGATCAACCCCATCAGAGCCAGAGAACTGACGGATTTTCCCGAACCCGACTCACCGACAATACCGAGTACTTCACCGGCGTTGACGTCGTAACTCAGACGATCAACGGCACGGAAGGGGTTTTCGCCGGTGCCAAAGGTGACCGACAGATTTTTCACAGATAATAAACTCACATCAGCCTCCTATTGCTTCAGTTTCGGGTCAAGCGCGTCACGTAAGCCGTCGCCCATTAAGTTGAACGCCAACACCGTGGTTAAAATCATTAAGCCCGGGAAGGTGACAACCCACCAAGCGCTTTGGATAAACTCTTTAGCGGTGGCGAGCATTGTGCCCCACTCCGGCAATGGCGGTTGCGCACCTAAGCCCAAAAAGCCCAGAGCGGCCATATCCAGAATCGCATTGGAGAATCCGAGTGTGGCCTGCACGATCAGTGGTGCCAGGCAGTTCGGTAGAATGGTAATAAACATCAAACGCATTGAGCGTGCCCCGGCAACCCGCGAAGAGATCACGTAATCACGGTTTTTTTCCGCCAACACGGAGGCTCGGGTGAGTCGAATGTAATGAGGCAGGTAAACCAGGCTTAACGCCAGTCCCGCATTGACAATACTGGGACCGAGCACAGCGACAATGCCAATGGCGAGCAACAGTGCAGGCAGGGATTGCAAGATGTCACTGATACGCATAATAGCCGTATCCAGAAACCCACCAAAATAGCCCGCAAACAGGCCAAGGCTGATGCCCATAATCAGCGAAATGCTGACAATGAACAAACCAATGAGCAGTGACAGTCGAGCGCCGTGCATCAAGCGAGACAAAATATCCCGGCCGACGCCGTCTGTGCCCAACAGGAATTGGGATGATCCGCCTTCAGAAAAGGCCGGAGGGGTCAAAATGAATTCCCGGAATTGATCGGTCGGGGAGTGCGGGGCCAAAACGTCCGCCAACACGGCTAACAGGATAATGAAACTCACATAAGCAAGTCCGATAACCGCGCCACGGTTCTGCTTGAAGTAGAACCAAAATTCATTCAAAGGTGTGCGAGGCCCTTGAACAGTAAGATTAGACTGTGTCATATCGCCTCCTATTTGCTGTGACGAACACGTGGATTAATGATGCCGTAGGTCAGGTCAACCAATAAATTCACGATGATAATGATGGTCGCAATAATTAATAAACCACCCTGAACAACCGGGTAATCGCGGCGGCCAATGGCTTCGATCAACCACTTGCCGATACCGGGCCATGCAAAAATGGTTTCCGTTAAAATTGCTCCACTCAAGAGCGTACCGACCTGCAAACCAATCACGGTGACTACCGGGATCAAGGCATTGCGCAAACCATGTTTCATGACCACGCGGAACTTGGATAAGCCCTTTGCACGCGCTGTTCGTATGTAATCTTCGCCCAGTACTTCCAGCATGGAGGAGCGTGTCATACGGGCAATCACGGCCATGGGAATGGTGCCCAATACGATGGAAGGTAAAAACAGGTGGGCCAGTGCTGAGCCAACTGCGCCTTCCTCACCGGACAACCAAGCGTCGATAATCATAAATCCCGTCACTTCATCGACCCAATAGAGCACGTCTAGCCGGCCCGCAACCGGTGTGATGTCGAGTTGAATAGACATGAACAGAATCAGCAATAAACCCCACCAGAAAATGGGCATTGAATACCCGGCGAGTGAAATGGTCATGACGGTATGGTCAAAAAAACTGCCTCGTTTTACCGCGGCGATGATACCGAGAGGTAACCCGACGCAGAACGCAAACAGCGCAGCAAAAAAGGATAATTCGATAGTGGCCGGAAACAGGGTTAAAAACTCATCCATAACCGGTTCACGGGTAATAAAGGAGGTACCCAGGTCACCCTGTACGACATTACCCACATAGCGGATGTACTGTTGCCATAAGGGCTTGTCTAAACCCAGCAGGGCTTCTATTTCCTGCCGTTGCTCTTCGGAAAACCCGCGTTCGCCGCCCATGACGGTGACGGGATCGCCAGGAATTAAATGAATAAGTGAAAACGTCAGTAACGAAACGCCAATAAAGGTTGGGATCACCATCCCCAAACGACGTATAAAAAATTGAAACATCGGACTACCTGAATAACGAGCTAAATTAATCGGAATGAGGGGAAACTAACGCTCTGAGAGTTCCGTTGCTTACCGGAAACAAGGTCACTGGAGGGAATGACCCACTGCAAAAATGGATGTATGACAGTTTCACTCAAACAAAGCAGGCGGCCAGTTGGCCGCCTTTAGTTTCAACACACTATTAATTACTCTGTGATATCGACAGCGTAAAAGTCATGTTGACCGAATGGGCTCATCTTGTACCCAGTCACTTCTTTACGCACTGGCTCGAAAACAACCGAGTGAGCGATTGTGATCCAAGGAGCCTGGTCTTTGAAGATCACCTGAGCTTCTTTATAAAGTTCAGTACGGGTTTCTACATCGGCAGTTGTTTTCGCCTGCTCCAGTAAACCGTTGAATTCTTCATCACACCAGAAAGCACGGTTGCCGCCGCTTTCTGCCGCTGGACATCCCAACAGAACATACATGAAGTTGTCTGGGTCACCGTTGTCGCCCGTCCAGCCCAGCATCATAGTTTCATGCTCACCTTTCTGAGTACGATCAAGGTATTCACCCCACTCGTAAGAAACGATGTTGGCTTTAACGCCCACTTTCGCCCAGTCTTCCTGAATCAGCTCAGCCATACGCTTCGCGTTCGGGTTGTATGGACGCTGAACTGGCATGGCCCACAGATCGGTTTCGAAACCATTCGGGAAGCCTGCTTCCGCCAACAACTCTTTCGCCATTTCTGGGTTGTATTCGTAGTCGACAACATCATCGTTGTAAGACCACATGGTTGGTGGAATTGGGTTTTTCGCTACTTCACCGGCACCCTGGTAAACCGCGTCCAAAATCGCTTCTTTGTCGGTTGCGATGTTCAACGCCTGACGAACCAATTGGTTGTCGAAAGGTGCTTTTTGGGTGTTGAAAGCAAGGTAACCCACGTTCAGACCGTTAGACTGCAGAACGTTGATGTCCTTGTCCGATTTCATTGCTGCAACATCCGATGGGTTCGGATACGGCATGTGGTGACATTCGCCTTTCTTCAGCTTCGCATAACGAACGCTGGCGTCTGGTGTAATGGAGAATACCAGTCGATCAATCTTAGACTTGCCTTCCCAGTATGCAGTGTGCGCAACGTAACGGATAACAGAGTCTTTCTTATACTGTGCCAAAACGAATGGACCTGTTCCCACCGGGATTTTATCCAGTTGTTCTGGGGTACCGGCTTTCATGTACATGTCAGCCTGTTCAGCAGAGAAAATTGACGCAAAATCCATGGCCATATTGGCTAAGAAAGTTGCATCGGCACTGTTCAGATGAAACTTAACGGTGTAATCATCAACTTTTTCGACGCTCTTGATGATATTCGCCATGTCCATGTAGCCAAAGTAGGCATATTCCTGGCCGCTGACATTATGGTATGGATGGCTATCCAGTAACTGTCGGTTGATACTGAACAAAACGTCGTCTGCGTTGAAATCCCGTGATGGACGGAAGTCTTTGCGCTGGTGGAACTTGACGTTCTTACGCAGGTTAAAGGTATAGGTCATGCCATCTGGAGAAACGCTCCAGCTTTCGGCCAGACCTGGCACAATGCTGGTGCCGCCGCGTTCAAATTCAACCAGTCGGTTGAACATTGGCCGTGAAGAAGCATCGAAAGATGTTCCTGAGGTATAAAAGGCTGGGTTAAAGCCTTCTGGGCTGGCTTCTGAACAATAGACAAAAGTCTTATTCGCAGCAGCTGCGCCGGTGGCAAGTGTCGCTGCCATGGTAGCGCTGGCTAATAATTTTAGGCCGATCTTCATTATTATGATTCTCCTTTGTGCCGTACCGGATAGGGAACGACGTCAGTGAGTTTTGACTCGCGTAACTACTTCATACGCAATTATTGTTATACGGCAATACAGTGTTGCAGTTTGCCTGCTATAGGCAAATTACCTTAAAGCAGGTCTTCATAGCTGGCAAGAAGTGCGTATGACTATTTTTGATTTTTTTATCAGTGACGGTGTGTCGATTGTTTGCCAATCGATCTGTTTGGCGCCGATTTGGGGCGGATGAACATTAATTGCGCAATCTATGTTGCCTGTTGGTGCAGCTTTTTCAAAGCGCCTAAAAATGCTTGAAACGCGGCGGAGTTAAGGGCTAGACTCAGCCGCAATACTAAGTTTTCGGTTTAAATCGTTGAAATTACCGACATTTGGCTACAAACAGTTTCGTTGCGAGACTCCGATAATGACGCTGGGTTACTACCGTCAGGCCCGTCATGCGTTGAGTGAATGGTGTAACGAATAGCCCTCCTTACAAATGTGAATATGTCGCACTGGCAAAAATGGCGGGTGGGATTATGTTTTGCATTCAACTTATTCGTTGTTCAGAATGAGCTCACTAATTACAAGAACCAGCCGGTTGTCATATTTCCCAGATGAAAACCGGACCAGAGAGATGAGGAAACCTCCATGTCACAAGACGCTGCCGCTTTGGTCGTAAGCGATATCCACAAACGATTCGGCGAGCACGAAGTGCTTAAAGGGATTTCACTGGAAGCCCATAAAGGGGATGTCATCTCATTGATAGGATCTTCTGGGTCTGGTAAATCAACCTTCTTACGTTGTATCAATTTGCTGGAAGTCCCGACTTCAGGTGATATTCAGGTTCATGGTGAAAAAATAGACTTCAAAACCGATAAGCGGGGCATTCGGGTACCGGCGAATAATCGTCAGGTGGAGCAGATGCGTTCACGCTTATCCATGGTATTTCAGGGGTTTAATCTCTGGTCACACATGACTGTGATGGAAAACATCATTGAAGCACCGGTCAATGTGTTGGGTATCAGTAAAGCGGAAGCAATGGAGCGCGCCAAAGAACATTTGGATCGGGTTGGTTTGTACGACCGAAAAGATTATTACCCGGCACATATGTCAGGTGGTCAGCAACAACGTGCGGCGATTGCGCGCGCGTTGGCCATGAACCCGGAAGTGATGTTGTTCGATGAACCGACATCGGCGCTGGACCCTGAGCTGGTTGGTGAAGTATTGAAGGTGATGCATGGGCTGGCAGATGAAGGCCGGACAATGATCGTGGTAACACACGAAATGGCGTTTGCCAAAGATGTGTCTAACCATGTCCTTTATTTGCACGAAGGTTGCATTGAAGAGCAGGGCGATCCGAAAAAAGTATTCGAAAACCCGTCTTCTGAACGAATGAAGCAGTTTCTGTCACCGAAATATTAATTTTTGGTGGTTTGGAAAATGATGTCTGATGCTCACTGTCAGGCGGATTCAGGGAACTGTGAACAGGTCAACACTATCTGCTCACAGTAACCTTAATAATTAGAAATGAGCAAGTAGAGCAATCGAAACACTCAACTTTTTGCAACATGGAGCAATGAAAATGAAAAAAACACTAGTCGCTATCGCTGGTGCTCTGGCACTGACCTCAGCTGTTGAAGCGAAAGATTGGGATACGATCCGTGCCGGCGTCGATGCCCCTTATCCTCCGTTTGAATACAAAGCACCCGACGGTACTTTGACCGGTTTCGAAATTGAACTGGGTAATGAAGTTTGTAAAGAAATCACTGGCAAAGACTGTGATTGGGTTATCCAAGCTTGGGACGGTATCATTCCTGGTCTGTTGGCGCGTAAGTACGACATGATCTTCTCTTCTATGTCGATCAACGAAGAGCGTCAGAAGCGCGTATTGTTCTCTGCCCCATACTACACCACTCCATCTGCTTTCTTCGCACCAGGTGCTTTTGATCCTGCGAATGCCAAAGGCAAGCGTATCGGTGTACAACGTGCCACTATTCAAGACACGTACCTGACTGAATTCCTGGCGGATTCTGAAATCGTTCGTTACACCACAGCAGATGACATGGTTGTTGATATCAAAGGTGGCCGTTTAGACGCTATGTTTGTTGACGCACCAGTGGGTCTGGAAATGTTGGGCGACAGCGCAGACATCAAGCAAGTGGGTGATTTCGTGAAAGAGCCTGTGCGCATTTTCGGTGAAGGCGTTGGCGCTGCATTCCGTAAGCGTGACACTGAACTGGCTGACAAAGTTTCTGCAGCCTTGGAAAAAATCAAAGCCAGCGGTAAATATGACGAGATCATGAACCGTTACTTCGATTTCGACATCAAACTGTAATGGTTTGAATATTTCGCTCACACACCTGTGAGCTGAATCCGAGAGGGGCTTCGCCCCTCTCATTTAACCTCTGTTAGTGCCGCTCTCTATGCGCTGAAAGCTCAGTGAATACAAAGCGAATCTAATTAAAACAACAAGAGACTACCTGATGTTTGATTTCGAAGGCTATGGTCCATCTATCTTTGGTGGTGCTATTTTAACCATTGAATTAGCGGTACTGTCGTTGCTGCTGGCGTTTTTTCTGGGCTTGCTTGGGGCGTTGGGTAAACTTTCCCACAATCGTCTTGCGAAGGGCATAGCAACTGGCTACACCACAATTATCCGCGGTATTCCGGACCTGGTTTGGATGATGCTGTTGTTCTATGGTGGCCAGATTATGGTCAACGCTATATTTGAACGCCTTTATGATGCCACTGATGGGCGCATCGACATTTTCTTTTCGTTTAATGAATTCATCTCCGGTGTGTTGACCATCGGCTTTATTTTCGGTGCTTACATGACCGAAACGTTTCGCGGTGCGTTTTTATCAGTGGATGTTGGACAGATCGAAGCGGGCAAGGCGTATGGCATGAGCGGTTGGCAGATTTTCAAACGTATTCTGTTTCCGCAAATGATGCGTCACGCCATTCCGGGCATCGCCAATAACTGGCAGGTGTTGTTAAAAACGACAGCGTTGGTCAGTGTGATTGGTTTGGCAGATATGGTCCGCTTGGCAACCGAAGCCGCAAAAACAACCGGTCAGCCGTTCAAGTTTTTGTTACCTGTAGCGCTGATGTTTTTGTTGTTTGCTGCGTTGTCTGACATTGTCTTCCGCAAGTTGAACGTTCGTTACAGTGCCGGTGTGGTGAAGGGTTAAGTCATGATTGAATCAATTACAGAAATTTTTTCCAACCCCTGGACCTGGGCACATTATTGGGACGGGTTCGTGATGACTGTGCAACTGGTGTTCATCGCGTTGCTGGTAGGTGGTTCACTTGCTGTTCCGTTGGCCATTATGCGCACCTCCAGTAACCCGTTTATCAACTGGCCGGTCTGGTGCTTCACTTACGTATTCCGTGGTACACCATTGTTGATCCAGTTGTACCTGATTTATTACGGTGTCACGCTCATCGATGGCATTCAAGACAGTTTCTGGTGGGTGATTTTAAAGCGCGCCTATTATCCCTGTTTGATTGCCTTTGCATTGAATACCGCAGCGTACACAACTGAAATTTTCCGTGGCGCGATTGAAGCAACGCCACGCGGTGAAATTGAAGCAGCGAAAGCCTATGGCATGAGTTGGGGCAAGCGGATGAAACGCATCGTATTGCCCAGTGCGTTTCGGCGTGCCATTCCGGCTTATTCTAACGAAGTTATTTTTATGCTTCATGCCAGCGCGATTGCCTCCACGGTGACCATTATCGATTTGCTCGGTGCCGCGCGTGACGTGTATGCCCGATACTACGCGCCGTTTGAAGCATTTATTTCCATCGGACTGATTTACCTGAGTTTAACCTTTGCAATTCTCGCTGTGTTCAAGCAACTTGAAAAACGACTGCTCGGGCATTTACAGCCGCGTTAACGTATTGCTCTTTTTCATAAAGCCAGTTTTAACTGGCTTTATTTTCATCTGCTATTCTTTCGGCACGTCCTTTCCAACAGTTATAGAATCTGAACACCATGATGAATTCTTTCTTTTTTTCACCCCATAAAAACATCATCAAACACACCATGGCCTGTGCCGATGAAACGTTAGAGCCCCGCCATGATATTTTGTCCGCCGGAACAGAAGTGACCTTTCTGGATGTGGGCGTTATTAAGTTTGAGCCGAATACCGCCTGCGATACCTCATTGGTGATCTCCTGTGGTGTGCACGGCAATGAAACAGCGCCGATTGAGATAGTGTCGCAGATCATTGACGACCTTCTTGCGGAAGACGCCAAGTGTGCACAGCGGGTGCTGTTTATCTTAGGCAACCCCTGGTCCATGATCGCCGCGGATCGTTTTGTGGATGTGAACATGAACCGATTGTTTTGTGGCGATTGGCAACATCAGGATCTGTCGCTGAAAGAGGTGAAACGCGCAGCGAAACTGGAAGCTTACGTTGCGAATTTCTTTGCCGAAGAACCGGTAACCGTCAAGCAACGGTATCACTACGATTGCCACACCGCGATACGCGATAGCGCGCGGGAACGTTTTGGTTTGTACCCCTTTGTGCCGGGGCGTGAGTTGCCCGCGGAACAAAAATCATTCCTGGCCCGTGCTGAAATCAATACCGTGCTGCTGCAACAGAAAGAAGCCAACACGTTCAGTTCATTCACCTCACTGAAGCATGGTGCAGAGAGTTTTACGTTGGAACTGGGCAAAGTAAAACCCTTTGGTGAAAATGATCTGAGCCGTTTTAACGGTATCGATCAGGCATTGCGTGGATTGATCGAAGGCGAGCCGCTCAATACCGAGCACGCCGATTCTGTTGATGAATTTGAGGTGTGTCATTCCGTTATAAAAACCAATGACAACTGGGTGTTCGATGTTGCTGACGATGTCGCCAACTTTACGGAATTTGCGCCCGGTACACGCATTTGGCAAGATGGCGAGACCGAATACCGGGTCGGAGCTGAACCCGAATACATCGTGTTCCCGAATCGACAAGTGCCCGTGGGACAGCGCGCGGGTCTGATGCTGACGAAAAAGGGTTAACGCACGATCAGTTGCACCCAATCTACCAGAGGCGTAATGGGTAAAATAAACGCGCTCAAGACGCCGGTCAGGCTCATCGCCAAACCGGCAAACGCACCACAAGTAACCGATTTCTCAAACGCCTGCGCGGTGCCAAAACCATGTGCGGTGAGGCCAATTACAAACCCATGCACGGCATCGTTCTGCACGCGCAATAATCTCAGGGTTATCGGTATCAGCAGGCAACCAATGGCTCCGGTGAGTAATACCATTCCCGCCGTTAGCGATGGACTGCCGCCCGATACCGCAGAGATGTCCATCGCGATAGGGGTGGTGATGGATTTCGCAATCAGGCTCAGGCTCAGTAGTTCTTCTCCTGTCCAAACGGCACTGAGCAACGCGGCACTGAATGCAGCCACGATGGCACCCACCAGACACGAGATTAACAACGGGAACATCATCTTCTTGATCAGGGCCATCTGGTCGTAGAGTGGAATGGCCAGTGCCACGGTGGCTGGACCTAGCAGAAAATGAATAAACAGGGTGTCTTGTTGATAGGTTGGGTAATCCCAGCCCAACAAAGTTAACAAACCCATCAGGGTGAAAATGCTGAGCAGGACCGGGTGTACCAGCGGCGAACGCCGCAATTTGATGTAAATCTGTTCGGCTAACAGATAGATGCCCAGTGTCGCGCTGATCGCCAGTAATGTGCGAATCTCGAAGCTCATGTGTTATTTGACCCGCGCCAGTTTGAAAATGGCGACCATCGCTAACGCGGTTAACAGGCTGCTGGCTGCGATGATGACGAGAATTTGCAGGCCGTTTTCCTGCAACCGAGCCCAATGCTCAATCAAACCAACCCCTGCGGGCACAAACAGCAGGGTAAGGTAGCGCAGCAGCAGACTGGACGGTTGTTTCAGCCAATGGGGCACGCTGCCGTGAATAACCAGGGTTAACCAAAGCCCAAGCAAACCCACGACACTGCCCGGAATGGGCCAGCCAGCCCAGGCGACCAGTGCCGATCCGGCAAACCAATACAGAATTAAGACAAAGATACCAAGCACAATAAACTTCCTGACGACGACGGGCCAAAGGATATGCCCGAAAGGCAACACGAGCAAAGACTGGGCAATAATAACCGATATTTCAAAGGGTTATTATCGGGCAATGGTCGAAGTTTCGCGTGCACCAGATTAAAAATCCCTTATAATCGCCGCCATGAGTAAAGCAAAGAAATCCAAGTCCACCGCTGGTGGCACCATCGCCCTGAATAAAAAAGCCCGTCACGATTATCACATTGTCGATAAGTTCGAAGCCGGTCTTGCGTTAATGGGCTGGGAAGTAAAAAGTCTCCGCGCCGGCAAACTGCAGCTGGTTGACAGCTATATCATCTTCAAAAACGAAGAAGCCTTCTTGATTGGCGCGCATGTGACCCCGTTGAATACGGCGTCGACGCATGTCATCGCAGATCCATCACGGACCCGTAAACTGCTGTTGCACCGCCGCGAAATCGATAAGATGGAGCGTGAAGCCAAGCAAACCGGCTATTCGGCAGTGTGTCTGGCGGTATACTGGAAGGGCAATAAGATCAAAGCCGAAGTGGCACTGGTGAAAGGTAAGCAACTGCACGATAAACGCGCCGCCATGAAAGAAAAAGAATGGGGCTTGAACAAGCAGCGTATTCTCAAGCAGGGTAACCGTTAACAAACGTTACTGTTGAAATAAGAAAGCGAAGCCACGATACCGGGCTTCGCTTTTTTTTGCTTTGGATTTTTCAGCCACTGATCTGTTCATCATAATTTTGTAACTCGATGTCCGTGTGTCTGAATGCCATATCTGCTTTGGGATACAGAGTGGATTTGAACGTTATAGTGAAAAATCCGGGCTAAACTGTGAAAACCCATAAGCCGGTAAACGGAGGCGTTTATGGAAACACACAGTGCACTGGTTGTCGGGGCCAGTGGCGGCATCGGCCGCGCTATTTCCACTCAATTGGCTGAAGATGGCTGGCAAATCCTGGCCCACGGCCGGGACGACGGCAAACTCCAAGCTACGAAGCAAGCCGTAGAACAGGTGGGCGGCGTTTGCACAACGTTCAGCGCAGATTTAAGTGACCCGACCGGCGTGACTCAACTCGCGGAGTGGGCGAATACTCAAAGCGGGTTCTCGGCCGTAGTCTGGACGGCCGGTGGCGGTAAGTCGGTCGACAGTGGCCCCGATGCGCTGGAAGAGTGGCAACGTACGCTGGCCGTAATTCTGCATGCGCCGATGCGCTTGGTTGGCTTAACGTTACCGGTATTGAAACAACAGCAGGGCAGTTATCTGTTTATCGCCGGAATGTACGCAAAAATAGGCATGAGCCGTATGGCGGCACACTGTGCGGGTCGCCATGGGTTGGAAGGTTTCTGCAAAGCGTTGTTCGAGGAAGTTCGCGAAGATGGTGTCTCCGTGACGTTACTGCACCCTGGGTTTGTGTTCAGTCCATTGTCGAACCTGGAACGACTCGACCCGGAAAAAATGATCCAAACGGAAGACATCGCTGCCATGGTCAGCCTGGCTATTAACATGCCGGTGCAAACCTGTGTCAGCGAAATGGTGGTGCGCCCACAGCGGTCACCCTACCGGTAACTATTAAAATTTGTGGCCCGGGAATCCCCGCGCGCGTGGCTATAGTTGTGATTTTGCCAAGACCGGAACGCGATATGCATGGTTTTACTGAATTTGCAAAAATGAGAACCCTGTGCCAAGGTGAATCATTATTGCTGGATAGCTTTGTGTTCGTCGCAGTCAGCATCGGTTATGAGTTCTACCCTTGTTAGTCGTCGTATTCCAAGCACGGTCTACCAACAGTCTGTTTGTTCAACCGAAACAGCCAGGAGGATAACGTCATGGAACCAACCATCCGCACCTTTACCGCGATTCCCAAAAATTCGGTGTCATCACTGAATCCTGAATTTATGTCTCCTCAGCGCGTTCCGCACTGATTCAAAAAGATGTGGTGAACGCACCACAACATCTGTCATTCCTGCTATTCGCGCACTGCTAAACGGTCAGCCCCAAAGGCTGTCGACGTTTATGCGTGGTGGATAGCAACCCGAAGTGAAACAGAATTTATGCAAAATTTTTGGCATGACACACTGGCGTTTGCGCGCCAGATTCGGCATGAGTTACATCGCCATCCTGAACTGGCCTGGCAGGAGACCGAAACCGCTGCGCGTATTCGCCAAGTCTTAACGGAGCTGGGTATTGCGTGGCGTTCCTGTGCTGGAACCGGCACGGTTGCGTGGTTGGCACCAAACGCACCGGGAACCCATTTGGCCCTGCGCGGCGATATGGATGCACTGCCCATTCACGAAAAATCTGCTGCAAACTGGGCTTCAGACCACGATGGCGTGATGCACGCCTGCGGGCACGATGGACACACCGCTGCACTGTTAGCGAGCGCTCGTTGGTTAAAAAAATGTGAGGCGGCGTTACCCGGCCCGGTTACCTTATTGTTTCAACCGGCTGAAGAAGGTGGGCACGGCGCGCGTGAAATGATTGCCGACGGCGCGCTGGATCTGGTCGACGAAGTGTACGGTTGGCACAACTGGCCTGCTATCGATTTTGGTCAGTTTGTTTGCCCGGATTCCATCGTGATGTGCGGCAATGGTACGTTCGAGGTCATCCTTAACGGTACCGGAGGTCACGCCAGCCAACCTGAGTTGTGTCGGGACCCGGTGTTAGCTGCCGCGGCCATGACCTTGAACCTACAGCAGATTGTCAGTCGGCGATCAGCCCCGCAGCAACCGGTTGTGGTCAGTGTGACCTCGATTGACGCGCCCAGTGGACTCACCGTGATACCCGAGTCGGCAACCCTGCGAGGGTCCATCCGGGTACCGGACACAGACACTAAGCAACAGGTCAACGCCTGGATTACGCAAATCTGCGAAGACACCGCACGAACCTACGATGTGAGTTGTGATGTGCGAATACAACCGCGTTACAACGCCACCATCAATCATGCCCGCCAGGCAAGCTATGCCAGACACGCCTGGCAACGTGAGTTTGGTGAGCAGTCACTCGGCAGCGACGTCGCGTTGCCGATCATGGCATCGGAAGATTTCAGCTACTACCTGGAACAGAGGCCCGGTGCTTTCGCCCTGATTGGCGCCAATGACGGCGAGCAGAACGCTCATCCCTGTCACAGCGCTTATTACGATTTCAATGACCGATTGTTGGAAAAAGTTGTGCGTTGGTACGCGCAACTCGCGGGTGTAAAAACACCACCCTTTGGTCAAACACAACCGCAGACCGATGTCTGCATGGGAGGAAATGCATGAGTATTTTTGATCAACGTGAATCGAACCTGCGCGCCTACAGCCGTGTTTACCCAACGGTATTTGATACCGCGTTGAACGCCAGACAAACCGATGAAAACGGCAAAGAGTACATCGACTTTTTTGCCGGCGCCGGCGTGTTGAATTTCGGTCACAACAACCCTCGCATGACCAGCGCCGTGGTGAAGTACATTCAGAACAATGGAGTAACGCACAGTTTGGATATGAGCACGACCTCCAAGCGAACCTTCATGGAAACCTTTACCGACGTCATTCTCAAACCTCGCAATATGCCACACGTGATGCAGTTTGTTGGACCGACCGGTACCAACGCAGTAGAAGCCGCCATGAAACTCGCTCGTCGCGTTACCGGGCGGACGAATATTGTTGCATTTAACCACGCTTTTCACGGTATGACTTTAGGGTCCCTCGCGGCCACTGCGAATGAATATTTCCGCGGTGCTTCCGGTGTGCCGCTGAATCATGTTTCTCATCAACCTTTCGGTTGCGACACGCCGTGTCTGAACTGCGAGTTGGGCTGTGGTCGTTCACAGTTGCAGGCGTTGCGCGCGCAATATCTGGATTCGTCTTCCGGGCTGGAAAAACCAGCAGCCTTTTTGTTGGAAGTGATTCAGGCCGAAGGCGGCGTTAATGTCGCTGACAAAACCTGGTTACACGATGTTCAGGCACTGGCCAAAGAATTAGGCGCACTGTTCATTGTCGATGAAATTCAGGTGGGCATGGGGCGTACCGGTTCTTTCTTCAGTTTCGATGATTTGGATATCGACCCGGATATCATCTGTCTCGCCAAAGGGTTGGGCGGTTGGGGTACACCGCTGGCCATGAATCTGGTGAAACCAGAACACGATCAGCAATGGTCACCCGGCGAACACACCGGCACTTTTCGCGGGCAGAGTTTGTCGTTCGTTGCTGGAACCGAAGCGCTGAAGTATTTCACTAATCCTGATTTGATGAACGAAGTCGCCCGCAAGACGAACGTGATGCAGGAAATGTTGCGCGAGCTGGCGCAGATGGACGGCGTGCAAGTTCGTGGCAAAGGTATGATTCAGGGCATCGATATTGGCGACGGTGCCAAAGCCAAACAGGTGGTCGCCAATTGTTTTGAGTCCGGCTTGTTGCTGGGTGCTTGTGGCACCGGTGGTCGTGTCATTAAATTGATACCGCCGCTGACCATCGACGATGCCGATTTAAACGAAGGCATGAATATTGTGATTAACGCGACGCGAGAAGTGTTGGGGGCCTTATGAAGAAACGAGACGATATGACCTTTGCACCGGAAGAGTATGAACGCCGGATTGCCGAGTTACGCCAACGGATTGAAGCCCGTTGCCTCGACGCCGTGGTGATTACCGACCCGGAAAACATCATGTACCTGACCGATTATCAAACCACGGGTTATTCGTTTTTCCAGGCTTTGATTGTGCCGCTGGAGCAAGAACCGTTCATGATCACCCGCGCCATGGAAGAGTCCAACGTGATTCACCGAACCTGGGTAGAACGAACACGACCTTACCCTGATACCGGGGATGCGATTCAGATGCTGGTGGATGCCTTGCGTGAATTTCACCTGGATGACAAACGCATTGGCTATGAACGGAACAGCTACTTTTTCCCGGCTTACCAGCAAGATTTCATTCACACCACACTCGTGCGTGCCAAGTTACTCGATTGCTTTGGCATTGTGGAAGAAGGGCGTATCTGCAAGTCACCGGTTGAAATTGAGTTAATGAAAAAAGCCGCCTTGGCAACCGAAGCGGGAATGAAAGCCGGTCTGGCGATTGCGCACGCCGGTGTGACCGAAAATGACATTGCCGCGGAAATCAGCGCGGCTATGTTTAAAGCCGGTGGCGAAGCTCCGGCGGTTATGCCTTATGTGACGTCAGGACCGCGGACGATGATCGGCCATGCCACCTGGGAAGGACGCGAAGTGTTGCCCGGCGAGCATGTATTTCTGGAAGTGGGTGGCTGTTATCGTCGTTATCATACTGCCATGATGCGCACTGCTGTAAATGGGACTCTGACCGATTCCATGTACAAAGCGCAGGAACTCATGAAAGTGGCGCTGGCCTCGTTACACGACTACGTGCAGCCCGGCATGACCGTTTCGGATGTCGACAACCTGGTGCGTAATATCATTTCGCATAACGATGTTGGCGCTCGGTTGGTCACCCGGTCTGGTTATTCGATTGGCATCGCCTTTCCACCCAGTTGGGACGAAGGTTATATCTGCAGCTTGAAACAGGGTGACTCTACTATTCTGCGCGAGGGCATGACCTTCCACATTATTCCGTGGATGTGGGGCATCGACGGTGATAAAACCTGTGGCATTTCTGACACCATATACGTCACCGACAGTGGCATTAAAAGTTTCTTTTCATTGGAAAAAGACTTCACCGTGCACCCCAATCGTAAAGTCGACAGTGAACGGGTGACTGAAATCACGTCAACGGTTACCGACACTCAAACAAAAACCTCGACAGAAACGGCAGCGTCACGCGCAGAGACGGCGGCAAAATCGTCGCCTGCCCGATCACCCAAAACAAAAAAGGTTTCCGAAGCCTGAACCGATGTGAGGAGCGATTTATGTTGAATGCTATTAACCCGAGCAATGGGGAATTACTCAAACGCTACGCCGTGTTGAGCCGACCGGAAATCGACACGCATATTGAACGTGCCCAGCAGGCTTTTTTGGTTTGGCGCGATACGCCGTTGCGCGAGCGGGCGGTTGTCCTTAACCGAGTTGCTGAACAACTGCGCGCCCAGAAAACGGAACTCGGCAAACTGATGACCGATGAAATGGGCAAGCCAGTCAAAGAAGCCGGTCCGGAAGTGGAAAAATCGGCCTGGTGCGCCGAACATTATGCCAGTCACGCCGAAGGGTATTTGGCGGACCAGGTGTTGGCTTCTGACGCCAGTCGAAGTTATGTACGGCATCAACCTTTGGGCGTCTTACTGGGCGTATTGCCCTGGAATGCGCCGTTGTGGATTGCCTTTCGATATTTGGCACCGGCCCTGATGGCAGGCAATACCTGTGTGATGAAACATGACCCGCATGTGCCCGGTTGTGCCGAAGCGATTGCCAATCTGTTCCGCAAGGTGGGTGCACCGGACGACATTGTCGTCAACCTGCCGGTGGTTACGCAGGATGTTGAGCACGCCATCCGGCACCCGGCTATTCAGGCCGTTTCCTTTACCGGCTCCGCCAAAGCTGGCGGTATTGTGGCTGCCGTGGCTGCGTCGGAAATCAAACACGCGGTGTTGGAACTGGGCGGTTCAGACCCATTCGTTGTGCTGCAGGATGCCGACCTGGATGCTGCGGCCGACGTCGCGACATTGTCGCGAACCATTAATGCCGGGCAGTCGTGCATTGCCGCTAAGCGCATTATTGTGGAAGCTCCGGTCTATGATGCGTTTGTCGAGAAACTGGGTCAACGGTTGGCGAAACTGAAGGTTGGCGACCCTAACAACCCAGACACCGACATTGGTCCTATTGCGCGAGCGGATCTGCGCGATAACCTGCATCGCCAGGTGACCGAAACTCGCGAGCAAGGCGCGCGTTGTTTATTGGGCGGCGAACCTGCTCCCGGTCCCGGTTTTTACTATCCAGTCACCCTCCTAGCCGATGTACAGCCAGGTATGTCTGCCTTCGCAGAAGAAGTCTTTGGTCCAGTGATGGTGGTGATTAAAGCTGAAGACAGTGCGCACGCCATAACCTTGGCGAATGACTCCGACTATGGTCTGGGCGCGGCTATCTGGAGTGCGGATGTTGAGCGGGCGGAACAGCTCGCGTGGCGAATCGATGCCGGTCAGGTATCGGTCAATGGCATTGTAAAAACCGACCCCAGGTTACCCAGTGGCGGCATTAAACGTTCGGGTTATGGCCGCGAACTCGGTCCGCATGGCATACTGGAATTTGTCAACGCCAAGCAGATCTGGTTGAAATAGCTGACCATTCAAAACCAAAAAAGCCAGCGGATCTGCTGGCTTTTTTATTTACTCCACGGCGGTAATGAACTCACTGTATATTCCGTTTTTATCGACCACGGCTAATTCAAATTGATACATCAACGCATTATCCAATCCGGTGAACTGGTATTGCTCTGTTGCTGCGTTATCAATAAACACATGTTGAAACTCGGTGTCAGATGTTTTGCGATAACGTATTTCGTAACCCGAAATATCATCGGTACTCAGTGGTTCCCCATTCACCCGTTTAAAAGGTGTTGACCAATACAGCGTAACAGATGTTTTTATTTCGCCGGAGTTGCCACCACCATTATCACCGCCATTATCGGTTCCCCCACCCGGACCTGTGTCACCATTGCCCGGGTCTGTATTCTCATTGTTAGTGTCAGTCTCTGTGTTTGTCGTGTTGTCTGCTCCGTCGACATTAACATTATCATCCTGATCTAACGGTAACACCTCAATCTGACAGCCGGTTAAAAGGCTCGCTAATAAAGCCGCTGCCACAAGGTGGAGAATGTTCATAAAGGTGTTTGTTGCTCTCGTGTGTCATAAAGGTAGGCGGATGGTATAGAGCAATTCGTTTTTTTCATGTGATGGAATTCAACCTGTGATCAAAAAATAATTTGAATTGATAACTCTGTGATTGCCTGCTCATTTACCGCGTGGCGAAAGAAAATTAGGGTTTGTGTCAACCGGAGAAGTGAGCGTTTATGTGACTCAGTTGCCTTTGAAAAAAAATTGAGTCACACATTTTTAAAATAGTTTTAAAAAAAACATGACCGGTATTGGAAGGAAGGGTGACAAAATTGTTAAAACGGAACTGATCTACATTGGGATTGTGATGGAGTCGATTTTCTCATCATAGAAATCATATTTCGCAACATTACATACCAAAAAACGGAACCGGCAGTTCCGTTTTATTTCTTGGCTTGTTTTAGTTGGTTTATCAGTTCGCCGCAGCAACGACAAAGTCACTGTAGATACCGTCGGCGTCATACACCGCGACTTCAAACTGATACTGCGTAGCGTCGTTCAAACCATCGATAACATATTGGGAAACAGCCGGATCGTTTAATTGAACCGTTTGATACGTTGCTTCGGCATCCGTCTTGTAACGGATCTCATAACCACCAATGTCGCTCATGGTCATCAGTTCACCATTCACACGTTCCTGCGGTATAGACCAGTACAAGGTGACGCTGGTAGATACGGTGCCGGTATCCGTACCAGTATCCGTACCGGTATCCGTGCCAGTATCAGTGCCAGTATCAGTGCCAGTATCAGTGCCAGTATCCGTGCCAGTATCTGTGCCGGTATCTGTGCCAGTATCTGTGCCGGTATCAGTGCCAGTATCCGTGCCAGTATCCGTGCCAGTATCCGTGCCTGTATCAGTGCCAGTATTGCCTTTTCCGTTGCCGTTTCCGTTGCCACTGCCGGTTTCCTTCCCGTTACCTTTTCCTTTCTCATCTGTTTCGACAGTGCCATTGTCTGATGAAAGTGTTTCGAGTTGGCATCCGGTCAACGTGATTATAAAAAAAGAAATTGCAATGAGATTAAGGATTTTCATTCCAGTTACGCCTGTGTGTTGCATTGAGAATTTGTGTGCATGGTAATGTGAGAGCGCTTTTTTTCGTGTGACTGTGTTCAAGCTGTACTGAGTTGTCACAAAATTTTGGTTAAAAAGTTTTTTTTGACACGGTGAGTGCTCGTCCATACTTAAACGTTGACGAAATAAAGGCGCAGACACAATGAAATGTGAACTGGGTCCACAGCATCAAATTATTGGCGTAAGTGTTTTCCAATTATCTATATCGTTTATTCTTAGATTTCTTTTTAAAACCAAGAGTGTTTGTAAAAAAAGCAAGGTGCGATGAGCGAAAGGCAAGAGAGGTTTTTGATTTTTTTACAGTGACCTTGAAAACAAAAAAGCAAAAAAAACGGAACCCGAAGGCTCCGTCTTTGAAAAAAATTTAGAAACGTTGACTTAATTAGCTGCCGCGATCACAAAGTCGCTGTAAATACCATCGGCATCGTACACAGCCACTTCAAACTGGTACAAAGTTGCATCCGTCAAGCCGTCGATAACATATTGGTCGAGTGACGGGTTGTTTAGCTGAACCGTTTGGTATGTGTCATCGGTATCCGTCTTGTATCGGATTTCATAACCGCCAATGTCGTTTGAGGTCATTGACTCGCCGTTAACACGTTCCTGTGGCATGGACCAATACAAGGTAACGCTGGTGGCCACTGTTCCGTTGTCTGTGCCTGTATCGGTTCCTGTATCCGTACCGGTATCGGTTCCAGTGTCAGTACCTGTGTCGCCACCATTGTCGGTAACCGTTCCGTTGTCGGTGGTTGGACCCTTATCATCCACGATGATTTCTTCCTGGCCGATTGGTGTTATTTCGATCTGACATCCTGTCAATGTAACGAATGAAAGAGAAAGAACGATTAAAGGAAGAAATTTCATGTTCTGTGTTACCTGCGTGTTGGTTAAAAGATGAGCAAATGGTACGCAGGGCGCGGAAATAAACGTGTGATGGGGTTCAATTCGTACTTTGTTGTGACAAAAATGTGCCGAGACAGCTGTTTTTGGCGTATATGGCGTGATAATTCGTGGGAAAGTTGACGGATTCAGGTTATTTCAACGGTGTTTTGGGGGCGTAAATGCGATGATCAAAAAATTGACTCTAAACCCCGGATTTAGAGCGCTTCCGGGGTATCCGTACAATGTGCGGCTCATCACATAAATGCGCGTGAACACGGAGCCCTGTGTGCCTTAGAACCGGTATTTGAGCCAGGGAAATCATAAACCGAGTTCGTTGCATCCATAAGCCTTGCTTTCGCAATGATCAATATGACACCAGAGGATATTTATATGAGTTTGCAAACCAGCTCGGCGGATGGCCGACCTGGCGGTGGATGTGGTGAACAGATACCGCCAATTTCCCATCGGCCCTGGCGTGGAGTTGGCGAGATTCGTCAAGTACGTGTCGAAAAATCACTCAAAAAGCCAATTCTGATTGAGTTTCATCCAGTTTTTTTGCCAACCGGTTCAACTTATAGCATTGTTTGGATCTCGCTCGGTGTACAGCCATTCACCGGCGAACAGTTAGCCAGATTTGTTTCTTATCCCTGTTGTTATAGAAGTAGCAGCTCGCCGCCCTCGGGTGGCTTTTTTTTTGGCTGTCGGTTTTGTTCCGGATTAACGCAACCGGATGACGCGCCAGCGCTGGCCGTCGATCTCTTCATCGCCATGGGAGTGTGGGTAACGCAGAGTCGCGACCTGCTGCAGCGGGACCGCTTGCTCGCCGCCGTTGACACGCAATACAAGGCATTCGTCGCCCTCCACCTTGCGCAGCGTTGCCGCAATGCCCTGGATGCGTTCGCCACCAACCCGCGTTAGCCGAACGGGCAAGGCCAACACGCACACATGCTCAAAGTGGTCCTGTATGTCACACGCAATAGGTTTGTTCATTCCACCTCCAGTAGCCGTATCCGCTGTTCCGATGCCTGCAGTTCGCGCATCTGTTCACGTAGTGTATTCACGGCCACGTAAAATTCACGCATTAATGCCAGCGCAAGGTATCGCCCTTGTTCGGTAACCTCGTAAGCGTCGTCTGTGACTTGAATCATTTTCGCTGTTTTTAGTGCGGCGATGTCGGCGCTCCATAGTTTCCGCAACCGCCGGTCTACCGGCGCTACAGCCGCCACTCGTAAGCTGAACAATTGCAACAGCAGGCGATAACTCAACGCCTGTGCTGGCGTAAAATGTTGCCCC
>JBNKNI010000042.1:0-36525 GCA_050293765.1 Reinekea sp.
TTCCCTGCAACACACGCCTCGCTCATCCTTCGATCTGATAGGACTGAGGTGATTTGAATTAATCAGAGCTGCCTTAAATATCATTTTTATCGTGCACAATATTGCGCAAATACATAGCGATAGCAATGAATAGCAATTCGGTTTTTTCTGATAGCGAATTCACAGCAACATGCGTCACGCTGTTGTTAACTCGCGCTTATTGCGTATACATTTTTAATACCGTGACCGAATATCATGATCGACGCTAGCGTATTAATATTTTTTTTGTTCAGGGTCGCACCAGCCCGACGATTAAGGCATGGTACTAAACAATCCTAGCCCCCGTCACAAACGACTGATCACACTTCTCAATTTCGTCTTCGACAAGTCGTTTGAAAGCGGGAAATTATGGCAAGATTCTCTTTCCCGATAGATAAAACCAATCTCTAAATTCTATGTACCAAGGACTGGCGTAAATAACTGTTTCGTCGCATCTGCTTTGGCTGACTTGGCAGACACATCGCAACGGATTCAAGGGCATGGATGCCCTTGTAAGCGCCGCGCGTGCAGGGACGCACGCTCAAGCGACCGTTCGAAGAAAGTGTCTGGCATGGCAGTACACCAAAGCGGGCGACAAAGGGGGGTGCAAGGGGATCTCCCCTTGGAAAGAAAAAACCTTTGAGCGACACTTTCGTCATGTACCAGGCCCGAATCGTCGGACCTGTATAACCCTTGCCGAAAACAATCGCCCAATAAAACCATGTCGACTACCGCAAACGAACTCAAACCCATATTTAAATTCAGCACTAAAACCGATTCCATCATCTGTAGTGAAACGTAACCCTGCGCACAAAACCCAGAGAACCCCCTTCGCCCTTTATTGCATCAGGTTTTAAACCGGCTGACTAAAGCCGCCAGTTCATCCGCGATGCTGAGCAGCTCCCCTGTTGTGCGCGTTACGTCTTCGGTATTACCCAGCGATGTCTCACCCAGGTCTTGAATGGAGCTGACGCTGGTTTCAATACCTTGCACGGCTTCTTTTTGTTGTCCGGCCAGCGAGTCGATGGCATCGCTGAGGGATTTAATGTCAGTCACGACAGAACGGATATTTTCCAGTTCACCGGCGGTGTCCTTAACCAAGCCAATGCTCACGGTGGCATTCTCGTTGGACTTCTGTACCTGGTGCACAGCCGACTCGGCGGCCTTCTGCAATCCTTCAATTTTCTGTTGTATGTCGATCGTCGCTTGTTGCGTGCGGGCAGATAAGCTGCGCACTTCATCGGCGACTACGGCAAACCCTCTGCCCTGCTCCCCGGCGCGGGCTGCTTCAATCGCTGCGTTTAATGCCAACAGGCTGGTTTGCTCGGCAATGCCATCAATCGTCGACAAAATCTGAGAAATACTTTCGATTTCATTGGACAGCGATTGAATGGACCCCACCGATTGCTCAGACTGTTCACCCAAACTCACCATTTCCTGTTCGCAGCGTAAGGTGGTTTCGCGGCCATTGGCGGTTGCTTCCGATACGCGCGTCATGCCGTTCTGCGCACCGGTACTGTGTTCCACAATATCCGCATTCGATTGTGCGAACTGCGACATCACCTGCACAATATTGGTGGTCAGTTGCTGTTGGTGATGCACGGTGTCGCTGCTGCTCTGGGCAAACCCAGCCAACCGTTCAGAGACGGCTTTTAACGCCAACGCTGACGCCACTACTTTTTCGACAACGTCGTGAATGTTATTCACGAAACTGTTAAACGACACAGACAACTCACCGATTTCATCGTTGCGCGATGCGCTGTCCAAGTGCACGCTTAAGTCACCGTCGCCTTCGGCAATATTCTTGAATGACAGCATCAGCGTTTTTATCGGGTTCAGAATCATACGCGATACCAAGATGCCCAAACCGTACGACAAGACGATGGCAATCACCAATACGATCAACGCATACATCAGTGCGCCGCGCAGAATCCGGTCAACTTCGGCGAACACTTCACTTTGTGACATTTCCACTACGATGGCCCAGTGGTTGTCTTTTATGGTGACCGGACCCACGGCACTTAATACCGAGTCGCCGGTGTAGTTCACCTCCATACCGACGGTGGTCGCCCCTTCCCGAGCGTTGTTCACGTGTGGGGCATCGATCTGCAGCAGACCCACGCTGTTTCCACGCTCACTCATCGCCTGCAATTGCGGCTGTTGCCCAACAGATGTCAACGTGTCGAGCAAGCCAGAGGCATTTTCCAACCAGAAACGGGATTGCGAACGTAGGGTGTTGTCCGCCCCCACCAAATAGGCTTCGCCAGTTACACCTAGCCCCAGCTGCGACCATTGCTGACTGTTGGTCATGACCTGTGTTAAGCGCGCATTGCTCAGTTGCACCACCAACGTACCCAACCGTTTTTCCAACGCCACGATCGGCGTCGCGATAAAGGCGACCGGTTGCGCAAATGCCGGGGCGTAGCTTGCGTAATCTGATAATTGGGTTTCACCCATGGCCAGCGCCTTAGACTGTTGCCATATCGTCCCCAGGGCGGAGTCAGCAAACGGGCCGTCGACCAACGACGTGGCGTAATCGATATTCTTTTCAACGGAATACACCACGCGCCCCTGCTCGTCGATCAAATACACATCGACAAACTCAAACTGGTCGCGTACCTGCTTTAAAATAGGATGAAATTCAGAATGGTATACCTCGTAGCGCGCGGTGAATTTGCCTTCTTTCGCTGCGAACATCAGCTCACTTTTACCGCCGATGGCGTTTTCGTTCCGCGCGATATAGCGAACTTGGTGAAACACGGCGGCATCGTCCAGTTGCGCTGCATAACCCGCGGCCTGATCGGCCGTAAAGGCATTGTCGTTACTGCGGTAGAAATCGGTGAAGGCTCCGGTGTAAAACGCGGTCAGGTCTTGGGTAAAACTCTCATCAATTTTGGGTGTCAGTGAAAAACCCGAAGTGAAATTTTCCATCGCGGTGACTGTGGCGGGGTTTTCCGCGGTATAGGTCACCACCTTAAAGGTGTTCGCAAAATAGCTTTCAACGCGCTCTTTCTGTACTTCGCGCAAGGCAACCAACCGGTTCTCGACCGACCCCGACACCAGATTGCGCACCTCCCCATTGGTG
This sequence comes from Reinekea sp., assembly GCA_050293765.1. Lineage (GTDB taxonomy): Bacteria > Pseudomonadota > Gammaproteobacteria > Pseudomonadales > Natronospirillaceae > Reinekea. Next base: position 3,104 of record JBNKNI010000042.1, read on the forward strand.
CGCAGGCCTACCGTGAGTACCGCAAAAAACAGCGTGGCAATCGCCACCATCACAATAGACACCAAGAGCTTACTTCGTAACGACATTACTTCGCCCCTTAAACCGTTAAAAAAGGTGACTTGCCGTTCTGTATCGGCGAGGTAAGCGTTTTAATAATTATTATCTGGCCTTTTTCGCGCCCGCTCTATTTCAGGTTAGTAGAAATTTGCCCAAAGGCTAAACAGACCTCAAATCAGGCGCTCCACTTGGCTTTTTAATCCAGGCACTGCGCGGTCTGCAATACCTGTCTGCAATACCTGTCTGCAAATGACGACACCCTAACTTATTGTTTTTATTAGAAAAATTTCTCAGCCTCGTATAAGTGTCGCTCATTTGCGACAGATCGACCCGATTGACGGGCTTTGATATCGAAAAACGCGCCCGCAGCCCTTACCACACAAGCCTTTTAAAAACCTGGCACAGCATTTGACTATACCCACATGAGCTCCCTGACGAGCCAAATCCATTTTTAACCAAACGAGAGAACCATTATGAATAAATATATATTGATAACAGCGATTGGCGCCGTTTACACCACAGCATTTGCAGCAGACATGTCAGCAGCGGATCTGAAGTTCGATACCATCGACGCAAACCTCGACGGCGTCATCAGCCTGGAAGAAGCCACACCTTACGCAGACCTTGTCGCATCATTTACGGCGTTGGATCTGGACGCAGACGGTCAACTGTCAGAAGTTGAGTTCGCGGCAAAAGACGCTGACAACGACGGCATTTTATCCACCGAAGAGCTGAGCATGTTAACTGTGCACGCTGAATAAGAAAAAAAGCAGGTATACTCCAGCGCAAATGACTGGCGTATACCTGACCAAGATTGAGCATCACGCTGCCCGACAACGCAACATAAAGCTCACCATCTTCTCAAGAACTTATGACTCTACGCATGCAATTGCCGTCCCTTCGGCATCTTATTCTGCTTGGCTTTTTTGTATCGTTGATCCCACTGTCGCTGCTGCTGTGGCAAAGCAACGCGATTCAGCGTCAGGTCAGTACCTCGTCTATTGCCTTTACCAACAATTCCATTAACACCGTCCGGCTAGCGGTAGAAACGGACAACCTCCTGATAGATATCGAGCGGGGCATCCGCCAGTATCTGATTCTGAACAGCGACCCGCTCATTGATTTGGCCCGTACCAATATCGACAAGTACGAATCCCTGCTGGACGACCTGTGTACCCTAAACAACACCCAACTTGCGGAATTCTGTACGCAACAGAAGCAAGACATCGCCACCTTGTCGCGTACCTTTACCACTCGCCAACAAGATGTACTGAACACCGAATTTCAAACATTAAAAAAACGCCAGACAAACATGATGCAAACGCTCTGGTTGTTCTTGGATGACGCCACACAAGAACAACAAACCTACGTATCGCGGCAGCAAACCCGAGCAAACACCTGGCTATTGGTCATTGCATTCGTGACATTTTTCTTGGTGGTCATCTTGAGCAGACGTTTGGCTGCACCGGTAAAACAACTCGACGAAAAAATAAACGCCATCGGTACCGGGCATAAACGCGAGACGGAAAAAACCGACAGTTTCTCTGGTCCAAAGGAGTTTCGCCATATTTTTGCTAAGTTGGTTTGGCTGGATGCGCGACTGCAGCAACTGGAAGCAACCCGACAATCCATTTTGCGGCATGCATCACACGAATTTAAAACCCCGTTGTCCAGTATTCTGGAAAGCTGCTCGATCCTGAACGATGAATTGACCGGCCCGCTCACACCACAACAGCGCGAAGTTATCACCCTGCTCGAAGAAAGCACCCTTCGCTTACAGGATCTCACCGAACAATTGCTGGACTACAACCGATTTTTACAGCAGCAAAAACCCAATATCACCGACGTAAACCCGAGTGCGTTATTGGCGCAGATAGCAGGCGACCATGAACTGTTGTTGCGCAAGCGCCAACAGCAACTCACGGTGGATTGCGCCCTGAATGAGATACAAACGGATAACACATTATTTACACGCATCGTTGAAAATTTGCTGAGCAATGCTCAGGCTTATGGTGAACAGGCAGGTAGAATTCGCATCCACTTTTACCAACAGGGTTCAACGTTGATTTTAAACGTCGCCAACACCGGCCCACGCATTGCGACCGCGCATCTGGCGCATTTACTGGAGCCATTTTACCGGGCCGATGTGCCCCGCCATGACTCATTACGTGGCAACGGCTTGGGACTGTCCATCGTCAATGACTGCGCACGTTTACTCGGAGGGCATGTTGAGCTGGGCAACGATGACAGCTTTGACTTTATGGCGCGCGTGACCCTACCTATTTATCAGGAAACGCAGTGAAAAATATTTTTGTTTTAGTATTGGTCAGCGTCGCGTTTTCAGCCTGCGCTAACCTCCCCGGCACCCACAGTACTGCCCGCACAGCCGAGCCGACGCCGGCCGACCGCACCGAAACCTCAACTGCTAAAACGGTGAAGGATCGCTGCGCCAATGCACAACCCACCCTTAAAGCTGACAGGTGTCTGTTACCCGCCTGGCAGCATTACCTGATACACAGCCTGCAACTTGACGAGACACAACGACAACAGCAACTGAGCCAGTTGCAACATGCAAACACCGACACGCTGAAACGTTTGTTACTGCTCACCCACCCAGATGAACCTCTGCCAGTGCGCATTGAACACAACCGTCTTTTAGAGCAAGCCATTAACCAATACGACCCCGCCCTTCAAAGTTTTTTAACCTTGGTGGTGGCCTATAACCAAACCTTAATTACTCAAGATACGCGCGCAGATGCATCCTTGGCCACATTGAACGCCTTGTTGACCGAACTGAATGTAACCAAACAGGCACTGGACGAAGCCCAGCAGAAAATAGACGCCATCACCAACATTGAACAGCAACTGAATGCCGAAGAGTCACTGAGCCATGACAATGACCACTAACCCGAAGACCACCTCACAGCCCACCAATAACATGGCGGGCCAATGCCCAAAGGTGTTGTTGGTCGACGACGACACCAGTTTACTTCGGCTGCTTTCAATACGGTTAACCAGTGAAGGCTACGACATACACGCCGCAACCAGTGTCGAAGCCGCCTTGCAACAGTTGAGCAGCCATGTGTTTTCGGCCGTACTTAGCGACTTACGCATGCCCGGCCAGGATGGCTTGTATTTGCTCGACTACATTGCGAACAACCTGCCCACGTTGCCCGTTATTTTGATGTCTGCACACGGCTCCATTACCGAAGCGGTTGACGCCACCGAAAAAGGGGCGCTTGGGTTCATTACCAAACCCATTGACCACCAAAAACTCCGCACAGTCTTAAACAACGCTATCGCCCAAACCTCATCACACCCAACGCACGCCTGGCACCGCGACATAATTTTTCGCAGCACGGTCATGCAACGCCTTATCGAACAAACCGGTTTAGTGGCACCGCGAGACGTGAGCATCCTGATCACCGGCGCCAGCGGCACCGGTAAAGAGTTATTGGCCAAAGCCATTCACAAGGCCAGCCGACGGGCTGACAAACCTTTCGTTGCCATTAACTGTGGTGCGTTGCCAGAACATTTACTGGAAAGTGAATTGTTCGGCCATAAAAAAGGCGCTTTTTCTGGCGCTGTCCGTGAGCACCCGGGTTTGTTTCGCGCCGCAGAGGGTGGCACCCTGTTCCTGGACGAGATAGGCGACATGCCTTTGCCACTGCAGGTGAAGCTACTGCGCGTGCTGCAGGAAAAAGCCATTCGCCCGGTCGGCGGCGTGGAAACCATTCCGGTAGACGTGCGAGTAGTGTCTGCGACCCACCGTGACCTGCCCGAGGCCATGAAAGAAGAAACCTTTCGCGAAGACCTGTACTACCGGCTGTGTGTGGTCAACCTGAGGTTACCCAGTTTGAGTGAGCGGCCGGAAGATATTCCAATTCTGGCCCGACACCTGTTACAACAAAGCGCGGAAAAACACGGCATTAACGCCACGCGGTTTGCTGAAGACGCGTTACTGGCCATGACTCAAGCGCAATGGCAGGGCAACATACGACAGTTGGTCAACGTGGTGGAACAATGCGTCGCGTTAACCCAAACACCCGTCATCAGCCTGGCTCTGGTGAACCAGGCTATGCTGCAAACCACCAGCCATTGGCCGAGCTTAACCGAAGCCAAAGACGAGTTTGAGCGGCACTACCTTAACCGAGTATTGAAGATGACCGACGGCGTGGTATCGAAAGCAGCGGAAATCAGCGGCCGGAATCGCACAGACTTTTACAAGCTGTTGAAAAAACATCAATTCAATGTGCAGGATTTTAAGCAGGATTCGAACTGACGGGACGCCGGTTTCCTGTTACCTTGAATGGTGACTAAGCAGACAGGAGCAACATATGACGAGTCAACTGATCTATTGGCCGCTCCCCTTTCGCGGTAACTTCATCCGCCTGACGTTGGAGCTCACCGGCGATGACTACGCAGACACCGGCTTCAAAGACGTGATTGCCTGGAAGAATCAACCTGCGCAGAGTAAAGAGCTGCCAACACTCGCCCCGCCCTATTTTATTGACCAGCATGATGGGCTTGCCTACGGGCAAATGCCGATGATCATGCAACACCTCGCCGAAAAACACAGTCTGTTGCCGGAAGATCCATACCATCAAAAACTGTGTTTAAAAATGATGCTGGACGCCAGCGACATCCTTCTGGAAATTACGCGCCACCACGGTATGACCATGTGGCATCAAGACGACTGGCACGATTTCCGCAGCCAGCGCCTGCCGTTGTGGATGCAGATATTCGAGCAAACCTATTTGAAATACGGCCAACCTGGCGCGCCGTTCTTCTTTGGTAACCGACTCACACAAGCCGACATCATCGTTTACGGCCTATGGGGCACCATGACCACGCGCCTACCGCAACTGCGTGAAGACCTGACACAACACGCCCCGGAAATGGCACGGCTGAGCGACCGCATAGCCGAACTACCGGCCATAGCGGCATTTGAAACCCGACAGCAACATGAACTGGGCAGTTTGTATTGCGGAGGGGAAATAGAAAAATCGCTACGGGCGATGTTAAAAGGCGATATGCATTGAGCGAACTCGACATGTCGATTCACAACCAAATTGCATTCCAATAGGGGTAATCGTGAATACGGGTTACCAGCCCAGACCGAATGGGATTGGCCACGATGTATCGTGCGACAGCAACGCGATCTTCGTCGACCCGCAAAGCGCGATCAAAATAGGCGGATTGCCATGAGAATGCCTGCTCAAGAAGCGCATCATTGATTCGCTTCGCACTCACCCCTTTCAAATGACCCACCGTTTTGCCTAAACTGCTCCGCCCCAGCCGTAACAGGCCGTGAAAATGATCGGGCATTAATACCCATGCCTGCCAAGCACACCCATGCATCCGTTCATTTATCGAAATCTGCTGGCAAAAAATACGAGCCGCAAGATCGTTTTCAAAATGTCTTTGCCGGTTGTGGCATACAAAGGTAATGAAATATTCTCCTTGCTCGATTGAGCAGCGGCCGTTGCGCAACTCATTCCATGACATAGCGTTATCCTTAGTTAGTTGTCGGCCTAAAGACCGACCTACAAAACTAACATACCACTCGCAGACCAATCATCACACCAGCATCAACTCCATCATTCATTCGGCTCCTAAAAACAAAAATGGCAATCCTTGTAGGTCGGTCTTTAGGCCGACACAAAACTCTACATTTATACTGATCTTAATGCCCAAACGGCAATCCCTGTAGGTCGGTCTTCAGGCCGACACAAAACTCTACATTTATGCTGGTCGTAAAGCCCAAACGGCAATCCCTGTAGGTCGGTCTTCAGGCCGACACAAAACTCTACATTTATACTGATCTTAATGCCCAAACGGCATTCCCTGTAGGTCGGTCTGAAGGCCGACAAAAAACTCTATTAACAATCAAAACGCCAACATCCCCTGTACGCTCACATAAAAACCATCGCCAAAAGTCTGCTCGTTCTTTTCTTCTTGATAAATCCGATTTGCAAACGCATACCCGGTGGTGACCTTAACCAGTGTCGCGTCCAACGTCACAAACGCGGCCATGTATTGCAACTCGGCGGGGGCAACGTCGTCCACCAAACTAAAACTGCTGAAGTGATCGTTCTTCAGACCAACGGCCACACCGGCGAAATCACCATAAGCGTGATCGGGTGTAAAAAACCGATAATGCAGTGCGGCTTCAAAAATGATGTCTCTTGCATTTCTCAGCTGATCGAACCGAACATCGCCGGTGAACCGCAACGGGTTGTTAGGAGCCAACGTAACCGTGAGGTTTGGCGTGGTCAAAAATTCAAATTTTGCATCGGCAATATTGGAGCGGTAATTCACCCGCAACAACGGTATGGGAAGCAACGGCCAGTTTTCACCCGAGGAGGTTTCTAGCCCAAAATCCCCATAGGCCAAGCCGCCACCGGCCACGACCGATACATTCGGTTGCGCAACAATTTCGTAACCGTAGGCAAGCCCGAGTTGTACATCTTGCCAATGGAACGCAAACGGCTGATCCGCCTCACTCTGAAGACTGGCGATAACCTGGTGACGCCCAATATGCGCATCCACCAACGTATCTAACGTATAAAGATTGGCTGCGCTGGTGTTACTCAACGGCTCGTCAAACGTACTGCCGTTCAGCATGGCCACCATAAGCAGGTTGTCGTTTTGTACTGCAATTCCTGCACTGATGGATTGAACAACCTGCGAGGCAAGGTTCAGGCTTTCGTATTGCGCCAGCGGCAGCACCTGAGTGGCGTTCTGTTCTGACTGCCGCTGCCCTTCGGCGGCTGCCAAACAGCAGCAGCCGGAAACCAATAATGTTAAAACGCGACGCTTCATGGGCTTACGCACCTGCTCTGGCAGGCTTCAAGCTTTCGCCCACATCGGATGCTTCTAACTTGCCAAAAAACATCTCGCGTTCACGGTAAAGAACAACACCACACAACACCAACAACAACCCGGTTTGAATAACTTTGCTGTCCGGGTGTGTAGCAAATACTTCGTTAAACACATTAGCGGTTAAATGCACGGCAACGGGCACTAAAATGTTGCGGCCGGTTTTGTAGTACAGCCAATTCATTAAGAACACGAGTGGGAAAATGCTCACCAAAAAGTTCAGGCTGTAGAGCGCGCCTTCCAGCACCAGGTTACTGTGGTAGTAACCGTTGATCGACGCCAACGGCACATGCCAAAGCCCCCAGTAAAGCGCAAATATCATGCAGGTTGTGAACAGAGAAAACTTCTGCCGCAGACAATCGGTGCCATAGGTATGCCACGCAATTTCTTCAATGATGGGCGCCATCATCAACAGAAACCACACCGGAAAGACGGCCGAGGTAAAAGTAGCGTGCCCGGGAATGGCAAACTGGTTAATGTCGTAACCGAACAGCACCGACACGCCCATCGCCAACAGAATGCTGGCGGGCATCATCACCAGCGATACAACCATATAACCGCCGGTACCGGCTTTTAATTTGAAAAAACGACCGGCGACATCCGCGATTAACGCCTTGTCTTTGCCAATCATAAACGCGGAAACCAGCAGCGGCCCACACAGGCCAATAAAACCCATGAGCCCAATGTAAGTGCTGTAGGCTTCGGCGCCGGGTAAATGGCTGAGGTAACCCGCCAACCCCCATAGTGACCAAGGGATAAGTGTGCTGAGCACATAGAAACGAAGTGGATAACGGTATCGATTAATCATGGTAGCCCTCCAATATGGCCTGAAAAGTGATGACTAAAACTTTTAGTCGACTAAAAGTTTACCCCTGAAATTAAGCCTGTCAACCATTTCTTTAGTCGACTATAATATTTCCCGTTATAAGCAGGACTTCTGATATTTCTTAGGGGCAGCGACATGCCGGAATTTGGCAAGCGAACACTGAACAAAGCGCAAACGCGATTAAACGTGCTGGACACCGTTTACCGGCTTAGCCATGAGCAGGCCTTCAAAGACATGAAAGCCAAGGCCATTGCGGAGGAAGTCGGCATTACCGAAATGACGTTTTTCAACTACTTCCCCAAGAAAGAAGACATTCTGAAATACATGATGGGCATTTGGGCGTTCGACCTGTTGGTGCTACAGAAAAAACAACCCCTGCAGGGTGAAGCGGCCATACGCCGGGTGTTCAGCCATACGGCCGATCAGATAAAGCAGCACCCCCGCCTGATGGCGAATTTTGTGGCCTCATTGCTAACCAGCGAGCTTGACCCAAACGCGCACACCATTGAACCGGCTGACCGCTACCTGCTGCACCCAGACACCCCAGAACTGCTGGAAGAGACCATACCCAGCGGCAACGATATTTTGATGCGACACCTCTTTGAAATAGACCCGACCAAAGACCATACCGGCACATTGATGCATTTAGCGTCCAGCTTTTATGGCGATGTGATTGTCGCGCACACCGCCGGGTTGGATATTAGCTTAGTGTACGCGAACAGCCTCGATTTGATTTTCAGCAGCCACAAAACCGCAAAAGGTGCCTAATCTGAAGGTCAGTCTTCAAACCCAAACAGCATTCCCTGTCGGCCGGTCATGAAACCCAATTGGTTTTCCCTGTAGGTCGGTCTTTAGGCCGACAAAAAACTGCCACATTTATGCCGGTCTAAAAACCCTAATGGCATCCCCTGAAGGTCGGTCTTCAGGCCGACAAACACCAACCCCCTACACCAACCCTAACCGCGCTAACGACGTGGTGTTCATCTGCGTGCCGTTACCGCCCGTTTTACTGATCAGGAAAAAGTCGTCCAGCAACAACGAATACGACAACAGCGTATCTTTCAGCCGAACCGCTTCCAGCAGATGCTTGTCTCTTAACGACAACTGACCCGTTGGGTTGTGATGCACCAGTATTAACCGCGTAGCGCTGGCTTGAATCACATGGCTGATGACCAGGCTGTGCGTAAGTTCTTTTAGGCTGAACTTGCCACACAAAATGGGGCGCGTTTCCAGCAACACATGATTGGTGCTGAGCATAAGCCCGTAGATGGTTTCTTCCCGCAGGTGCACCATGGTATTGGCAATGTACATTTCGGCGCGACCGGGTACATCGAGTATGACCGGGTTGGGTTTTTCCAGTTCGCGCTGGTGCGCGTGGGTGAACAGCAATTCATCGTCTGGGTTTAGAATTTTCTTGTACATAGAAAGGAGCCTCGCAAACTTGTTTACTAACCGCATGCTGTAACCGGGCCGGTTACCGCGTGAGTTACCGCGTGGGTTTAGATATGAAATAACCTTGCTGTTAGCGACACCTGAAAACCAGAAACCTCGCCTGTAAGGCACAGGCAAGGAAAGGCGGCTAACGCAATGTGTTCCGTGTTTACTGCGTGAATAACGTGTGAGTACTACACATTACCGGCGCCGGTGAAGCGGGCGCGCTTGGTATTGCTTTAATAGCTCGGGGTAACTCACATAACGGACGGAACAGGACTGTCGCCGCATCGAATTCGGAAAAGCTCCGGTGTACAACGCCAGGGCAATGCGAAAACGCCACCAATGGAGCGCGTGGGTATACGCGGGGTCGGTTTCTGTTTGTGGGCTTTGCTGCCGGTTGGCGAGCACGGGGTTTGCTGCTTCAACTGGGTGTTGAAGGCCGCTGCGTTGAGCGCTTAGTTTTGTATGTGGGGGAAATTTTTCTTTAGCCGAGCGGTGCTCTAGCTTATCATTACGTTTAGCCATTATTGATACTCGCTTTATCAGTTTTGGTTAGCTGCCCTTGAGTGCGCCAACACTCGGGGGTAGCGCTTAGTTTTGCACGCTGATTTGCCTGCTTTTTTGACCTCCTACCTGTTTAAATAACCAACCCGTATAAAACACCCTGCGCGTGTTTAACTCAATTTATTTTTTGGGTGGTGTGAAAAGTTTGTGATGGGTGTCTAAAAAAAATATGGGTCTGCATTCCTTGCAGAAACCACTGACAACATCGCCCATTCTCAGAGAAAAAATCGCTGCCATTCAAATTATTGGTAGGTAACACCTTGGTATTTTAACCAACCGTCAATGTGGTTACCGGCTGAGTCATGATGTGTCCAATGTATAAGCCCGCCCTCATCGTTCCAGACATACTCACCATAAAATTCAATATTATTACCGGTTGCAATAACATCGATACGCGGCGCAATATCAATATTGTGCGTCACTAAAAGCGTTTGACCAGATTCTAATGGACAATAAAACGTTGGTGTTGATCACCTTCGGTATCGTCACTGAGTAACCGAGTGACCTCACCTTCGCCCTTTACTTGAATGTCACTGGTTTTGTTGTCGTAAGCGTCTTGCAGTATTTGATCGGACTTGGAAAGTTCCGGTAAGCACGCGGTTAATAGCAACAGTGAAGTGGCTATGGCTAGATTTCTTCTGAAGTTTAAAATTAATGCTTGCATGCTTCCTCTTTATTTTGCCCAAAATCTGGGATGACAGCTTAAAGCCCTACACCGTTCTTAACGATGCTGTCTAAACGTTTGGGTTTGCTTGAATCATGATTGTGAAATATCGCTTCGGGGTTCCATCCGATTTTGTATTCGATGCACTCGCCTTCAACCGTACGTTTGCGTAGCAGGTCGTTGAGGTTGATGAGAAGTTTGGTCATGGTTTTACCCCACAAGCCTGGATAGTTGTGGATCATTTCGAAGCAGCAAGCACCAACGGGCTACTGATGACAATTCTGCTGCGGGGTTTGTCATTTCGCGAATGCCATCACGCACTGCTTTCAGTTTCTCTTTGGCGGCTGGATTATTCCCTGCTGCACAGCGCGCTTTGGCTTTGTGAAAATCCTCGATTAGTCCATCGACTTTTTGCCACACTTTGCGCCGCTCTTCTGCCAGCGGGGCATGCTCGTTAAGCTTTAGGCGCTTTACGGTTTCTTGTACTCGTGCTTTTTGCCAGCCAGAAGCATTGGGAACTGGAATTACTTTACCTTCTTCATCGAAGGCTATTAAAGACACATCTTCATCGTCGATAGGATCTAGTAAGTATTGGCTTTCTGATTCTTCACACTGAGCCGTATAAGTTGAAACTAAAGAGCCCTGATGCAACGGAAACCAACCGCCTTTTTTCCGGTTGCCCACATTGCCGCAAACGCGAAAATTCATGTAGTCAAAAGCGAGCCACCAATAACCATCACGTTTGCTGCCATCCAAGGCTTTGGCTTCTTTTTTGGGGCGAAAATGCTCGACGTCGTAATGAGAGTAAAGCTCCCGCACTTCTGAGAACCAACACTTACCGCCAGATAGAGCTAACAACCAGTCTTTCAAAGCTCCCCAGTGAGTACTGTTGGCATCGATGAGCGCATTGCGTTCATCGTGCTTGCCTGCAGCTTCGAGTGTTGCTAAGTCGTTAACGAACTGATTGGATTTGGTTAGCCAGGCATCCCACTGCTCTTGTGTCCAAGGTGCCCAATTAGGGATGTCGGTATCTGTTGGCTTTTTGTGTTCGAGGTCGATAAAAATCATTCGCCAGCTTCCTCACGCAGGATTTCACTGATAATGTCATCGGCGATGCGATCTTGTTCTGCTTGCTCTTCTGGTGTTAAAACCGGTTTGCGGAATTTGCGATGCTGAGCCATTTTGCGAACGAATAGCGCGTAATCCGGGTCGCGAAAGTCGGCGGTGGAAAAACCCAGGTCGGCCAGCTCAGCAGAAAGCCGTGTGAGCTCAGCATCTTCTTCAGGTGTTCGGGGTAACTTCACGAACAACTCATTTCGGCGGAACAAGCGGCGTTCGGTTTCGATATCGAGTGTTGACGACAAACCAAACAAGTCACTTTTTAGCAATCCGGTAACCCCCATGCCTTGTGGGTGTTCATCAGGTGATTCAATTACAGAACGGTTACCCTGTTTGCGCAAAATATGCACCTGCTCGCGCTTAAGGCTACCCACCATCATCGGATCGTGGGTAGTGATCAGGATTTGCGATTCGCCTTGTACCAGTGAATCTTTTTCGGAGCTCAACACGCCTTCAATATCATCGAAGTAACGCAGTTTCCAGATGGGGTTTAGGTGGGTGTCTGGCTCATCCAACAAAAACAAACAATGGTCTTCGCGGGTGATGCGCATTAAGCCCAGTACCGTGAGCATTTGCAGCTCGCCTTCAGAGAGTTGGGTGAAGCTCACTTTGCCGTCGTGCTGCTCTTCTGAAGGGACGCGTTTTTTAACGGTGATGCGCACCTCGTCAATCAAATCACCAATGTAAGCGCCTTCGGCGTAGCGGAAGAAGCTGTCGGGGCCGCCGACCAAATCACCGAGCTCTCTAAGCTTCTCTTTGTTGGGTACATACAAATACAGTTGTTTTTGTTTTTCGCTGCGGCCACGAAAATCGATTTGTTTGCTGGCTTCTTGTTCGATGGGGGCCCAGGCTACTTGCCAAAGTTTATCGAGAAACTCGCTGACCACATTGCCACGCGCATACCAAAAGCGCTGGTCCCCTTCGTTAATTTCCATCTCTTCAAACTTGCCTTTGCGGCGTTTTTCTCGCAGCCGATGGGGTTCTTTGAGTACAAACAGGGCTGATTCCAGCGATTCAATATGCAGGTTGTTCAGTACCTTTTTAAATACCGGGTCATCAGAGAGTAAACAAGCAAGCAACACCAGTTGGCTGTGACCGCCACGGCAATAAAACAGGCGGCGTAGGCGGTCGTCGCCCGCTTGTTTTAGTTTCGCCTCGCGGCGGCGTTTGACGTCTTCTATTGCGCGAATGTCAGACTCACTGGCGGTGAAGTTTTCCAGCAGGTGTTCCGGTAACACTTCATCGGCGGTGATTTCCTGCCGCATGTTAAAGCGGCGTTGATGCTCCTGAAATAGTTGCTCAATGCGTTCGTTACGGCCGGAGTAGTAGGCAAAAATATGCGAGGGCATCAGTTCGCGGTTTTTCAATAAGTAGCTTTGATTTTCTTTTTTTCCGTCAATCCATATAGTCGATCGGGTTTTTAAAACATCAAAATCGGCTTGAATCCGAACAACTTTCCCCCTGATTTCATACTCTAGTGTGTACTCAAATGGGGGATCGATTTCGAGATCAAGGGTGCGAAATATGTTAATCAGCGCTTCGATTAAATTGGATTTTCCGGTGCCGTTCTGGCCAATCAGCGCATGACTGCGAATGCGTTTTACAGGTGTATTGCCTGCTGCGTCGGCGGGCGTGCCCGACACCGGCTCCAGCTCGCTGGCAAAATTAACTTTCAGATTGCGCAAGTTACGAAACTGCGGAATGGCTAAATATCGAAGCTGCATACTTTATTCCTTAGACATCCTGGAGTGCTCTAGCCTCAGCCACTGAGCGCTTAATAATCCAACCGTTTTTCATTTCTAGCTTTAGCTGTTTTTCGAATACCCTTTGGTTCAGACCAGATTTTTTAAATAAGTCATTCTCATAAACCAGATCGCCGAGTTCTTTAATAATCTGAATTAGCTTGGCTCCATTTTCATCGCGGGCTTTTTCTACATCTAAACCATCTTTGAGAACTAGCACCGCGGGCTCCAGCAGCCAGCCGTGGGCGACCTCGGTTTTTAACTGGGCGTAAAAGGCATCTATCTCACCACCAAAACGCTGCCATAAATCTTTGGCGCTCATCTCGCCGTTATGGCGGGCGAGAATGGTTGCCAGCGGGGCTTGGGCTTTGACATCGGGCGGCGTACCTAAACGTACCGGGGCCACCAGTTCAGTTTGTGGGGCTTTCATAGGTTCCTCTTCTTGTTCGATGGCGATGCCGGTGAGGGTGGAGACTGTTGCACCAGCCAGTAATGTCGATAGATTTTGCTTTTTCTCTAGTAGCTTTCGCCACTCATTGCATTCAGCGGTTATCGATAAAAATGCTGCTAGAATATTTTCCTGTTCTTCCAATGGAGGAATTGGAAACGGGAAGCTACGAAGTTGCGTCATGTTGATAGATGCAAGGTTTGTTGTTTGCTTAGAAGCACCCGCAAAATAGTCTCTACCAATGCCTGAATTAAGAACCAACTCTGCCCACTCATTTTTTATCAGAGTACTTGGCACTCTCGCTTTGAATACATGATTCTGATGAAGGACGTTATCTGCTTTTTTGCGCCAAATCGCTGTGCGACCGACTTTGTCCCAATCGCCGCCTTCGGTAATTAAAAGGTCACCTTCTTCGACAAGATACTTGGGTAACTCCGTAGCAACAATCTCGATGGTCTTAAGCGTGTCTAGCTTGAAATAACCACGCTGAACATTGGCAACTGCTAAATATGGGCAAATAACAGTTTTCTTTCCTTGAAGGTTTCTTCCTTTCGTCACGCCGCCTATCACTATGGCGATGTCATCAAAAGCAGTTAATTCCCAATGCTCTGGATAAATTGCTTCCACATCTGCCATCCCAACCACTTTTTGCCGACGCATTAGGCCGCTTTCAATATATTCCTTTCGCCTTTCTGTGCAATCTGCCTTGATTTTCTCCAGGTCTGGCTTTGCATGGACAGCAGCTGAGAGAAGACCACGAACAGCAAGGTTTTTAATTTCAGCAATTGCATCATCCACATCCTCCGGCGCGGAAAAGAGTTGGCCGAAGTTGGCTTGCAGGCGTTGCCAGCTTTCTTGCAGTTCGTGCGGGCTTTGGCTGGCGGCGACGGCTTGCAGGGTGGATTGGCGCAGGTGGTTTTGCAGGGTGCGGCGTTTTTGTTGCTGCGCCTCCAGCTGATCGCATAAGACCATCAGCTCATCGACTTTGGCGACAATGCGGGATTGTTCTTCCTTTGGGGGAATCGGTGTTGGAATAGGCCGCATTCCACCCAAAGAAATATTAGCAATGTTGGTCGTTTGGCTAGCCGTAACACGCATTCTTGCTTGCATGTACGGACTGCGCAAAACGAGATACAGGTACTCTGGCTCGACAACATGAGGGCGGATTGCAGCGATAAAACCACCAAACGTAGCTCGCTCTTTTACTTCCCTTACAAGTGCGACCTTGCCAACGAGCTCATAACTGTTAGCCATAGATATCATGGTGTCACCAAGCTCTATCCACTGATCATCTCTTTTTACAAGGACAGGGTTTATAAAAATCAGATCAGACCAGTCAACTTCGGATTGAACATTGCTGGTTCGAAGGCAAGCAACGACATCATCTGATCTTAGAGTCTGCTTTTTCGATGCCGGGAAGGTGACACCCCTAACAATTTCACAAATATTGCCTAGTCGCTCGAAAGCCCAGTTATCAGGCAACTTAAAAGAAAGCTCAGACTCTTCAATTTCGGGAAGAGGTGTTGGCCTACGTAGTTTTCCATCTTGTACAAGTTTCAAGCGAAAATCGATAATTTCACTAATCAGCGAAGCTGCATTTGAAGCGCCCGATTGTTCAGCCAGTAGCTCGCCGCGGATCGCTAAATCTAGGATCAACTCCCGCAACCGCGCTATCCCCCCCGGCGCATTAGCAATATGGCCAAACTCGGCCAAAAACTTATTCGCATCCATTAGTCTTGCTCCCCACGGTTTTCCAGCTGAGCCCGTGAGCGCTCGATGGCTTGGTGCAGTTTGGCTTGTAGTACTTCTTTGGGTGGCAGTGCGGTGAGGTATTCGGCTACGTGAATGCCGCTGGCATCCAGTTCTAACAGTTCAATTTGTTCCTGTTTTTTGCCGCTGCATAAAATAATGCCCAGCGGTGGGTCTTCGCCTTCTTCCTGTTCGTGCTTGGCCAGCCAGCGTAAATACAATTCCATTTGACCTTTGTATTCGGCTTTAAAGTCGCCCAGTTTCAGGTCTATGGCCACTAGGCGTTTTAGACGGCGGTTGTAGAAGAGTAAGTCGATGTAAAAGTCGTCGTTATCCAGTTGGATGCGCTTTTGGCGGGCGACAAAGCTAAAACCTGCGCCCAGCTCTAATAAAAATTGCTCCAGCTCGCGCAGAATGGCGTCTTCGAGGTCTTTTTCTAAATAGCGATCGTTCAGGCCGAGAAAATCCAATAGGTACGGGTCTTTTAATACGAAGGCTGGGGCGAGTTTTTGGCATTCTCGCAGTTGCTGTAGCTCTTGCTCTAATAAGGCTTCGGGTTGTTTAGAGAGTGCGGTACGCTCAAACAGTTGTGAATCGAGCCGTTGTTGCAAGGTGCGGGTGCTCCAATTCTCTTGTTGGCACATTTGCAGGTAAAAATCGCGTTTGAGCGGATCGTCTAAGTAGATAATGGTTTTGAAGTGGGTCCAGCTCAATTGTCTCTGCGCTGCGGAGACAATCTCAAACTCGGGGAAGACTTCGGCAAAACGCTGCATATGGCGCAGGTTTTTGGCCGAAAAGCCACGGCCGTAATCGCTTTGTAATTGTCTCGCCAGTGCTGAGACAATTTGTTCGCCATAGGCGGCGCGCTCGCCATTAAGTACTTCAGTGTGAATGCGCTGGCCTATCTGCCAATACAAGTGGGTGAGCGCACTGTTTACCGTGCTCACCAGTTGCTGGCGGCTGTGCTCAATCAGTGTGCGGATATCACCCAGTAATTGTTGTGGCGCGGTTTGGGTGGGCTTACTCATACCTCTTCACTCTCCGCGTTAAAGTGGTGAGCCAGCGCCGCGGCCAGTTCGCTTTTTAACTGGTTTTCGGTTTCTTCAATTTCGCCTAAGAGTTTTTTGTATTTCTCTAATAACTCGTCTGGGTCGTGGCTTTCCTCTTCCGGCGCGTTAGGGTTTTTTAAATCCAAATTGAAAATTGGCCAGTAGAGGCGATCACCAGCGGCTTGGGCATCGCGGGCTTTTAAGCGAAGCCCTTCGCTCTCGGTTTTTAAAATTTCTATATCGTCTTCTATGGGTTGGCGCTGGGTTTTATCGTTTACGCCTTTAATGGAGTCGCGCAAATCGCGTATGCGGTTATCCAGTGCGCTGGCTTGATTATTTAAGCTTTCCGCATTCGCCCAATGGGGTTGAGCGGCTGCTTCGGCTTGTTCGCGTATGGCTTTAAAGTCCACCTTCCAGGCGAATTCGTTTTCTTCGCGGCTGGCAAAATCGTCACTCTCATCGCCCCACCAATCCTGTTCAGGTTTAAATTCCTCCAGGCGAATGGGTTTGGTTTTGCTGTAGCTTTTATAGCCCGGTGGGTAGGGGTGTTCGTAAAACCAGATGGTGTCGGTGTGAAAGTGTTCGCTGCCATCATCTACCCGGGCGCCTTTGGTAAAAAACAGCAGGTTGGTTTTAATGGTCGTGTAAGGGGCGAACACGCCTTTGGGCAGGCGGATAATGGTGTGCAGATTACACTCTTGCAGCAGCAGTTTTTTTAGCGTGCCTTTGATGCCATCGCCAAATAAAAAACCATCGGGCAGTACCACGGCGGCGCGGCCGTTTTCTTTTAATAGCTTTTTGATGATCAGCGCCATAAACATATCGGCGGTTTCGCGGGTTTTTAAGTCGGCTGGGTAGTCACCGCCCACGGTGTCATCTTCATAGCCGCCAAAGGGTGGGTTGGTGATGATGCAGTCAACCTTGTCGTTGTTGCTCCATTCGTTCCAGCCGACGCCTAAAGTGTTTCTGTGTTCGATCTGGCTGGGTACATCAATGCCGTGTAAAAGCATATTGGTGGTGCAGAGTAGGTGCGGTAGTTGTTTTTTCTCGATGCCACGAATGAGTGTTTCAATGGCCTTTTGATCTTCTGCGCCAGACTTTTCGGTACGTTGGTTGCGCAGGTGATCGATAGCGGCGGTTAAGAAACCGCCGGTACCACAGGCCGGATCCATCACGGTTTCACGTTTATCCAAACGTGGGTTGACACGGTCGGCCATAAAAGCGGTGATGGCGCGCGGGGTGTAAAATTCACCGGCGTTACCGGCGCCACGCAGGTCGTTGAGCAGTTGCTCGTACACGTCGCCGATATTGGCGCGGGTTTTAAAGTCGTGAAAGTTAATAGCGTCTTCAAGCTTTTCGATCACCGCCAGCAACTGGGTGCCAGATTTCATGTAGTTGTTGGCATCTTCAAAGACACCGCGAATGACTTTGTGAAGGGCAACCGTGGTTGCATTGTCCTTTTCAGCATTGAGTGTCGGTATTTCCAGCTCTTTTAATGCCGGGAATAATTTGTTATTCACAAAACCGATGATGTCGCTGGCGGCTTTTTGTGGGGCTTTTTTGCCATCGGCACCGGGCACATAGGCTGCCCAGTTGCGCCAGCGAAGTTCCTCTGGAAGAGGCGACCGATAGCTTGCACTATCGTCTTCCCATTCTTCTTCGCGCTGATCAAAGACTTTTAAAAACAATAACCAAGTGAGCTGGCCCAAGCGCTGAGCGTCGCCATCGACACCGTCGTCTTTACGCATGATGTCTTGAATGGATTTAATAGTGCTACTGAGGTTCATGGGGTTTCCTATTTCAGTATTCTTTTAAGCACTCTGATCGTCGTACAGTGCTTGTTCTAATTCATGGATGGCGTGGATGTATTGATCGACCCCACCAAAAATGCCACGGCGAATTTGGGTTCTACTGCCGAATTGATCAAACGGAGGCAACTCCAGCACTTTGGCATCTTCAATATCTTGCACGCCGTGGTCTGCAAATTTTTCTAGCAGGGCTTCGAGCACTGCACGGGCCTGTTCGCCGTATTTACCGAACACATCGCGTTTTTTAACTTTGTTGGCACGTTCCCAGCGGGTGAGCGGCTTTTGGTTAAAGGCCACATGGGCAACGAGATCGAAGGCATCCAGCTCGGTGCCGTTGGGTACGGCTTGTTGCAGAATATCGAGCGGCACGCCGTGGTCGGCCAGCTCTTCCAATACCGCCTGCTTGCGCTCGGCTTGATTCCAGCGGCGCAAAAAGTCGGTAAGGCTGCCAAATTCGGCTTGTAGGGCTTTTTGAATGTCGGCTTTTAACAGTACGCGATAATCTTCGGTAATCAGTTTGCCTTCGGCATCCAAGTATTGTTCGCGGCTAACCGCTACGCGCACGTTAACGTCGTCTATCACGTATTTGGTGCGGCCTTCGCCTTGGCAGCTCCCTCCGGTGTAGTCTTCGGGGGATACATCCGCACCACCCGTTGAGTCCGGGCCATAAGGTGGAGGCTCAGGCTCTCTAGTGCCCGGCACTTCTACTTCCTCAGGCGGTACTACTGGCTCATCTGGTTTCGGTTCATAGATCACCACCGGTTCGCCATCAAAATCCGGGTCTGCAAAGAGTCGAGTCGCACCTTTGAAATCCATAATGGTGAAGTAGAGCTTTTGGTAATCCTCGCGCAAGCGGGTGCCTCGGCCAATGATCTGTTTGAATTCGGTCATGGAGTTGATGTTTTGATCGAGCACGATGAGCTTACAGGTTTTGGCATCCACCCCTGTGGTGAGTAATTTAGAGGTAGTGGCAATCACCGGGTAGGGCTCATCGTTATCAATAAAGTAAGAGAGCTGGGCTTTTCCTTCGTTATCGTCGCCGGTTATGCGCATGACATAGCGACGATTACTGGCGGCAGCTGGAATAAGTTTCACCAGCGCCTGGCGCATGCGTTCGGCATGGTCTTGATCGTCACAAAAGACGATGGTTTTGGCCATGGGATCGGTTGCTTTGAGGTATTCCCAGACTTTGCTGGCCACCAGTTCAGTGCGCTTTTCCAGCACCAAGTTGCGATCGAAATCTTTGGTGTTGTATTGTCGCTGTTCGACCACTTGCCCGAGTTTATCGACCTTGCCTTTTTCGGGGGTGTAGCCCACTGCATCGACATCGGTGGCTATGCGGATCACTTTGTAAGGGGCAAGAAAACCGTCTTCGATACCTTGTTTCAGTGAGTAGGTATAAATCGGGTCGCCAAAATAGTTGATGTTGCTAACATCTTTGGTTTCTTTGGGTGTAGCAGTTAAACCCAAGTGGGTGGCACTGCTGAAGTATTCGAGCACATCGCGCCAAGCCGAATCATCGGCGGCGCTGCCTCGGTGGCATTCGTCGATAACGACCAGATCAAAGAAGTCGGACGGAAACTGGCGGTAAATCTGCTTCCACTCTTCGCGGCCGGTAACGGCTTGATAAAGCGCCAGATAGATTTCGTAATTCTTTTTGACTTCGCGGTTGGTAACCTTGTGCATCACCTCGCCAAACGGGGCGAAGTCTTGTTGCATGGTTTGGTCGACCAGAATATTGCGGTCGGCCAAAAACAGAATGCGCTTTTTGGCTTTAGCCTTCCATAATCGCCAAATGATTTGAAAGGCTGTGTAAGTTTTGCCGGTACCTGTGGCCATCACCAGCAAGATGCGCTGTTGACCTTTGGCGACGGCTTCGATACTGCGGTTAATAGCAACGCGCTGGTAGTAACGTGGCTCTTTGCCGCTGCCATCGGAATGAAACGGTTGCTCAACAAGCTTAACTGCTTCGGGCTGGGACAGCCCTTTCCACTGCTGATATAGCGGCCAAAGGGCAGCTAACGATGGAAACTCGGCAAGGGATATTTCACGCTCTACGGGCTGGGTATGGCCGGTGCGGTCGTGCAGCAAAAAGCCTTCACCGTTGCTGCTGATGGCAAACGGGGCGTCGAGCATCTCGGCATAGGCCAATGCCTGCTGCATGCCATGACCCACGGAAAACTTGGCTTGCTTGGCTTCGACAATGGCAATGGGCACATTGGGCTTGGCATACAGCACATAATCAGCGCGCTTGGGGCCGCCTTTGGCTTCGGGGTTCTTTACCCGCGCAGCCATCTTGCCGCGCACCATGACGCGGCCATCCGTGAGGTTTACTTCCTCTCGAAACTGATTCTGTTGCCAACCTGCCTGCAAAATAGCCGGGGTGATGAATTTGGTGCAGATGTCGCGCTCGCTGAGCTGGTGTTTATCCATCAGTGCTCATCCCTTTATCGGCTCGTTGTCGTCTTCATCCGCACCACCGGTTCTCACCCACTCATCCACTTCTGACAGCTGAAACTTCCACAGCCGACCGATTTTGTGGGCGGGCAGGCCTTTGCGTTCGCGCCAGCGGTAGACGGTATCTTTGGCGACGCCCAAGTGTTCGGCGACAATAAGAGCGGTGACCCAAGGTTCGGTGGTCATGGTTGTGGTACTCGGTTAAAGACTAGAGTCGTTTAGAATCGTCTGCAGTCTACCCAATTAGCCCTTAAATGACTATGCCAATTTGACAATTGCTTTCGGTTTTTTAAAAACGTCCAGCAAACTCTAATCCACCGAGGCTTTTACCGGGAAGCCAGTCTATTAGTCTATAGCATAAATAGCGACTTCATTTGAGAGCTATAAAGAGCTTAACCAGAGTCGATCAGCGTTTATTCTTGCTTTGAAGCCTTTCTAACAAGGCCATGCTCAAGTTGTCTGGCGTGCTTTGCTGCGTTTGCTTACTAGCGAGGCTCGTAAATTCCGTAAGCAGGTCCTCGGATAGTTCAAACTCCTCGGGGATATAAGGGAATACGTCGTATTTGAATTGATGCTCTTGTAACCAACTCGCTTTTTGGTCGATCGGCCAGTCCAGTAGATGAAATGCGCGGACAAGCCGAGCACCTAATAGGTCGACAAGTTCCAGCCGGTAGCCACCGGAGTCGTCTATCGTTTCCAGAACCAGATTAAGTCGCTCGAAGGCTTGCATAAGCCATGTGAACTGCTGTTCGTTGGTTAATGGGCTATCGGAGGCATCCAAATGCTCAAATGCGAGTTCGAATAAGATGACGGCTTCGTCAAAATACAGCCCTACTTTGTTCCATAAATGCCGGGTATGCAGCAGTTCCTTTTTGGGTAAGGCTTGGGTGAGCAGTTTTTTAAAATCGTTCGGCTTACCGCTGCTTAACAGCAGTTTTACTTGCCATTGCTTTTTCAGGCTTTTATCGGCGGCGATGCTCTGCACCAACCACTGCGCAACTTGCTCAGGTGGTTGCTGTTGAAAGTAGGCCAATAATTGTTCATTGAAGCTGGGCTTAGCGTTGTTGCTCATTGGTCACCGTTACACTTGGGTTAAACGTGCAGTAGTGTAACGAAGTCGGGCGTTCAGGTCGCCTGTGCAGGCAATTTACGTGAATGAGTATGCGGGTGTTGTACGGCTGTCGGGCTGAACGGCTATGGGCTGGTCGCTGGACCAGCCCACATAAGCCATAACTTACTGTGTTGAATCAGTCAATTTCATCCGGCTCAATACCTGTGAATTGGGTCGTCAACGTCAGCTGAGTACGTGTTTCAACGGTCTCGCCTCTGGTTTGCTCTGCGGCTTTCAATACAATTTCGCCGTCCTCGGCAAAGCTGTTCACAGATAACAAGCTGATGAAAGCAACGAATGTGCATGAGATTAATTTGGTCATTTCATTTCCCTTTCTTAATGAGTTTGCGTATGGCGCAGTCGGTTAACTGGCTTTTCGTCTCAAAGAAACTGCCATCTCTTTGATGTGGGTAGATTGCTCGATTTTGGATTTTTGCAAAATAACCCAGTTAGGGGGCACCCTGGGTGAGGAGAATCTCACCCGGTTGAGGGAGTAAGGTGCAGCGAGGGCTCGTCAGGCGGGCACTTGAATGTAAAACCTACGGTGAATCACTCTTAATTATCCATGCCTCGGCAATAACCAGCTGTTGATCTATTAGCGATAGTCTTACACGAGTATCACTGTGTATTGTTCTCACGCTTTCTTCAGACTGCCAAGCGGTTGCCACAATCATGTTGCTTTCCAGTACCGCGAAAACGTCTGGGTTAACTTGATTGCGTTCTATATCCTTGAACTTAAATTCAGACTCCAATTCAGTAACATTTGCAAAGAAAATGTCGTAAAGGCTAAGCATTTCCTCTCGTGTTTGAATTTCCTCATCTATTGAATGCATTCTAAAGTCTTGAGCGTAGAAAGCTTCAATACGTTCCACACTTAAGCTGTCATAAGCGGCACTCAGTGAATCAGAAAACTCGGTTAACAGTTTTTGGTTAATTGCGTTTTCTGCCTCTAAGTTCTTTGGGTCGTTGCCCATACAACCAACAACCAGTAACAAAAAACAAACAGACAGGTATTTCATTTCGACGTCCTTGGACAAATTAACTATTGGAAGACTATACAACCGGTACCATGTACTAACCGCATCAGTATAAGGGCTTGTAAGTATTCGGAACTATGGTTTTTGCACAGTGCCACTCAGGCCAGCGATACCTTGGTCGAGGGTACTGGAATTTCGTATTCAGTCATATCTGATCTTTTATACATTATGTGATACGGCTATTCGCCGGCTCTACTGTGTTCTGCGGCAAGCGCTTCGGCGACTGGCTTATTGCTAACTAAAGTACGACCTTGCTTGTCTAATAGGGTATGAAGCTAATTCGGCCTATTCCGACATTAAGTTTCTTCTAATACATCAAGTTTGATATAGGACGATTCTTCCTTGCTGTTATACGACGCTGCAATATCGTTAATAATTGGACCAAAAAATTGAATGAGTTTATTCAAGTCTCTTCGGTACTCTGCCAAGGTAAAGTATTTTGGAAAACCCATATCCATGAGATTCTGCGTTTTTAAGCACCGAATCCGAAACTTTAGCTTTGAACGGATACTGACTAACATCTCGTCTTTGGCGTAGTCCGGTGAGCCGGTATAAAAATCAATAATCGCATCAACATTAAACCCTCTGGGCTGATGCAGCATTGCTTCGAATTCCTTGTTAATAGCGGCAACTTCTTTTTCCATCTCCTCTTCAATTTCAACAAAATCCGCTTCTTCAATTTCTTTACCGCCTTCAGTGATGTCTTGAAGCGTGTAGTTGTTTTTCTCCAGCCAACGCATGTGGTGATAAAGCCCAGGCACGGTGGGAATCGGTTTTGTTTGATCCATAAAGTCTGTCAAAACCCGCCAAAAGTATTGTGCTTGCGAATATTGCGTAGGGAACCCCATATATACCTGCCACCAGCGATGGCGTTCATTGGGTAAGTTAACGATGGGCATAAAATAAAAGTTATGACTCAAGCCTCGGCGAAATACCGGCGTCCAATAACAGTGAACTTGCTCGAACGGTACCGTGAGAGAGTTTGTGGCATTCTTACGCCAGAAGCAGACATTACCCGTGCTTCGGTCGAAAACAACCCAAGCATCTTCGCCACCTAACCGGGCTTTGATTATGTTATAGGCTGCAGGTAAAGCTAATAGAGCAGCCGCATAAAATGATCCATAGTTATTTTCGTTCTCTAAGATCGGAAATCCAATGATTAAAAAGAACAAACAAAAGAATGCTGACATCAACCCGTATACGCGATGGGAGACTATCTTGGTGTCAGTTTTTATCACCCATTGTTTGCCATCCGTATCAAAGGTAAAGGGTGTATGGTGGCCATAGACTTCAAGCGGCTCCACTTTCTGACCACGTAGGCGTTCTGGTTTGCGGGTGGGACGTGTCTGCGCAGTTATGGTCTCAGTACAGCGCCAGTCTGGCCAGCGCTGTTTAATCTTGCCCATTAACAAGTCCATTACCCACTCTGTTACGCTAAACCCAAATTCTTCATCTTGGTCATCTGTAGTTGCCCGTTGCGTTTCTGTCATGTGATATTCCCTAAATGATTAATAAGCACCGTGAATCACCCGCCCTGTTTGCACGACCCAAGAGTCTTCGGCGGCGAGCGCTTCCGCCACTGGTTTATTGTTAACTAAGGCATGGCCTTGCTTGTCCCGTTTAGGCGAGGGTAATACATAGTGCTGCACGGAACCTGGGAACAATTGGCTGCCCTGACCATTCGGAAAGGTTTTAGCCCTCAATCGTAGCCTAGATTCAGCCGTGTTTACTGCTTCGAATATCCCAAATAATCTATGTGTGCCACGGTGCAGGTCGTATTCTAACAACATTTTCTGATGCAACCTGATATGGTGGCTGGGGCCGTTTCTTGTCACCATTACCCATTCTGGGTTCGTCGTCTCTCGTCGGTGATTCGGATTATTGGATATTAAAACCAGTGTTTCCCAGCCGGTACTGTTCTTCTCTTCTATCTGTAATTCAATACGGTAATCGCCATTGTTTGATAGCGCAGGGGTTGATACGGTAAATTCACAGAAATCTTTTCGGTAAAACCACTGTTCTTCAAACCGGATACGTGGAGCAAAGAAAAAGCTTAACATGTCGTGGTAAGCTTGTTCTCGATTGTGCTCCCAATACACGAAGCTTTGGTCGGGACCTAAATTTAATGCATCTAACACATCGGAAACCCAGCTATCTGGGCTGAAGCGTTGTTCTGGGTCGGCACCAAACGGGCAGTTTTTCAATAAGGTTTCTGCTGGGGTATCTGTTAAGAAGTACACTAACGCAAAACCGATGGCAATAATCACAAACCCCGCAATACCCAGTGCCATGGACATAGAAGCCAACGCGGGCAACGCGGCAGCTCCCGTTATGGCAAAGCCAATGGCTGTTAATCCGTAGGCCGCAGCAGCATCCTTATCACCTAAGACCCAACGATTGTGAGCATCAATTGTTGAAATCAACGAACTGAGAATACCTGAAGCGACGTTAAAGCCAACAGACAAACGAGTTATGGTCACACTCTTCGAAAGAATCGTTTTGTTTACCTTCAACGTTTTGATAAATTTCTCTTTGGTAGGAGTTTTCAGACGTGCTTGTATTTGTTTAGTTGTACCGTATTTGGCTTCAAAAACAAACTGCCTAGCTTGGCTTATAGTAGCGCCGAAATCGACAAGTGCGCTACCAAGATCGACCCCTTTTCGAAGGTTAAAATCCTTCGCCAATCCTTCGACAGCCATGCTTAAATTAAACACCTCAAACACAATCATACCGCCATTTAGCAAAAACAAACTGTTCATGCGTCCATCAAAGTGTCGATGCAGTTCTCCACCATCCAGGACCTGTTGGTATTTTTTTATGGTCGCTTCGAGGCTTTCAATTTCATCGGTACTGGCTTGTATCAGCTGCTGCGTCTGTTTAAGCTCATCGGCGTTGCTGCCTATCATACCGTCTAAATGGTACAGCCCTTTTTCATCTTGAACGATTTTTTTCTCCAAGCTGGCTATTTTTTTGTCCTGGCGGTTTACCGTGCGCGCAGTCTGATTATTGCTTTCTATTTGAGCGACCGTTTGCACTTGCTGAGTTTGCAATGCGTCAATGGCAATCACCACTTGTTTGATGCTTTCCTCACTAACATCACTGACTCCCTTCAGTGTTTTATGGGTGTAATACGCGAGATATTTTTGCAGGCGTTCTGTATCGTTAATGGCGAGGTCTGCGGGTACTCGAACATGCTTGCCAGGCGCTAATTCGAAACTCACCCATTCGCCTTTGTGGCTTTTAATACGTTTTGCAGTTTCCAACATTTCTTCTAAGCGCTTTAAACGGCCAGCAGCACTCATGGGAAGTAAGCCGTCAGGGATTCGGTCGGCCAACAAATCATTGTGAGAAATATCCAGAACTTGGAGCTGATCGCCAGCAAGTAAAGCGTACAAGCGTGCGACGGTAGCGTTGTGTTTTTTAGGGCGAGCCAGCTTAAGGGTATGGGAACTGAGTAATCCATCAGACTGTTTGATGGCTTGAATTTGCTCATCAACATGGCTTAACGCAGTTTGCACTTGCTGGCGTTTCTTTTGGGTGTAGTCAATAAGCTGACTCAGTTCTGTCTGCTCTTTTTGTAAGGCATGCATTTCATCATCGATACTGCGTAGATGTTGTGCCGCCGCCGCATTAGCCTTTTTAAGCTCTTCAACACTGCCATAGCCTTCTAAAAGGGTTTGACGTTGCGCTTGTAAACCATCAAGCTTTTCATTCCTCATCCTTAAATTGTTTTCAGCATTGGCTTTTTTAGTATCGAGTTTGGCGGCTTTCTTTTTTAAGTTGCCTTCTTTTTCTAGTTGAGTTGCCAGTTGCTCTTCCTTTTTTACTTTCTCGGAAGTATTAGTACCAACTTCATACTCAGCATCCTGAATGCCATTTACACTGGCATGGGCATCCTTCGTCACCTTTGCGCCAAAAGCATGTGCGGTGTGGCCCATGAAGCGCCAACTTTGAATACCCGCACTTTCCGCGCCATTACTTGCATCCAATGAAGGGGGGACACTGGCAATGGTGAGTGTAAATCGGCTAATGGCTTGGTTAACGAACTCATGCATGTCTACCCGTTGGCCATCAATAACTATTGCAGGCCATTTCAGATGTGCGGTACTGTTTAACCCGTCCAGTATGTTCTTGATTTTATCGGGGTTGAGCCGCAGCTCTTCCTGCGTTGGGGCACTTTCATCAATGCTCAAAGGGTTATCTGCTTCGCTTCCTTCTTGAGGGAATATCAGTTTCGCTAAGGGGTGTTGCGGCTCAGTGGTGTGACTACCAGTTAGTCGTTGCAGGAAATCAGCACCCGGGTCATTTTCCAAGTGAAGTGCATAATCATTTAGGTCAAGAAACAGGTCTTTATAGGCAAAAGCTACCGGCTGATTAAGTCGAGAAACCAGGTTCCCCAGAAGCTCTGCCAAGAAAAACCAATGAGCATATTCAAGACTGTGGAAGTCTTCGACGGCGGCGAGCAACTTTGGAGTGTCGAGTAGTTCAATCAGCGCGTTTCGGTAGTCTAACGCTTTTAAGATAAGAGTATCGCAACCTTCCAGATTTAGGGTTTCTTCGATAAAGTCGGCGTCGAGCAATTTGCGTTCTTCAATCCGGTCTTCCAACGCCTCTCGCTCTTCATCCGTTAATGTGCTGATTTCTAATTGCTGATCAATCGGCGCAAAATATTGGTTAACCAGAAGTGCGGCGATGCGACAGTCAGCCACTTGTTGACGCATGGCATCTTGATTCTGAATATCGAAAGCGCTGGCGTTTGGTGGTAATTCTGCTTCGGTCATGGCTTTAACGAGACTATCGAGCAAATCCATCATTTCGCTTTGGCTTTGGGCGTAGTACCTTGCCTGGCCGATGACATCATCCACCACTACGGCGGCGACACCTTGATCAAATTGTGTTTGTAAGTGTTCTCGGTAATATGGGTCGATACCTTCTTGGTGTAGCATCAGTATAGGGCTTCCCAAGTCGACGCCTTCAAAGTAGGATTCGTAAGCACTTAACTGGTCAAGAAGGGTTAATCTCTTCGCACGCTGCTCACCGCAAAAAGACTCACTGTAAGTGGTGATATTTTTCTCGCTGCCCTGATTTGGATACATCTGACGGGGGTCTTCTTCATTCATCCCGCCCATCTGGTCTATACGCTCCCAGCTCCATTGTCGCTCTGAAAATCCCACTTCAACAATGGTTTGCTCATAGTTAAGGCGTGCAGGTATCACCACTTCGCTACATCGCTCACCTGTCGCAGGTCTCGGGTAAGCTCTGCGCTCATAGGCAAGGTTGACGTCTCGAAAATGAGTACCTTCATCGCCTTTGCTAATGACCTCCAGCTCACGCCATAAATAACCATTTACAAAAATGTACAACCATCCGTCCCGCAATGGGGCTTTATAAGGTGGGTTCTGATCGGTATCGACTTGATCGTAGTCGTTTCGCAAAAAAAACGTCGGAAGCAACGCGACTGGCCAGTTATCTGGCTTTCCGCCTTTTAAAACAGGTTTGCCTTTATGTAACGGTATTTTACAGAAGCCGTGTTTGTCGTCTCTGAGAATGAACGACAGCTGCTTTTCACCGTCGGAGATATTCTCTAAGATCATTTCACGTCGTTTGGGGTCATCACCAGTAACCCCTGGGTAAGAGAGTGGCAAGCTTTGAGTGGTCATGCAATTTCCTTATGCGTCAGGTTCATCGGCTTGAATGAATCCGCTGGATCGGTTCTCTCCATACTGGTCAATGGCAATTACGTTAGGTTGCTCCGGCTCTAGCTCTTCGGGAACTTGCACAGACTTCGGCAACGGTGGCATACCAATAGATTGCATCAGTGGCATGGGCGGTGTGTTTTTGGCATTGGAAACCATCAAATCCATTGCTCGAACAGCGGGCTCACCTTCTATGAGCACATCGAAAGAACTGGAAACGAAACTGGCTTCAGCCGCTTTTTTACCAGAGATTATGCCTTTCTTGTTCCCTGCTTCATCGCCGGTGCTTTTGGCAAAAACTGACTTTACGTGGCAGGCAGGTTGACCATTAATCAACACACTGCTGGCGGTTTTATCGGCGTCTTTGCTTTGCGCGACATTCATATAGGGTATGGGAACAATGGCGTTACCAACCTGAGTTAAACAAACATCCGTTGTCGTCAGTGTGCCCTTGGAACCAGCATGCACCGCAGTTCTACCGTTGATCAATACGCTATCGGACATGGCGCTTTCCTTGTTCTATTTGATACAGGTGATAATGTGAAGATAGTTGGAGGTCAGTCACTAAAGCGGATGATGTTGTAGCAGTCGGCAGGTTCAAATACCCCAACGCGCATAGAACACCAATTCCAACATTAGCCGCACCCAGATAGCCAAAACTCCGTGCTAACCAAAGTTGGGGAGGTTCTTCATGAGGGCTTTCGTTTTCGTACTTGCTCACCCATTGGAGCCATGTACTTTGTTTCTTTGGCTCTGACGTGACGGAATTAATAAGCAGACATTGGCTGGGGTTACAATTCGGAACCCACTCTTCCATTTTCGCCAACTGGTTGACAACCCTGTTGTGTACTGTAAGTACCGGGTAATCGCGATCTGCTGCATGCTTACTCAACCAAAAGACACTGGCAGCCTCTCCGGCCACAATACCTTCTGGATAAATCTCATTGGCAATACGATGCCTCAGCGACTGAGCAAACTGAGAGTTGATGAGATGATCTGCATTCAGCCAAATAACTTCCTCGAATGGCTGTAATTGCTGCCAATCTTCAGGCTTTTGGATGGCAATTATGTCTATCGTTTCCAACCAATCTATTAAATAGAACTGCCCTAGTTCGGCAAGTTCGTTGGCCAGTTGTTCTAAAAAGCTACTCTGATTCGTGCCAATCTGTAGCGCAAGTGCCGTCCTTACCGGGAAGACAGTATCCAGTTCAGTCAGGGCATAAGCGGCAAGTTTAGCACATCGGTTAAGACTGGGCGTTAACCCTTGTTCGTTCACGGGGCACGCCAGTATGGGGGTGTTTACACCTTCAAATTCAACCAAAATAGCGGAGTTAAGAGAAACTGTGCTGCCCAGTGTTTGAACCCCTGCGTATATTTGACCGGGCGTCGACCCCTGCCCAGTGCATGCGCGAGCTGCCTTTATATACCATTGATTAGCCTGCATGCTGGTCACACTTTTCCTTCACCGCCACCTGTGCATGAAACCGTTCTGGCAAGCCACTTATGGCGTGGCGATACACCATATGCAGCTGTCGTTCTCGGGTATCGACTATGAGCGTATCTGCCTTTAGTGCATGCAGTCGTATTTGTTGCCGCGTTATAAATTGCAACTCGATTTCAGGTATCGTCCAACTAAGTTGCAAAGACTGCCCATCAGAAATCCCCTGCGTTAATCCAGTTAGCTTTAAGCTGGCAGGACCGCTCAGTTGATTTAACAACTGCTGGTCTTCCGGTGCACAATTATATAGTGATTCAGGTAAGGTACTGATAAATGGAAATTCTTCGTCGACAAGTGCTTGTTCGTCAATATCAGGAAACTTCTGATATCTTGGTGCCCAATGCATTCCGACAGGACCGTAACCTGACGGTTTAACTTCTTGTTTAGGATTTCTTATCAGCTTTGAAATCGACTCGATTTGAGGCAGTGGGTTTGGTCCGGACTTATAATGGCCACAATAACCAATACCCACGGGGTTCGGCAAATACACATCATTCTCTTTCGTTGGATGCTTACCACCAAAAGCGTATTCATAGGATATAGGTAAATCGGTTATCTGTTCTGGTTCACTTGGCACCATCCCCCAAAGGCTCTTTTTCCAAACACGAGGTCCGATCACAATCAATTCTTTTTCCCATTTTTCTAGCTCGGTTTTAAGTTCAGCTTTCACTTTAATACTAGTGACTGGTTTACTACTCACCGCATGCGCGTAAAGCAAAATTTCAAAACCAGCTTTAAAAGGGACC
Organism: Reinekea sp.; assembly: GCA_050293765.1. Lineage (GTDB taxonomy): Bacteria > Pseudomonadota > Gammaproteobacteria > Pseudomonadales > Natronospirillaceae > Reinekea. Next base: position 33,991 of record JBNKNI010000042.1, read on the forward strand.
AGATCACTTGCAGCACAAACACCATGCATTTCCGGGTTGTCATCTATGTAAGTGTCAGCAGGTGTCAGCGGTTCGCTTTCGGGCAAGGGTGTGACGGAGCCGTCTAGTTCGTACTGAAAGGATGCTTTGACTGCAACAACCCAGACTTTTTCACCGTTAGCACTCCACCCTGGAAATGCGTGGGTGCTAAGCCGTTGCTGGGGAATGATGTCGATCATGCGGCGGCCCCTTTCAGTGCTGTTATCCGTTGCGCAAGCGGCTCATTCGGCAGGATGGCAAAATCAACCGTAGAGTTCGCCCAAAGAGACATCAACGCTAGCTCACTTGTGGCACCAAAACTTGTTAAACACCATGATTTTATAGCTTGTGTACTAAAAGGTTTACCTTGCCATAGTGCCGTTCCATTTTTAAATTGCTTAAGTTGGCGACGAGCTTCATCAACGCTAGCCAGTTCGCCTTTACCATCCTTTATTAGCTCATTATCAACGGTGTGAAGTCGTGGTGTACGTGGTAAATGGTAACTGGTTATGCTTTGCCAAAGTTCGGCTGCAGATAAGTTGAACCGGGGGTTTTCCAGCAACTCTAGACAGAAAGAAATATGTGCAAAGCTTCCGTGAAAGGCTAACGATAACGGTTGAATTACTTCCTTTCTCACACCATGCTGCAAAATTTCCGTAAATACCTCGCGACCTGTTGCGATCATAGAGTTATATACCCAAGCAGATTCCGGAGCGATTTCATACCAATGCATTAGCATTGCATCAGTCTGTACGTGATCTCTCTTGTGCAGGCTTAAAGCGAGTAAATTCAGGTCTTTATGAAATTCGTTTGCGCTCTCTATTTCGGAAACTCCCTGAAGGAGTCTGTCAATATTGGCATTCGCTTGACGCAGTAAAACGGAGAGTTGCCCCGGATGAAGGAAGGTCTCCGCTGGCAGGAAGAGGCATTCGGGAAGATCAATCAATGGAGAAAACCGCGCGACTAGTTTCCAGATTACTGCATCATTCAACAATTGTTGATTCACTATGTACTGTAATGCTGGTTTCCAAACCCTAAAGCCGGTTATATCAATAGCATCAAACAAGGCATCTAGTTGCTCATCGACAAACAGTTGAGCCTCCACGAGCTGCACTGCTGCACTTGCCACATCGGACTGAAAAGCGGGAGTAAGCGCAAATGCACAAAGGTTCTGCACCAAACGCTTCTTACCCTTCAAATCAATCTCTTTCTTACCTTCTGCTAAAAAACACAAATGCCCGATCAGCTTCCTATTCAATGCTAGATATCTGGTACCAGTGCAGAAGTGTTTTATGACTCGCGATCTTTGTTTAATGAGCGAGTCAGCTCCAACCTCATGTTGTTGAAGTAGATTGTCGTGGTCGATCATGACTGTTCACCCACACCTTTAGTTCAGGCTAACGGGCTTTCCTAAAATCTGGTTCAACCCGTTGGAGTCACTTACAATAGTTTCACCGTTTAAACGCAGTTGACCATTCCGATTTAACTCAATCCGAGCAGCACCCAGAGCGATGGAAAGGCTATTAACATGCTCTGGCATCGCAATCTGCGCATGCCCATCTTCCACAACGAATTCAGCAGCATGACGACTTCTCTGTACCGGTTCTACTCGTGCGCGAACGATAACATTACCATTCGCTAAAATATCAACCAAAACTGCATCGCCAACGTTCAGTACAGGTAAGCCTTGTACGAAGAAATTCACGGGCACGGAACTTTGTTGCAAATTAACCAACACTTCTCCACTCGGCAATATATCGGCAACTTCGGTCAAGCAGCTGGTTTTAATGGTTTCTTGAGGATTACACTTAGAATTGAATTTTGTAGTCATATTTTTTCCTTACAAACGCTGCGGGGACAACCCTTTCCCTCCTGTTGAATCGCCATATTACGCAATGAACGCTTCATAGGCGTGCATAGTACCAATCGTCGCCTTTTATGCCAATTGAGCTTTCTATTAGAATTCAATATTGCTTACTGGCTCACAAATTTTCTGCAGTTTGAGTAGAAGATAGTTCAAAAAGGATTTTCTTCGTTCTTCGGATCAAGTATCCCTTCCCTGCAAAACGTGACTCGCTCATTCTCCAATCTAACAGAACTGAAGTGATTAGAATTAATCAGCGTTACCTTAAGTACCCGTAGTGAATTTCAACTGACGGTTCTTGGTGGTATTAGAATTGGAAACTCATCAACATATGAACTCGACAGTGAAATTATCTAATGAACGCAGTTTACTTGCTCATTCAGGAATTTTGCGTCACTCCATTTACAGGCAAATTCGCACCTAACTAAGCCATACCGATACCATAAAAAGCTCTCGACCAAGGACGATAGCATTTATGGACACTCTAGTGCTCTTAATATGCACTATCCTGTCCTAAGGGAAATTTTTATTAGAACCTTCGATAGCTTTCATCATTTTCCCGGAACGCATGTAGCGAACGATTTCCGTTTCGCTAATCAATAAAATAAGTAAAGCAACGGAGTCGAGGGATCAACTGTTTTGAGTCCGGCAGC
>JBNKNI010000043.1:0-36041 GCA_050293765.1 Reinekea sp.
CCCCTTGATCCGGCCTTCACCAGAGGTGAAGTCGTTAAAATCGAATCGAAGCCCATTAGGGCTTCGCTTTTAATCGATTTTAACCCCCCTTTTGTCGCCAGCTTTGGTGTTCTTCCTTCATTGCCACTTCGTTCGAACGGTCGCTTGAGCGTGCATCCTTGCACGCGCGGCGCTTACAAGGGCATCCATGCCCTTGAATCTGTTGCGACGTGCCAATTAAGTCAGCCAAAGCAGATGCGACGATTGGGTTATTTACGCCTGATCGGGCTAAATAGAGTGTGCTGTTTCGTATTCGTTATCGAGAAGGTGGCGCTCGCCGTTCTCCCACCCTTCATACAACCAAGGATTGTTGAAGACGAAACTAATGGGAGTGAATAGTCGTTTGAGGCGGTAGTTGAGATTGTTATGGACCGAGCTGAATTGTCGGACAGGTGTAGCCTTCAACGGCAAAAATCTTTTATCAATGCCGTGACCGTGAACGATGTAAATGCCGTAAATATAATGCAAGTAAGCTTATGTAATTACCATTCGGGGACCTCCCCTTGGAAAGAAAAACCTCCTAGGGTTTCGTCTTAACGCAAAGCCCGAATCGTCGGACCAGCGCGGGCCAGAACAGAGAAAACCTCCCAACTAAACTAAGAAATCGAATCATACAAATGCCGAAGCTATATACCAAATACGCTTAACTACTGGCGAAGCGGGCTATCCGCGTTGGGTGATGTTGGCAATTTTACGCAGAAATTGTTCGGTATCGCGGCTGTTATCGCTGTTCAGTTCAAAGCGATTGTGGAAGTAAATGTGCAAAGTAACGCGCCCATCGCCGAGGTGCAGTGTATAGCCGTCATAGTCACTTTCGGCGTGCAAACCTTCTAAGTAAAAGGCGGTATCGACTTTTTCCCCCTGTTCAACAACCGTTTGAAACGCTGCTAAGGCCTGTGTGACGTCGACTTTCAGGTCCATACCAATGTCCCTTGCTGTGATGGTGGGTTGAAAAAGTATTCGCTCAATTCGGTAAACCCTGAAAATTGGTGGCTTGGCGGTTTTTTGTCGTGTGGATACGTGCAGCGATGGATCAGGCAGGAGACCATCTCGGCGTTATGAGCGGCTTCGATATCGTATTGGTAGTCGCCTACCATCATGACCTGCGACTTTGCCAGCCCAAATGATGCCGCCAGTTCCAGTAACGCAGTCGGATCGGGTTTTGGTGGCGAATCTTCGCGTGTTTTCAGCTGGTTAATCGGAATTTTATTGTTACGGATTTTAATCAGCGAGGACTGCATGGAGTTGCGGGTGACGATAGCAAGCGCTATATCATCGGCCAGGCAGCGGTGCACAAATTCTTGTGCGCCCGGCATCCATTGGGCGGACAACGCGTCATTCATTTCATGACGGTGGATCACCTGCAGTGCCGCCGTTCTTAATTCTGGCGAAGGTAGCTGGTGGATGTACTTGAGTGCGTCTTCGTGCTCAGGGCAGCCAATTTCGCTTTTGATCGCCCGGAAGTCGAGCGACGAGGTGACCAGTGTGCCATCCAGATCAAAAATAATGCCTTTGATGTTGTTCACGACAATCAGGACCGCCTTTGTGTTCAGTTTCTGTCTTATACGCAGCGATTGGCAAACAGATCTGCGGGCAGATTAATCCCTGAAAACCGGCTATGCTGGTTATCACGGCGAGAACGGTGTCCGTCATCAGGCCAGAACAGGCTGCCATGGAGAGCAAATGATGGAAGCACCCAGCGTCAACGATATCCCTCAAACTGAGCAAGCTTCGTCCTTGCGTCGTTTCATTTCTGTTGTGGTTCGCGGATTTGCCCGTCTTCAACATCAAGCGATCCCGATTCTGCTGATGCTGGTATTGGTGGCGGCTGGCTTTGCCGTACAGTGGACCGCGGTCTTGTCCCACCAACCCCTGACGTATTGGTCTTCACAATGGTTTGATGTAGAGATCTGGTGGGCACCTGTGGAATCGGGTGCGCAGCAGAAACGCTTTACCCAGTGGGGGGCACTGACCGATATTCACTGGAATAGTGAATATTGGCTGGCCACGACCTCAGCGGGTCAGGTGTTGGCCAGTACCGATCTGCGTTTGTGGAACGAACGGCAGTTGCTCGCAGAGCCATTAACCGCGATTGCGCTGGATGCGCAACACGACGAACTGATCGCCACCGGTATGGGCGGTTTCTATATCAGCTACGACGCCGGTGACCGCTGGGAACCTATGTCCGTCAGCGCTGAAGCCCAGATACAGGGTATTCGCGCGATCGCATACGGTGGTGGATATTGGGTCGCCGCAATACGCGACACAGTGCTCAACAGTGATGATGGTTGGACCTGGAATCGAGCCGTGCTGCAATCGCGCGCGGAGTCCATCGATATTAAACAACAACTGAGCGTTAGCAATTCTGCAAGTGGTGACGCGCAGGCGTTTACCGAGAACACCGTGCCCTTTGCCGTTGCGTATGGACCATCGGGTTGGCGGGCGATAGGTGGTCAACGGTTATTGCAGAGTGTCGATGGCCAACGTTGGGCCGAAATAGCGTTACCTGCAGACATGGTCAAAGGTGAGCCGGTGGCGATAGCCGCAAGTGATGCTGTCTGGCTTCTTTGGCACACACTGGGTTTGTGGATCAGCCGAGACGGCCTGCAATGGCAATTTGTCGATGCAAACCTGCCCGGGGCACCGCAAGAAAATGCCAGCCTGCAATTTGCTAACGGGCAATGGGTGGCAAGTAACGGAAATGACATCTATGTCAGTGACGATGTTCAACAATGGCAGTTATTAGATCGGGAACAACAGGCGGTTCCGATCGCTGGCAATGACGATTTTCAGCAAGCGCAGCAACAATACTCGAGGTGGCTGCCACCCTTATCACTGCTGCTGTATGCCCTGGCATTGACGGTTTTTTTGCGCCAAATGTGGATTCAGGTGCGCGCAAGAACAGCGTCGACCGACGAAGACGTACCGCGCAAAGCGGCTTATGTGTCGCTCAATAAAAATATTTCTGTTCACGGCGTAAAGCCGAGCAATGAATTCAGCAGTGACAAACCCGTTACGGCCATGGCAGAGGATCTGCTGAATCGACAACCAATCGCCAAAGCGTTGAGTCAGTTTATCCGCAATCGTTCCAGCTCCAAACCCTTTACCTTAGGTATCAGCGGTGATTGGGGTTCCGGCAAGAGTTCACTGATGTACATGATCGCCGACGATCTGAAGAGAACCGGTGTCATGCCGGTTTGGTTTAATGGTTGGCATCATCAGGACACGGATTTGCTGAGTGGATTAATGGTCGCGCTGCAACAGCAGGGGCTGCCCAAGTTATGGCATTTGAAAGGTATTTTGTTTCGCGGTTTGTTGTTGGTGCGGCGTTTGCAGTTCCGTGCGTTGATGTTATTCGGACTGCTCATCTGGAGTTGCTTATTTCTGAGCCAGCAGAGCTTTGTCATTGATACGCTGGTGGATTCACGCTTGAACAAACCTTTTTATTTCAGCAGTGATTACTTCAGCCTAGATGTCACCTTTGACCTCAACCGAGTCAGTGCGCATGAGCGCATTTATTTTCCACCCAACGATGAACAATGCCGATGGAAGGAATTTAACGGACGCACCTTTACCAATCGTCAGCAGTTGTTTGCGCCGGTTACGCTGTCGGCTGATCAGCCGACGTTTTTGTTACCACCGGACTGTCAGGATTACCTGCGACAGCAGTTTGCCAGGGAACTGGGCAGTGGTCTGACGTTGTTGTATTTCGCAGCCAGCAGTTACGTGTTGCCGGCGTTATTGTTTATGACCGGCTTTGTTGCCGCTCTCAGTAATTTACTTGGCACGTTCGGCTTCAACGTTCGAGGGCGTTCCAACATCAAAGCCGCCGCGGGTAATGACCCGAATGCGGTCGCGGCTGTAAAACAGCGACTGCGTGAAATTAATTGGGCGCTGCACTGGGCGGGCAATCAGTCGCTGGTCTTCTTTATTGACGATCTGGATCGCATGGACAGTGAAAAACTCCACGAACTGATGGAGATTTTGAACATGTTGGTCAGCGATAATCGTGAAGCATTTTTTGTCTTGGGGATGGATTACGAACGGGTGGTCAATCATTTGGACAGCCAGCTGCAAAAGCAGCAAGGCACCGCCGGAACCGCGGCGCTTTACCTGCACAAAATGGTCAATGTGGTGTTCACGCCGGAGGCTGTTAAAGATTATCAAGCGTTGATCGCGGCTCAGGCGGTTACCCCTGAAACGGCAAGCAAAGAGGCAAAACGCGAGCGGTTTACCAACTTATTGCACAAGGGAAGCCGTTGGGCAGATCAAGGGTTCGGTATGGCCGCATGGGGAGTCTGCGCACTGTTGCTGGCGTTGTCACTCCGGCAGGACGTGGCACAACCGCTCTATTATGAGGTTACCGATGCCGGAGCCTCGGCCATTGCAACGCCGTTGCAAAATGTGAATGTGCAAACGCTGGTTACAGGGAGTACATCAACCACAAACTCCTTTGCTGACGTGACAAACACAGCCACGACAAATTTACCGTTGGCGGCGGATGAAGTGGTTGTGGTCGCCAACCGATCTTATATTAATGGTGCGAACGTAACGTTATTGCTGGTGATGATGGCCATTGTGTTGCTCGTTATTTTTGGTGTGGAAAACCGGAAACAACCCGACGACTCCATTGAACTGAAAACCATTTTGAAAGCCTTTGCGGGGTCTTTTTCGGGTATCACCAATACACCCCGTCAGGCGAAACGTTCAACGAACTTAATTCGCATGGTGGCGCTGTATCAACAAAGCATGAATCATGGATCGCCGGTTTCCGGTCTGCAGGCGATGACCGACATGGTGGTCATTTTTTTGATGCGGAATCTGGGTCTCATACAACCGGATGCGCAAGCTGAGTTTATCCGCTTATTATCTCAACTCGACGTGGAACCGACGCCCGAGCAGTTGGCTCCCTTGCAGGCCTGCTTGGCCAACCATTCTGTTTTAAAGGATAACCTTCTGTTTCAACAACGCCTGGGTTTTGTGCTGCAGCGCTTTGTCACCGAGTATTTAACCTGGGTAAACCGACAGCAGCAGTGCCGAGCACTGGATCAGCTCGCTATTGAACGCAGTGGCTTGAACGACATACTGCAGGCCTTCCACTGAGGTGCGCGCTTATTCAAAACGTTGACTGGTCGGGTTGAAGCGCAATCGATCCAGATTCGCCAATGTCCAGGCCAGTCCGTCTTCGGTATCCGCAGGCAGATTCACCAAGCGCAGAGCTATGCGTTTCACATTCAGATCTGCTCCGGCGTTTGCGAAGGTGTCTGGGTGTTGCAACACAAATTACAGTGCCGACTTGCGTCCGGACTGGGCGCATATTAATCCCGCCAGCAATTGCTGATCCGGTTCCATGCCCGGCAGCTTTTCAGTCAGTCGATCCAGGGTTGGTTGCAGGTCTATCGAGACATTGCGTTTCAGTGCCTGATAGATGCGATAGCGCATGGGATGAAATTCCACAAAGGCTGCCAGTTGCGCATAGGTTTCCGGCAGATCCAGAGCCAGAACCCGCATGACGATATCAATATCGAAACTCAAGTCTCCAGGGTCGGCTGCCATAAACAGCGAAACCCATTCGTGAGCGCCGATGTCGGCTGTCCAATGCGCCTGAGTCAGGTAAAAGTACATTGAGCTATCGCCTTGTGCGAGCCCCGTCACCATGGATTGGCGTAACCCATCCGCAATATTTTCGTAACCACCGGTTTCGCCCAGCAGAATCCAACCCATAGGCGATACCGGTACGCCTTCGTTCAGGGCTTGGCTGATGACCTGGTTCGTGTTGGGATATTCCCAATTCAGAAAATTGAAAAAAAGATCTTCCTCGGCTTGGTCGTTACTGGGTAATGCCAAGTAGAAGTCGAGGGTGGTCCTTGGTGCCAAAGACAATGCAGTGATTAACGTTTTCAACTCAAGGTTGTCGATCTGGTCGATGCGCTGTGCCTGTTCAAATTGCCGCATAAACGTGGCCGAATGGATGTATATCGAGTGCTCTGTGCCTAGCAGTTGTTGATGCAGTTGCGTCAGATACTCCCTCAATTGCGTTTCGGTCAGCTGCGCCAGTTCGTGGATATCCATGATACGAAACTCGGCTTGGTCAGTCCGATTGCGTGCCAACGCGAACGGAACTGGTTCAACGTCTCCGTTAACAGACTTTTTCTGTGCCTGGGTTTCCTGAACAACGACGGGCTTGTCTGCTTGCAAAGACGATGGTTTGTGAGCGGTTGCTAACAGTGCAACCAGGGTCAGCAGGGCTGCACTGACGATTAAACTGAGGGTGAGCAGTATATTCCGCACGGCGCTGATCCTTGTTGACGTGTCGATTTTCAGAATCGCGATCATAAAACGGTTATCGAACAGGTTTCAGACGGAATTAGACTTCGGGCGGAAACTAAATATTAGCTTGCCTTTATATAAGTATTTGCTAATATTAAGGTATTCCAGTTTCCAGAGGGCACGCTCATGTCGACTATCACCATCACCGAAAGCAACTTTGAATCAACCATTCAAGGCGACAAAATAGTCATACTCGATTTTTGGGCCAGTTGGTGTGGTCCTTGTAAAACCTTTGGACCGATTTTTGAAAAGGCCAGTACCACGAATGAAGACGTCATTTTCGGTAAAGTGGATACGGAAACCGAACAGGCGTTGGCCGGTTCTTTGGGAATTCGCTCCATCCCAACCACGATGATCTTCCGCGAGGGTGTGCTGCTGTTTAATCAGGCCGGTGTATTGCCAGGCGCCGGTATCGATGAAATTTTGCAAAAAGCCCGTGAACTGGATATGGATCAGGTTCGGGCTGAGATCGCCGCAAAACAAAAAGCCGGGTAAGTTGCCCGTCGCACTGCGTTGCTCTCGTGTTAAACTGCCGGGAACTTAACTCGGCAGATTTTCGTCATGAACGAATTGTGGCAAGACATGATTCAACTCGCTGCGACCGCGCAAAGCAGTGGTCATCTGGTATCGATTCCGTGTGATATCGAGATTATCGAAGAACAGGGAGTTCCCTTTGTCGTGCGCTACGCACCACGTTTGATTGAGAAAATCCGCGCCAGTCAATCACCGAAAAAAGACAATCCATTCTTACCGCCGGAACCTGAGTTGCTGGTAGGACCTGTTGGTCACCATCACCAGTTGGTACTCAATAAATTCAATGTTCTGCCCGTTCATGGTTTGATTATCACTAACGCATTTGTGGCGCAAACGGATCAGCTGCAACTGAACGACTTTGCGGCAGTTCATCGTGTGTTAGCACAGACCGACGGACTGGTTTTCTATAACGGAGGCGAAGTCGCCGGGGCTTCGCAGCGACACCGTCACTTTCAAATTGTTCCCCGCGACATGGGCGCCGGCTGTCTGCCCATTCAGGCCATCATCGATGCGTGCCGACAGCATCAGCACGGGCAGATTTTCCCTTTTGAACATCGACTTTACTGGTTGCCGGATTATGAACCGGAAACGTTGCTCGACGCTTGGTTGAAGCTCGAGTTTGCCTGGCAACCTTATAACTTGCTGCTGACCCGACAGTGGATGTTGGTCATCCCGAGAAAGCAGGAATCGACACATCAGATTTCGGTAAACAGTTTGGGGTTTGCCGGTGCGTTATTAGCCAAAAATGAAACTGAGCGACGTGTCATCCGCGAATTGGGGCCTATGCAGATATTGCAGCAAGTCTGTTTTGCGCCATAGCCTCAGCTGGGCGCGACCCTAAACGTTGACCGCAGCGCTAGCCTCTTCATTTAACGGTTGTATAACCCTTCTGAGGTAGATGGCAATTGTCGTGAATTGCCCTAGACTCAATTCCAAACTATCTCCGGTTTGCAGGTGACCCTATGACCATTACCGCTCGTCAGAAAATGTTGGTACAGCAGAGTTTTGAAAAAGTACTGCCCATTGCTGACACCGCCGCAGACATTTTTTACAAAAAACTCTTTGAATACGATCCTGCGTTGAAAGCGCTGTTTAAAAAACCGATGGTTGAGCAGGGTAAGGTGTTAATGGCCACTTTAAAAGTGGCGGTAAAAAGCCTGGATGACATCGATGGCTTGGTTGGCGTACTGCAAAAACTTGCCGAACGACACAAAGGCTATGGCGTAAAAATCGACGATTACACGCCCGTCGGTAATGCGCTGTTGTATACCTTGAAAACAGGCTTGGGTGATGCCTTTACGCCTGAACTGAAACAGGCATGGATAGCGGTTTATAAAACCATTGCCGATGTCATGCGCAGTCATGCCTACAGCAGTTTCGACGCGAGCACTTACAAGAACACTCGTCACTATCAACGCTCATGAATCAGGCCAATGCTCGTTTGTTTTTTGCATTACCGCTCCCGGATCATGCAAAAAATTTCATTCATCACTGGCGGCAAGATCAACTTCCCGACCACGGGGCAACATGGGTGGTAGCCGAAAATTTTCATGTCACGCTGGCGTTTATCGGACCTAAGCCGCGACAGGACATTCCGGATATCATTGATTACGCCAGTGAGCAAATGGATTTGGGACTATTGCCATTTAAGTGGCAGATCAATCGGGTCAGTCATTTTCGCGCTGGGGTGTTGTATCTCAGTGGCTGGAACACCCCTTATGAAATGACGCATCTGGCCCACTCTCTTGAGTTTTTTATTCCCAGTTCGGCGCGCCACCCTAACTTCATTCCGCACATTACCTTAGCCAGAAATTGCCCGCATCATTTGACGGGTGACATTGAACTCGACGTGACCTTTAGCGATGTCGTGCTATTTGAATCGTCCGCAGACGATGACGGCGTTCGGTATCACGCCGTACATCGTTGGTCGACTTAAACTCCGTTAACCGATTCTCAACCGGCGTCAGTAGAACGCGAATGCGCCAAAGCCACGCACGTTATCTTTTTTACCGTTTTTATCTGCCGAGGTGGTGAGGCTAAGACACTTAGAGTCGAGTTGTTTCGCTTTCGCCAGCGTCAGAAAACCATTCAGGGCACTGTAACCACAGGCCTGATCGTACTTGAATTCCGGTACGCACTTGCGAATCTGTTCTGCTGACGTGGCATCCTGAGCGACAGCTTGGTCATAAGGTAATTTGCGGCTTAAACCGGTACTGACCACAATCAGCGTTTCGTCGCTGCCCCAGAGTGCATTCAGAACATCGGCTAACGCTTTCGGATCGCAGTTGCCGACAATCAATGGCACCAGAGTAAAGTTTTCCAACGCAGTTTGCAGGAACGGCAGTTGCACTTCGATACTGTGTTCCAGGCGATGAGTTTCCGGTAACTCTTGCACTAATTGGTTTTTTAACAGAATCTGTACGGAGTGAGCATCGACTTTGACATCACCCAAGGGGGTACGGAAGACATCGGTACCGGGCAGCGCAATGCCTTCAAAGCTATCCCGGTGCGAGGTGCCAAGCAGCACGACCCGATGAATGGTGTCATAGACTGGCTCCAGCAAGCGGAACGCACTGGCCGCCGTTTCGCCGGAATAGTGGTAACCCGAATGCGGCACAATCAGCGCTTTCGGAGGTTTGGGAATAATTTTGCCTGCCGGATTTTCAAGCCAGGACTCAACTTGGGCAAGCAGACGTTGAGTGTCGGCGTCGTATAAAGTGCCGGCAACGGCAGGGGGCCGAATAATCATAGGTTGTCTCTTTACCGGGGAACGTCAGCAAAGCCTATGCGGAGTGGCAAATTACAATATTGCCTCAGGTCAAACAATAATCAGCCGGGTTATCCGCCTTTTGTTGTAGATCAGACTTTGTACCTCTTTCGTGATGCAAGGCACTTAACGGCGGTTGCGCCAGAGTTGCTTCGAGACCCGATACCCGACATAAACCGCAACACCGACAGGACCAGCGGCCCAGCGAGCGGCGGATTTCAACCCCCAATCCACAGCAAGATCACGGGCGATGTCGTTGATGACTTTACGTTTTTGCAGGGTAGATGTGTGGCGCGGCTGACGGACCGTGCTCAGCCCTTTACTGGCCGCTTCAAGGCCGGGGTGAATAGCGCCGAGCAGGGTATCCACCCATTCAACCTGTTTTGAACGATGGTCGCCCATAATGGCCCAATGACACAGATGCTCACAGTTATTGGTGTGCACATCGTATTCTTCTTCGCCCAGTCGGTTCAGGACTCTGAGCACGCTGTCTTCTCGCGAATACTGACGATCCGGGTATTCCCGGACATGAATGGTTTTACCACCACTGAACAGGTCCAGATCGGTAATTTCTAACGGCCCCCCTTCAAAACGGTCGACCCAGCCGGCGTAGTGAGCCACTAAAGGCTCTCCCTGATCATTTTCACCCAGATACAGGCCATGGTGGGTGTAGCCGCGTTTGTGGACCCACAGGTGGTCTCCAGGCAGCGGTAATTCGTCACTGTTGAGTCGATATGAGGCCATTGGACGATCCCGTTCAGAACTTCGTCCCTGTAATGTAGTCTGTATTCAGCATAAACGCATAGGTCAGTGGTCATGAAAACAGATAGCCGGTTCATTTACGTACACGATCCCATGTGCAGCTGGTGCTGGGGGCATCGCCCGGTTTGGCAGCTGTTTGAAGCCGAATTAGCGAAACGGGTTCCGGTTGAATATCGGGTCGGTGGACTGGCCCCGGACAGCGATGAACCGATGCCTGTGGCGCAGCAAGAGGCTATTCGCGGCTATTGGCAAAAAATTCATAGCCTGCTGGATGTGCCCTTTAACTTCGATTTCTGGACTCTGAACACGCCGCGCCGATCGACCTATCCAGCATGCCGAGCCGTGCTTGCCGCGCGCTGGCAGCAGGCAGAGCGGCCGATGATAGACGCGATTCAGGAAGCCTATTACCTGCGAGCATTGAATCCATCGGATGTCTCTACGTTGGTTCAATTGGCGGAAGAAATCGGACTGGATACTAATAAATTTACCGATGATCTGGTATCCGCTGCGCTAAACAAAGCCTTCGAGCAGGAGATTGATTTCGCTCGCCGGTTACCGATACAGGGTTTCCCTTCCATGGTGCTGGTACACCAGCAAACCGCGTACGAAATCTCGCTGGATTACAAAGACTACCGGGGCGCATTACGGCAGGTCGATAGCATTCTCGGGTTGCCAGAAGTCACTATTTAAAGGGGCTGTATTGAAGTTAGTGGGTTTGGCTGCATATCCTTTGCGTCGTCCATTTCCCGTTACAGGAACCTCTCATGCGTCCCATTTTAGAAACAGAACACATTCACCCAGCCATTCATGACAAGTTAGGTGGCGACCAAACATTGGTTAACGAAGTGAAAAAAGCCATCGCGGAACATCCGGTGGTGGTGGTGGGCATGCGCCAGAACCCCGTGGTTAAAGCTGCCCGGAAACTGCTCGATGAAAAAGGCGTCGCTTACGAATACCTGGAATATGGCAGTTATTTTTCCATGTGGCGTGAACGGTTGGCGATTAAAATGTGGACAGGATTCCAAACCTTTCCGCAGATTTTTGTCGCAGGAACCCTGGTTGGTGGGCACAGTGATTTAAAGGCTTTGTTTGACAGTGGCGATGCGTCAAGCCTGCACGATGCGTTAGCAGCGCAAGGTTAAACCGCACAAAAAAAAGCGACGGCCCGTGCCAAAAGCAGGCCGTTGCCTGCGAAACTAAACCCAATCCCGGTTGGTCAGATAATAGTCTGTCAGCTTCGCTTCCTCGGTGCCGGGTTCTGGCTGATAGTTGTACTTCCATTGCACATGCGGCGGCAAACTCATCAGGATCGATTCTGTACGGCCGCCAGATTGCAGTCCAAAGATCGTGCCCCGGTCGAACACCAGATTGAATTCGACATAGCGTCCGCGTCGGTATTCCTGCCAATCCCGGTTGGCTTGCGTCCAGGGCAGAGCGCGCCGTTTTTCGATAATCGGCAGATAGGCCGGCAGGTATGAGTTTCCGATGCTTTGCATAAAGCCAAAGCTGGTATCAAAGTCCCATTTGTTCAGATCGTCATAAAAAATGCCGCCGACACCGCGCGGTTCATCACGGTGTTTTAAGTAAAAATACTCGTCGCACCACTGCTTGTAATCCCGGTAGACGGTCTCGCCAAACGGATCACACGCTTGCTTCGCGGTTTGATGCCAGTGAATACAGTCTTCATCAAAGCCATAATAGGGTGTCAGGTCATAGCCACCGCCAAACCACCAGACTGGATCCATGCCTTCTTTTTCGGCCACAAATAAACGTACATTCATGTGTGAGGTCGGTACAAACGGGTTTTCCGGGTGCATGACCAGAGACACACCCATGGCTTGCCAACGGGCACTGGCCAGTTCAGGACGGCTGGCTGTTGCGCTTGGTGGTAGCTGGTCACCCATCACATGGGAAAAACCGACACCGCCTTTTTCCAGTAACGCGCCATTTTCGATGATGCGAGAGCGACCACCGCCACCGCCGGGACGTTGCCAGCTTTCTTCTTTGAACGTTGCCTGACCGTCGGCGGTTTCCAGGCCGGTGCAGATGGCGTCTTGCAACCCCAATAAATACTGTTTGACGGGGTCTATATCGAATTGGAAGTCTGACATCGGAAGTCCTGTGGATAATTTATAAACGGAAGTGTTGGCCGGTGAGTAAATCGGTAATCTGGCTGGCTTGACCCGGCGTCTGAACGCGACCGCCGACAACGAAGTCGACTTCGTCGCCCAGTTGTTGCTGCACCTGCAGGCGGTTATGCAAGGCGGGACGTCCTGATCGGTTGGCGCTGGTCGACACCAATGGAAAGGGCAGTGCTGCACATAATGCAGCGGCGACAGGATGCGCAGTCACCCGTACCGCGATCGTCGATCGTCCGCCGGTGACCCAATCGGGCAGTGAGCCGTTATGCGGAATCACCCAGGTGTTTGGCCCGGGCCAGGAGGCTTCCAGAGTCTGCCATTGGCTATCCGACAGCGGTGCCAGATAAGGCCGGATTTGCGCGACATTATGGGCAATAATAATCAAACCTTTGTCGACCGGCCGTTTTTTGATCGCCAAAATGCGGCCAACCGCGTCAGCGTTAAAGGGGTCGCATCCCAAACCGAAGACGCCTTCGGTGGGATAGGCAATAACACCGCCTTCCATCACAATGGAGGCGGCAACACGAGAAGATTGAGAATACTTCATAAACGACATTGTGGTTGTTGCATGCTGGCAAGGTTAGCGAGTGTCGCTCGTTCAGGCAATGTCGCAAAGTGTATAGCCACCAGGTTGCTGTTCAATTAAACCGCTTAGCTCCAGTTCTAAAATCGGTTCCAGCAGTTGATGTACAGCCAGATTGAGCTGATGCGCCAAACTGTCTAGCGGTAATTGATCGCATTGCAGTACCTGCACGATCTGTTGCTGCACAGGTGTTAATTCCGGAGCGCTGTTGTTAGCTCGTTTTGTATGGGTATCTGCGCGCCAATTCAGGTGCTGTAATAAGTCCTCTGCGCTGGTCAGAATGTACGCGCCGTCACGAATGAGCTGATGGCAGCCAGCACAATTGGGATTGCCAATATCCCCGGGCATGGCAAAAATATCTTTGCCCTGGTCAAGCGCATGACTGGCGGTTATCAATGAACCGCTTTGTGTGGCCGCTTCGATGACCACAACAATGTCCGATAGTGCGCTGATCAATCGGTTGCGTCGGGGGAAGTGTCCCGGTTTGGGTTGGGTGCCCAGCGGGTATTCAGAGAGTATCAGCCCTTGTTGGCGAATATCGGAAAACAGGGTCCGGTTTACTTTCGGGTAGATCACATCCACACCGCAACCTAAAACCGCGATTGTCGTCCCCTGCTGATCGACAGCAGCCTGATGACAGGCAGCATCCACCCCTTTGGCACCGCCACTGGTCAGCGTAACCCCAGCACGAGCCAGGTCTCGACTGATGGTCTTTGTATGCCGCAATGCGTTGTGGCTGGCATGCCGGCTGCCGACGATACCTACCTGGGTATTGTTCAGCAGGGTCGGATCGCCAACGCCCCAAAGAATTAACGGCGAGTCTTCGATGTGAGTCAGCTTTTCCGGGTAATGGTCGTCCATCGGCAAAATCAGGTGATGTCGATCGGCTTCGGTCCAGCGGCACTGCTCCACGGCTCGCCGGTGAATAGGGTGTTGCTCACCCAGCAGGTTCATTTCCCGAATGGTTTGTTTGACTGAATCCGGCAGCGGCCAGCGATCCGGATGCAGAAACAGCGCCTGCGGAGAGTCGATAAGGTTTAAGAGCTGATGGCTGCGTTTCAGGCCAAGATTGGGAATCAATACCCAGCGCAACCAGGCGAGGAGGTCGGTCTGCATGTCATGTCCTTCATGTCACTAATGAGGTGACCTGATTCCTTCAGGTCGTATCAGACTATACAAACTGCAAGGGAAAAACGTGAGCGTTTTGCTCGTACCTCGATTGATTTTGTGATCGGCGCAACAAAAAAGGGAGCCGAAGCTCCCTTTTCTATCGAGTTATGTACGCTTAGAAGCCAGGGTTCACGACGGAATCACCGACTTTCATTGGCAATTGCGCGCTCAGCACCAGTGCGTACGACATCTTCTCAAACGTGCGGAACACAATCACCAGGCCGCCTTCTTCGCTGGGTAACTGTAGGCGTTGATTGGTGACCGGGTCGCGGACTTTGTCACCAGCGCGGTCAACACGGAAAATATTACCGGCTTCAACACCTTCGCGATCACCGACATTCAGCAGCACCACATCGAATTGACCAATGAACTGAACGCCACGGGCTACATCGATGATGACGCCATCAACACCGGCTGGTGGTTCACTTGGGTAGAAAATGGCAGACAGCAGCGTCTCGTCGGACGGTAGAATCCGGTCTTCCACCGCGATCTGTTGCGTTGACCGTTCGATCATGAAGGTGGCGATATCACCCTGCAGCTCTTCAATCCGGCTGGTGCCGAGCTCGATCGCTTCATAACCCAATCGTTCTTTGGTAAACGGATCGTGGTATTTCTTACCAATTCGGTATATCTGGTAAACCGGGGATTCCGATACGAATTCACCACGAGCGTAGACTTTGTCGCCAGCACCTAGCAAAAGGCGACCTTCGCTACCACTGACGATGTACGGCGCAGACTTGAGCTCTTCGGTAGCTAAAATGCGGTTGCCCGTTAAGAACCCTTCAACATGTTCGCGGGGAATGGCTGGAATCGCGCCAAAAATGGGGGTGACGCGAGCGGCTGGGCGCAGTTTCACCACACCGTTTTCGTCGACTTGGTCGGGTGTGATTTTCAATGTGTTGGCGTTTTCACCACGATCCAGAACCGTCAATCGTTGCTGTCCATCGACCATGATCAGCGCGATGATATCGCCTGGGTAGATCAGGTGAGGGTTTTCGACTTGAGGGTTGTTGTACCAGATCTCTTGCCATTTCCACGGATCGTTGAGAAACATTTCAGCAATGTCCCACAGCGTGTCACCCTTGACGACGATATACCGGTCAGGCACGTTTTCATTAATGGTTAATTCGTCGGCCACGGCGAGTCCCATGGTCGCACAGCAGATAATAATAGCTGCGATGATTTTCCTCATGGCCAGATTCCCTATACAATTTGGCTTTGTAGGCACTAAGCTTAGTCAGTACTCTTGAAATAGTTTGATCTGTTCAGCGCTGTTTTCAAAGCATGGCTGGCGTTACCGGGTTAAACCGAGGCAGAACGCAGTGACATTTGAAACCCTGAATAGACAGATCCAAGTGACAAGAGTGAACACTTTTAGTTTAGCAGTCAATCGCTTAGCGCAACACCTTAAAGCCAAATCTAAATAGATAAATTCGGAAAATGTTAACTGTGTAACATTCCAATGAGCGTCGGTTAAGGTGTGTTTTTTTAATAAATGTTGGTGAATCAATAAGTTATGGCAATACTCGATATACTGGAATACCCCGACCCGCGTTTGCGAACCGTTGCCAAACCGGTCGAAAAAGTCGACGACGAAATTCGTAAATTGGCCGAAGACATGCTGGAAACCATGTATGAGGCGCCTGGAATCGGTCTGGCGGCCAGTCAGATCGACCGACATATTCGTCTGATTGTGGTTGATGTGTCTGAAGATCAGAATGAGCCTCATGTTTTGATCAACCCGGAATACGACGTGTTGGGTGAGGTCGTGGAATATCAGGAAGGTTGCCTGTCAGTTCCGGGGTTCTATGAAAAAGTTGATCGCTCTGACCGAATTCATGTGCGTGCGTTGAATAAGGATGGCGAGGCGATTGAATTTGAGGCGACGGATCTGTTTGCTATCTGTATTCAGCATGAGATCGACCACCTCGACGGAAAACTGTTTGTCGATTACCTGTCTGGCCTGAAGCGCACCCGCATCAAAAAGAAGCTGGAAAAGCAGCATAAAATGGCGGCGCGATAAACAATGTCATTGAACATCGTATTTGCCGGAACCCCGGACTTTGCCGCTGAACACCTGCGTGCATTGCTGGGTAGTGAACACAAGGTGATAGCTGTTTACAGTCAACCGGATCGTCCAGCGGGCCGCGGCCGTAAACTGACAGCGTCGCCGGTGAAGGCACTGGCGCAGGCGCATGACATTCCGGTTTTTCAACCGCTGAACTTCAAATCTGACGAAGCCGTGGCGGAGCTACAGGCGCTAAACGCTGACCTGATGGTCGTTGTCGCCTATGGCCTGATTTTGCCGCAAGTGGTGCTTGATACGCCGCGTCTCGGTTGCGTAAACGTGCATGCCTCGTTGTTACCACGTTGGCGTGGTGCTGCGCCCATTCATCGGGCCTTGTTGGCTGGCGACACCGAAACGGGCGTGACCATCATGCAGATGGATGCGGGTCTGGATACCGGTGACATGTTGGTGACGGCCACCTGTCCGATTCATCAGGACGATACCAGCGAAAAACTGCACGATCGGCTCATCGAGGTGGGAGGCCCGGCTTTGCTGCAGGCTCTGGACCAGCTTGAACAGGGCACCGCCAGACCGGTTAAACAGGATGACAGCCTGGCAAACTACGCTCACAAACTGGATAAGGCTGAAGGGTTAATTGACTGGCAGCTGACAGCCCAAGCGATTGACCGTCAGATCCGCGGTTTAACCCCATGGCCAGGTGCCTATACGCAATGGCAGGGCGAAAACGTGCGCGTGCATCACGCACAGGTGTCGGCAGTCACTACGACCGCTGCACCGGGGACCATTATCGGTATGAGTCAGCAGGGGTTTGAAGTGGCCACCGCAGACGGCGTTCTGTTAGTGACCACATTGCAATTGCCGGGTAAAAAAGCCATGGCCGTTGCCGATATTCTCAATGCTCGCCGCGATCAGTTTGAAGCCCACCCAACTTTTGGATAAACCATGAAAAACGTACGTCTGGCTGCGGCTGAAATTCTGTTGAATGTGGTCGATGAGGGCCGTTCGCTGAGTGACGAATTACCCCGGGCCTTAGCCGACATTGAGCCCGATCAGCATGCGTTTCTGCAGCAGTTGGTTTACGGCAGTACCCGTTACTATTTCGCTCTGGACGAATTGATTCAGGCCATGGTTGCCAAACCGATCAAGGCCAAAGAGCGGCTCGTGCACATGTTATTGGCCGTCGGTTTGTATCAGTTGTGGCATTTGGACGTTGCGGAGCATGCGGCAATCAACGAAACTGTCGAAGCCACCTTAGCCGCCAAGCGAACCTGGGCGAAGAATCTTGTGAATGCCAGTTTACGGCGATTTCAGCGTGAGCGTGACGCCCTGTTGGCGGATCTGCGCCGCACGGAATCCTTCCCTGGGTGGCTCAATAAACGGTTGCGTCAGGCCTGGCCAGAACATTATTCTGATATTTGCCGCCAGTCGAATGTCCAGGGGCCAATGACGTTGCGCGTGAACGCAAAGCACTTGAGCCGCGAAGCCTGGTTGGCAAAAGCTGACGCAGAAGGGATTGTTGCTCAGGCCACAGCGCATTCGGTGGTTGGTGTCACCTTGGGTTCACCTGCCCCGGTTTTTGCGCTCCCAGGCTTCGAACAGGGGGATGTCTCAGTTCAGGATGAGGCCGCGCAATTGTGTGCTCGGTTGCTGAATGTGAAGGACGGCGAACGGGTGTTGGATGCCTGTGCCGCGCCGGGCGGAAAAACTGGCCACCTGCTAGAAAGCGCCAGCATTGAAATGACCGCCTTGGATGTTGATGAAAAACGCCTGAGCCGGGTTGCGGAAAACCTGACCCGGATACAGCAATCGGCGAAACTGGTCGCAGCCGATGCCGCCGAATTGGACAGCTGGTGGGACGGTGAACGATTCGACGCCATTCTATTGGACGCGCCCTGTTCTGGGACCGGTGTGATTCGCCGTCACCCGGACATTAAATTGTTACGCAAATCCGCTGACATCAAACAGCTCTCGCAAGTGCAGAAAAAACTGTTAGCGCAACTGTGGCAGACGTTGAAACCCGGTGGCCGATTGCTTTACGCGACCTGTTCAATTCTGCCTGACGAAAACAGTGATCAGATCGAAAATTTTCTGGCACATCACAGTGACGTTATTGCGTTGGAAGTCGACTTGCCGCCCGATGTCGACACCGAACATGGAATTCAGTGGCTGCCACAGGAAGGCGGGCACGATGGCTTCTATTACGCTCTGCTTAAAAAAGCGGCTGACTGATTGGCAATGCCCGCTGTTTCGAGGGCCGAACTTCATGACAATGGGTGGCGGTTGCGAGTCCTTTTCTGCCGCAACCTCGTTTTTAATCACGATGCCCGCTACTATAGGTGACCTGGGTTACCGCTAGAGGAATTATCCGTTGAAAATCATCTTGTTAGGGGCCGGTCAGGTTGGTGGAACATTAGCTGAAAACCTGGCGTCGGAAGAAAACGACATTACGGTTGTGGATACGGACAGCGCGCGTTTACGTGAGCTTCAGGACCGGATTGATATTCGGACCGTCGCGGGTTTGGCGTCGCTACCGGATGTGCTAGCGCGAGCCGGTGCCGAAGACGCGGACATGCTGATAGCGGTCACCAACAGCGATGAAGTCAACATGATCGCCTGCCAAGTGGCATTCTCTTTGTTTCGAACCCCCACCAAAATTGCCCGAATCCGTGATCCACAATACATTCGCGAAGGCGAAAAGCTGTTTTGCCAAGACGCGGTGCCGGTCGACGTACTGATTTCTCCGGAGCGTTTGGTTACCAACTATATTCAGCGGCTGATTGAAACACCGGGAGCCCTGCAGGTACTTGATTTTGCTGACGGTAAATTGCAGTTGGTCGCGGTCAAGGCCATTCACGGTGGTTTGCTGGTCGGACAGGAACTGCGATTCCTGAAGCACCATATGCCCTCAATTGATACCCGGGTTGCTGCCATCTTCCGCAAAGACCGCGCGATTATTCCTCAGGGTTCCACGGTGATTGAGGCCGATGATGAAATATTCTTCATCGCGGAAGCGAGCGATATCCGTGCGGTCATGAGTGAATTGCGTCGCAAAGAAAGCGCCTACAAACGCATTATTATTGCCGGTGGCGGTAACATCGGTTACCGGTTGGCGCGAGACATTGAAAACCGCTACTCGGTTAAAGTTATCGAGCACAACGAAGATCGTTGTAACTGGCTCAGTAACCATTTGAAGCACGCTATTGTGCTGCGCGGTGATGCGTCGGATCAGGAATTGCTGCTTGATGAAAACATTGAAGATTGCGATGTGTTTGCGGCACTGACCAACGATGATGAAGCCAACATCATGGCATCCATGCTGGCGAAGCGGCTGGGCGCCCGTAAGGTGATGACGTTAATAAACAACACCGCGTACGTCGACCTGGTGCAGGGTGGCGATATCGATATTGCGATTTCACCATCTCAATCAACCATTGGTAGTTTGCTGACGCATGTTCGCCGTGGCGATATCGTGAACGTCTATTCATTGCGCCGAGGCGCAGCGGAAGCGATAGAGGCGGTGGCTCATGGGGATGCTAAATCGTCCAAGGTGGTTGGCCGTTCGGTTGAAGATATCGATCTACCTGAAGGTTGTTCAATTGGCGCGATTGTTCGTAACGATGAAGTGATTATTGCGCACGATCACACCGTTATCGAATCCGACGACCACGTAATTTTATTTCTGGTCGATAAACGCAGAACCGCCGATGTCGAAAAATTATTCCAGGTTGGCTTCTCGTTTTTCTAAACCAAGGATAGGTTCCACTCCATGCAGTTTCGCTTAACGATCAAAGTGCTTGGCATCTTGCTGATGGTTTTCAGTCTAACCATGCTGCCTTCCGTATTCGTGTCTCTGGTGCACGATGACAGCGCGCACAATGCTTTCATTATTGGCTTTCTGATTGTTATTTCCGCTGGGTTTGCCATGTGGTTGCCGGTACGCAACTGGCATCGGGATTTGCGTACCCGGGATGGTTTTATCATTACCGTGATGTTCTGGCTGGTCTTGGGTGTCGCAGGTTCCATCCCGCTTTATCTGGCACCGTCCGTTACCTTGAGTTATACCGACGCTTTCTTTGAATCGCTCAGCGGCTTGACCACCACCGGTGCGACGGTCATCACCGGTATCGATGATCTTCCGCAGAGCGTGCTGTTTTACCGCCAACAACTGCAGTGGTTAGGGGGTATGGGGATTATCGTATTGGCGGTAGCGGTTCTGCCGATGTTGGGTATTGGTGGCATGCAGTTGTACCGCACCGAAACACCTGGACCGATGAAGGATTCCAAGTTAACCCCAAGAATTGCCGAAACGGCAAAGGCGCTGTGGTACATCTACCTCACCTTAACCATCGTCTGTGCTTTTGCCTACTGGTTGGCGGGCATGTCTTTGTTCGACGCGGTCGCGCACAGCTTCTCCACGATTGCGATCGGTGGTTTTTCGACACACGATGCC
This sequence comes from Reinekea sp., assembly GCA_050293765.1. GTDB lineage: Bacteria > Pseudomonadota > Gammaproteobacteria > Pseudomonadales > Natronospirillaceae > Reinekea. The sequence continues at coordinate 20,806 of JBNKNI010000043.1, forward strand.
TCCATCGGTTATTTCAACAGCGCGACAATTGAAATGATTGCCGTGGTTTTTATGTTGTTGTCTTCTGCGAATTTCGGACTGCACTACGTAGCCTGGAATTCCAAATCGATTCGACAGTATCTGGCCGACCCCGAATACACCTTTTTCCTGATGATTGCCGTGTTTTTGTGTTTGGTGACGGTTTTCGTGTTGTGGGTCACACAAACCTACGAACCGACAGCGGCGGTGCGCTACGGCATTTTTGAGACCGTCAGTTTGTTAACCACCACAGGCTTTGGTACCGCGGATTTCTCGACCTGGCCCTTATTTGCGCCTTTTCTATTATTCATGGCGTCGTTTATTGGTGGGTGCGCAGGTTCGACCGCCGGAGGCATGAAAGTTATCCGTGTCATCATTATTCTGAAACAGGGCATGCGTGAGGTAAAACGCCTGATTCACCCGAATGGTGTATTTGGTGTCAAGGTCGGAAACCGACGGGTGAGTGATAAGGTTGTTGAATCGGTCTGGGGTTTTTTCAGCGTTTATATCATGGCATACGCCTTCATCTTTTTTGGCTTGCTGGCGACCGGTCTGGACTTTGAAACGACCTGGTCCGCCGTCGGTTCTTCATTGAATAACCTTGGTCCCGGTTTGGGGGACGTTGCCCAGCATTATGGCAACATACCGGCAACGGCGAAATGGCTTCTGTGCTTTGCCATGTTGCTTGGTCGATTGGAAATCTTCACTCTGTTGGTGCTGCTGACACCTCAGTACTGGCGTTCCTGATTCATGCGCTTGAGTGTTTGTCTCGGTCTTTTGCTGGTGGGAATCCATTGCCAACCCGTTTGGGCGAACGATAATTTCGCTGACTTATTTGCATCCATCAGTCAAGCAGACCCCGACGGCGAAACCTGCTTCCGTTTGCCGGGTTTGGTATTGGAAATGGGCTCAGATAAGCCATTGGATAATTTTCCGGTTTGTTTTACCTCAGTGGAGGCAACGCATCCCATGCTAATCACCGCAGATCTGCCACGTGCGCACCATTACCTGAACGAGGTACATTCATTGGTGAATGCACCGGTAGTGTGCGACCAGGGAAGCGGACAGGTGAGAAAATGGTTACGTGGTCCATTGGCTTTACCGAAAAATACGGATTGGTATGTCGGTATTGAACGAGACTGTGGACGAGAGGGTTGCGCGTATGGGCTTTCCTATATGTCTTCCGAGCCGTTGAACTGGTGCCACGATTAAAACGTGAACTGCTGCACCAGCTCTTTCAGGATTTTCTTTTCCTGTTCTACAATCCGTTCATCAAATTCGTAGGGATAGTGGGCGGCACACGCTGCTGCAATATCAATACAGAAATTAAGAATCTCTTCGGCCCGACTTCGTGAAAAAGTCAGATCGGAATGCCCCTTTAAACGTTGCGCGCACAGCGCGTTGAGATCGTCCAGCATCTGCTGCGAGGGTTCGGCATGAATGAATCGATTCATGAAGTCATTCGTCGCTTCAACGCTGATGGGCAAAACACCTTCATTACGGCTTGATAATACCGCCAGGTGGTTCATAGCAAACCGCTTCAAAATATCGATCTCGGCTTCTTGATTGCTGCCATCCGCCCAGATCATCTTAATCAGCGGGATCAGTTCCAGCAGATAAACATGTTGATCCTGTAATTGATACTGACGCAAAAACTGACTGACTTGATTCATCGCGGTGTCCTTTGGGTATGCTGGGCAAGCATATCATGAAATCGGTTATTCAGAGACCTGATGCGCCTGAATGGTTTGTTCAATCAGTTCGATCCATTGCGCTTGGTAGCGGGCTGGAATAAGGACCCGATCCGGCATCGTTTTTCCGGTACCCGGGTCATATGGCGCACCTAATTTCCGATTGATAAGCGCGTTTACCCGCTCTGGGGAGGTCTGTAACAGCAAATCACCTTTCAGAAACATCGCAAACATCCTCTCTTTGCCCTTAATGCGCATCTTGATGCCTTGTGCGCCTTTGCCTTCGTTTACCGATACCCGTTTATCATTGCGAAAATGTGTTTTCAGAGGTTGATAGATATCCATTGACCTACGCCTTTTCCTGAGTTGACTTGCCGGTATAGTTGACCAAACTGTAGCAGATATCAGTAGAGGGACTGAAAATGGCAAAGGCTGACAATAAAACGAAACCGACGGATCTGGATGTTGGTGAATTCATTGCTTCGATAGACAACCCGCAGCGCCAGTCGGACTGTAAGAAACTCATTGAAATGATGCGGATTGAGAGCGGTTGCGAACCCGTTATGTGGGGCAATATTGTGGGTTTTGGTGAGTATCATTACCGCTATGAAAGTGGTCGTGAAGGTGATTTTATGCGTACCGGTTTTGCCAATCGGAAAACTGCACTGACGGTGTACATCATGGCAGGTTTCGATACCTACCCGGATTTGATGGCCAAGCTCGGGAAGTTTAAAACCGGGAAATCCTGTTTGTATCTCAAATCGTTGGACGATGTCGATACCGATGTCTTACGTCGCTTGGTCCGGGAATCACTGGATTATATGGCGGCTACATACGGAGCAGAGAAGGCAGCGCGAGAAGCTGCCTTGGAGTAAATCTAGAACTTTAAGCCAATCGCAAGCCCCAGGTTGGTGATCGGAATTGGCTCGAACAATCCCGAGACGTCGACTGAATTGCTCAAAGTATCTGAGTAGGTGGTTAGCTCGGCTTCGGTCTATTCATAGCGAACTTCAATATAAAGCGTATTGTCGTTGTTAGGAGATTTAGGAGTCGCCATCCAGCGCAAAGCCAGATTATAACCGACATCACTTTGAAGTCTCTGAACGCCATGATTGTCATTCACGGTTTGTTTATAAAATGGGTTCAAAGCATAAAAGGCACCACCCACGATTGAGATCTCTGGGGATACATTGACCATTAAATTTGCGTACAAAGGAAAATACGTGAATGTATCCCGATAACTCACTTGTCCGTCCACTTCTTCAATGATTCCATGCTGAATACCTCCGCGAAGTTGCGCTTTTACAGGACCCAAAACGCGTTGACTATGACCTGCATATACACCTATACCTCCGCCAGCCATTAAATCTTGCGTTGAACCATCGTCATATAGATATTGAAAAATGGGCTCATCGTCCATCCCGAAAGCGCCATAGATATCGATTTACAGCGCATTGGCGCTTACCACTGCATCCACAGCCATAACGCTGGCAAAAATCTGTTTTGTCGTTGTTTTCACGGGTACTGCATTCCTGGTAAGTTTACGGAAAGGGTAAAACGCTGACCTTAAAGGATGCTCGTCAATTTGCCAATCAATTTCTCTGGCCATAAGCTGATTTTGGGCAAGAACTCAACCGATACTAACTTCCAGGTCCTAACTCCTGCCTTCCCCAATCAAACTCGGCCATGCGGTTATTTCAGTCAGTCGCAAAAACCCCTCATGACCCGCAGGGCGCAGCTGTGTATAATGCTCAGCCTTTTCGAATAGTAACCTGCAGGCATAGACCTGCTTACCGCAAACGGTTAAATGGAAGATTCTCGTGACCACGACAACACCGGACATCAAAACATTTCAGGGGCTGATTCTCACCCTGCAACAATATTGGGCCGATCAGGGCTGTGTCATTCTGCAACCACTGGACATGGAAGTGGGCGCCGGTACCTCACACCCAGCGACCTTCCTGCGCGCACTGGGGCCTGAAACCTGGAATGCCGCTTACGTCCAGCCTTCGCGTCGACCGACCGACGGCCGCTATGGTGAAAACCCTAACCGTTTGCAACATTACTATCAGTATCAGGTTGTGTTGAAGCCGAATCCGGACAATATTCAAGAGCTGTATCTCGGGTCTCTGGCGGCGATTGGTGTCGACCTGGAAACCAACGACATCCGGTTTGTCGAAGATAACTGGGAAAACCCAACATTGGGTGCCTGGGGCCTGGGTTGGGAAGTCTGGATGAATGGTATGGAAGTCACTCAGTTTACCTACTTCCAACAGGTTGGCGGACTGGAATGCTACCCGGTTACCGGTGAAATTACCTATGGTCTGGAACGACTGGCCATGTACATTCAGGGTGTCGACAGCGTCTATGACCTGATCTGGACCATCGGTCCGGATGGTACGCCGGTCACCTATGGCGATGTTTTCCATCAAAATGAGGTGGAACAATCGACCTATAACTTTGAGCACGCCAATGTACCGGAGCTGTTTCATCAGTTCGACTACCACGCAGCGGAAGCTCAGAAGCTGATCGACGCCGAACTGCCGTTGCCTGCTTATGAACAGATTCTGAAATCTGCCCACACCTTTAACCTGCTGGACGCTCGTAAGGCCATTTCCGTCACTGAGCGTCAACGCTATATCCTGCAGATTCGCACGCTGTCGCGCCTGGTCGCCAAATCCTATTACGACTCGCGCTTGCGGCTCGGATTCCCGCAGGCACCGCAGGCATTGCGTGAAGAAGTGATCTCGAAAGAACAGGCAGCCGCCGCGAAGGGAGAGAAGAAATAATGTCACACGCCGATTTTATAGTTGAATTGGGCACAGAAGAACTGCCTCCAAAAGCGTTGCGCAATCTGCAGAATGCCTTTGCCGATGGCATTATCGAACGATTACACAAAGCCGGTTTGTCCTTTGCCAGCAGTGAACGCTTTGCCGCACCGCGCCGTCTGGCCTTAACGCTGTCACAATTACAATTGACTCAACCAGATGAGCAGATTGAACGTCGGGGTCCTTCAGCCAAGGCACCGGCAAAAGCGATTGAAGGCTTTGCCAACTCCTGCGGCGTCAGCGTCGATCAGTTGGAAGAGGTGGAAACCGATAAAGGCGCCTGGCTGTTTTATCGCGGTGTTGCACCGGGTAAAGCCACCAAGGATATTCTGCCAATGATTGTTCAGGAAACGTTGGACGCGCTGCCGATCGCTAAACGGATGCGTTGGGGCGCACGCCGTGATGAGTTTGTTCGGCCGGTAAAATGGTTATTGATGTTGCTTGGGGATGAGGTGGTTCCCGCGGAAGTCTATGGTGTTACCTCAGCGAATGTGACCCGTGGGCACCGCTTCCATGCACCCAAAGATATTGTGGTGCCGAATGCGGCCGCGTATCAGGAGCTGCTGCGCACCGAAGGTAAGGTGATGGCCTCGTACGATGAGCGCCGGGAACTGATCGAAACCAGTGCGAAACAGGCAGCCGCCGACAAGGGCGTAGTCGCAGTGATTGACGAAGACCTGCTCGACGAAGTCACCTCGCTGAACGAATGGCCGGTGGCCTTGGTCGGCCAATTTGAAGAACGGTTCCTGGCGGTTCCGGCTGAAGCGTTGATGTCGTCGATGGAAGAGCACCAGAAATATTTCCCGACGGTCGATGCCAACGGCGCGATTCAACCTTACTTTGTGTTTATTTCAAATATCGAATCCAAAGATCCTCAAGTGGTTATCGATGGTAACGAAAAAGTAATCCGTCCGCGCTTGTCGGATGCGGCTTTCTTCTGGGAAACCGATAAGAAAACGCCTCTGGCCGATCGTGTTGAAAAACTCAAAACGGTTAAGTTCCAGGAACAGCTGGGCAGCATTTACGACAAAGTTGAACGTATTCAGAAAGTGGCAGGTCACATTGCTGCTCAGATCAATGCGTCAGTGAGTGAAGCAGAGCGCGCCGCGTTTCTGGCCAAGGCCGATTTGGTCACTGACATGGTGTTTGAATTTACCGACCTGCAGGGTATTGCCGGGCGTTATTACGCGTTGGCCGATGGTGAACCAGAAGCTGTCGCGGAAGCCATCATGGAGCAATACAAGCCTGCCGGTGCCAGCGACACCTTACCGGAATCGCGTGAAGGTATGGCCGTCGCACTGGCGGATCGCTTGGACAACCTCTCGGGTCTTTTCGGAATCGGTCAACCGCCGACAGGAACAAAAGATCCGTTTGCGTTGCGTCGCGCAGCCTTGGGGGTTTTGCGGATCATGGTTGAACGTGAGTTGGATGTCGATCTGGCCGATCTGGTGGCCTTTGCCGCTGCGCAGCATGCGGACTTACCAAAGCAAGATACGGTGGTTGCTGATGTCGTCAGTTACGCGCTGGACCGTTTCAGTGCCTGGTACGCGGATGCCGGTATTCGCACGGAAATTTTCCAGGCTGTACGCGCCCTGAACCCGACCAAGCCATATGACATCGACCGTCGTGTTAAAGCGGTTGCTCATTTCAGCAAGCTGGAACAGGCTGAAGCACTGGCGGCAGCGAACAAACGTGTTTCCAATATTCTGTCGAAAGTTGACGGTGAGATTAACGCAGACGTTGACAGCAGTTTGTTCAGCGAAGCGGCGGAACGTGATTTGTTAGCGGCGCTGGATGCTGTGACTAATACAGTGACGGATGCGGTTGCCAATGCCGATTACACCGCTGCTTTGACACAATTGTCGGGCTTACGTGAAGTCGTCGATACTTTCTTCGATAAGGTTATGGTTATGGCGGACGATGAGGCTGTCCGAGCTAACCGTCTGGCACTGCTGGCGAAATTGCGTGGCCTGTTCATGTTGGTCGCGGACATTTCTGTGCTGTAACGGACAGAACCTTGTCTGGAAATGGGGCCTGCCTTTGTTGCTTGTCCCTATAAAAAATGTCGCCAAGTGCGACATTTTTTTTGAGTATTTTTTAACGGAACAGCAGCAAGCCAAATGGAATTGGTTGAGCTGTTCGCGTTCGTTGAGCCTGATTTAAACCAACGCGAGTTCTATGCGTTACAGCTTAAATTCGATTGGGGCGAGGTCTTTTTCTTTCATCGGCTCAATGTCCTCGTCGGGCAACATGACATCCTGACTGTTGCGCAGGAAGGGGTTTTCAACCGGATCCTTGGCCGTAAACAGCAGGCTGCTATCTGTCGGTGCTGCTGATTCTGTCGGCTTTACAGGTTCTTGTGGTTGTTCCGGTACCGGTTGTGGTTTCGCCACGGACTTTTGTTGACGCTGCAGTTGCGTGATCATCTTCGCGCACTGTTCCGCTTGCCCGGCCATGGCCGGTATATCCTGCAGCGCCTGGTGCATAAGCTGGTAGGCCGGAATGAGATTGTCGTAATCCGGTGCCAACTTATGCAAACCGTTGATCAGTTGAACGGTCGACATGGCGTCGCCCGCGCGATGACAGGCATTGGCAATGGCAAAGCGCAGATGCGCGTGAGCGGGCACGTATCGGGGCAGTCGCTGTTTGATTTTCTTATAGTCGCTGGCGATGCGATCGGTCTGCGCACTTTCCAGCAAGTGATGAAAATACGGGTCGGCAAAGGTCTGTAATTCTTTTCGGTTTTCGGTTCGGTACAGAACATCGAAACAACGTAACCAAAGCGATCTGGCCCGTTTATTGGCGGCAATGCCATCGCGAAGCAATTCGGCAGCGCGTTGATAATGACCTTGTTTAAGCTGAATATTAACGTGCGCCAGGATCACATCTTCGGGCTCGGCTTTCACCAACATCGCATCATCATCGCCGGTGGAATACCCCAATTTTCCTTGATACTGAAACAGCATGTAGCCCATCAGATGAAACGCCACGACCGCGTAATAGTTGGCAATGGACGTTTCTAAAATGGTCGCTACTGCAGCCAGTTCTTGGTTAACCAAGCTAGAGAGTATGCCGACTGAGGTCATCATGATAAACAGGAAAATCAGCAACACAAAATAAGGCACGCCCACGGTAAACATGATACGCACATAGTTAAACGGATTGACTGACTCGATGATGCTGTTGGTGTGGGCAAAAGACATTAAAATAGCCGGCAAGCCTAAAAACAAAACGATGATACCGATTGTGGCGACAAAGGGCGGCACGTAACTGACCAGCGCGTTCAAGCCGATAAAGATGACGATAACCATTAAAAACAGCTTAAGCAGAATGCCCAAAGAGCCGGACCAGGCGTCCGCCAGCGGTGGAGCTTCCATTTCCCCTTCACTGGTTCGGGTCAGACATAAAAACGCATAATTGACGGTAAGTCCAGCGATCAGCAGTTGTGGAATGAACGCCAACAACCCCTGTAACGGAAGCGCTGTGAGAATGGCAGAAGCTATGCTTAGCCCAAATACCATCATCAGTGCCTGGCTGTTCAGTGGGTATTTAAACGCTTTTTCGAGTCTGCGCCAGAACGGATCAACATTGTCGGTCGTGACCTGGTATTCGACATGACCACCGCAAATAAAACAATGCGCTTCACCGCCCACCGAATGGTCGACACAACGATCACAGTAGCCGTCCTGACAGTGTCCACAACTGAATACCGATGGTGTGATTGGGTGAAATTTACATGACTCCATGGTGACCCTCCTGTGTCAATCGCTGCGCCAGTTCCTGATATTTTCGGGAGCGAGCGTGATCATGTTTCTGCGCAAAACGGGTCGCGAGTTTATTGGCCAGTAACAATAACTGAGATGGCTTGTGCTTCTGTTCGAACAAATGCTCCAGTATCTGTTCAGCACCCGATAAGTTAGCCAGGGTCGTAAACTGAAACGCCAGATTCAGTTGATCATCCTTGGTCAGCATTTTAAACGCGTGAACTTCTTCTAGCCATTGTTCGTGGATTTGCTGTAATTCCTTCGGACTCAGGTTTTTCAGCGTCATCAGTTGCCGGAACGCCAACATAAAGGGCTTGTCTTTGTGAATCTTTTTCAAGTTGTATTGCAACATCGCCAGTTGAAAATCCAGTCCTTCTTTTTCGATCAGGGCAGCCAATTGTTTGCTGGCAAAATCGAAACGAAGTGCTTCAATAGCCTGATAAATATCGGCCAAGGCTTTATCACGAGAAGAATAGGACTGGTCCTGTTCAATGTAGTCATCGTTCAGAATATTTCGGTTCCACATCAGTGCAATCCCGATCAGCACACTGCCGCCGACAAAGCCACCGGCGTGCGCCATAAAGGCGACATTGGAATCTTCCATCGTGTAATAGGAATAAAGTTCCTTACCGATATAAAAAGGCAGAATGAGCAACGCAGGCGCCCGAAAGTAACCAACAAAGAAAAAAGCCCAATAGAAAAATTCGATTTTTTTCAGTCGAAAGACCGCAAGATACATCGCCATTACACCGGAAATAGCACCGGAAGCACCGACCAACGGCACGTCACTGCCCAGATTCATGACCACCTGCGCCATACCGGCACAGATGCCACCGATAAGATAAAAGACCAAAAAGCGCAGATGACCGATGGCGGCTTCCACGGCAAAGCCAAACACAATGAGGAAAATCATGTTACCGAAGATATGACCCACACCACCGTGTAAGAATTGATGCGTCAGCAAGGTGGTGATGGAAACATCCGTGGCTTTTAAGCCGAGAGCGTTAGCGCTCATGGAGTCGAACGTTGTCTGTATGTCTGTCCGCCGGGTTAGCCAGGCGTCGTATTCGTCGAAGCTGAATTCATTGCGTGCGTTGCGTTTGACGTATTGGAAGTAGTCCGCGTCCATGAGCATATACTGTGCGACGGTCCAGTTGTCTTCTTCGTCGCGATAGTATTCAACGTCCGCCAGATCTTCCTGACGGTTCTCTTTGTGCAGGTAGGCTTGGTAAAGCGGCCATTCTTTGTCGATATAACCCAGTTCGATAAAGGGTTCCATCGCCGCGTAAGCTTTTTCACCATCTTTGGATTGGTAAAGCAAAAACACCAACACATTGAGCAGGACGATAGCGATTAATACAACCGGCGCGTGCTGCCAGTCAAACCGCTTTTCGGTAGGCACTATTAACATCGATATTCCTTAACTGCGGTGTGCCCGCAACCTTGCGAACACGCGTAAATTCAAGACGGAGTCTTATACCCAGAAGAGCGGACAGTGTAACCAGCCTGTGCGGGATAACAAAGTGGAAATTGTGCAGAATTAAGGGAGGTGATTGCTCACCTCCCTTGTGCAGCCCGTGGGCTGCCCCGAGCATCCGTACTCAGGTTTTCGGTGTGTTTATCCGCGTGCTATTTTCGAACGCACTTAGGCTCGGATAAACCAAAGTTGGTCACCAGTGTCGAAGAGGTTTCGGTTCGGTCATTGCAATTAGTTATCAACAATCATGCCAACGGTGCGTGACCCAAGAAACTCTGGCCTAATTGGTTTGGGTAATGAATGATGCGTAAAATAGTTCGACGATAGCATCGTAATCGGTCGGGAATGCCGTCGAAAAGCTTAACAGCCGAGTGCTGAACACTGCGCGGATTGAACGTCGATACACAAACTAACCGGAGGCAAGTTTGAATTATCTGGAATTTTTAGCCGTACTCGATCAATGGGCGCACGCAAACAATGATATCCGCGGTGTCGCTATTGTCGGCTCCTACGCGCGGCAAGCGCAACATGCCGAGTCGGATGTTGATGTCACTCTGCTGACCGGGGCAGTCGAGCGCTATGCCGAAGATACGCAGTGGCTCAAAACTCTGTTTCCGGACGCAACAAACTTGCGTGTCGAGCATTGGGGGCCGGTTATCGCGTTGCGCTTCTGGCTGCAAGATCTGGAGATTGAGTTTAACCTGACCCCTCTGCACTGGAGCAATGTTCCTGTGGATCCGGGGACGGCGAATGTGGTTAACGGTGGCCTGACGATTGTGAAAGACACCGATGGCGTCCTGCAACGGCTGGTCGACGCGGTAGCGGATGGCGAAGTGGTGAATATCCGTACGCATCAGCCTGGCGATGAAACGGCCATTGCCGAACTGTTTCATCGCGCTGTGCATGCGATCCCCGACTCTGTTTATGGTGCTGCGCAAAAACAGGCCTGGTCAGCGAAAATCGACGTTGGGCGATGGCGACAACGTATCGAACAAAGCCGACCTTTTGTTGCGGAGTATCAGGACAGGTTGGTTGGCTTTATCGAATTGGATACGACCGGTTATATTGACTGTTTTTATGTCGACCCTGAGTCCCAGCAACTGGGTATCGGCGGCCAGTTATACCAACAGGTGGTGAATGAAGCGCGAAGTTTCGGCCTGACCGAACTGACCGTAGATGCCAGTCTGGTGGCGCAGCCCTTCTTTATACGGCGCGGCTTTCAGGTTATCCAGGAAAATGCAGTGGATCTGAATGGGGTTACGTTGAACAACGTGTCCATGCGGCGAAATCTGAACCATGACCATTGACCATGGCGTTCTTTGCCGACCAAGGTAATACTGCGCACGGTTCAATATCAGCACAAGGATTTCGTATGACACGTTTTTTAGGCCACAGCCTGGTTTGGCTGCTGTGTGTAGCAGCATACGCCAATGCCGAAACCGGTACATGGATGGCGATTGACCAACCCCTTTACCGGTTGATCTATCCGGCGGATATTCAGAGTGAAGCAGAGCGGGTCGCTCAAAAACTGGATCTGTACCTGGATCAACATCAACAGGAAATGCCGCTTAAACAGCCGCTGCGTAAAATCCCCATCGTGTTGTACAGTCAATCGCACACGGCAAACGGCAACGTTGGTTTATTGCCGTATCGATCCCGTTGGTATAACAAGCCGGAACCCTTTGCGAGGCTGGAATGGTTCGATGCGCTGGCGGTGCACGAAGGCCGACACATTGTGCAGTTTAATCAGGCATACGATAACGATGTAGGTCAGGTGCTCAGTGTGCTGTTCGGCGAAGGTGGAACCGCTGGTTTCGCCCTGTTGTTTGTCCCTACGTGGTATCTCGAAGGCGACGCGGTGGTGGCTGAAACCACTATGACCGATGGCGGCCGGGGGCGTGTGGCGGCATTTGACCTGTGGTTCCGTACGTCGGTATTAAGTGATCAGGATCGCAGTTACGATCAAGCAATGCTCGGTACCGGTTTCGATGACGTTCCTTATTTAAGCCCTTATGTCTTGGGTTACTTTCTGACCTCGTATCTGCGTACTGAATACGATCCGCTGATTTTTGATCAGGTGGTGAATCAATTAACTGATCTCGATAGTTTCAACTTCGACGCCAGCATCAGGAAGCAAACCGGTAAAGATCTGAACCAACATTATCAGGACATGATTGCGCAGCTGAAGGCTCGTTGGCAGCAACAGCAAAATCAACTTAACCTGAGCGATGTTTCCCCATTGAGCTCGTTTTATGGCGACCATTGGCAAAGTCTGTACCCGGTGTTTGCGCGAGACAATGAAGTGATCGCCGTTCATGTGGACGTGGAACAGGGCAGCAAACTGGTGTCCATCCACGACGGGCATTCGCATGAAATCACCGATGTCCCCGCGACGGTGGCCAGCGCCTTTTACAGCGGCTCCAAAACACAGGGACTCACCAGTGACGGACACAAAACCTGCTGGGTGGCCGATCTGGTACATCCCACCAAACCGTTTCAGGAAAGCGGCGACCTGTTTTGTTATGCCGTTGATCAAGGTTTGCAACGGTTAACCTCGGCAGACAAACTCACAGAAGTTGAACTTCATGGCGATGGCTTTATTGTGCATCGTTTTAGCGCGCAGCGCGACAGTGAGCTCGTTTGGTTTGATAGCACAGGACACGAGCAAAAATCGTTGCCCTTGCCCAAGCACAGCATCGCGTATGACATACGGGTAGACCAATATGGTACTGTTTTTATGTTGAGTAACACTGAGGCTGACGGTATCTACAAACTCAGTGCAGACGGTCACCATATCGTGCAACTGAAAACGCCAGATGACGAAACGCTGCGGTCACCCTTACTGACGGAGCATTGGCTGCTCTATACCTCGGACAGAACCGGTATTGACCAGATTATGGCCATGTCGCTGAGCGATGGATCGGTCTATCAGATCAGCGCGCGACCGTATGGCAGTTATTATTTGAATTGGGATGCGTCCGCTCAGGCATTGGTGTTTGCCGACTACACCGCACAGGGACAGCAACTGGTCGGCTTGGGCTTTGAAGACCCGATTACACCGCCGCCATCTTGGCTACCGCAGAATAGTGTGCCGCGCACAACGCCGGTGGCGGCACCGTTAATCGGTCTCAGCTCGCCGCCTATTCTCGCGGCAACCACCTATAGCCCTGAACCTTACAAACCATTGCAGGCGTTGTGGAACCCACACACTTGGGGTGCGCTTTACGATGGCACGCAGTTAAGTGGTTACCTGTATTCCAATGATGTGATGGAAAAATTGTCGTTGTCGTTGAGTGCGGGTTACCACTTAGATGCTAACGATTGGTTTGGCTCAACCACGGCAAACTATCGATTGGATTCAGGTCCGTTTCTCAATGCAATGCTGGCGCGTGGAATCACCGACGAGCTGAACAGTGACTTGGCCATGTCGTTAAGTGTGTCACAGCCGGTGGTGACGCAACGCGGCGCCTATACCCAATTGCTGCTCGGCGAAACCGGCGTAAAGCGCGACCTGAGCACGGACCCGGCCGCGTTTATACAACTCGATTATCAGCTCAGTAAAGACCGTGCCTTTCAAGGCATAAGCACGCCGTTCGGTTTTCATCAGGGGTTAGAATTGAATTTGACTGCAGACCTGGATGTGAATGCCTTGCTGATCAGTGACCTGGCTGTCCAGGGTGTATCGAACCGCCAGGCATTGCTGTTTAACCACCAGTGGCAATGGTTGGACAACGGTGAAAGCCTCATGGAGGCATCACCTGTATTACCGACTCTGACCAACACCGGGTTGACTTCGCGCACACGCGCCGATTATCGGGTGAACCTGGGGCCTATGGGGTGGTCTTTTGGGTCACCGCTGTATTGGCGAAACACGGAACTATCCCTGACCGGCGAAACGCAACTCGCCGATGCACAGTGGCAGAGTGCGCTGGGTGTTACCGTACAGCCGTCGTTCAATGTTTTACGTAACAGCAATCTGATCGTGAATCCGTCCTTATCTCTGTACTATTTGCCCGACGAAGACACGACGACGATCAAGTTTGGAATACGGCTGGCCGACTTGTAATGGATAGCGAAAACGTTAAGGAGAATGACCGGTGATCACCGTCAAGCAGGTTAAAAAGTCTTTTGCACTGGCCAAAAAAGACGCTAAAAAAGCAAACGCAACACAGGTGTTGGCGGTGCAAGATGTGAGTTTCTCATGCCAAGCGGGTGAGGTACTGGCACTGCTGGGCAGTAATGGTGCCGGTAAAACCACGACGCTGCGGCTATTGTCTACCGCGTTGGAACCCGACGCGGGCGAAATCTGGATTAACGACATTCCCGTGCATCAGTACCCGCGACGTGCACGACAGAGTATTGGTTTTATTTCTAATGGTACGCCGCTGTACCGCCGGTTGACGGTGCGTGAAAATCTGGCGTTCTTTGGTGCCCTTTACCAGCTTGAAGGGGCCGCGTTAACGCAGCGAATTGAACAGCTGGCCGTGGAGTTGAAATTTGCCCACTATCTCGACCAAAAAGTGGATCAACTCTCCACCGGCATGACGCAAAAAGCCTCGATTGCGCGCAGCATTATGCACGACCCTGCATTGCTGATACTGGACGAGCCGACAACCGGCTTGGATGTGGAAGCCGCGCAACACATTTTAAATTTTATTGGTAAACAGAAAGCCGCAGGCAAAGCCGTAGTTTTTTCTACTCACCATATGAATGAAGTAGAGCTGCTGGCCGACCATCTTTGCCTCATCGATCAAGGCCGTAATTGTTTTAATGGTTCGGTAACCGACGCCAAACAACAGACGGGCCACAGCAACATGACGCAAACGTTCTTAGCGCTGATTGGCAAGGAGCTCCTATGATCAGTACCCTATTTTTCAAAGAACTCCGCGAAATGCTGCGAGACCGCAAGCATCTGCTGGTGACCATATTGTTACCGATTTTTGTAACCCCGTTGATGATGTTTGGTGTCGGAGCGCTGCAGGCCAGCGCACAACAGGAGCGGGATCAGGAAGTCCTGCGTTACACCCTGATCGAAAGTATCACCCTGCCGGGTTTGCGCGACCAGCTTGCGGAAAATCCGCGATTGGACGAAGTGGCTCTGGACGCCATCGGCAACACGCAAGAGGCCATCACCCAGGGCGAGTTGGATTTCGCGATTCAGATTTCTCGCGATAACGACCAATACCAGGTGAACGTTGATTACAAAGACACGGCCATCGGCCAATCAAAAGTGGCACGCATCCGTGCCATTCTCGACACGCTAGCGGACAACATTATTGCCGACCGATTGAATCAAATTGGCGTTGAACAGGACAAGGTAGACGCCTTCTTAACACCGATTGTGCTGCAGGATAACAACCTCGCTTCCCGACAGGAGAACATCGGACAGGCGCTGGGTAGTTTTCTGCCTTTTCTGATTGTGATCTGGATGATCAGCAGCGCCATCGCGATTTCGTCT
>JBNKNI010000044.1:0-32983 GCA_050293765.1 Reinekea sp.
CCCGTAGGGCGCGGGCTGGCAACGCACAAAACGTCGTTAAACACTTTGAAAAGGACTCGTCATTCCCTTCAGTGTTTGCCTTGTTTTGCACGTTGCTAGCACACACGCAGAGCTCGACGGACTTTTTAGAGGTGCCCTTAAGTATCATTCGGATCGCCCCTTAGAAAGTAAGAAACCCACCAAATGATCTTTGCTTTAACAATCGAACTACAGCCTCCCGAACCGGATGGGTTCTTCACAACAGAGAACACACATCACCAAGCTCTGAGTATGCTCTACACCAGTATTTGATAAACCGAATCGGCTTCCTGTTCGCTGCGTAGAAATGTTCGGAATATTTCGGCCATCGGAACGTTAACGGGCTGCTTTTCCAACGCGTCCCAATTACCCAACATAAGGTTGTCTATCAACGTCAGCATTTCGCCGACTTTCCCCTGTCGATGGACAATGGCATTCATCACAACCGGGTCCAATGGTAATTTGCTGATTAATTCTGGCAACGGTCTATCGAAATGCGCGTCCAGCCGAGACAGAAATCCCACAAAGAAACAGTCGGTGGCACTTAGGCCGATATCCGACATCAAATCCGTGGCAAATATTTCCATGGCATAGGCGCAGACCAGCGTGAATCGAATGAGTTCCGGTGGTTTATTATCGAGATCGGTTAATGCAATCAGCGATACCCAGCGCTTGAGCTGATCCAAACCCATGATGACAACAGCCTCTTCCAGATTCTTAACCTTATTTACTCGCGCGTAGCGACTGCTGTTCACCAACTGTAAGAGTTTCACCGTCAGAACCGGGTCAGATTTCAGCTCGTGAGCAATGTCATCGAACTCTACTTCGGGCTTCATCAGTGCCGCCAACAGAGACAGGGTTGTTTGCTTAGGCGGTTTAACCAACTTATCGTGACGTTGTTCGGGTTTGCAGAAAAAATACCCTTGAAAAATTTCGAAGCCCAAAGGTAACAACCATTCAAACATTTCCTGTGTTTCGACCTTTTCAGCCACCAACGTGACTTTGTGTCTTTTGAGAACCCGCACGGTATTTTTGATTTCGGTTTTAGGCAGGTTAAGTACGTCAATTTTTACGATGTCCGCTTCAGGCAATAACTGCGACGTACTCAGGCTTAGGTCGAAGTCGTCGAGTGCTATCTTATTTCCTTGGTGTTTCATGGCTCGAATAGAGGACGTCAACAACGGCGTGACGTTTACATCTTCCAATACTTCGATCACACAATTGGGGCGGTCGATAGGCACGCCCTGAATAATCCAGGCCGCGGTGAAGTTAACAAAGATGGCCAGATCTTCATTGGCCAACACCGGGTCATCGCTGGTGAACGAATTCAGCAATACCTGGGCTGTCGCATTGTTGCCATCGGTAATCGACAAACTTTCCTGTGGCCGGAACAACAGCTCATAACCAATGACCTCCAATTCCCGGTTGAACAGTGGTTGCTTAGCATATAGAGGGGGTTCAGTGGGGGTTGGGCTGCCGCTCATTGTTTACTCGTCTGCTTGCTCTTTACCGCAGTATAGATCAGCTTGCCGGCTTAACCGTCCCGAACGTTGTTAATATTCCTGGTAGAGATTTGACAGTTCCTAATCACCCACATGCGCTCAGTTTCTGGCTTGGCATTGCGGGCAATAACAGGTACTTCGGTTATTGGTGCGTAATTCCTTAATCAAAGTTCCACAGTGACGACACAGCTCACCCGCGCGACCATAAACATTCAACGACTGCGCAAAATAACCGGGTTTACCATCGCCCCCGACAAAGTCGCGCAAGGTCGTGCCGCCCTGATTAATCGCCAGGGCCAACACCTGTTTTATATTGCTCACTAATTTCTCAGTTTCCGCACGCGTTATCTTGCCCGCGAGTTTGTGCGGGTAGATACCACTTAAGAATAACGCTTCATTGGCGTAGATATTGCCAACGCCGACTACGACGCTTGCGTCCATAATGAACGACTTTATTTTGGTTTTGCGCTTTCGGGTTTTGGCATAGAAATCAGCGACATTGAAGGCATCGGTCAGCGGCTCTGGTCCGAGATGCTCGATCAACTGATGCGTATTAGTATCTGTTTCGGTATACAGCCAGGCGCCAAAGCGGCGCGGATCGTTGTAGCGCAGACGGACACCATTATCGAGCTCCACATCGACATGATCATGCTTACCCGGAGTCGGGTCGTCCATCAGTACGCGCAAGCTGCCGGACATACCCAAATGCACAATTAACGTGCCCCGCTCCAGTCGGATCAGCAGATACTTGGAGCGTCGCTCGACCGATAAAATGGTTTGATCGCGCGACCATTCATCAAGCTCATCCGGGATCGGCCAACGTAAACGAGCATCCCGCACTACGATGCGGCTGATGCGACGATTTTTAATGTGCGGTTCTATTCCGCGACGGGTGGTTTCAACCTCTGGAAGTTCCGGCATGCACGACTCAATTCTTTTAGGTCGGAGAATTGTAGAGTGCTTCGGTTGAGAAGGAAACCGGCGTTCTCATGAGCATCGAAGCGCGTTAGAACAGATCAATGTCGTTGCTCTGGTCGGCGCGCACTTCGGTGATCGCCTGTTCCGCCACCAACGCCTGATAATTGCGGACCGCATTACGACCATGCTTCTTCACATAATAAAGCGCTTTGTCAGCCTTTTCGGCTACCTGCATGGGGTAGTCTTTCTCGGTGATTTTTTCATAACCGATACTGACCGTTACCTTGTCCACCAGCGGAAAGGATTGCTGGGCAACATTGCGCCGGAAGCGGTCGAGAATCGCGTACACTTCCTGTTCTGCCGTGGGTGCCAGCACCACGACAAATTCTTCCCCACCAAAGCGAAACAACAGATCCTCATGGCGAAACGATTTCCGCATAAGATTCGCCATGGCCAGTAATACCTCGTCGCCGCAAACGTGACCGTATCGATCGTTAACGGCTTTAAAATGGTCAATGTCGATAATCGCTAACCAAAGGTGCTGATCAAGACGATAGGCTCGCGGGTGCTCCTGACCAACAGCGGCCAACGACTGTTCTTTAGCGCGTTCGTAGTGGATGCGTTGGCGGGCCACCAAGCGTTCAAATTTCACATCGAATGTTTGCCGGTTGAATAATCCCGTCAGCGTATCCTGCTCACTGGCGGTTAAGATTTCCAGGTAGTTCCGGTAGATCTCAATGAAGATGCTCAGTTCATTGGCGTAGCCCGATAGGTCGTGCTGACAATACAGCTCAATACCACCAACTGGTTTCTGGTCGCTATGCAACGGCACTATTACCTGCCAACCGAGGTCACCTCGCTGGATGAACACCGGTTGCTCGGTGGTGCTGAGATAGTGCACCAGTTCTGTGTCATCCGCTGTGCGGCGTTGAACATCCAGTTGGTATTGCCCATCTGCATCTTGGTACAGGGTCAGAGCGTGCTCGCATTGCGCATCATTGATTCGGTACAACGTCGCCTTGTGACCATCAAAATGCTCTACCAAGGTAGTTACCAGCGTCATTTCGAGCGAATCGACGTCTCGGGTGCCAGACAAGGTGTGCAGAATATTCACGATTTGCTTAAACATAACTCTCGAACAATGACAGTGTGAAAAACAGAGTGCTATGCGTTTACGGCACCGGTAAGTCGGGTTCACAGCAACAATGAGACTTAAAAAGTGTAGACCACTCTGACCATTGTCTGCTTTCTATTGAGCAGCATTTTTGGCAAGCTTGCCGCTAAAGACTTTTACTCATAAAACAGGATTTCAGATGACACTTACCGCCTGGTTAACCATTGTCGGCATTTGCGCGCTCGGCGCTTTGTCACCCGGCCCGTCGCTGGCTGTCGTTCTTAAACATACGCTCGCCGGCGGGCGTCGCAAAGGAATGGCGGCTGCCATAACTCATGGCCTGGGCGTTGGGTTATACGCGCTTATCTGTATTTCAGGCTTGGCAGTGGTGATTGTCACCTCGGAAACCCTGTTTGCGATTTTGCAATGGTCTGGGGCGGCGTATCTGGCCTGGATGGGCGTTAAAGGCTTGATGAGCCGTGCGAACCCGAACCAGAACTTGCCGGAAGTGGAAGCACACACCGCTGCCCGCGATGGCTTTATGATCGTGTTCCTGAATCCGAAAATCGCCGTGTTCTTTATTGCGCTGTTTTCACAGGTTGTGGGAACCGACACCACCATTCTGGGCAAACTTGTGTATGCGTCAACGGCGATGCTGATCGATGGTCTGTGGTATGTGATCGTCGCCTGGCTGTTTTCCAATCCGCGTTGGCTGGCAACGCTGCAAGCACGAGCGGTGTGGTTAGATCGGATCTTCGGCGTGGTGCTGATAGGACTGGCCAGTAAACTGGCTTTAGACATGGCTTGAATGGCAACCCTGTTCACCAGATGTGAACAGGGCGTCAGAGCAACCGTTTACAGCTTAACGATCAGCTTGCCTTTGTTGCCACCGGTGAAAAACAGGTTTAAACCGGTCATCGCGGAAGCCAAACCTTCCAACGTATGGGCTCGGTATTTAATCTTGCCCTGCATCACGTAAGGCGTCAGCTTTTCCAGCAGCTTGGGCGCATTGTGCAGGTGGTCCGGCATGGTGAAGCCCTGAATTAACAATCGTTTCTTGATGATGTTCATCCAGTTTGGACCCGGAGGTGGTGTCGCTGTGGTGTAGTCGGCAATCTGTCCACAAACCGCAATTCGGCCATGGGCATTCATGCGCTCAAAAACCAGCGACTGAATCGGACCACCAGTGTTTTCAAAATAGATATCTATGCCATTTGGCGTCAATTCAGCGAGTTGCTCTGCCAGGTTATCGCTCTTGTAATCAATCGCTGCGTCGAAGCCCAGTTCATTGACGATCCAATCGCACTTCTCAGTGCCACCAGCGACACCGATCACGCGCAGGCCGTCCGCTTTCGCCAGCTGACCTACGATAGAGCCCACGGAACCCGCAGCGCCGCTGACTACCAGCGTTTCACCTGCTTTAGGCTGGCCAATGGCATACAAACCCTGAGTGGCGGTTAAGCCCGGCAGTGCAAACACAGATAGCGCCATTTCAGGGTCAATCTGCGCATCCAGCTTATTAACCCCCTGACCTTTAGTTATAGCATATTCGGTCCAGCCAAACATACCCATGACCTTATCGCCCACCGCAAAATCAGGGTGCTTAGAGGCGACAACCTCACCAATGCCAGAAGAGCGCATGGTGGTGCCCAGTTCCACCGGAGGGATGTAGCTGTCGGTCGCGGGGCTCATCCAACCCAGCATCGCCGGGTCCAGGGACATATGAGTCTGTTTTACCAGAAACTCGCCATCGGCGACGTCTGGTATGGGTTGTTCTACGACCTTGAACAGATCAGGGCCGATTGGACCGCCATGAGGGCGGGCAATTAATTGAATCGCGGTATACGTGCTCATAACTCTCTCCAAATGAGGTCGAAAATTCGATGGCACCCATATTAATGATAAATTCAGTGCTATATACGGGTAAAAATGCGAATATTTATTGTCTTTAAAACAAAAATGAGGCGATATGGACCAGCTCAGAGCCCTACGGTATTTCGTTGCTGTGGCCGAAACCGGCAGCTTTACCGAATCGGCAAAACGCTTTGGCGTGCCACCCTCGTCTTTGTCACGCCGGGTTGCCGATCTGGAAAACAGCCTTGGTGCAAATCTGCTGCAGCGCACCACGCGCTTGGTCAAACTGACCGAAGTAGGGCAGGAATACTATCGTCAGGTCAAGGATGTTTTGGAACGACTCTCGCAAACCGATGAGTCTGTGCGTAACTACCAGACCGAACCCATGGGGCGTTTGCGCATCAGTTCTATGGTGGGTTTTGGCGAACGAATCCTGTTGCCATTGCTGGATAAACTCAAAGCGGCGTACCCCAAGATCGTACTGGATGTCAGCCTGACGGATGAGGTGTCGACGTTAAACCGTGACGACATAGACATCGCCATACGCGGTGGATACGTGCCCAATGAACGCGTGGTCGCGCTACCGTTATTGGATAACAATTTCATTGCCGTCGCGGCCGAACGTTACCTGATTCGCGCCGGGATACCTAAAAACCCATTCAATTTGAAACAACATCAGGGGCTTTATTTCCGCACGCCGATGGGGCCTACACCTTGGCTCACCAATATAGACGGCCAATGGCATGATGTTTCGGGACCCGCGGCCCTGATCAGCAACAATGGACAATGGCTAGTACGACAAGCCATCAATGGGGAAGGCATTCTGTTCTTGCCTCGTTGGGTATTGCAAGAGGCCATCGCGCATGGGCACCTGCAGGAACTGCGCTTCGATCATCCAGTGAATATCACGCAACAGCCGGATTTGGGTGTGTATCTGCTGTATCAGAAGCACCGCTACGCGATTCCAAAAATTCGCGTTGCGGTGGATTTTATTCGGCAGGAAGTCACCGACTCATTAAGTTAGCAGGGGCTGCCGTCGCAGGTTCTGCTAGTGGTGCCTAAATCGAGCGTTGTCTGCATCACATGGCCATCGGTAGAGATATCAAATATCATCGAAGTGAATCCACCGTTGTCGGTTATTACTAGATTATCAGTAGTGGTATAAGTCACCGTATCTGAAAGACTATAGCGAATATCATTTTCATAGAACACAAAGTTAGAAACACTCCGACCGTCAATGTGATAAATAGTTTCTTCTGTCGTTGCCAACCAGGAAGCGTCAATCATCACAGAAAATTCTTCTGCTTTGGCTAAAGAAAGGTTATCCAGGTTTTCCTGCAACATGGTATCAGTTGTAATTAAGTCGGCGACACCTGATCTGGTCTCTTCATAATCAATTCGCTCAACACTTTCACTATCATCAAGGTAAAAAACAAATCTTTTTTCAAATACACCATGATTTACTTCGTAATCGTAACCGTCATCATTAAGGCCGGATACACAACGTTTGGCATCTGTTTTGAATTTGAAAGTCATCGTATTCGCATTACTGTCTACAGTTTTACTCGCAGAAAAATGCTGCGTTCCATAGAGATCACAAGAAAACTCTTCATGGGTTTCAGTCGGGGCTTCTGGATTTGCCTGGAACTCTGCATAATCAGATTCAAGGCGATTAATTGATTCAAGCCTGCCCTTCACCAAAGCTTCCCAGTTGGCATTCGAATAAGAGGCTGATGCGAGAAGCATATATTGCCATTGACCAGAGGTTCCAGCACTAGCCGACCCACTAAAAAAGTTGTGCAGTTGCACCCCTCGATCACTTTCGATTTCGTAAAACGCCAAATTCTCGACGGGAGGAATGGAGCCTTCAGGTGCTGTTGTTTCAGTCGGGCAACCACTGAGCAACGTTGCTGCGACACATGTCAGCGCGAAGGTTGTGCCCGTCTCCAATAATTTCACGATCAATTCAATCCCATCCCAATCACCAGACCAACGGCAATCCCTAAGCCGACAATAATCGCCGCGATCACGGTGCCGACAGCCTGATTGCCTTTGGCTAATTCATCGTGGGTATTGAACGGAGTGATTTTGTCGAACAACCAATAGCCTGCGGCCATGAATACCAGGGTGATGGTGCAACCAAATATGGCGTAAACGAAATTAATGAAAATGATGGACCAATCCATTATTTAATGTCCTCTTTAATAGTGAATATTTTTTCAACGTAGTTCAGGGTTTCTTTCGAATGATCACCGGTAACTTTGGGCAGTGTGTGCACCATGGAGTCCCAAACTTTGGGGTTTAGTCCGGCGTTGATGGCTTCGCGTTGTGCTTTCAGCAAGTTACCGCGTCCGGCGTTGTAGGAGCCATACATGAAACGCAGTCGTTCTTCGAGGCTTCGGCCTTTTTCCCAAAAATCGAACTGTTGCTTGTTGTACCAGATGCCCGCGGCAATGTTCCATTTCGGTTCTGTAGCGGTGCCTTCAATAAACTTGCTTTTCACTTTTATCTCTTCGAACGTACGCGGCATAATTTGCATGATCCCCTGCGCGCCCACATAGCTTTTGGCCTCAGGGTTCAAATTACTTTCGGCAACGGCTTGCGCCTTGAAGTAATGCCAGTCAAACGCTGGGCTGAAGAAACGCTTGGTGTATTTGCGAAAGTAGTCGTCGTAATCGTCATGGTGTTTGTATTTACTGAAGTCGGCGGCAATGGCTGCGCCGGGTGTGAGCAGAAGGCTCGTAATCACAAACAGGAACGTTGCCAGGGCTTCAGAAATCCGCATCATCGCCTTCTACCTGAACACCCAAATGTAGTGGATGGATGATGGGCTGTTCAATCCGCGCCCACAGATCATCCGCCAATTCTTTCGGGTAAACCCGCATCGACGCCAGTTCATCGCGGTGGACAAAGCGAGCTTCACTGATCATATGCTCATCACCACCGAGCCCAGCCAGATTGGCCAGTGTCAATTCTCCCTGCCATTCCGTTACCCGGAAAAACTGCTCCATATGGTAGGTATTCTCAGACAGCGACTTAAATTCCCGAACATACACCAGCTCACCGACGCTAGTGACGTCCAACCCGGCCTCTTCTTTAATTTCACGAATCACGGTATCTCGTGTGGTGGCATCGACGATTTCCAAACCGCCCCCGGGAGGTACCCAGAAAGTACGGCCATTCATGGTGTGTTTGATCAGCAATACGGTGTTATCCCGAACCAATAGTCCGGCAGCGCGGATTCGATGTTGCATACAGCTTCCTTTTCGTGAGTCCGGCATTAAAACCAATCCTGCGCGGTTGTGCAATGTCGCTCCCAGACGCTTGATGCAGGTCAATGCCGGATGTCATCAACAAGCGCAACATTTAACCAACATTGCACATCAACATCCGAATTCTGGTAGACACCAGAGCCACTTGGATGACAAAAGTGAGCCATGGCGGCTACCTCTCGGTTAGGAGGCCTCCATGACTACGTCCTATACATTCCTGAAACGTTTTTCCGAATTGCGACTGACTGACGTGCCACTGGTTGGCGGTAAAAACGCCTCGTTGGCCGAAATGTACCGCGAGCTATCGGGGGCTGGAGTAAAAGTCCCCAATGGCTTTGCCACCACCGCAGACGCCTACTGGGCGTTGCTGGATGAAAACCATCTGCGCGACCGCATTACCGGATTACTGGCGGATCTGGATAAGCGCGATGTGGATGCGTTAAAACGTTGTGGCAGTACCATCCGAAGCTTGATCCGCCACGCCACCCTGCCGGCGCAACTGGCAAATGAGTTGCGACAAGCCTATCACGAGCTCAGTCAGGAAGGCGGGGCCGATGTCGCCGTGCGCAGTTCGGCTACCGCAGAAGATCTGCCAAACGCCTCTTTTGCCGGTCAACAAGAAACGTATTTGAATGTGCAGGGGGAAGAGGCGCTGATGGAAACCTGCAAAGCCTGCTTTGCCAGCCTGTTTACTGACAGGGCGATCAGTTACCGGGAAGATCAGGGGTTTGATCACATGAAAGTCGCGCTGAGCATCGGCGTACAGCGAATGGTACGGTCGGACAAAGGTGCCTCTGGCGTGATGTTTACGCTCGACACTGAAACCGGTTTTGATCAGACCGTGCTAATTACCGCCGCCTATGGTTTGGGCGAAAACGTCGTTCAGGGTGCGGTCAATCCCGACGAATACCAGCTGTTCAAACCCGCTTTGCGGTCTGGCAAACGGTCGATAATCCGCAAACACCTTGGCGAAAAAGCCATACAAATGGTGTATGCCGAACACAAGCCACATCGATCACCGGTAAAAAACATTCACGTCGGCAAAGCCATGCGGGAACGCTTTGCTCTGACGGACGAAGAAGCGGAGCAATTGGGCCGTTACGCACTGGCTATTGAGGACCACTACAGTCAACTGGCCGGACAACATCGCCCCATGGACATCGAGTGGGCAAAAGACGGCATCTCTGGCGAGCTGTTTATTGTCCAGGCCCGTCCCGAAACCGTTCACAGCCAACGCCAACAGGCCGTCATCGAAACCTATGTGCTGAAACAGCGCAGTGATGTACGCATTACCGGTAAGAGTGTGGGGAACAAAATCGTCAGCGGTCGTGCCCGGGTGATTCTGGATGCAGCCCATATGAACGAACTGAAACCCGGCGAGGTATTGGTCACCGACATCACAGACCCGGATTGGGAACCGATCATGAAGCTGGCCAGTGCCATTGTGACCAACCGAGGTGGCCGTACCTGCCACGCGGCCAT
The DNA here is from genome assembly GCA_050293765.1 of Reinekea sp. Lineage (GTDB taxonomy): Bacteria > Pseudomonadota > Gammaproteobacteria > Pseudomonadales > Natronospirillaceae > Reinekea. Next base: position 10,161 of record JBNKNI010000044.1, read on the forward strand.
CATCGCACGAGAACTGGGTATACCGGCGGTCGTCGGCACCTCACACGCGACTGATGTGCTGCACGATGATGAACCGGTTACTGTGTGCTGCGCCGAAGGCGATACCGGGTATGTATATGCCGGGGAACTGGCCTTTGATATTCAGCGTCACGAACTGGCCGATGACCGTGCGTTAAAGACCAAAGTCATGGTTATCCTGGGCAACCCTCAAAAAGCCTTTGAAGTTCAGTATCTGCCCAACGACGGTGTCGGCTTGGCGCGTCTGGAATTCATCATCAACAGCGGCATTGGCATTCACCCCAACGCTCTGTTGAACTTTACTGACCTCGGCCCGGAATTGCAGAAGCAGATTCAATCGCGCATCGCCGGTTACGAAAATCCTGTCGCCTTTTATGTCGACAAATTAACCGAGGGTATCGCGACGCTCGCTGCTGCCTTTTACCCCAAACCCGTTATCGTCCGGTTGAGCGATTTTAAATCGAACGAGTACGCGCAGTTGATCGGTGGCGAAGCCTATGAAGAAAAAGAAGAGAACCCGATGATCGGTTTCCGCGGTGCGTCCCGCTATATCGATTCTCGATTCCGTGACGCATTTGCGTTGGAATGTCAGGCACTGCGACGCGTCCGCAATGATATGGGGCTCACAAACGTTGCCATCATGGTGCCTTTCGTTCGCTCCGTCGATGAACTGCTGGCGGTACAGAAAGAACTAAAAAGCCAAGGATTAGAACGTGGCAAGGACAATCTGCAATTGTTTGTTATGTGTGAAGTTCCGACCAACGCGTTATTGGCGGATCGATTCCTCAAACACTGCGACGGTTTTTCCATTGGCTCAAACGACCTGACGCAACTGACACTCGGTGTGGATCGCGACAGCCAACTGGTGACCGGCCACGACGAACGGGATGACGCGGTTAAGGTGTTGATGAAACTGGCTATTGATGCCTGTAAAGCCCAACACAAATACATTGGTATTTGTGGACAAGCGCCGAGCGATTGGCCGGAAATCACCCGTTGGTTAGTTGAGCAGGGTATCGAATCCATCTCACTGAATGCCGACACCTTGCTGGCCATGCGCACTCTGGTCGCGGACGTTGAAAGCAAACAATAATTAAATCAAAGTCGGCATCTCATGAAGATGCCGACTTTCTCTAAACGAGTTGACACCGACGCTGTGACAGAAAGCTACAAAGTAGTATTCAACTAATACCCTGCCATCACGTCATCTTGCTATGTTCACACTCGGCGATGTTCCTGCACCAGCAGTGGGCATCGTCGAACCATCCAGAACACAACAATAAAAACTATGGAGAGAGAACAATGAAAAAAATTCTTATGATTACCGGCGATTACACCGAAGACTATGAAACCATGGTGCCGTTTCAAACCTTGCTTGCGGTTGGTCATCAGGTCGATGCTGTCTGCCCGGACAAGATTTCCGGCGACACCGTTGCCACAGCCATTCACGATTTCGAAGGCGAGCAAACCTATTCTGAGAAACGCGGACACAACTTCGCGCTGAATGCGACATTCGCAGACGTGAACGCAGCAGATTACGATGCGTTGGTTATTCCTGGTGGACGCGCGCCTGAATACTTACGCTTGAACAAAGCGGTACTGAACATGGTGCAGCATTTTTTCGTCACCAACAAACCGGTGGCCGCGATATGCCACGGCGCACAACTGCTGGCAGCCGCAGGTGTGTTAGAAGGAAAAACCTGTTCTGCTTATCCTGCGTGTCAGCCAGAAGTCGAAGCTGCGGGAGGAACTTTTGCCGCGATTGAGGTGACGGCCGCGGTGAGCGATGGAAATCTGGTGACGGCACCCGCATGGCCTGCGCACCCGCAATGGTTGGCTCAGTTCATGGCGCTGCTGAATTAGTCGCCAAAACTCTCCCGGCACAAAATCACAGCGGATTATGATTTACCGCTTTGGTCGCATAGCCAGACCGTGGGATCGGGTTATACTCACGCTGGCTTATGACTCGAAAAAGGAAACTGTGTATGTGCAAACTCTTTATTGGCGCCAACGCCAAATTATGGAAAAGCAGTACCCGCTCCATCCGTATCGACGGTATGGTGACCAGTGTCCGTTTGGAAAATTATTTTTGGAACGTGCTGGAACGAATCGCCGCTCGTGATGAAATGAATATTCCACAAATGCTGACGCGCCTTTACCATGAGTCAATCGACGCTGGCCACGATCTCGGCAACTTCACCTCTTTTTTGCGCGTATGCAGTATGCGCTACCTTGCGCTGCAGTTGAGTGGCGACATTCCATTGAACGAAAGTATTTCAATTGCTTCTTTAGACGCAGATTCCATTTTGTCACAAGAAGTCGAAAACATGCATTGACAGCCAATAGCAAAAAGGGGCAAATTAGCTGAACAACGTGCGAAGTGAATCGCCGAGACAGAACGACACTTTCTGAACAATTATAATAAAAGGAATGACCGTTGAGACCTTCTGCTCTACTGCTAAAAGCTGTCGAAAATAACATTCATTGGTGCGACGTCGTTGCACAATCCCATTCACTGACCACACACTTCACGGAACATCATTGGTACTGTACCAATGCCGCACCTCCGCTTTACCCGAACATCATTACCCGTCAACCGAAGCATTTTAACCCCGCGCAATTCAACGACCTGATGGGAAAACTAGACGCAGATTGGGCGATGAAAGACAGCTTTCACGAAGCAGAGCAGGTTGAGCACGCCTATCTGAATTTATTTTCCGCGCACTGGTATGGTTACGAACCTCGCAGCGTGAGGGATCACGGATTTCACTACCCGCAATTGAAAACGGTAAAGGACAGTCATCAGTTAGCGTTGTGGGTCGCGGCCTGGGGGCAAACACCCGCGGGACAAACTATTTTTAACGACAGCTTGCTGCAACACGAAAATGTGACCTTTGTTTTCTTAACTGAACAGTCAGTTATGACATGCGGTGCCATTTTGTTCGAGCACAGCGACGTGTTGGGGATTACAAATTTGTTTGGCAGCAAGGAAGAGCAACAGCGACTGGTCAGAACCATTCAGGTCAGCTTTCCCGAAAAATCTTTGGTGGGTTATGGTGATGACGCTGAGTTTACCCTGCTAAAACCGTTTGGCTTTCATGAACTGGGCAAGCTCAGCGTGCTCTTGTCTCAGCGCTAGTCGCGCAGTTGCGTCACGCGATATCCGGCTTCTTTAAACTGATTGAGTAAGCCATGGTCGGCGGCCATGTGCAGTGCACCCACGGCGACGCATTGCACGCCGTTGTGATTGGAACCCAGCAGGGTTTTCATCCACGCATTATTACGTTCAACTAACATGCGTTGCTCCACACGTTCATAGCCGTCGAACGCCGCCTGTTCGTACATGGTCGCAACGTCACCGCTACGCCAGTTTCGATACAGATCTTGGACCAGTTGATCAACATCATCCATATCGGCCGTGGAAAATTCGACGAACTCATCGCCATACGCATCCGACAATTCATCAAACATATTCAGTTGCCACAACAGCGTTTCAAAAGCGTGCACTGGTATGTTCTGTTGCTGCGCAAAACGTTGCAGATACATGTCCAACCCTTCACCGGTAAAGCCTTTTTGCTGAAAAATCACTAACGTGAGTTGGTTGGCAGCTGCCCAAGGTTTTAGACCTTGCAGCAACGATAAAGACACTCCCGCTTTTTCCGCCAGAATCTGCAATTGTTGATAAGCATTCTCAGACAACTGGTCCTGGAGTTTATCGCCCACAGGCAATCGCATCATCTGTTGAAGTTCGTGCAGGACGTTGGCGTCCTTCAGTTCATCGCTGTCAGCTTCCAGCCAGAGTGCATCGCATTTTTTCAACGTCGAGGCATAGACAGGCGGTAGCGGATAAGAGTCCGGCTTCAGAACGTGGATCGTACCAAACAGATAGAATTCCTGTTCACCATCGACGTGCCAAATGGACGCAGCAAAGGAATGTACACCAAGAAAAAGTGAAAAAAGAGCAATGAGAGAACGCATAGGTTTTACCAGAAAAATTTTGCCATACCTTAACACGGCACCGTTTAAAAATGTTTGCGGCAAGTCTGAATTTACTTTTCTGATAACAAAAACGGGCCCGCAGGCCCGATTAGGTGAGTGTTATAACATCAGGCTTCTGTTGTTTCTTTGTGCAGAAAACCAACGGTTTGTGCGGCACGTCCGACGGCCGACAACAGCGCCTGTAAATTTGCGGTAGTGGTGTCTTCGTTAATGGACGAGGCGACAGATTCAACACCATCGACGGTGATGCAAACACTCGCGATGGCGTCAGCATCGGTACCCTGGCGTAGCGCGTGTTCATCAAACTGGGTAACTTTCATGGTCACACCGTAGTGCTGACTTAAGGCGTCTGCCAACGCTTCCAGCGCGCCCTGACCTTTACCCTGTAACTCCAATGGCTCCGCTGCTTCGATGCGGAAAGTCGCCAGTGTTTGCGAATCCTGTGTGCTTAAATCGTATCCACGTAAATTCCAACCTTCCGGTACGGCAACAAAATGCTCATCAAAAATGGCTTTGATTTCTTTACCTCGCAGTTCAGAACCGGTTTGTTCGGCAACTTTCTGTACCACTTTGGACACGTGCAGGTGCATCCACTTCGGCAATTCAATGCCGTAATCCCGTTCCAGAACATGAGCGACACCACCCTTACCCGATTGCGAGTTGATGCGCACGACGGCTTCGTAGTCGCGCCCCAAGTCAGCAGGGTTAATGGGCAGGTAAGCCACTTCCCAATGTTCGAGCCCTTTCTTGTTATGGAACTCGAGCGATTTTCGGATCGCATCCTGATGTGAACCGGAAAAGGCGGTGTAGACCAATTCACCCACCCAAGGGTGACGCGGGTGTACGGGTAAGTCAGTCACTTCGGTACAGATGTCGATCATTTCCTGAACATTACTGAAATCCAATTCAGGGTCGATTCCCTGTGAATACAAGTTCATCGCCAGGGTGACCGTGTCCATATTGCCGGTTCGTTCGCCGTTGCCAAGCAAGGCGCCTTCAACGCGATCGGCACCGGCCATCAAACCTAATTCGGTTGCCGCCACACCACAGCCTCGGTCGTTGTGGGTATGCAATGACACAATGACATGTTCACGCTGATGCAAACCGCGGCACATGTACTCAATCTGGTCCGCGAAGACATTCGGCGTGCTCATCTCAACCGTCGCGGGTAAGTTAATGATCACCGGCTTTGTGTTTTGCGGATCCCACTCATCGATCACCCGATTACAAACATCTATGGCGTAATCCACTTCTGTGCCGGTAAAACTCTCCGGGGAATACTGGAACTGCCAATCTGTGTCAGGGTTCTGTGCCGCGTATTCCTTGACCCATTTCGCCCCCTGCACGGCAATCGCGGCGATTTCTTCTTTGTTCATGCCGAAGGTTTGCTCACGCTGCACAGTGGATGTGGAGTTATACACATGCACAATGGCACGCTTCACGCCGCGCAAGGCTTCGTAAGTTTTCGCGATCAGATGTTCGCGTGCCTGCGTCAACACCTGAATAGTCACGTCATCGGGAATGAGGTTATCGTCAATCAATTTACGGGCGAAGTCGTATTCCGGCTGCGCCGCCGAGGGAAAGCCGATTTCAATTTGCTTGAAGCCAAGCTTCACCAACAGGTTAAACAGGCGAACCTTTTGTTCAACGCTCATGGGTTTCACCAATGCCTGGTTACCATCGCGCAGGTCCACAGAACACCAGATGGGCGCTTTGGTCAGTTGTTTGTCAGGCCAGGTGCGGTCTTTCAGTGACAGAGGCGCATACGACTTATATTTGCGGTAATCAAAAGAACCCGATTCAGCCATCTGCTGAGCAACGGATTTGTTGTCGTGTTGCGTTACGTTAGCCATATGCCACCCTGTGCATTATTCATTCGAAGTTGTAGAGACAAGTAAAGGCGCGCACGGATGGGGCCGTACGCACCTTTGTAAAACTGTTCATGCTTTTGGTGCCTGATTAAAGCGCCGGTTCACTGGATCAGTGGGTTGACATGGTAGGGCGATGGTTGCCGATGAGCAAACCTTGCGAATCAGACTTTGGGTAGGAAGTCTGCAAACCACTCATTGCCTAAGCTTGGGAGAAAGTCTACGCAGAGCAGGGCGCAATGTCCTTGCGTTATTCAATTATTTTGACCATATTAAGCAAGAAATCACCAATATATTTAAATATTCAGCAATTTGTTGTCTTAAAGGCGGATTGGTATGGCAGAAAGTACAACCTTAGACCGGTTTGACCGGCAGATTCTCGAGTTAATCCAACAAGATGCGGGGTTATCGAATCAGGACATTGCTGAAAAGGTCGGTTTGTCAGCTTCGCCCTGTTCGCGCCGAATCAAATCTCTCGAGGAACGCGGCTTTATTGATCAGCGCATCACCTTGGTCAACCGCAAGGCGGTAAACCTGAACCTGATTGCCATAGTGGGCATCCGCATGGACAAACACACGCCCGAACGCTTTGCCCGTTTCGAGCAAGCGATCCGAGAAATCGACGAAGTGATCGAGTGCTTTTTGGTCACCGGCCAAGACTCAGACTACCAACTCAAGGTGGCCGTGCCGGACATGGACCATTACCACAATGTGCTGCTCAAACACATCACGACTATTGAAGGCGTCGACGGCGTGCATTCGAGCTTTCTGCTGAGGGACATCATTAAGAGCAAGCCGTTACCGTTGAAATACTTGTCGTAGAAAACACGCATAAAAAAGCCCCGCAATTTATGGGGGCTTATTGGCCGGTGACAGGCAATATTAACCCTCGCAATCAGCCTGTTTAACCAAGACGGTGTCCATCAATACATCGTCCGAACTGGTGTAGTTAAATACCAACGTCGCGCCACGTTCCAGCAGTGTTTTTGACGGGTTCATGTCACAGGAACTTTGAACGACCCCTTCTCGCAAAACATCCGCAAGGTTGTCAACAATGTCCTCGGCGGCGAGTCCAACTAACTTGTAGTTGTAAGCCATAGACGTTCCTTGAGCCGTGACACTGGAAAGCTCAGTATCGGCATCGACCATAGCCGGTAACTGCGCGTTATAAGCATCTGCCGTCGCCGCTAATGTTCCAATGAGTGCCTTATTCGTTTCGCATAGACCCTGCGCCAACGTCACTGAGTGCTCTTCTGTAATCGCCAACTTACCGGTGTCGGTTTCCTGAACCACCATGTAATAGCTGTCATCGGAAAAACAGTTCAAATTGGAGTATCGAGTAGCGGTAATTTTAGCGCTGGTTTCATCCAGCAACGCCACTCGAACATTTGAATAGTCGCTGACATCGCCCGCCTGCTTCGCGCTGATTAACAGTTTAGGCAACATTGCCTTAAGACTGCTGAACGGTAACGCCATTGTTTGTTCCGAACCATCGGCAGATCTTCGACTGGACAGCAACTGACCTTCGTCAGCGTACAAATCGACGACTGCGGCATCGAAGTTCGAGCTCAGCGTTTGATAACGGTCAAAGAATTGTGTCGCCGATTCTGGCGTAAGCGCTTGCGATAAGCTTGATAGAGCGAAAAGAGAACTGGCTAAGGCAATGTTAAAAGTAATGTTTTTCAAACTGATTTCCTTTCAATTGAACAGTTTTTGGCAGGCGGGAATTAAACCGATTTTTCTGCTGTTCACAAGCAATCCAACCCGTAACCGTGACTAAAATCCAAAATTCCAGGCAATTGACCGCCATTTCGCTCTGAATCATAGCAAAGAGAGCGAACGTCACCTTAATAACCAACCGTATTCGGATCTGCATATCACTGTCAAAAAATGAGACATCCATCACATCCAAGCGCCCACAGCCGCGTCATTTATCGGTTTTTTGACACAAAAATGGCATTCATGTGCAAAAAACCGCCGAATTAAGTCGTTCACATTGACCATAAAGCGATAGCCTTTAAGATCGCGCCTTTTCTATTACGGTAAACTGAGACAACAACGAGTCATGCCTTTTTCGCTGAACCTGACCCTAAAAGACCTGATCATCATTATCGGCTCTGCACTGCTGATCACTCTGTTGCTGCCAAAAATTTTGGTTCCGGTACTTGTGGCCTTTTCCAGCGGTCCGGCGCATTACGTTGAGGCATCAGAATCCCGCGCGGAAGGCGATCTGATAAACATCTGTTTTGAAGATATAGCGCGCAAGTCCAATCTGTCGGTGGACAGCCTGCGTTTAGATAAACGATCCACGGCTTACCGTGGCGATCGCTACAACGTCCATGGCTATGTTGAACGTCACGATGGGGACTACGATTTCCAATGCTGGTTTGCCGCAAATGGGGAATTTGAATCGTCCCAAACCAACCGTTTCAGTTTGCAAGACGCATCTTCAAAGCCCTCAAGCCCTTTCTGATCAACGGTCGGCTACAAACCAGCGCCGCGTTTGAGCCTCATAGCGCAGCCGTGAACGCACGTCAGGGAATTCCAACGCAGGATCAGTCAACCCAAGTGCCATAAATGGCTCTCGAATGAGAAAACCGGATTGCAGCAGTTGATAGGCTTCATCCCAAGCGTCTTCTATGCCGTAATCCAGCGCGATGGTAATCCGCTCCAATCGCCCGCCGCCACGTCCCATACCTGGCGTATATTCGGGGTAATCGTCTTTAACATGCTGTTGCCACATCTGTTGCGCGAGCTCAAACATGTCTTCCTGCCCCTGCTTTTCCAGCGCTATGCGGTATTGTTGTGGATGGGGGCTGTGGACAAACTGCTCGATAAAATCCGCACGGACCTGCCAATAGGCTAACTCCGCGATAGCGGACAAAAAATTCGACAGCAGCATCGCGTCTGGTGAGTTTTTTCGTCGCTCATAGAATTCCAGATAAAGCGTGGGATTCTGAATGTGCAGACCATGACGCGCACCCAGATCCGCGAAATAGTCAGAATCATCCTGAATAAACGAGGTAAGAACCGACACATTGGCCGGTGTAATCGACGCGTCAAAGGCTTGCCACAAATAGTTGTCATCAAACTCCTCAAGCATGAGCTCGATATACAATTCCGGATTCTCCTGAAACAGCACGAGAAAGGTCTGTAACACACCAAGATCTTCGGGCATACCATGCTTATCATAAGGGGTTGCCTCCCGATATTGGCGAAGCCATGCGTGCACATTTGCCATTGAGGCGACGGTTGACTCATTGATCAACGGTGTCCTTTTTGTCGGTGTTAAGTCTGCCAATGCGCCCGAACTCGGCGTTGGGTTTGACAAAGCACTGTCTAGAGCCGCTGGCGGCTGTTCAACGACTCTGGTTACTGCAGCATTAGCTGAATCGTTAACTATTGCCGGTCTTAACAGTATCAGGCACCAAACAGCCCCGCCGACCAGAAGGAATAAACTCACCGCTATGGAAGCGGTTTTTAAAAACTGACTATTTCGCATTCGCCTTTTACTCTCGCTGAGACTCGGCGCGATGTCTGGATACGGTCGCCACATTTAAATGCCACTGACACTGCTTTTTTAAATTTTCCGGTATACTGCGCGATCTCACTCACTTGGATTTGTGCAGTACGCCATGAAGGAACAGATTAAAGCCCGCCTTTGGATTATGGTCCCGGTTATCAGCCTGGGCATACTTTTCGACCAACTCACTAAAGTCTGGGCCGTTAACGCTTTGCAGGGTGGTCCGCGCTACAGTTTTTTAGGCGATACCATCCGCATTGCATACGCTGAAAATATTGGAGCCTTTCTGGGGCTCGGTAATTCACTGCCACCTCATATGCGCATGTTGATATTCACCGGATTAGTCGGTTGCTTTTTACTGGGTCTGTTCATCTACCTGCTGGTGGCAAAACAGATGGACAAATTGAGCTTAGCGGCTCTGAGCCTGATTTTCGCGGGCGGATTCAGTAATTTTATTGATCGGGCCATGAACGAAGGCGCGGTTGTCGACTTTATGAACATGGGCATTGGTGGACTGCGCACCGGCATTTTCAATGTCGCCGACGTCTATATCATGATTGGTGCCGGGCTGATCATCGCCGGCCAGTGGCTGGTTGAGCGTCGCAAACCCTGACGATGACCTTATATCGCCCCTTCATTGCGGCCCTCAGCGGCCTGTTTCTGATCGGTTGTGTGCAGAATGTGCAGCCGATCGGTCTGGATGACAGCCAGGCGTTCGCACCAAGACATGTATATTTTGGCACCAATCGCAATGAAACCGACAAAACCAACCTGAACAAACGCTATGGTCAAGACCGAGCCGATGTCAGCTTTGGTGTTAACACGGTTGCGATCCCTGCGAATTATCCCAAGGCACACTCCGCATCCTTTATTCACTGGAACTTACCGCTAAAACGCAATCCTGAAAAACATCTCGCCTTGGTGAATTCTGCGCCCTTAACCGAAACGGCATTCTACGAGCGTATCAGTAATGAAGCACGACGATTTAATCCGCACGATGCGCTGGTTTTTATTCACGGTTACAACGTCACCTTTGAACGGGCAACGCGCATCAGCGCAAAGATGGCCTATGATCTGAACCTGAGTGGTCCGGTGGTGATGTTCAGTTGGCCATCGGAAGAAAGCGCCACCAAGTACACCGTCGATGAAGTCAACCTGCAATGGAGTCAGCCAGACATTGATCGTTTCCTGGCGCAACTGTTCGCACAAACCGACATTGAACGGGTGTATCTGTTAGCCCACAGCTTGGGCAATCGGGCATTAACCCGTTCGCTGATACACTTGCTCAGCCAACACCCGCAATACGCGGCTCGCATTGGGGCTGTCATTTTTGCCGCACCAGATATGGACAGTGAGATCTTCGCGCGTGATTTTCTGCCTAAGCTCACCCCTTACAAACTGCCGATGACACTCTATGTTTCCTCGCGTGACCTGGCACTTTCCGCCTCCAGCACGTTACACGGATATCCCAGGGCGGGTGAAGCAGGGGACAACATCATTGTTACCCCAGGCGTAGATACCATTGATGCCAGTGATGCCGAAGCCGAACTGCTGGGTCATGAATATTTTTCGCAAGGCGCTCACACCATCGCGGACATCTACCAGTGGATCATTGAAGGCAAATCCCCCGATCAACGTGATAATTTGCTGGCAATTGAGCACGCAAATGGCCATTACTGGCAAATCGTACCCAGCGAACAAACGCCGGTTAAACCGCTGACACCCATCGTCAAATAGTAGGATAGCCCTCTGGTAATTCTGGGGCTTCCCTTTCTGCCGTGCTAACCTACCTACTGATAGGTTGATCAGCAAATGGAGAGCAGCGCATGTCAAACAGCATAACGCAATTGAAAACCGACGTTCTGGTACTGGGCTCAGGTCCTGGCGGCTACTCTGCCGCCTTTCGATTAGCGGACTTAGGCAAAAAAGTTACCCTGGTCGAACGCTATGCCACTTTAGGTGGTGTGTGTCTTAACGTTGGCTGCATTCCGTCCAAAGCGCTGTTGCATGTCGCTCAGGTGATTAATGAGCCAAAAGAGTCAGGGCATATTGGCGTTACCTTTGAAGAGCCCAATATCGACATCGAGGCTATCCGTGCCTTTAAGGACAAAACCGTGCAAAAGCTCGTCGGTGGTGTGGGCGGCATGGCCAAAACCCGTCGTGTACAGGTCGTTCACGGTACCGGCAGCTTTGCGGATAGCCATACTCTCACCGTAGACGGCAGCGAAGGGCAGACGACGATTGCATTTGATCATTGCGTTATTGCAGCCGGTTCACAGCCGGTGACCTTGCCGTTTATTCCGCAAGACGATTCCCGGATTTGGGACAGCACTCAGGCGCTGGAGCTACCCTTTATACCGCAAAAAATGCTGGTCATCGGTGGCGGGATCATCGGTCTAGAAATGGCCACGGTATACGAAGCATTGGGCAGTCAGATCACCGTTGTCGAGTTCGCCGATCAACTGGTACCGGCCGCCGATACTGACCTGGTAAAGGTTTATCAACGTTACAACAAAGACCGCTTTTCGATACACCTGAAAACCAAAGTTACAGCTGTGCATGCCGACGCTGAAAACCTGACCGTCACCCTGGAAGATACCAAAGGGGAGAGCCGTACCGAGCAATTCGATGCGGTACTCGTCGCGGTGGGGCGTCGACCGAACGGCAAGCTTATCGGCGCAGAACAGGCAGGTGTTGTGGTGGATGACGCGGGGTTCATTCCGGTGGATGCGCAGTTGCGAACCAATGTTCCGCACATTTTTGCCATCGGCGACATTAACGGTAATCCGATGCTGGCCCATAAGGCGACTCACGAAGGACACGTGGCGGCGGAAGTTATTGCAGGCCACAACGTTGCCTTTGAGCCGAGGGCCATTCCGTCGGTCGCGTACACCAATCCAGAAATCGCCTGGACCGGTCTGACCGAAAAGGAAGCCAAGCAACAATCGCTGAATGTCGAGGTGGCCACGTTTCCGTGGACGGCGAGTGGGCGTGCCATTGGCGCAGATCGCCAAGAAGGCAAAACCAAGCTCATATTCGATAAAGACAGGGGCAAGCTGTTGGGCGCCGGCATTGTTGGCATCAATGCCGGGGAACTGCTGGGTGAGCTCAGCCTGGCGCTGGAGTTCGACGCCGACATTGAAGACATTGCACTGACCATTCATGCGCACCCAACACTGCATGAAACGGTTGGCCTGGCGGCAGAAATGGGCGCAGGGACCATCACCGATTTGCCGAATCCGAAAGCCATAAAGCGCGGCTGATTTTCTTTCTTTTTGCAGTGGTAACGTTGCGAAAAGGGTTTCGGTCAACAGGCCGATTAACCACTTTTCGCCACCACTGTCTGCGTTCATAATTCAGTAACAACACACACTTAGGAAGACTTCAGGTGAGCAGTACCCGAGACGCATTAATGGACCGTGCGGAGTTTTACATCCGCACTGGTGGCTACAGTTCTTTCAGCTTTCGTGATTTGGCGAAAGATTTGGCGATAAAAAGTGCGAGTGTTCACTACCATTTTCCGACAAAAACGGACCTCGGCACGGCCGTCATGCAGCGCTATAACGACCGTTTCAAAGCAGCGTTGCCCGACCCGTCGTTAACAACCTTAACAGCGCCCGAACACCTGCGTCATTACTTCATGATGTTCTACACCGAAATGATGCAGAATCAGTCAATGTGTTTATGCGCGGTTTTAAGCGTGGAGCAGATGTTGTTGCAACCGGCGCTGACAGATTCGGTTGATGCATTTTATACGCTAAACCTCGATTGGCTGACCTCTGTCTTTCAGCTTTCACCGCAACCGGCGTTGCCGAAAGCGCAAGCAGTCCAGCGCGCGACACAAGTGCTTGCGACACTGCAAGGGGCCTTGATTGGCGCGAGTGCACGCACAGAGGCTGACTACTTTATTATGGCGGCCAAGGCCTTGTACAAAGACCTGTTCGGTAAGGATTTGCGTTTTCCATCAACGCCTTTAATACCCAAAAACCCGGACCGTTGAGTTTTTACCAAAGCGAGGATTTCCGTCACCAACTTGACGCTTTGTTGTATTTTTGCAGCCTGAACACCGTTTTTGTGGAATTTTTTGTGAACTGGTCGATCTTTATAGGTAACCGTAGTCGTTGTACAGAAGGTTAACGATGAGTGATGCACTGCCCACCTATTCACGTTTAGAAGATCAGTTAAACGTTTCCTCGCACGCACTGGGCGGTGCGCTCTCACTCGTCGGCACGGCGCTGATGCTGATTGTCGCCATTCATCATAACAACAATTGGGCCATTGTCAGTGCGGTTATCTATGGGGCGTCCCTGATCACGATGTTCGCTTCGTCGGCCATCTACCACGGCATTCAAAACCCCAAGATCCGCTCACTGATGCAACGTTTTGACCACATCGCCATCCTCTACCTGATTGCCGGAACATTCACACCCTTTGCGTTAGTCAGTCTGCAAAATCTTTGGGGCTGGCTGGTTTTTGGTTTCGTTTGGTTCTGTGCCATCACGGGCACCATCGTACATCTGACGCCCTTGCGTCGTTACCATCTGATGATGGTGGTGTTAAACCTGATCATGGGATGGTCGGCTCTTTTGCTGATCGGCCCCCTGATGGCCGTCATTGAGCCGGCGGGTTTGGGTATGCTCATTGCCGGTGGCATCACCTACACTCTGGGTCTGGTGTTCTACCTGAACGACCGCTTATGGCTCAACCATTTCATATGGCACCTGTTCGTCCTGATCGGCGCTGGCCTGCACTTCTGCACCGTCTTGTTTTACGTGTTGTAAGAAACTCAGTCGGACCAAATAAGCCTTCATTTTGACTTGTACCGCGTGCAACTTCGATTACACTGAAATGTACCTCCAATGTATTTGACGCTTCGAATCACCCACCTGTAACCAGAAGGAACTCTGAGTGCTGACCGGACATTGCCATTGCGGCAACATAACACTGACTGCCAATACGCATCCCAAAACCATTACCGAATGTAACTGCTCGATCTGTCATCGCTATGGTGCTCGCTGGGCTTATTATACCGTCGCCGACGTCACCATCGACGTACGCGACACACCAACCGTCACCTATCGTTGGGGCGACAAGATGATCGACTTTCATCATTGTCCACAGTGCGGTTGCATGACACATTATTCCGGCGTTGAGGCGCAACCCAAGTCAGACGACCGCATCGCCATCAATACCCGCATGTGTGCCATTAATCAAATGGCCGGCATAACCATCCGGCACTTTGATGGCGCTGACAGCTTTAAATATCTCGACTGATTCTTGAAGAAAAAAGGATACCTGATGACCTCATTGGTTTTTAATGGCGAAGCATTTTTACCGGGAAAGATCGTCTGCGTGGGTCGCAATTACGTCGACCACATCAAAGAACTCGGTAATGACATGCCCGACGATATGGTGGTGTTCTGCAAACCCAACACCGCTGTTTCCGACAGCCTGTTGGCTGAGCAGGATGAACCCCTGCATTACGAAGCCGAACTTTGTTTTCTGGTCAACGACAATGAACTGGCCGGTGTCGGAATCGGGCTGGACCTGACCAAACGCAACCTGCAAAACGAACTGAAGAAAAAGGGGTTACCCTGGGAGCGCGCCAAAGCATTTGATGGTGCGGCAACCTTCAGTCACTTCGTACCGGTGCCGGAAGATCTCTCGAAACTGACGTTCACGCTGCATATCGACAACGAACTGATGCAACAAGGTGATCCCTCGCTGATGATCTACTCACCGGAAACCATCCTGCTTGAGTTATCACGTTTCATGACACTCAATGATGACGATATTATTATGACCGGCACGCCAAAGGGCGTAGGCACGGTCAAAGAAGGCAGTCAATTTGTCGGTCGTGTTTATTACGACCATGAATTGCTGATCGAACACACATGGATAGGACAATAACATGAACGTTAAACTGGTCATTGGTAACCAAAATTACTCCACCTGGTCTCTGCGACCCTGGCTGCTACTTAAAGCTTTCAATGTACATTTTGAAGAAGTGAAAGTTTCGCTGGCCGAAGAAGGCTTACGGGAGCGACTGCTGGAACATTCACCAACCGCCAAAGTACCCGTGTTAATTGAACGCGACTTGCATATCTGGGATTCGCTGGCGATCTGTGAGTACGTGAATGACGTACACCTCGAAGGCAAAGGCTGGCCACATACCGCAAAAGATCGAGCCAAGGCACGTGCCGTAACCTGTGAAATGCATTCGGGCTTTGTCGCCGTTCGCGGGGCGATGCCCATGAATATTCGAGCTAAGCGCAAGGTGAATATCACCCCTGCGGTCGCACAGGACATTGCACGAATTGAAGCAATCTGGGCAGATCACCACCGATCCGGATGGTTGTTTGAACGTTTCAACATTGCTGATTGTTTTTTTGCACCGGTGGCTTTCCGCTTCCAAACCTATGGCGTGGAATTAAACGAAGCCGCCAGCCAGTATCAACACAAATTATTGGCCCATCCGGCCATGGCACTTTGGGTTGAAGCTGCCCTGGCCGAAGATGAAATCCTGCCAGTCGATGAGGCCGGAGAGCCGGTTTAATTTTGCCACTAGATAAAAGCAGCCAAGGCTGCTTTTATCTAACACCACAGCACTGGGCTACAATATCGGCCACCATTCAAGGTACACTGCTCATCTGATTAACCAAGAGCTTTAACCAGATGACAAAAATAATAAAAGCAGTGTCGATTTTACTGAGTACACTTATCCTGTTGGTAGCGGCCGTCGCCACACTCATTTACGCGATCACCTTTCACCCAAAACCGATTCAAGCGGCTGCGGTAACCTGCCCAGCCGATACACCAACACTGACCGCCGGGCAGTCCGTGAAAGTACTTAATTACAATGTGCAGTACTTCGCCGGAAAGGATTACGTATTCTATTACGATGTCGCTGATGAAGCTGGGCCGGATACCCGACCGAGCCCCGAAGCGATCAGCAAAACCTTTGATGGCATTGCCGCGCTGATTCGCCAGGAAAACCCTGATGTTCTGTTATTGCAAGAAGTGCACGAAGGTGCGAAAGCAACCGACTATGAAAATCAGACTGAGCGTTTGTTGTCACTGATTGGCGACCAATACCCCTGCTACAGTGAAGCGTTTTATTGGCAGGCGAAGTTTGTGCCGCACCCTTCCATTATGGGCAGTGTTGGCATGAAGTTGGTAACGCTCTCGAAATATAAACTGCAGTCGGCGCAACGATATCAATTGACCAAAATGGATTCCGACCCGGTGACCAAAGCCTTCAACCTGAAACGAGCCATTCTGACAACCGAAATGCCCGTCCAGGGTGGCGAACCGCTCATTGCCATGAATACGCATCTCGATGCCTTCTCGCAAGGTATGGATACCATGGATCGACAAGTCGCCGAAGTCGCGACCTTACTGGAAGCCACGCAACAACCCTGGTTAATTGGTGGTGATTTTAACCTGCTACCACCAGACCAGTACGCTGCTCTGCCGGATCATCAACAGATCTGGTACAACCCAGAAACCGAAATTGCGCCCCTGGTGCGTCAGTACCCGAGCATTCCGTCCATGGCGAATGTGTCGGGCAGTGACCGCGAACGATGGTTCACGCATTACCCCAACGATCCATTAGTCAAAGGACCGGATCGCACAATCGATTACATTTTCTACGATTCACGGTTAACGTTAGAAGATTCGAGTGTGATACAAGACGAGGCCATCACGCTGTCCGATCATTTACCGGTCACGGCCGTTTTCACGCTGCCAGAGGCAAATTAAGTGAATACCCGCCACTTCCTTGAGGATTATCGTAAAGAGGTATTTGCGGCTAAAACGCAGCGGGGCGATCGCATCGTTCATGACATTTACAGCAAGGGAGACGGTCCGCCGGTGATTCTGATACAGGAATTGCCGGGCATCGGTGAAGCCACATTTCGTTTGGCCGACACACTGTGCGCGAATGGCTTCAAAGTTATTCTGCCGCACCTGTTTGGCCCCATTGGCAAACTCAGAACCGTTGGTAATATGGCGCGTGTTTTTTGTATGCGGCGTGAATTCCACCTGTTTGCGAAAAACCACTCCAGCCCGATTGTCGATTGGCTGAAAGCGCTGTGTGCGCGAGTCCGGACAGATGAGCAGGTGGAAGGTGTCGGCGTAATCGGCATGTGTTTAACCGGTAATTTTGCGATTTCCTTAATGGCGGACAACAACGTTTTGGCTGCGGTGGCGTCACAACCGTCACTACCGCTGACAAGTCAGTCCGCGCTGCACATGAGTCCGGATGAAATCGATGCCGTGAAGGCGCGCATCGACACCATCGACTCCTCCCACGGGTCACCCCTGAAAGTATTTCGATTCTCCGGTGATTGGATGTGCAGCCAAACCAAACTGGACGCCATAGATGCCTGCTTTAACGAGCCGAACCGACAGCGTGTTCATTGTGAATCCTTACCCGGTCATGGACATTCAGTGTTAACCGTGGACTTTGTCGATCAAGTCGGTCACCCCACTCATACCGCGTTGCAATCGGTGCTGGATTATTTCGGGCGCCAACTGACAGGAAACGGCCATACCCCAAACAACACAAAACAATAGCTAGTTCATTTGAAAGTGTTGGTTTAAAAATTCTGACGGCGAATTTTCTTACGACGTTGGGTTGAGGTATGCTTCTCGCGAAAGTCGGTACGTGATATTCAACGTCGTTTAATCCGCCGTTGCTAACTACGACGTTCACCTAATGAATTAGGCGACAGAACGCCTGTTTAACTGGCGAATTGTGGTTGATACATTTGTTAACTGCTTTAGCACGTTTGGTGATCATAAAACTCTTGAGCTTGTTCTTTTGCTACTGGATCAGCATTTTCATTGCTAGCCACCGACTTTAATAATGCCAAATATTGTTCTCTGATTTCCTGTGTAAGCTCAGTATTTAAAATACGACTTAACATAAACACTGTGATATAAGTTGGCTTATTTTGCAAAGACTGAATTAAACGGGGAACATATTTTGGATAGTGATCTTCGAGTAAATGTACGAGTGGCCCAGGAGAACCAAAATCAGAATCCGGATTAGACTCAATAAAACCAAATATTGGATCGAAGGCTTTGGATATATCTGAAATGCCTTTAAGTAGATCAACAGCATCATAGAGATGACTAATCAAGTCATCATCTTTTGGATCAAGCGATAATAGGGTTTTACAGAATTTTTCCATGATTGAATCCGTGACTCCCTCTTAGCAGTTAAGGCCCATGGTTTGGGGCGATGAACGATAGTGAACAAGTCCAGCGCCCGGCGTTTTTAGGGCTCGCCCAACACCGTTTTGTTAGGCGAATTCTACTTATTTGCCGCTTTATAAAATTCTTCTTCTGATACAAAAATGTATTCTACGGCCGATATTTTCTGGTCTGCCCGATAATAAACAACACAAATCTCATTATGAGGATAAAAGGCTCTCATCGGTTCAGTGGCTATTTCAGTAATTTCTTTAGAACCTGCACCATTCCAAAATTGAACAAAACCAGAACCATCAGACTTTGTCAGTTTAGTCTTATGGAAAGCATTCTCGTACACGTCATATGCCTGAGACAAATCACTATTCAACAGAACAATATCAGTATTGCAATTGGCTTTAATATTGGTGAAGTTCCGATCCATTTCTGAAACCTCAATATCTACAGAGCAACTAGCTAATATACAACTAAATAGGAGAAAAAAGATTCGAAACATTAAACACCTAATGCATTTATAACCGGCGAAATTGAGCGCCAGCGAGATTTAGTCCAAGGCCAGCTTGCGTAGCAAGGAATTCTGACCTGCAGTTCATAAACTTATTATTCAGCTTTTACTTTTTACGTAAGTTCCGCAAGATTCCCTGCAGACAAGATTGTGCAGTATTTCTATTAGATTCAACTATCGCATTTATAGAGATAAAGGCTAAGCCAGCTAAAGATGTTTCATTGAATTGATCAGCGGGCATATTCTCGCAGTTAGAGGGTATCTGGCTTTTTACGATTACAGCATCTGGGTAGGCATGGGTAACAACATCTGCATATTTTTGGAGATCCTCAATATTGATTGTAGCCAAATCAATGTTGTTAAAGGTTTCCAATGGATACGCAATACCTAATTGGTTAAATGCTCTTCCTTCAATATTAGTTGGAGAGATCTCTAACGCGGACTCCACTACGTCAGGGAAACTCCAGATAGCCGGCTCCGGAATCAATTCAGAGGAACTAGCATGACTGGTCATAAATAAAATAGCAGTTACGATCCTTGAGAAGTTCTTCATTTGTATCCTAATATGTTGAGAATAACGCCAAGCTTAGCGGTGAGCGACGAAGGAGCGAATCCTACGGCATGCCGCAAAGCGGTGAATATAGGGCCGTATTGCTACAGCGCTTTGTTACGTTTTGCCAGACCCTCTAAATGTACTTTTCTGGCTTGATCTTTCCGAGATTTTTCCTTATCTCTGCACTCTTTGCAGTGAACTGCCGTTGCATTAATGTTTGCCTTTGCTTCTTCAAACCACCATTTCTGAGCAGTAGCTTTCCATACCTCTTCTTTACCGCATTTTAAGCAAACGATAATTTCATCTTTATAAAACTCAGGTAGCGGCCCATATGTATTATTGTGCCGAAGCTCCTCATGATCCGCTGCTATTAAGCCAGGAAGCAATTTGTCCAATTTTGTATATACGGAAAGACCTTCGTATTCATGCGCTCTCTTGAACGCACTTTCCAATAGCCGCTTTCTAGTTCCACCTTTTGACATATAGACCTAACTAAAAACGTAACGTTGCCCACAACCGCGAGCGGTAGCGAGGCGAAGGCCCGCCCGCAGCAACGCGGAGGGCAGTATTTAGGGCCTGTTGTTGCTGGGCCTTGTTAATTTTGGCCTAAGCCACCTAACTAAAAATTTTAAGTTCTCAATTACCGATGTAACGAAGTAAAGAACTGCTGCAATAAACCCAACATAATAACCTGGCATTAACTTAGTCGAGACTAAACCAGTAACAAAAATACTGAATAGGTTTATACCACCAATTATGAATTCGCTGAACTGAAACAGCTTTGAACGAAACTTTTGAATTGCAAGGGCTAGAGGAAGTGGTAAAAGCCAGACAATCACAAAGTACCACTCCCAACTCCAAATGTACTGTGTAGTGGTAACTTCAGTTATTTCGGTGAATTCAGTAACTTCAACCGCATTTGGATTTGTGGATACGGTTTCGCCACCAAACGTACGAGTACATTGAGTCATAGGAAGCGTAAGGCAGAACAACATAACGATAGTTACAATGAATTTTAGCTTTACCATTTACTGCCTGCATCTTGAAAATTAACGTTTACGCCAGTGGTTAAAATGCGTAGCAAATTTTAATCCACTGCGCGTACTTGTTATACGATACTTCATAGGCCCAGGCTCAATGATTTAGTTGGTTCGCCCGACCTACCGTATTCAATAACATCTGTACGATAAGATTCCTTAGGAAAGAGTCTCATATAATAGGCATCGCCCAAGTCGATTCGATCCGTATCAGATACTGAGTTTGGAACGCCATATGTAATCATTAAATCATCCACATAAACATTTTCTCTGACCATTTCTGCAGTCACCCCCTCTTGAAATTGCCACCTTGCTGAAAACTCACCTTCACCTTTAGGCGATAGCCAAAACTTTCTGGTCGTTCCATCTATTGCCCATGTAAAGAAGTGATGTTCGAGTACAAAGTTTACTTTTATTGGAGATGCCGATTCATCTATTTCAAAACTCTTTATTAGACCTGCCCATGCAACCCTTGAAAGTTTGTGGACCTCTATATTGCTCCTAACATCATTCGGGTATATATCGAAATTAGCTTTGTTCATTGCTTCTCGCTCCCAGTCTGATGCAGGCTTGTAAAGAACCGTACATCCAGAAAGTGAAACGACTAGTAAAACTAAAGCGATTGTTTTCATATTGCTCTCGTATAACGCCTCAAACACCGGCTTGGTGAAGTTGGCGGCTTTTTTGGAACAAAAAAGGTGACAGCTTTACCAAGTCCGCGTGCTTTGACTTGTTAAGTGATTCGCTACGCATACTGCTCATATGCCTGTTTAAATTTTTCATACCTAGGGCCTTCGCCCAATTCAGAAAGCCATTTTTTGGTTAGATCCTTGCCTTTGCTCGAATTGATTTTGGCCAGGGCTAGCGCTATATCTTCATGCCTTACAGATGCCCACTCAGATTCGAGGATGGCCAAAAACTGGGGTTCGTAATTTTTTAGACATTCAGTTGGATATCTAGGTATGTAGTCACCAGATGCCATTGGAGCATCCCCTCCGAAATCATCTTCGTCTAGTGCAATCGCGACCAATATTGCAAGCAGAGCTTCATCCTCAAGCCTTTGCTCAAAGAAAGTCGCCGCTTGCTCATTGGAGTAGCAAGTTTCAATAAGTAATTCTCTAATATCCGATTCTTGATACATGCTTTTCACTTAACAGATTATTCTTAGGCCGCCGCCTATATTTTCCTGAGCGCATATGTAATTAGCTGAAAGAACCACAGTATCGCTCTCTGCCAGTCATACTGCAGCCTTCAAACACCCTTGTCAATTTGGCTGTCATTACATATGAGCGCATGCATAAGTATTTTAAATACTGCTGCTCCTGAAACGTCCTATTCATGGGGGGGTATTTTAAGAAACGGCTTGTTAATATTTCGACATTGCCGGGGTTTTGCGGCGCGTGCGTAGATATTCAGGAATTCTCCGGAATATGCTGCGCAAAGGCTTTTTAGTGTGAACTATGGGGTGGTTGCGTTGCTGCCTTCGCTTATATATAGATTCAATTGTTGGCCTAAAGCCCGACAAATTCATTGCCCCTTCGACTGCTTCGAGCTCTGGGCGATCGGTATGATTAGGCGATGTTGTGCTGAAACAACGACCTATATATTTAGAGCCCCTTCGACTGCTTCGCGCTCTGGGCGAACGAAAGGGATTGGTGATGTCGGGCAGAAGCCCGACACACACAGTTGTCGCCTCTCCGCGTTGCTCCGAAGGCTGCTTCGCGCTCAGGGCGAACGGTATGATTAGGCGATGTTGGGCTGAAACAACGACCTATATATTTAGAGCCCCTTCGACTGCTACGCGCTCTGGGCGAACGAAAGGGATTGGTGATTGTCGGGCTAAAGCCCGACCTACAAGTGAAAATTACACCAAACCGAGTCTGGCGAGTGAGGTGGTGTTCATTCGGTTGTAACTACTCTCTTTAACGGCATCGGCTTTGGTGATGAGGAAGAAGTCATCCAGCCATATGGAGTATTCCAATAGTCTGTCTTTTATTCTTGTGGCTTCCAATAAGTGTTTGTCTTTAATCGATAAGTTTCCTTTCGGGTTGTGGTGAATGAGGATGAGCCGTGTAGCATTGGCTTGAATG
Organism: Reinekea sp.; assembly: GCA_050293765.1. GTDB lineage: Bacteria > Pseudomonadota > Gammaproteobacteria > Pseudomonadales > Natronospirillaceae > Reinekea. The sequence goes on from JBNKNI010000044.1 coordinate 32,970, forward strand.
ATGTGGCTGATGAG
>JBNKNI010000045.1:0-32658 GCA_050293765.1 Reinekea sp.
CACAACACATCGTTAAACACTTTGAAAAGGACTCGTCATTCCCTTCAGTGTTTGCCTTGTTTTGCACGTTGTTAGCAAACGCGCAGAGATTGACGGACTTTTTAGAGATGCCCTTAAGGGTGTTTGGATTTCCCGAAGTTTTTTCTTTCAAAGGGAGCAGCCCCGAAGGGCACTTACTTAAACGTATTTTGGTTTATAACTTCGGAACTTGCATCATTCGGTGACAAGATTTCACTGGGAGATGTTCGCCGTCAAGAGCCAAACCGGTCCGCCGATTCGGGCTTACTTGTTCAAGCATTCATGCTCGAACAAACTGTGAGACGTAAATTGCTTTGCGTGGTCGTTTGAGAGGCGTGAAAAAATGGCATGAACCACTTTCTATATAAATAAAACCAACCTCCAAATTCTAAGGACTTAGGAATGGCGTAAATAGCCGCTCCGTTGCATCTGCTTTGGCTGACATGACAGACACATCGCAACGGATTCAAGGGCATGGATGCCCTTGTAAGCGCCGCGCGTGCAGGGACGCACGCTCAAGCGACCGTTCGAAGATAGTGTCCGGCATGGCAGAAAACCAAAGTGGGCGACAAAAGGGGGTTCAAGGGGCTCCCCCCTTGGAAAGAAAATCTTTCCAAAAGGTCTTTTGGTTAAAAACGGATCCATAGTCGTCGGATTAAATTGGGTGCTTGAAGTAAAAAGTTTTAATGAAACTAAATAACGCGTTGATCCCGATTCCACTGAATAAGTTTCAGATAGTGCCATTTGGGATCGTCCATTGGAAAGGAAAAGCGACTGGCGTTCTTTTCGTCAAGAACCAGACTATAGTCGGCGAACTGCGTTAGTTCTTCACAACAAGGAACACATCGTTAAATCACTTTTTAAGTGCTCCTGAAATGAAAATTTACGGGCTAATAAAAACCAAAGTAAGCAGGATCCGGAACCGCACTCCTGTGCACCGTCTTAGGGTCCATAAGCTTGTTGGCGGGCTTCAGCCAGTCGTTTGGCGAGATATTCCTGTTGACTCAGGCCGTCGGGGTAAAATTCCATGGCCATAACTTCCTGAACAATATCGGCTTCGCGGGTTTTGTAGTCTTGAAATTTTGGGTCCGGGTTTGCCTTATAAGCGTCAAGTCGAGCTTGTCGCTCTCGTTCATAGGCTTCGAGTAACGCCAGAGCCTTTGCTTTCCCTGCTTCATCGTCGCCAACAAACGCCAGTTGCAGTGCCAGCGATTCGGTACTCGATATCTTATTGGTTGCTTCCAATTGATTCAGCTGGCGCTGTAATTCAAAACGTCGTACTTCGCGTTCGGTCTCCGTCAGTTCGTCGCGATGGTTCATGAACTCGTGAATGGCATCGCTGATTTGGAAAACACGTTCGTATTCGTCGTAGGCTTGTAATGCTTCTTTGGATGCAGTGATTTCTTTTTGACGGGTTGAGACGGTGGCATCGACCAACAGGTTTGTGGTTTGTTTTGTCTGCGTTTCTGATGAGGAACTCAGCAACAGCTGATCAGAAACAGTATGCATTCCCGACCAATACCACCCGACAGAAACAGCGGCCATCAGAGCCAAGCCGCCGCCTATCCATATGCGTTTCATCACAGCACCTTTTCGTTTGTTAACTTATCTTGCGTCTCATTCATGTGACGGATTTTTTCGTAACCCTCAGTGTAGCACGGCATAGAAAAATGCCAGGACCTCTGTGAATAATTGCGAGTTGCCTCAGCGGGTGCAGGAATGCGCAGAAATTTTCGCTAAGTTTGCTTTTCCCTTTTTTTAAGGCCTTGGCTCGTTCACACGACTGTTCTGCGCAAAAAAAATTGTGCATTGATATCAGCTTGATACGCTCGCGGTTTGCTTCCTTTTACGAGCTAACCCGGCACCACTCAGTATCAGCATCAACCAGAAACCGCTGGCGGGCATCAGACTGATGCCGAACAGAGAACCGACAACACACAGCCACAAAAAAGGCCGACTCACTTTGGATTCGCTGCGCCAGAATTGCACTACTATCAGCAACAGCGGCCAGGCAAACAGCATGAACCAAATGGCGACCGCGCCTTCTATATTGTCAGGTCCGGTTGCATTCACCCAGCCGCGTGCTGGAATTTCCGCGAGATACGGTGCGAACAAAAACGCGCCGACTATAAGGTGGCCGAGGGCAATGGCCAATAAATAACGCGCAAAAAGTGCTTGTGTCATGTTATAGCTCCTTGAGTCGATGATTGAACGCGTTCATCCAAGAGACTTGCGCAGCCAAGTTTTTGCGCATGGGTAATAGACGGAACGCGAGTGATTTTAGCATCAGGGCAATCTCGCCATCGGCGTGCGCTACCTTGCCAAAGAACCAACTGAGTCGATGCATATGCGCGACGCGTCGGTGACGCAGCCGAGCTAATTCTTGTGCCGGGTTCGCAAGATTATTGGAAAATATAGTGGCGAGTTCCATGGCATCTTCCATGGCCAGCACGGCACCCTGACCCAGATTCGGGGTCAGGGCATGGGCCGCGTCGCCAATGGCAACCAGTCTGCCGTGACCCCAATCGATGTTACGGTCTTCGATTGGGTGTGATAACCAAGTGGTATTGTGTAAATCGAGTGCGGTAATGTCTGGCAGTGTTGCATGCTGTTCGCGTATCCATTGTTCACGATGCGCGGTGGGTATTTTATCAGGGTGTTGTCCGGGTTTTGTTTTTATCACATGGAACAGATACGCACGCTGTTTATCAATGGGGGCTAACCCCAAGCGTTGCTCACCAAACCACACTTCACTGAAACAGGTGACCGGGCGGGTGAGAGGCACCACGCTGCGCCAACACCAAAGACCAGAATCGCGCAGTTGTGCGGGCGCATGCAGTTCACTGCGAATACCGGCGGCATTCACCAGGTACTTGCCATGGAGCTGACTGCCATCACTCAGGGTAACAGACACCGAATCGGCATTTACCTCGTGCTGCGAAATGGACGTACCAAGGCGGATCTGTTCTTGCGGTAACGACGTCAATAGCATCTGCTGCAAATGGCTGCGGTGCACCACATGGCAGCGAAAACCGACGCCCTCCATGGTCACTCTTCGGAAGCGGTTAAAAGGACCGACACCCAATTGTAAAACCGGTGATATCTCTAGTTCCTTTGCTAACCCGAGAGCCTCCAGTATCGCCAAACCATTGTTTTGCAGGGCAATGCCAGCACCGAGAACCTGCAGTGCTTCGGCCTGTTCCAGCACCACAAAAGGGATATTTTTACGCTGCAGCGCATTGGCCAGGGTAAGACCGGCGATGCCAGCGCCATTGATGATAACCATGTTCATCTCCTTGGTTGAGGTGCATCTCATCGTATATTGAGCGTGCTCAATGAGCAAGCTCATTTTAAAAGTCATTAAATCCCTGTACACTGCGCGGATGTCTATTCAGTGAGAGAAGTACAGCCATGAGCCGGGACCTGCAAAAGCAGCGCACCAAAGATTTGATACTGCAAACAGCGCAGCGATTGTTTCAAGATCTGGGGTATGACAAGGTATCGACCCGGATGATTGCTAAAGAATCCGGTGTTGCCATTGGTACCGTCTTTTCGCACTTTAAGGATAAGCAAGTACTCACTCAGGCCTTGTTTCACGACAAAATTGACGCCCGTCTGGCCGAGTATGCACCGGTGTTGGCGCAACAGGAAACAGGGCTGAAATACTTCACCACCTTTGCCGCATTTTTTTATGAATTTTACGCGGAGGACCGCGCCTTTTCCGTTGCGCTGATGCAAAACGCCCTGTTCGATTTGAGCTACTTTGAACAACAGATGGAAGGTTTCATCCGACAGGTCAGTGAGCGTTTGCAGACAGACCTGACGGGTAAAGCGGCAGCGCAATGTTACGCCGTCGCTAAAGCCTGGTTTGGTTATTACGTGTTCCAACTGCTAAAAGGCTTGAGCACGCCAGACTCGCAGCCCACCGATTGGCTGGCCGCACTGACGGCCGAGTGCGAAAATCTTTACCGAGCAGTGGTTTAAGAAAAGGAATTTTGTCGAGTTGAGCGGCCATTGATTTGCACCCGCGGCTGAGTTAACGTGCGGAGCATCTTTTGAAAACGCGCCATTGTGTTAAAACGTCCAACTGAACAAAGGCAGGCATGCGCCATGATGATTACCAACGCTGATGATTTTTTTACCAAAGGTTGTGGCCGTTGCGACCGCTTCGATACGCCGGACTGTTCAACTCGCCAATGGATCGATGGTTTAAACGAGCTGCGTAAACTGTGCCTGGATGCAGGCTTGGTGGAAACCGTGAAGTGGGCTCACCCCTGCTACATGTATGGCGACCGCAATATCGCATTATTTGGTGCCTTCCGTTCCGATTTTCGCTTCAGTTTTTTCAACGCCGAGTTGTTGACCGACCCTGAGGGTATTTTGGTCCCGAACGGTCCTAATGCACAAACACCCAGCGTGGTGCGACTGACCGATAACAAACAGGTGAAGAAACTCGCCCCCATCTTGAAAGCCTATATTGAAGAACTAAAAGGTTTTGCCGACGCCGGTATTAAACCCGTCAAAGTGCAAAGAGAATTTGACTTGCCAGATGAACTGGCTGAAGCACTCGACGCCGACCCGGAACTGGCCGAAGCGTTTCATGCGTTAACACCCGGGCGTCAACGCAGTTATGTGATTAACCTCAATGGTGCAAAAAAATCTGAAACGCGCGTCGCCCGTATTGAAAAATTCCGCGATAAAATTATCGCGGGTAAAGGTGCCATGGAGCGCTAAGATATTTTTTGATTGATGGAAAGCGGTGCCGTTCGGCACCGGCAGAACTATTTTCATCAAGCCAACGCGATTTTTTCACCGCTAAGGCCTATTCCCACAGAAACCTACACTATTGAATTCTCTGTGCGAGCGCGCGTTAGCGGCGAAAGTAAATCAGCCCGATCACAGCTTAAGCCTATTCCCCTAGTCGCCCAGGTATTCGAATATTCCACAAAACGGTTACGTTCGGTTTATTATCAGGGTCATCAATAAAATCACATCGCCGATGTGAACTTGTTCAAAAAATGAAAAAATATTTGAATTCATTTTTTTGTTCGTCTTTATCGTCGCATTTTAAAATTTTTAAAACCAATCGTTATCATGGTTTTATTCAACTCAAAATCAACACACCAACGTGCACTTTTTTGCATGGGATCCAGAATTTTTTCGACCGAATCCCCATGATTTTGTGTGCTTGTTCTCAACTGGGTTTCAGTTTTTTTGAACCATAAATCAGCTTCGTTTCAGTTCTCTCTCAGACACCTGATCGTCATTTTGATTCATAAATGAAATGCCATTTTAAAAATATTGACTTTGAAGTTTGAACGGTTAGTCTTGCTCTCGCAGTAAATGAAATGGCGTTTCAAAAACATAAATTTCTTGCTGAAAGCCACTATGGGTGTGATGTATGCACAACCCTGTTGTCCGGGTCTTAAAGCTTGTTGCGTGTGTTGCGTGCTGGCACAAGACCGAGATAACAACAAAACAACAACGACACGTCAGTGGCCGTGCGAAAAAATCGAGGTACGTCTATGTTCACAAAGCGCTTTTGCGCCGTCTTGTTGATGGCGTTGTCTTTAATCGCTGTGGCTAATGAATCCGCCAACAAAGATTTGTATTTGTCCGACGAGTTGTTAAACCTGTCGATCCATTTTCATTTTCGCAATCAACTGGCGTGGGACAGTAATTGGCCGGTCGCCAAAGAAATTGAAGCGCTGACCAACGTGCGCTTAACCTCAGTTATTCCCCCCATCAAAGAAGACAGCCGGTTATTGTTCAACGAGATGATGCTGTCGGGTAAGTTACCGGACGTGGTAGGCGGCGATGGTCTGAAGGAAGATTTTAATAAGTTTGGCATGCAGGGAAAGTTAATTCCCTTGAATACCCTGATTGACCGATACGCGCCAAACATCAAACGCGTGCTCAGCCAGAAACCCATCGTACGTTCATCTATCACGGCGCCAGACGGGAACATTTATTACATTCCTTATATTCCCAGCGGTATTGCGGGGCGTGGTTATTTTATCCGTCAGGATTGGTTAGATACGCTGGGCTTGGCCACGCCTACCAACGTGTCTGAACTGCACGATGTGCTGGTGGCTTTCCGTGATCGGGACCCCAACCAGAATGGATTGCGCGATGAAATTCCTTATTTCAATCGACACCCGGAAGAGGTCATCCGGTTGGTGAATTTCTTCGGCGCACGGTCCACCGGTTCCGATAAATATCATGACTTTGTTGTACAAGATGGTGCGGTAAGCCACCCGTACGTAAAGGACGAATTCCGCTACGGCATTGAGCAGGTGGCTAAATGGTATGAAGAAAAACTGATTGATCCGCAGATATTTACGCGCGGCGGCAGTGCGCGCACCGAATTGCTCAGTGCCGATGTCGGAGGTATGACGCACGACTGGTTTGCCAGTACCGCCGGGTACAACGATACGCTGACCGACACCATTCCCAACTTCAAGCTGTATCCGTTTTTACCGCCTGAAGATATTAATGGCAACGTCATGGAAGAACACGGACGGGCGTTGGTTAAACCGGACGGTTGGGCCATTACATCCAGCAATCAACACGCGATTGCTACCATCAAGTATTTCGATTTTTATTTTTCTGAACTGGGCCGGATTATTTCCAACTTTGGTGTAAAAGGCCAAACCTTCGATATTTTTATGGCCGAGCCGCGTTTTAAACGCAGTGTTCTAAACAGCGACAAGTCGGTTCTGAATCAAATGTTGGCCATTGGTGCGCAAATCCCGATTGGCTTTTATCAGGATTACAACTACGAACGACAGTGGACTAATCCGATAGCCATGCGCGGTATCGATGCCTACGCCGGGCGAGAAATTATCCAAGAACCGTTTCCCGGTTTAACGCTGACCATCACGGAAAAAGATATTTACGATCGGTACTGGCCCCCGATTGAATCGTACATGGTGACGAATATTGAAAACTGGATTACCGGAAAATCGGACGTCAATGTCGATTGGCCGCGCTACCTGAGCACGTTGAAGGAAATGAATATTGATCAGGTTCTGGACGTCATGAACAGTGCCTATCAACGGCAATACCAGCCGTAAAAAGGATTTTAAATAGACAGGGACGCAAGCAGTAGTGAAAACAAAAACAACAAGCAGGAACTTACTATGAAACTGAAAACGCAAAGGGCGTTACTGCCCGTCGCGATCACCTGTGTCACCTGGTTGGCCGGTGGTTTCGCACACGCTAACCCTGGGTATCGTGATGGAGCCAATCTCCCAACAACCTACAGTCAGACCATATGGGCGCACAACAAAGGGGTTATCGCGAACGATGGACTGGACGACTCGGCGGAGATTCAGGCGATCATCGACAGTATCGATATCAATAACAGCCCGGATAACCGAATCCGGATTATGTTGCCCGCCGGTGAAATTACCTTGGCCAATGAAGTTCACGTAGACCGCTCTGGTGTCATCATTGAAGGACGCGGTATCAGTGCGAGTACCGGCACCACCATTGTCGTTAAATCGTGGAAACCTTACGACGGTGTGGATGCCGACGGTGCACCCGCCTTCGATAAAAAATACTGGCCGGGCTTTGGTGCGTTCCGCGCGGAAACCCGTGTGATGCACCCTAACGAATTAAATTATGAAGGCAGCATCAACTTTCATTGGAAGCATGCCATTGAATTTTCGCAACCTGCGGCCATTGGCGATACTGTTTTGAAATTGAAATCGGGCAAGGCTTCCAAGTTCAGCGTCGGTGACTTGATTTATGTCGGTGCTGCAAACGACGACGCATTTCTGGATCTGGGGCAAGTACCTGCCAGTAAACGCAGCAAGAGCCACATCACCACCGGTCATATGCGCACGCAGATTTTCCACGTTGCCGCTGTCAATACCAGCAACGATACCGTAACCCTCGATCAACCGCTGGAATTCGATATTCCGCTGGTCAACAGCAGCAATTATAAAAGTCGGGTGATGCCGGTGCTGGCCGTGCAGGATGTTGGCTTCCGTAACTTTACCCTGACGTTGGATCAGTCCACTACCGAGTGTGCGAATTACAACGCCGGAAATTACAGTGCCAGTAATCCTCTGGGTGTCGGTCACCGGTATGAGAACCTGTGCCCGGAAGACGCGATTCACGGCATTATTTTCAAATGGGCGGACAACGGCTGGATCGATAACGTGAATTTTGTGATGACCGGTTCTCACCCGATCGTTACAGAGTTTGCCAAGAACATGACCTTCCAGAATAACGCGATTGATGGTTCCTGGAATAAGGGAGCGGGTGGTAATGGTTACTTCCGTGGCTCAAAACTGTACGACAGTTTAATCAAAGGCAACGATATTCAGAACGTTCGCCATTTAACGTTACAGTGGTCCGCGACCGGCAATGTTGTTGAAAACAACACGCTGAACGTCGACCTCAACCTGCATGGTGGTTGGGAGCGCAACAATGTGATCCGTAACAACACCATTGCGGTGCCGTTTGAACACCGCAGTTGGGAAAATGGCGCACCGGGTGTCGGAACCTGGCAGCCGATCTGGTATGCCTCCGGTGATCATGCCTCCAATTGGGCGGGTCCAACCGGTCCGAATAACGTGTTTCTAAACAATACGCTGAAAAAAGCCAAAACCGCAGGAGCATCGATCAGCCGTTGGGGCTTATTCGATACACCCGACGTGCCTTATGCCTTTGCGTGGGATGGTAACGGCTTCAAGCACCTGAACGTGAATGGTGTGCAGGTTCCCACCTGGACGCAGGAAATCGCCGAAGAGGTATACGCACAGATGCCAACGTCTGGCGTGATTGCCGACGGGGCAACGGACCCGGTTGATCCGACTGATCCAACAGACCCGACCGACCCAGGTGATCCTGGCAGCTGTTCAACCACAATCTCTGTGCCGTGGGACGCGCGCACAGAAGTGACCCTCAGTGCGGGCGCGTGCCTGCAGTTCGACCGCGACCTGGCGGGCGAGACTGTGCAGTTCTGGGACAGCGATGCCAACAGCAGTTGCGACTTCCGCGGCACCTTTGCCTCGGTGGATGGTAACGGCAGCTACACCGTCACCAGCAACTATGGCTCAACAGGTGCATTCTCCGGGACCCGATTACAAGTCGCCGCCGGATACACCTGTCACTATGTGAAAGTGCGGGGCTATTAAGGTTAACCCAATAATGAGTCGTAAGCTCGTTTAGGACCCGCGTTTGCGGGTCCGGTTTGCAGTAAGCGCGATTCGTCACCGAATGGCGTTTTTTTTATCCCACGACCTGTAACCGGTTACAAATTGTAGTTTGGCCTAGGTTCCTGGCATTGGGAGATTCAGGATTGATCAAAGTTTTAGGCTGTCTTTGAGTTGTTCAATCGATTTGATTCGCAATAACTGAAAATGGAATAACCCATGGAAACAACAAAGAAAACAACACTGGTCGCTGGCATCGGTCGCGCTGCCTGTTCGGTTGTGCTCGCCGCCGCATTGGTGACACCGACCGTGTTTGCCGAAATCAAACCCGTGAATGCGATCCGGGTCAATCAACATGGCTATTTGCCAACTCAACCTAAAATCGCCGTTTATCTCGGGCCGGCCAATGCCGATTGGGAGTTGAGGAAAGCCAACGGTACGGTGGTGGCTTCTGGTAAAACTCTGGCCCATGGATACGACAATGCGTCCGGCGATACCGTGTCGCACATTGATTTTTCAGCCTACACCGGCAGTGCGAAAAACCTGACACTGCACGTGGGCGCGAATGAAAGTTATCCATTCGACATCTCTGCTTTTGCCTACAGCGCGATGAAAGAAGACGCGATGACTTATTTTTATCATCAGCGTTTTGGTTCACCAGTGTTGGCTGAACTGGTCGGTGAAGAATTTGCCCGTGAAGCGGGTCACCTGATGGACAGCAACCTGGAATGCGATGACAACTTACCCGCCGACTGGGACAGCAGTTCCGTCTGTCATTACAGCCTCGACGTTCGTGGTGGTCATCAAGACGCGGGCGATTACGGTGGCTACGTAACCAATGGAGGTTACTACACATGGTTGCTGCAATATGTGTATGAGAGTTTGCCGTCGTCGTATCCGGATGGTTCGTTGCCGATCCCGGAAGCGGGTAATGGCATTCCCGATATTCTGGATGAAGCGCGTTATGAACTGGATTTCATCCTGCGCATGCAAGTGCCACAAAATAAATCCCCTTACCCTGGCATGTTGCATCATAAAAAATCTTGGCAGGCGTGGGGTCCCTTCCCATTGGTACCTGCGGATGACAACGGCGTCTACTGGGGTAACCCAGCGTCGAAACGTACCATTAAACCGGTAACGACGTCGGCAACCTTGAATGGTGCTGCGGTGATGGCGCAAGCATCGCGCATCTGGGCAAACTTTCCGAACGCGGCAGGTTTCGATGGCTCTTCAACGCCGTATCATGAAACGTTGATTACCCGCGCTGAAATTGCCTGGGATGCCGCCGTGGCAAACCCAGCGTTGTATGCCTCCAGTGATGCGAGTATGGGCAGTGGTCCCTACAATGACGACATATTGAGCGATGAGTTTTACTGGGCCGCAGTGGAACTTTACCTAACAACGAAAAAGTCGAAATACAAAAACTTTTTGTTAAACAGTCCGCACTTTGCCAAGTACAACGCGTTTGATTGGCAGGTCACTAACGTCGGCGGTAACTTGTCGTTGGTGTTACACGATGCCGACTCCGGCTTAACCAGTGCGCAGAAAACACAGCTGAAAGACGGCTTGAAAAACTACGCAAATGCGACGCTGAATACCTTGAACAACGAGGGTTACCTGACGCCGATTAAACCAAAGGCCGGCAGTCCAAGCGGTGGTGTGTGTTCGGGTTCGTTCACCTATCCGTGGGGTTCCATCGGCTCTTTTGTGTTGAGCAATGGCGTGCAGATGGCCGCCGCGCATAAACTGACGGGCGAGCAAAAATACCTGAACGGAGTCACTCAAACCATGGACCATGTGTTGGGCACTAACGCGCTCGACCGATCCTACCTGACTGGTTATGGCGAAAACCCGACCACAGAACCGCATCACCGTTTCTGGTTGAAGAGCAAAGGGAATCCGGTTACTGCCGTCGCTGAAGCGGTATCGGTTCCTTACCCTGCTGCGGTGGCCGGTGGTCCGCAAAACGATCTGGTCGAAGATGGCACCAGTGGACCGGAAACAGACGGTACGCCGTGCGCGGCGCCGGCGAAGTCTTACGCTGACCATTGGAATAATTATTCGTCGAATGAAATTACCGTAAATTGGAACGCCAACTTAGCGGCCGTTCTTGCGTTTATCGATGACGCCAAACCCGCGCCAGTGGATAGCAGTGCGCCTTCTGCACCGGCGGGCGTAACGCCGATTGCAACCAGTGGTTCTTCTGTTAAAGTCAATTGGAATGTGGCGGCAGATAACAACCGTATAAGACACTACAACGTCTTTGTGAAGCCAAACGGTGGCAGTTATGCGCTGCGTGGCACTACCAAGTCGACGTCATACGATGTCGTACCTCTACTGCCAGGTACACAGTACTGCTTTAAAGTGTCTGCACAAGACTATGCCGGCTTAGTGTCACCCCAGTCGGCAGAATCGTGCGTGAACACCAATGCGCCGAAAAAGTTTGAAATTTACTACCAACCAGATAACTCTGCGATGAGTGATTACGTCGGCACTGGTGCGGTGAATGCGCCGGAAGCACCGACAGCGGTGCTGGGCAAAGGCTGGTATCAATATCAGTTCCACACCAATGGACCGCGCTTTGACTTCCACTTCAGTATGCCGAACTGGGGAAGCCCACAACGGTTTTCACCGGACGGTACCGGCACAAACTGGAAAATCTACGACACCGACTTTAATGCCGATGGCGTGATCTGGTTAACGGCCGACAAACAGTTCCACAAAATGCCGCCGAATGTCGATATCGTTGACCCGGGTTGCGAGCCTAACTGTGAAGTGCCAAACGCTGCGCCAACGGCCAACGGTCAATCGGTGTCGACCGATCAGGATCAAAGCAAAACTATCACCCTGACCGGCAGTGACAGTGATGGCGCTGTGGTGTCGTTCAACATCACTCAGCAACCCTCACATGGCAGCGTTAATCTATCGGGTGCCATCGCAACCTATATGCCTAACGCGGGATACTCTGGCAGTGACAGCTTTATGTTTACGGTAACCGATGATGATGGTGCGGTATCCGCTAACGCGACGGTGTCTGTCACTGTAAACGAGGTTGTGGTGACGCCGGATCCGATTGACGATGAACTGTGCACCGTTGCAGGGTCCACCTGGTCTGCCGCGCAAAGCAAATTTGCCAGCGAGTGTTCTGCTTTCACACGCGACAGTTGTGAATCGGTCAGCGTGGGTTCTGCCAACTGGGTCATGTGCAGTAGCTTACCGAACGCCTCGAACTATTTGCCAGTGGTGAATGGTGTGAATACCGCAACGATTCAAGCCGAAGACTATGCCCGCGCAGTCGATACTTCTGCTGGTAACACTGGCGGTGCGTATCGTGCTGGTGATGTCGATATTGCTACCACGAACGATGGTGACAGCGGCTATACCGTGGGTTGGGTTGCCAGTGGTGAACAACTGCATTTCGACGTGCTGGTAACCAAAGCCACAAGCTACAAGATGAGCGTGCGAACAGCGTCGCCAAACTCATCACGTAGTCTTAACGTGAAAGTGAATGGTGTCACCCTGGCGAGTAACGTCGCGTTGCCAAATACAGGTAGCTGGGGTGCGTATCAAACCACGACATTCGACCTGGGTAATTTAAGTGTGGGATCACAAGTGATCACCATTGAAGCAGCGACTAGTGGCTTTAACTTGAATTGGTTTACCTTGGTACAGACGTCAGACTCAACGGGGCCAACAGACCCAACAGACCCAACAGACCCAACAGACCCAGGTACCTGCTTGCAGTACACCGGCAATGCCCGTACCGAGTTGAATATTTCGACAACCAAGTGTGTTGACTTGCCAGTGAACTTATCTGGCAAAACACTGCAAGTTTGGGATAGCGATACCAACCCATCGTGTGACTTCCGTGGTTCGGTTGTCTCTGTCAATGGCAATGGAACACTTGTCATCGATAGTAACTATGAGTCGAGCACGGCATTGACCGGCACACGCATTAAGTTTGAAGGTACGTGTGACTTCGTGAAAATGCGCGTTTATTAATTAGCGCACTTGTATCCGCAGAGGCAGGTCTTGCTTGCCTCTTGCCCTTAAACTAAAGCTAAAAAAGTAGTCGACAGTTTCGCGCGCCTACGGCGACACTTTTTTAGTCGTTGAAACTAGGCGGCTCGGTGTTAAGCCTGAGCACTAAGCAGATGAAGCGTTACTAAAAAAACAAAAACCGAAAGAATTGGGGTACAAACATGAAACATGACAAGACTGTCATACGTGCTGTTGCCAATCAGATTGGTATGCGTATCCGTTCCATTCAACAGCGTAAAATAATCAGCACGACCACCGTTGCATTGGCCATTGGCATGAGTGCAATGGCCGACGCCGCTCAGCAGTGTGAGCTGATCAAAGACATAAATTTTAACAACCGATCGGGTTCTTACCAAGCCTACACACAGGCGATGGCCACGGACGACTTTGGTACGCTGGAAAAAAACGCCGCCGGTGATGTGCGCGGGTTAGATCGACCCGGCACCACGTGGCACGCACGTAATGCGGTGGGCAATGGCGTATTGCGGGTGAACTACCCAGCCAATATTGCGGGTGGTGTAAAAACCGGCATTTTGTTCGACCAAAAATTTGCCAGTACCGAAGAAGCCGTCATGGAATACCGACTGAAGTTCGATAGTAATTTCAAATGGGCTTACGGCGGTAAGTTGCCCGGCCTTGCGGGCAGCGAAGGGCAAATACCGGTGGGTTGTACGCAAGACGTGAACCGCATTAAAAATGGTTTTTCAGCGCGGTTAATGTGGCGCCGAAACGGTAAGCTGGTGGTGTACAGCTATTTCCCAAATCGACTGGAACCGTATCAAGGTAATTGTGGCATCGACTATGAGTTTGCCACCGTCGATGTCAACAAATGGTACACCGTGCGTCAATACATCAAGCTCAATACGCCTGGACAAAATAACGGCATCTTGCGCATGGAAATTGACGGTCAGGTTGGCTTAGACATGCGCGACGTTGAGTACCGTTTAGCCGGTAAAGACAACGTGAAAATTAACGACTTTTTGTTCCACACCTACCGTGGGGGCGGCGAAACGGACGAGCGTTTTCACTCACCAACGAACGACTACATTTACATGGATGACTTTAAAGTTTGGACTAACTGTTCGAACCCCGATACGGTCGTTCCACCACCCAGTTCCGGTGCGGATGACTTAAGTTGTACTGTGGCAGCAAGTGATATCTCGTCCGCGCAAAGCAAGTTCGCCAACCAATGCAGTGGTTTCACACGGGCCGATTGCGACGTGAATACGGTGAACGGACAATCGTGGGCTATCTGCAGTAGCCGCACGTTGGATGACTCATTCAAACTGCCAAATCTAAGCAGTTCCGGCACCCTCACGTTACAGGCTGAAGACTACGCTCGCGCCGTCGATTCCAGCGCCGGTAACCAAGGCGGTGAATATCGCCAAGGCGATGTCGACATTCAAAGCACGAGCGACTCAGGCGGCGGTTACAATGTGGGTTGGGTGAGCGCTGGCGAAACATTGGAGTACGATGTTCTGGTCACTCAAGCGCAATCCTACCAATTGGAATTGCGAACCGCGTCCACGCGCGATACTGGGTTGATATCCATCGACGTCGATGGCGACACGCGAGTGTCGAATCAGTCGATCAATTACACCGGTGACTTCCAAAGTTACCAAACCCAAATGTTTGACTTAGGGACGCTCAGTAAAGGCTCTCACTCGATTACGCTACAGTTGCATAACGGACCGTTTAACATCAACTGGTTACGTTTATCGCCCAATGGCACCGCGCCTACTGAGCCTACCGAACCAACGGAGCCGCCAACTCAAACGACCTGCCTGACGTACAGTGGATCAGACAAAGTCGAGTTGAACCTTTCCCAAACTCAGTGTGTCAACTTGCCCGCTAACTTAAGCGGTAAAACTCTATCGGTTTGGGACAGCGATACCAACGCTCAGTGTGACTTCAGAGGCAGTGTGACCAGTGTTAATGGCAGTGGTGCGTTAAATGTGACGGCGAATTACGTCACCACCACGGCGATGACTGGAACGGTTATTAAGTTTGACTCAAACAATCAATGCTCGTTCGTAAAAATGCGCGTTTATTAGCATTTTTGAGTTCATGAAGAACCAAACGATAGCAACCCGTGCGGTTGCCATCGTTTATATAAAATGGAGAAAGTCATGAAATTTCCAATCGTAGTGGGCATGCTCATGTCGCTCGCTGGCTTCGCGGCCGCCGACATCGACTGCAGCATTGGTACGGTCAATAAGTGGAGCGGTGGTCGCTTCATGGTCAAAGACATTGCCGTCACCAATAACAGTTCGCAAAACCAATTGTGGTCTGTCAATTTGGTGTTCAACACCGAAGTCGCATTGACCGATTTTTGGAGTGCAGACGTTACGGACAATGGTAAAGTTTTTAATGCCACTGGCAGCGGCTTCAACAAACAACTCAGCCCAGGTGAAAGCACCGATTTTGGTGTGAAGGGTACCGGTAATTTTTCAACCGTGCGATGTGAAGTAACGGAGGTCGAGCAACCTGAAACGCCCCAGCTGCCCGCCGGCAACGTCGTCTACTCTGAAGACTTCAGTAACTACGATGTTGGTTCACCGTGGATGAGTGTGAACGATACCCGCATCAAACAGTATTGTGGCGATGGTCATGGTCAGTGTTTGCGAGTTACCTATGTTCCGCAAGACAATGGCTCCGATCGCCTGCAAACCAAAGTGAGCATACCGGGCGGAGAACACTACAGCCTCGTTTACGACATTATGTTTGAAGACGGCTTTGAATTTGTTCGCGGTGGAAAACTGCCGGGCCTATCTCCCAGCGTACACACTACCGGTTGTTCACCGGCCATACCAAATGGTTCGGCGCAAGCTTATTATTACGGCCAAGAACGCATAGAGCGTTGCGGAGATGGTGAGCGCAGTTTTGAAGGCGCTTTTGTCGTTGGTCAGTGGCAGCAAATTGCTTTGGAAGTGAAGCTGAATTCTGGGCTGAATACGTTTGATGGCAAAGTCGAATTGAAAGTCGATGGTCAGGTGGTGTCACGTGCTGAAAACATAAATTTGCGTGGTGCCTTTGACAGCGCCACGAAGATTAACAATTTCTTTTTCAGTACCTTTTATGGCGGCGCAGATCCAAGTTGGGCGCCATCGAAAACGACCTATATCCGCTATGACAACATCAAGGTGATTAATCTCAATGCGGGCAACACTCCGTCGCAACCCAGTGAACCGACGCAGCCAACGGAACCTGATGAGCCTACGACACCGACAACCCCAACCACACCGACCGAACCGGGCGATGTGATGGCCTATTACGACATGAATGACCTGAGCTCGGGTTTCCAGACGAAAGATCACTGGGTTGATTATTGGGCACCCGCCAAGTGGGTGAACGGCGCAACCGAGAACCGATTGTATGTTGACGACCAAGTTAAATATGGTGCTCATGGTAAGTCGGTGCGGACGCTATACCCAAAAGGGAAACGCACCTCGTCAGACAGTGGCGCGCAATGGCACATGGACATCAACGGTTTAATTGACGAAGCGTATCTATCGTACTGGGTGAAGTTCAACGAAGACTTTGATTTTGTGCTGGGCGGCAAATTGCCGGGTTTGGCTGGGTCGAAAACCTTTTTAGAACGAGGTGAAGATTGGTCTGCCCGACTCATGTGGCGTGAAGATGGCAAAGTCGAATTTTATACCCACATTGCCGATGACCGCGAGCGCTGGTGGTGGAATACCGAAGGAACGCAAGCGGTGTTCATTCCTGGCCAATGGCACCACGTTGAAATGCATTATCGCTTGAACAGCCCCGGTAACTTCGATGGCCTCATGGAAGGTTGGCTCGATGGCAAATATGTCGCGCATTATGACGATGTCATGTTCCGCAGTGGGTCTGCCGAAGGTGCGGAAAGCAAAATATCCAAAGTGTTTTTCAGCACCTTCTTTGGCGGCAGCAGCGGAGATCATTGGAACGCCACCAAAGATGAATTCGCCTGGTTTGACGAGTTTATCGTCTCACCGATTCGCATTGGTTATCCTGGTCCTGCGCAATAAGCTTTAGACTGGGTTAACAAACGTTAAAAGCCGCTATTGCCACCATGGCGTAGTGGATTTTTTGATTACACGAAAACCAAGCGATGGCAACTCAGTGTGGTTGCCGTCGTTTAATTGCAACGAAGTACACGCTTAAGAATTCAATCTCGACAGCTGCCATTTAGCCAGCGAACTGGAAGGGACGCAGAGAAAGTGCAAGGTGAATAGTTACGCATGTCTGCAAATAAAACGCGTGCTGTTTTCAGTGCGCGTTTTTTTTCGAACCTTGTTGTTAACGAGCATGTTTATTACGCCGCGTTTTCAATCAAGAAATTTGCCACCTCTTTGCCTTTGCCCACAATTAAATGCCCTGTGTCGGGAAGCCAATTGACTTGCGTATGGGGGCATGCCTTTGAAATGTGTTTAACCGATGAAGGTGCATTCAAAACACAGTCCCGGTTGCCAAAAAATAGTTGAATCGGCATCTGCAGGCGACTCAGTTGCTGCGTTGTGAATACCGGCAAGGGTGCCGTTCGTGGCCGGAAATGTTGACTGATCAATTGGCTGAACTCGATGGCCGCTTTCAATTTATCTTGATCCGCGTCGATGGGTTTACCACCGTTAATCTGTTGCCACAACCATCGACGACCGGCAGCGCCAAAGAAGGTGGATAAAATCGCCTTAACGAGAAAACTGGATTTAGTGGGTGCTAACCCGCCGGGGCAAATTAATACCAGCTGTTCAACTCTGTTTGGAAACGCCTGCGCAAACCGAAGAGCCATCCAGCCACCAAGTGACAGGCCCACAAACGAACAGGCGGGAATCGACAATTGGTCGAGTAGATCGTTTAGCCAAGTTTCATAGACGCCACTGTCGTAACTCGCCCGGTTTGCGAATGATAGGCCGGGCTCACCGATCAGGTCCACCGCATACACCCGGTGAGCTTTTGCTAATTCAGCGATATCGCCCATCCAGGAAAAACTGTTCGAGGTGCTGCCGTGCAACAACATGACCGGAGGGGCATTCTCAGGACCGGACACAATGATGTGCGTGCGCCCCTGCGATGTTTCCACATATCTACGTTCATGAGAAACCGGCCAGGCTTGCAGAATTTCTTCGTAGCGAGTCAGTACGCAATCTTGCCCTTGAGGGCTTTTCCATATGTTCATCGTTGTGGCTCCAGCAATTGACCGAGCATGGCCAGCAGGTGTTCAGTGTCCTCAGTGTTTCGGGTATTGATGATCAACTTGAGCTTGCCCATTTCCGGGTAGTCAACTGCATCAATGCGGATACCGCCTCCCGCCTGAGAAATGGCTGCGAGCAGGGTGTTGGTTATTCGGTTGCCTTCGTCGGTGGAAATGGCATCGATATCCACCACAGTCGACACCAGCAGGGCGCGCTGTGTATTGGGTTCCGGTTTTGTTTCACCGCTGAAAGCCCGTAACTGAGCCTCTGTTATTCGGTACTGCCGCCCCACCTTGGAAGCCTCGAGTTCGCCGGATTGGATTTTCTTTAAGACGGTTTTCGGGTGCAGGGAAAGCAACTGGGCAACATCACTGACGGTGTGATAGGTCTTTTTAAATATCTCAAATGCTCTTTAAAGTTACTTATTTTGGTCATTATAGGTAATTTTAAAGTAATTTAAAGAATTATCTGAACATAGAATGAGCCGAATATGACAAATGGTGACTAAGGGTCGCCTTTATGGCTTAAGAGCGCCTATATGAGTTCCTGAATGACCATCGATGGCGAAGTTTTGGTTGAGTGCACTTTCACGTTTTTTGCACATTTCCGGCATCGTTTTGCCCGTAGAATTCGGTCACTAATCAAAAAAACGAGAGAGATGTAAATGGATCGACTATTGGGTGTGGCCGCTGCGGGTGTGACTATTTTATTGAGCGGATGTAATCCGTTGCTCGAGAGTACTGACGACTCGAACACGGAAGAGACCGTGACGTTATCGACCGGTGAGTTTCTGGCCTTCGATATTTCAGGCCTTCCTTATACGACCGAAAGCCAGCAAGGCACCTTAACAAATAGCCAGTACAGCTATCAGGCCGGTGAAACCGTTACTGTGTCGGTTCTCGGCGATCAACTTGCCAGCTTTAGCGCCGACACCGGATATGCCTTGACGGATCTGGTTTCAGAATACCCGCAATCAACAGACGATTTTTTAAACTTCTTTTTTGACAATCAGGGGTTCAGTGATTTCACTGCATTGACCAATCTCATCCAACTTCTGGCAACGCTGGATGCCGACGCCGACCCCAGCAATGGTTTCGACGTGAGTGCTTTTAGTACCGTGACGACGATAAATACCGAGCTAGATTTCTCGGTAGCACCGTACGACTTCTATGAATACACGTTGATTCAATTGACTGGCGAACTGGGTATTGACCGTAAGGTAACCCCCATGGTGTTGGTGCCTCAGTTATATGCTGTTGCGGGCTTGGAACTGCCTTATGTTTTTATGTCAAACCAAGTTCAGTATCAAGGGTTGGAAATGACATTGTCTGATTCAACCGTTTATGAATATAGCGCGTCAGGCTACCTGGAGCGCGAAGCGACCAGTGATGAACAAAGCGTTCTGACCTCAGACGTTCAGTATGAAGCGGATGACATGGGGCGGCTGCTGTCAGAGCGATATATAAATTATGATGCCGAAGGTAATAAAAGTTTCGAACGAGGATCGGTCTATACCTATAACGCTTCAGGTCAGAAAGTCGGCACGCAGGAGTATTACGATTACAACGGTGATGGAACTTATAATTCTTCGATCATAATGACATTCGCCTATGATCCGCAGGGGCGCGTTTCCGGTTACACACAGGTGGCTGGCAGCAACTACACCTATCGGACGTCTGAATATGACAGCGAAAACCGGTTGGTATCGGAACACGAATGGCGCGACGTAAACGATGATCAACAGGCTGACCAAATTATTGATACCACGTACCTCTACGACTCGACAGGCCAGCCACTTGAAAAGCGAGCGGGCACCGACACCGACGCAGATGGTGTTTACGACAGTTACAACGTTGAGGCCTGGCAATACAATGAACGCTCTGACGTGACTGTTCACACGATTACGACATACGATACCAACGAAGTAGCTGGCTATTCCTATGTCGAAACTTATACCTTTGATGAGCAGGGCAATCGTACGGAATATCGTATGACAACCGATTATGAAGGCGATCAGACAATCGACTATCTGACGGTTCAGGCTTATACCGTGAATGAAGATGGTGACACGACGGAAATGCTTCAATCCGTCTACAACGACGGCGTAACACTTTCAAAAGTTTATCGAACGGTCTTTTCTCAGCCTGATTTGGGGTACTTGGGTAATCTTACCAAGTACACCGACTCCAATGGCGATGGGTCTTATGAATCCTCCCAGTCCACCGAGTACCAATACGACAATGAAGGGCGTATTGAGCAGAAACAGCATACCTATGACACAAACAACGATGGCGTTACGGACAATGCTCGAAAGTATGTTAATGAATACGAACATATAGACGATGGTGTTGGCGCGGTGTTGTTTGAGTTTTTTGCCTTCTGGCTGTAATGGCGAATGGCGACGCACTGAGTAACCCGATATTGCCCTGACCTAATACCAACGCCCATTTTTAAAGCCGGCGCCTCAACGGAGTAGCCGGCTTTTTTGTGGCGGCAAAGCCCCGTCACTGGGTAGCTTAGGCTGAGGCAATAGGGATATGATTTTAATTCTTATTTGCAAATGATAACCATTATCATTAATATTCAGCCATCTTTTGCTGTATTTGCCTTCACCGATGATGTCGCCATTAGAATGTCAGTCTCTCACCACAGGATACGATCGTGCGGTTGTTTTCAACGCCGATTTGGCATTGCCAGCGAATCAGCTGTCCATTCTGATTGGCGCCAATGGCTGCGGTAAAAGTACGTTACTTAAAGCGATGGCGCGGTCGTTACCGGCGCAACAGGGGCAGGTGTTACTCAATGGCGATGATATTCATCGTTTGTCGACCAAAGCCGTTGCGCAGAAGCTCGGATACATGCCGCAAAGCCCGATTGCGCCGGAAGGTTTGCGGGTCAGGGATCTGGTGACGCTTGGCCGCTTCCCTCATCAGTCCTTGTGGCGTTCGCCGACCCCAGATGACGAACGTCTCGTGCATGAGGCGATGCAGATGACCGATGTCCTGGCTTTCGCCGACAGGCCGGTGGATCAGCTTTCCGGCGGGCAGCGGCAACGCTGTTGGATCGCCATGGCGTTAGCTCAGCAAACCGACATTCTGCTGCTCGATGAACCCACGACTTACCTGGATTTGAAAGTTCAGGTTGAGTTGATGCAGCTGTTGCAGCGGCTCAGTCGTGAACAGGGACGGACGATGGTTATCGTGCTGCATGAGTTAAATCTGGCGGCGGCGTTCGCGGATCATCTGGTGATGATGAAAGCAGGGCGAATAAAACATCAGGGAGCCCCGGAAACCATTTTTACCCCCGATAACCTGCTCGACGTGTTTGACTTGAACGCGACTGTGTACCGCGACCCTTTGACGGACCGACCGTTCTGTCAGCCCTGCATGATGCCACCGAACCACGCTTCCACAACCCGCCAAACCTTGGTTGCCGAGACGGGCGATGTCACTTTGGTCGACTCGACTGAGGTGTGTGCATGATGCTGCGTACAGACATAGAACCGCAACATCTCGGTTGGCAAGTCAGCCTGAAAACAGTGGCGGCTATGTTGTGTGTGTCAACGCTATTGTTGCTCGTTGCGCTGCATGTGGCGTTTGGTGCGCGCCCCATTCCGGTGACCGACGTTGTGCAGGCATTCATCAATTTTCAGCAAGACAGTATGCAGCATCTCGTAGTGGTTCGATTGCGATTGCCAAGGGCACTAGCGGCAGCGCTCGCTGGTTCTGCTCTGGCGGTAGCGGGCGTTTCCCTGCAGGCGGTCACGCGCAATCCGCTGGCGGACCCTGGGTTGTTAGGGTTGCTTTCCGGTTCTGCCTTATGTGTCGTGCTGTTTGGTGTGTTGGGTCACGCAAACTTCGCTTGGGTGCCGGTGCAAGCTGCCGTAGGCGCATTGTTCGCCGGTTGTCTGGTTTGGTGGCTGGCGGGCCGAATGCCTGGCGGCGCGACGCCGTTAATGCTGACGCTAAGCGGCGCCACGGTGACCGCATTATTATCGGCCATCATCACACTCCTGCATCTGTTTAACGACCAAAGTTTTAACGAACTTCGGGTTTGGCTGGTGGGGTCGTTTTCCGGACAGCGCTGGCAAACACTCTTCTGGGTTTTGCCCATGTGGCTTTTGGGCATGTTACTTATTTTTCCCCAAGGCAGAGTGTTGACGATTTTAACGTTAGGCGAAGATACCGCTGGCGCGTTAGGGGTCGAGCCTCGTCGCCATAAAGTCATTATCTTGGTCGGCGTCATTCTGTTGACCGCCAGCGCCGTAGCCTTGGCCGGTCCACTGGGTTTTGTCGGTTTGGTGATTCCACATGTGGTGCGTCTGTTTACTGGTGGTGATTACCGCACGTTGCTGTTGTTCAGTGCGTTGATAGGCGCAGGCTACTTATTGGGAATCGATCTGCTGGCCCGAGTGTTATTTGCACCCAGGGAAATTGCGGCCGGTTTGCTGACCGTGTTGATCGGCGCACCCTGGTTTATGGCGTTGGTGTTGCGTTACGGACGCGCGGGGGCATCGTTATGAGTCAGACATTCGTGCGTGCCCAATGGTTTCAAAAAAACGAAATCTCGCGGTCAGATGCATATGTTTTTTATATGACGGGTTTTGTGTTGCTGTTGTTGGTTCTGTTTTCGATTCGCCTTGGCTCTTATCACCTGACAATGCCCGAATTGGTGAGTGGTCTTTGGTATGGCTTCTGGCAGGGCGGGTGGCAAAACCTGCCAACAACAGATGCCGATTCATCAGGCTGGGTTGTACTCTGGGAGTTTCGCCTGCCACGGATATTTTGTGCGTTGCTGGCCGGTGCTTTGTTTGCCTTATCCGGTTTTCTGCTACAGGGCTTAACCCGCAATCCGTTAGCAGACCCGTCTCTGGTTGGCGTATCACAAGGGGCGGCATTGGCGGTGGTGATTTGGTTAGTCAGCGATCTGGGTCAGCCGGAACATCGGCAATGGGCAGCGTTGCTTGGCGCATTTGTCAGTGCCGCCTTGATTCAGTTTTTAAACGAATATCACCGCACACCATCGACATTAACTTTTATTTTGTTGGGCATAGGCATGTCGCTGTTTTTATCGGCACTGACCTCCGCGTTATTGACCTACGGAGATCTGGATCGTGTGATGAATGCGTTGTCGTGGCTCAGCGGCAGCGTGCACTTAACCGATTGGCGTGATGTGACCACGCTGAGTCTGTGGTTCATTGTATTACTGCCTTGTAGTTGGGCACTGGCGCATTACCTGGCTGTTCAGCAATTAGGTGATGTGATGGCGCAGGGTTTGGGTGTGCCTTTGCGCCGCATAAAGCGCTTACAACTTTTCTTCGCTGTCTCTGCCGCAGCCATGGCAACAGCCGTGGTAGGGCCCATGGCATTTATCGGCTTGCTGGCACCGCATGTGGCTCGTCGTTTAGGAGTGCGCTTGCCGCACCGGCAACTGTTGCTGAGTACGATGATTGGCGCCCTGTTAGTGGGCAGTGCCGATTTACTCGGTCGAACGCTTTGGGCGCCCTTGCAAATTCCCGCCGGTGTGTTGTCGACATTGATCGGCGCACCCGCGTTTCTCTTTCTGTTAGTCCGGACGTCCCGGGCAAGTTCATCATCTTTCAGGAGTAAAGCATGAACAAATCTTTATCTATTATTCAGCGGATTTCCGCAGTGCTGGTATTGGGTGTATCGTCCGTTACCGTATGGGCCGATTACCCGGTTTCCATAAACCATAAGTTCGGTACGATGACGTTAACCGACGCGCCGACACGTGTCGTTTCCGTCGGGTACAGCGATCAGGATGACCTGTTGGCCCTGGGTGTAAAACCGGTTGCTATTCGGGACTGGTATGGTGACATGCCCTTCGCAACCTGGCCCTGGGCACAGGATGAACTCGGGTCAGCAACTCCGGTTGTTCTCAGTCGCGATGCGCTGGATTTTGAAGCGATCGCGGCGTTGCAGCCGGATTTGATTGTGGGCATCTCCTCCGGCATGTCTGCAGACGATTACGCCAAGCTGTCTAAGATTGCCCCGACATTGGCGCAGTCTGCAGACTACATCGAATACGGTATGCCTTGGCAGGAACGAACTCTGTGGGTCGGTCAGGCATTGGATCAAACCGAATCGGCGACCGCATTGGTTGCGCGCATTGAACAACGTATTGCGCAAGAAAAAAGCGCTCACCCGGAGTTTCAAAATAAGCAGGCCGCCGTGGCATTTTATTATTCCGGTCAACCGGGTGTTTACTCGAGTTCAGATTTGCGCAGCCGTTTACTGACGCAACTGGGGTTCCGAATTCCGTCGGTTTACGATGAACTGGCCGGTGCTTCCTTTTACGCCTCTTTCAGCGAAGAACGGCTGGATCTTTTGAATGTGGATGTGTTGTTGTGGTTATCCGCCTCAGATGCCCTGAACGCCGCCGACGCGATCCCCATGCGACAGTTTATGCCGTTTTATCAGCAGGGCCGTGAAGTGTTTGTTGGCGATACCTTGGGCGGTGCTTTCTCTTTTTTAAGCCCGTTGAGTATCGAGTTCCTGTTGGACAATCTGATACCTGAGCTGGAACTGGCTGTGGATGGTGACCCCACCACTGTTGTGCCGTCTTCACTTCCTGATCGTCAATAACAGGGTTTTGCCGGTGGCGAATGATCTGAATATTCCTGAGATAAGGTCCCAACTTTTACCGGTTGGGAAGTCGCAGGCCGTCGCGTTGACCTGGCGCGACCTTCATAGTGCCGATCATCCGTTTTGGCAGCAACTGTATGCGCATTATGAACGCCAGTACCCGGGTCTGGACCGACAAGGTCAGGGCTGTTTCGCGATCGGGTTACTGGCGCGTGAGCTGGGTAGGGTGGTCGCAGAAGCATCCTTAAAGGACTATCCGCTCCCGGTGTTGGAACCGGCAAATCTGGGCATCGGGATTTCGGCAGATGCATCCTTATCTTTGTGTTATCAGTCAAAAGCGCTGGAATGTATTGCGCGAGGGCACGATTTCCACCGGCAGCGTACGGCGTGGTTGGTGGCGCTGTTTGCCCCGCTGGTTGAAGCACAACGGCAATCGTGTCGTTTGGGTGCCGCCGCACAATGGCGGTTGATCTCCGATGCCCTGGCCTACGCTTGGTTGCAGGTTGGTAAACAACAAAAGGCCGAAGACTTTGCCCGGCGGGATTTCTTTGAGGGGCTATTGGGTGAGGCATCAAAGCTTAACAACCGGCAGGTTCGCTGGACGTCGCTGCATTGGCAGGATCGGATCGAAACCTTTGTCAGTCGAGGTGGTTGTTGCCGGTACTACACGGCCGATGATGGTGATTATTGCCGTACCTGTGTGCACCGCGATACGGAGCAGCAGCGCACGCTAATGACGCAATGGTATGAGGCCGCCTCCCTCAGCGATTGATCCTTCAAAAATCTGCCGTATGATGGGCTATTGTTCTTCCTATTGAGCGGCTTTTTCATGTCCATACCCGACTCCCCGCATGCACCCCGATCATTAACAGACCCACTGCAGGCACTCACCGAACAGGAGCGCGCAGAACTGTTAACGTTACAGCGATTGGAACGCCGAGCGAAGGGGGAATATCTGTTTCGGGCCGGGCAACCGTTAGAGCGCTACTACGCTGTTGTTGAAGGGTGTGTCCGTACCTATCATTTGCACGACGACGAAGAGTTTACACTCGACTTTTACACCGAAGGGCAAACCGTATTGCCCGCCGTTGCCGGTAAAGGCATATTTGCACCGAGTTTTGCCGTGTGCATGGAAGACTGTTTGTTAAACGTTACGGATGAACAATTGGAGCGGGAAGTCTTTGCCCGTTTGCCCCGCCTGAAAGACATTTGCCGCCAACAATCCGAACAGTTGCAGCTCATGCATCAGCAAGAAATTGCGGTACAGAAAAGTGCCAGCCCTGAACAGCGTTACGCGCATCTGTTGGCAACCCGCCCGTCTTTGTTTGCGCGGGTGCCGCAGTATCAAATCGCTTCATACTTGGGGATTAAACCTGAATCGTTGAGCCGACTGCGCAAAAGACTGCAACAAAATTAGCCTGGAAAATTTGAGAGTTGTGGGATACAGCGACATTCTGAGCAATAGGGTAAAATTTTCAGGCTAGCCATCTTAACCAACGTCAATGAAAGCTGGTCGGGCGCTCCGGTACAGTGGGTGCACTGAACCAAGAGGACTCTTTCATGCGTTACCTTCCTTCCGTTGTTGCTGTGTCGTTCCTGAGTTGTGGCGGGCTGTTATCAAGCATTAGCATGGCTGATATTGGCCCCTATCAAGCGAATACATCGGCATTTGCGTTGGCAAACTTCACCGACGATTCCCCACAATATTTGCAATTAGAACTGAGCCGCCGCCTTGGATCAAAGGATTACATCGGTGTGGAATTCATCACCTGGCGTTACCCTGCGCCGCTGGGTATTCCCTATGGACAGTCGTTTGGCGACCCAGCGGAAGATTACCCCGGCACGGTACGTGACATTGGCGTTGGTCTCACCTGGCAGCACTTTTACAGGAAAGGTTTTTTTACCAAGGTACACGCCATGCCCATGATGCAGCGTTACTCCGACACTGAAAACAACCACCTCCAGACCGGCTGGCAATTGTTTTCCACGGCACGTGTGGGGTATCACTTTTCGTGGGCCGACGATCGGTTTTTTATCGAGCCTTCGGTAGCCGCCACCAGTTGGCCGATACGCACAAACGTCCCGGAGACTTTTGCAGCGCTGGACGCAAAATGGCCGGGCTATTTTCTTTTCGAACCTGGCTTGAATATCGGTATGCGTTTTTAATCGGAACTTCTCAGGAGTCAATCGTATGACATCAACTCATCAACCCGTTTCAATCAGCCCCATGCTCAGTGAGCTGCCCGTACGTATAAAATTAGCGTCGTTGTGGATCTCATTGATGCTTTTGTACCTGTACGCCGACGTCTTCAGTTTTTACCGGCCGGGTATGATCGACAGTATTGCCGAGGGCAACATGGGGCCTTTTACCGTGTCACAATCCGCCTTGTTAATCGCCTCCGTACTCATGCTGATTCCAGCTCTGATGTGTACCGCAACCTTCATGTTTCAGCGCACACTTACTCGCGGATTGCATCTGGGTTTTGGCGCACTCTACACGTTAGTGAATATCGGAAACGTCGTCGGAGAAACCTGGTGGTACTACTTACAGTATGGCGCTGTTGAAGGTTTGTTAACGGTGACGATTTTTGTCTTGGCTTGGCGTTGGCGTTCATGAGCGCAGCCAGCCAAAAAAAAAGTCGCAGATTCATTCACAGAACCCCTGGGTGTCCACATTGGGACCACAGGGTTTCGTAACACCCGATAACCTAGCCGCTTCAGAATTGAAACGGCGGTACGACGAGGGGATGTAAAAGAGTTTCGCGTTGAACAGGAAGTGAAGAGTTTTCAGATGTTAAACGCTCAGCGTGTGGATGCGGTGATCACGAATTACTTTGTGGGCGCGTATCAGATTAAACAGTTGGGTTACACCTATGTGGTACCGTTGTTTCCGCCGCTGGATTCCAGCCCAGCCTTTTTAACCTTTTCCAAACGAGCCGGTTTAGAGGATTTGGTTACCTTGTTCGATAGCGCCCTGTATGAAATGTTGATCGATGGCACCTATCAGCGAATATTTGATCGTTACACGAAAGTAACGTCGTCATCCGATGCAGAATAATCTGCCAGCGCATCGCTGGTGAACGCAGAAATGGTTGATGCGACGTCCATGTCGGTGAGTTGCATTACGCCGATTGTTCGGCTTGCAGCTGTCGATACAGCTCAATGGTGGAAAGCGATCGTTTTTCCGGGGCAGAGCTGAACACCTGAAACGCTTCTAACTTTTTCGCGAGCGGTACTTTCACATCGGTGATGTACATTTCAACCTGGGCGCCCGCAAGCTCCTGGTGTATCCGCTTGAGCATGTTAGCGCCACTGGCATCAATAGAATGAATACCGGCTGCGACCACCACAAAATTTTTGATCGCTTCGTTACTGGCCACCTGCTTCAGAATTTCCTGTTCAACAACGCCGGAGTTCAAAAAAGTGAGGCTCTCGTCAATGCGCAAAAACACGCTGTTGGGCAGGGTTTCGGTATCGGCATGATTCACATTTTTAAAGCGTTCGGTGCTGGGTAACAAGCCCACGACAGCCATGAAGGGGCTGCGGTGGTTGGCCAGCATCACCAGAATCGACAGGGCGACACCGACCATCAATCCGGCTTCCACTTCCCAGATCAGCACCAGAATGGCAGTAATCCAACTGATGGCACCGTCCAACCGGTTCATGCGCACCAGTTTGGCCATGGATGGGAATTCCAACAGTTGGCTGACCGCCACAATGATTGTTGCCGCCAGGACTGGGATCGGAATATACGCCAGCCACGGAGTTAAAAAGAGAATGCCAAGGCTTAAAAATATTGCCGTTAAGGCACCGGCCAAGGGCGTTTCAGCACCAGCATCGGCGTTGACCACCGAACGCGCCATCCCTCCGGTCACCGGGAAGCCGCCGCTGAAACCAGCCGCGATGTTTGCTGCGCCTAAGCCCAATAACTCGCGGTTGGCGCTGATGCGCTGGCGTTTGGCGGCACCGAGCGTTTGTGCCACGGCAATCGATTCGGTCATACCAATCAGGGTTATGATAAAAGCCGGTAACGCCAATTGGCGGATCAGCGCTATATCGAATTCGGGCAGGTGCAGGCTCGGCAACCCTTTTGGCAACGCGCCCACGGTAGCAAGCCCGGTGCTATTTAGGTCCAGTAAACCGGTTAACAACGCCGCAAGTAAAATCAGAATCATGGGCAACAGGCGACGTGACAGCGTGCCGTACTTGCCAAACAGCTTATTGGTTACCGCAATACCAGCCTTTGACCGAGCCCAGAACAATATCGCCATGGCAATCAGGCCCATGGCGGCAGACACCATGTGCAGTGTGGAAATGTCCAAGGTGTGCAATCGTTCAATCAGGTTGCCGCGAGACATATAAATGCCGGTCAGTGGTTTGATCTGCCCGATAATGATGAGCAGCGAAGAGGCTGTGATAAAGCCTTTCATCACTGGGTAACTGAGCAACTGGGTGATAAAGCCCAGGCGGAAAACGCCCATGAGGAAATAGAAAAAACCAACCATGGCGGCCAGCAACAAAGCCAGCTCGGTGTATTCCGGTGAGCCGATATCAGCGAACGGCATCAGCGTGTTGGCGGTCAGTAAACTGACGATGGCGACCGGCCCAACCGCCAGTGCCGCACTGGTCCCAAACAGCGCATAAGCAATCAACGGCAGAATAGACGCGTACAAACCCGCTTCAGCCGGTAAGCCTGCCACTAATGCGTACGCCAGGCTTTGGGGAATTAACATCAGGGTGACAATAATGGCGGCATTTACGTCACTGATCAGCAGTGTTTTGCCGTATTTCCCGGTAACCACCAGTTTCAGAACGCCCTGAATCAGGTCGTTACCTTGAATCTTTTTTAATGCGCTCACGCATAAACCTCGCTAATAAAGATCGTGTACGTCTGCTCAGTATAGGACCAGCTTGCCTGGCCGAGCGGGCGTTTTACCCCTGTTCAAACCGGATTGTTCGTCACGCGCTGTCATCATTGAGTTACAGAGCGAAAACGCTGGAATGACGGAAACTGAGTCTGTGCTGTCGAAAGACACAGGTAGTCTAACACATATATTAGAAAAGTCTAAAGTAGAATTTTATTGATTATCTTTCTCATTCCAACTTCTGGCAAAATGCCCTTTTGTCACCATAACCAAAAGAGATTCAGGGATGCAGATTAAAGCTATTGCGATACGCGCTCAAAAAGGGGCTGCCATGCAGCTGTTAACACAGGCCGAGATTGATGAAACGACTGGGGTCCAGGGGGACGTGGGTCGTAAGCCTGGTAAATTTATGGTCACGCTGTTGAGCCAGGAGTCTTGGAACGACGCCTGCGCTGAAGTCGGTCAGGACCTACCGTGGACGACGCGTCGAGCGAATATCTTGGTTAGCGGGTACCGGTTTTCGGCGGACGATGTGGGTAAAGTGATTCATCTGGGCGATTGCCAGCTTAAGGTTACGCGCGAAACCGATCCTTGCGATCTGATGGACGCTGCCTGTCCTGGCTTAAAAGCGGCCTTGAAGCCAGACTGGCGGGGCGGTGTGCGTGCGCAGGTCATTGCAGGTGGCGTGGTTGTTTGTGGCGAAAGCGCGCATTTCGCCTGACGTCGGTTAAGTGCCAGTGGAACCGACGTCGTCCAATTGTTGTTAACGCGCCAGTTGCAGCGCTACCCAATCGTCGAGATAGGCGACAAATGCCGGTGAATATGGGCGCTGATCATGCTGAGTGTAGGTGACGCAACGGTCTGATGTGAGCCGAAACATGTGGTCGGTTTGGGGCTCGATATGTACCGTCAGGTTATCCGGTATGCCTTCTGGAAACAGAGTTTGCAGGCGTTCAATGTTTTGGCTGGCATCTGCCATCAGGTCGTTTTCAGCGAAAGCCAGCAGCATGGGGACGCGGTTTTTCTGCAGTGCCGTCGCCGGGTTGTAAGGCAGAATGTTGGCCATATAGCGCAGTTGAAACAGGGTGACAAACTGACCGAAGAATTGCATGCGACGGTGGGCTTTATCCCTTTTTGTTACCGCCCGCTCCTGTTGTTTAATATCGGCACCCTGGCAAGCGGCCTGCAAACGGATGAGTTGCAAATCCTGTTCTGCGACCGCAACGACCGGACCGGCAAAGTCGATTGCAAACTGCAAATCCGGCTCGCGACTCGCCACTTCTTGCACTACCCAACCCCCTTGGCTGTGTCCGGCAATCGCAATGGGCTTTGCCTTCAGCTCATCTTGCTGCCTGACAAACTGAATGGCAGCCTGCAGATCGTCGGCACGTGATTCGATGGAACTGCGTTGCCAATTCCCCCCGCTGCGACCAATACCCCGTTTATTCATAGACAAAACGGCATAGCCTTTCGGTAAAAACACATCCATCAACAATGTTTCGCGAAAGCCTTCCGCGTACTTGCGGATGTCGGCGGTGCCTGAGCCACCGACAAAAATCAACGTGCCGGTAATGTCTCCGGAGGGTCTCGTTAACTCACCGTCGAGCGATAGATCCCCGCTGGGAATGACCACAGGCTCAGCGAAACACAAGGAATAACTGAGCAGTGTGATGCTACAGAGAATGAACAGGTTGGGTTTTAAAAACATGACGTGTTTTCCTTACACTTTTTTGGGTCGATGTTTGCTTGGACGCCAGCAACTTGCAAAAGGTTGGCAACTTTTTGCAAGTCTTTTTGAGCAGGGTAAGGAAATAAGGTGACTCAGTGAAAGAAACGGTTGGTGACTGCATCACAGATGTCGAAAATAGTCGACGGTTACGATTGTTATCCCTGTCTCATTGCACTATACCTTTCACTGAATACGCAGTATGGATGCTGATGTATTTAATGCAGACAGGGTTTTGCTTGTCCCTCCTTAGACATATGCCGTTAAGGCTCTTCATTAAATGGTGTGCTCCTTTTTCGCCTGATCTCGTTGTTGGGTGATGCCCATGTTTATTGACCTGATTCACCGGGATCTTTCAATACGTTTTTTTAAAACCGTCATAGTACAAGGAGAAATCTCATGGCGAAGCAAACCAATTGTTGTCCGGAATTTGTCGAAGGAAAAAAATGCGATTATCTCGACTTCGTGTATCGGCTGAACCATCAGACGGATGTGCGTTTGGAGAATCGTGCAGTACCTGTCACCGTTGAAACCGCGATTCACATACGGGTCGAGCGGTGCACTGGCCCCCTGCAAATGGGGAATCTGGTTTACAGCACCACGTTGCTGCCCGGTGAAAAAGTCCGCTTGTTCACGTCAGACCGACGTTCTCGCTTTTCATTTGATACCGAGTCTCAGTTGTCGTACCGGCACGAGCAATCGTCCGAAGAGCGTTATTATATGGATTCGATGGATTCATTCATGTCAGACCTGGAAAGCAAAGATACCACTCACAGCTCTAGCAGTTCCAGCGGTAGCGCGTCGTCTAAGGGCGGCACCAGTGGTTTTTTCGAATCACTATTCAGCGGTCCTTCGGTTTCGGTGTCCGGTTCGTATAACGCGGCATCGACTCGCGATTTCATTCGCGAATTGGGGGTGCATGCGCAGTCCAGTCATAACCGTTCCGTGCAGATGACCCGTGAAGCCAATTCGACCCAGGTCGGCGAAGTGCAAACCCGCACCCATGTGGAAGGTGAAAGCGAGAGCCACTTTGAATCGAGTAGCCGTCTGTTTGAG
>JBNKNI010000046.1:0-32394 GCA_050293765.1 Reinekea sp.
AAATCCGCCATCTTTAACCAACCGTGGAAGTCGGCTACGTTGGCCGGCAGTACTACGCGAGTGTGTGCATCCGCCAATGAACCTACCTTGTTAAACAGTTTTTCAGCCAACTGTAAGCGAATGGATTCTTCACCGCCCTGTTCGTGAATAGCAGCGCCAATTTTGGTAATCGACTCAGCCGTGGCTTTGGCGATGGTCAAAATTTCCTGCGCTTTACCTTCAGCTTCGTTAATCAGCTGTTGCTTGTCACCTTCGGAGACGTTGATGGTCTCGGTCATTTCACCTTCGGAAACATTAATACGCGATTGTTTATCGCCCAAACTCTTGGCCAGAATGGCTCGACGGTCTCGTTCTGCAGTGACCTGACGTTCCATGGCTTCATTTACCGAGACAGGTGGCAGAATATTTTTAATTTCAAAGCGCAGTACGCGAATACCCCAGGCCTGACCGGCTGCATTCAGCACCTCAACGACTTTCGCGCTGACCAGGTCGCGCTCTTCGAACGTACGTTCCAGTTCCAGCGTACCGATGACCGAACGTGTGGTGGTTCGTGCTAATTGAACCGCGGCATCAACGTAATCGACGATACCGTAAGACGCCTTGCTCGGATCGATAACCGCCATGTAGATCACGCCATCCACCTGCAGGTTAATTTCGTCCATGGAGAAACAATATTGCGGTGGTACGTCAATGGTCATTTCTTTCAGGTTGATGCGGTCCGCCACTTTGTCAATGAAAGGGACAATGGCGTGAAAACCGGGTTCCATGGTTTTCAGGTACTTACCAAAACGCTCAACGATGAATGCACTTTTTGTCGGTACAAAGTATAACGAACGAAACAGTGCCACGATGAACAGCAGAAAAATAATGCTCCACACCACGAGCACAAAGACATCACCAAAATCATTAATTCCAAACATAAACTGTGCTCCTTAATTCTTAAATGTCTTGGACACCTGATCGACACCTTCGAAGATGCCTTTCACGCGAGCCATTTCACTGGGCAGTACAGAAATATCAGAGCCGTCGAGAATTTTACCCAGCTCGTCAACAAACTGATCGACCAAACGCATTTTGATAGCTTTGTTGCCACCCGGTTTGTTGATGGCTTCTGCGACCATGGCGATACCCTGTGCCTGCGCTTCCGCAAGCAGGGAAATTTCACGTGCTTTACCTTCGGCAATGTTGATTCGGCGTTGGCGTTCACCAACGGAATGGTTGATCGCTTCCTGACGCTCACCTTCGGACATGTTGATCTTGGCTTCTTTCTGTGCGGTAGCCAGAGTGATTTCTGCGCGACGGTCACGTTCAGCGACCATCTGTTTTTCCAGCGTGGTCACTACGTGTGCGGACGGCGCGATATTGGCAACCTCATACCGGTACATCTTAATACCCCAGCTTTCAGAGGCGCGATCGATCTCGCGAACGATGGTTTCGTTTAGGGTCTCACGTTCAGAGAATATCTGCCCGAGTGATAACTTACCCACTTCCGAACGCATGGTTGTTTGCGCCAGATTGATGGCCGCATTGCGATAGTCGCCAATACCATAGCTGGCCAGTTTCGGGTCCATGACTTTCAGGTATACCAAACCGTCGATCTCCACCTGAATATTATCTTTGGTAATACAGTGTTGCGCCGGAATGTCATAAACCTGCTCGCGAATTTCGTGCCGGTAAGCAATGCGGTCGAAAAACGGAATGATGACATGCAGACCCGGATCGAAGACCGCGCGGAATTTGCCAAGTCGTTCGACAACGTAAGATTCCCGCATCGGTACGACCACGAAAAAAACTTTAAACAGAAACAGTGCAATGAGCACCAATATTGTAAAGAGCACCATAGTGTCGTCCTTTAGTTCAGTGATTTTACGATCCAGCAGTTGCCGTCTCGGCCGCTGATAACAGCCTGATGACCTGCCTCAATTTCGATATCAGCCTGTGCTTCCCAGCTGACGTCCAAATACTTTATGCGTCCACGCCGGTAAGGCGTGATCGGTTCGATAACGTCGACAATACGACCGATGGCATCTTTCGTTTCATCGGTGTTTTCCACCAGCGATTGCGACGGAAACAGTTTTATTAGCCCGGTTCTTAGCACCAGGATAAAAAAGATTGATGACACAAAAAAGGTCATCATGATATCGACCGGACCGGATAGGTGACCCAGATAAATCAGGATGCCGGTTAGAATAGCGGCGCCACCAATAAAGCCGAGCACGGCACCGGGTATTACCAGTTCCAGCAGAACCAACGCAACACCGAGCCCAATCCAAATAAGGGGTAAAGTTTCCATAGTCTCTCCTTAAACGTCATCGCGGTAGGCTGTTGCTACCTGTTCTTCGATGAAGCGAAATGCGCTCATCGGCAATTCAATATGTTCCGCAACCTGATGAATGTAGTCGCGCGCTTTGTAGTGCACCTTGCCATCGCTGCGTGATACCAGATGCAACGTCCAGACAAGAAAGTGTTTGTAGGCATTGCGTGGCAAGCTTTTCGCCATGGATTTGCCGAAAAACGGTTTCTGAAATGCGCGGGCGATACTTTTTTTGTCGGATTCCGACAGTTTCACCTGGGCTTGTGCGATCAGCGTGTCGCGCAGTTTTATTTCGCTGTCCCGGATTTCTCCGTCACTGCTTATGAGCGAATTAATGTAGCGATACAGGTCCAGAACGAAATGCTGCTGTTGAGTTTCGGTGAGATTGGCCAGCAGCAATTCCATGAGCGGTTTCTTACCGAGCTGACCAACACCAATTTCGGCAACAATAACCGGGTCTTGAGCGATGGAATTGGCCAACGGGTGAATACCGCTGTCGATAATGCCCAGGGCCGCTAAACTGCTGACAGCCTCCTGAGGTTGCTCGGTTCCGGTGGTGGTTGCTGCCGAGTCGTCTTGAATCAACGCGTCCAGTGGCGCGTGATAGCAGTCCATCAATTGCACGGCGAGCACAAATGGCAGTTTTAGCCGGCCTTTTTCAATGTCGTACAGTGTATTGGCGCGCAAAGCCAACTGTGTCTCGACTTGCTTTTGTGACAACCCAGCACGCTTGCGTAAGCGGACGAGGTTATCTAATACCTGGCGTTCCAACGTTTCCATGATGTCTCCAGTGTGCCGGTTCGTTGCTGTCAAAGACGCAGTAATAAAATTAATGCGTACATGGCCAATACCAAGCTACCGCCGATAATGAGCTGTTTGGTCGGGTTCGTCATTGCCATAACTCACACTCCCTTTACCCTTGGTTAATGTTTGAGCATGACGTGACCTTACGCCCAATATTCAACATATACAACTATTTTTTTGCAGTTAATTTGAAATAAATTTTGTGAATAGGTCGATAGTCATGAAAAACGCCTGCATTGGATGAACATTCTGATGGCCACTTCTTGTGTGAGATCAAGTTTGGGAGAGTTTCTTGGCGAACGGGTTGTGACTATCTGATATAAAGGTCGACGCTAAAAAATGATGTTTTTATAGGGGATTAATATGAAGAAGTTATTAGCAGTATCCTTAGCAAGTTTAGCGGGGTTCGTCGGTGCGTCGGAACTGGATTTACAGGCAAAGCAATGGTCTTTTTCTGTAAAATCCATCAACGCTAATGCCAGCAGTTATTCAAACAAATACGACTATCCCGATTTAAATAGCAGCTTTACCTACTCAGGCGGTAATTTTAATGTTCAGGGGACAGGTAACTATGCGTTGAATGAAAAAGTGACGTTGGGATTGTATGCGCGAGTTTATAGAGATGTCCGCGACACCGAATACGAGGATAGCGGAGCCGTAAGTAGCGAACGCACAACAGACTTTGATTTTGCATTTGAACCATCGATTGAATATAAATTAAAAAATAACCTTTCTGTTTACGCATCTTTTTATCGCTTTTCCGATGATGCGGACGTGACAGTTGATCAGGACGGCATTAAAGACTTTAACGGCAACGACCACTACACCAATACGGTTTTTTGGACGGGTGTTTTTTATAAGAAAGACATCAAACCGAATGTGATGTTGGATGCGGAAATTCTGGCCGGATTGCGTACTCGCCATTGGCAGGATGAAGTTGACTCAACGGACACTTATCATGACCAATTCCTGTTAACCAGAGCAAATGTCGACGCTCGCTATTTTCTGGCGAACAATTTTTCCGTCGATGGAGGTATCGGGTTATCGATGAGTAGCCGTCTGAACGCAAAAGATGATGGTGTTGACGTAGATTTTGGCAACGATACATACAAAGAAGTCAGTTACGGTACGCGTTTAGGCTTCACTTTTTATTATCGTTAATCGTTGCGAGGATTTGGGCACAGGGATGTGCCCTAACGGCATTTGTTAAAACTTAGTTGACCTGTAAATTGGCATTTAGATAGCACCTGCAATCAGGCTTAACTCTAGGGCAGCTCTGAACAATTGCTAGCTACCTCAGCGGGTGAAGAAATGCGCAAAGATCACGTGGCGGGTTTTTCTTACCAAGGGGATCTCCCCTTGGAAAAAAAACCTCCAAAAAATTCTCTCGTTTGGAACAATCAACGAATCGTCAGACTTAACTGGCACTTCTCGACAAGAGATGCACAGATAAAGCGGATCGCAGGTGATTTCGAAACTACACTTTGCAGGCTATGCAATCCGATTGAGCTTAATGGACTGCGCCCTGTTCGCGTGTTATTAGCTGCGCCCGTTCCGGTCCAACGGACACATAGCGAATAGGTGTGCCGATCAGCTCTTCAAGGGTGAGTACGTAGTTTTTGGCTGCCTGAGGTAGGTGCGCAAACTCACGCACGGTGCTGATGTCTTCGGTCCAGCCCGGTAAATCGCGGTAAACCGGAGTGACGTGAAAAAGATCCTCAGTCATGGGATATTCGCTCAGGGTGACACCGTCTAATTTGTAGTGCGTGCAGATTTTCAGTGTGTCGATCCCCGACAGGCAGTCCAGTTTTGTCAGCGCTACTTCATCTGCTTTCTGCAAGGCTACGCCATAGCGGGTCGCTACCGCATCGAAATGGCCAATGTCTCGTGCTCGTCCGGTGGTCGCGCCGTATTCCAACGCACTTTCTCGCAAAGCGGTCATATCGGTCATTGCTGTGGGGAAGGGACCTTGACCCACGGAAGAAGCAAAGCTTTTCACCACTGCGGTGACTGTCGGGGTCGTGCGCCAAAACAGCCCACTGCCAACTTCGGCCGCTGCGGCCAACACCGAGGACGAGGTGGTGTAAGGATAATTACCGAAGTGAAGATCGCGCAGGCTGCCCAGCTGCGCTTCCAGCAACAGGTTTTTCCCAGCGATGGATAAACGGGACACATTGCCGATCAGCGGCGCGACTTGTTCGGCCTGTGCCGATAGCAAAGTCAGTAACTGATGAAAATCCGGGTGCTCAAAGTCGCCATACAAACCTTTCATCATCGGAATTTTCCAATCGTACCAACGCTGCAGATGAGTGCGCAGGGTATCAGGGTTGGTCAGCATGCCGACCTGCAGGGCTTTTTTAGCGTAGCGATCAGCGTAGGCGTAAGCAATACCGTTCTTTGTCGACCCAAAGGCCGTACTACCCAGGCGCTGCTCTTCCAGTTCATCTTCCAGTTTGTGTATTGGCAGGACCAGGGTCGCCCGGTCCGACACCATGACCTGTGGAAAAATCTGCTGTGCCTGCAACGATTGTAGCTCGTCGAGTAAGCCGGCAAGATTAATAACCATCCCCGGGCCAAGAATATTCAACGCAGCAGGGTTAAATACCCCGCTGGGCAGTAGGTGCAATTTGAATTCCCCAAATTCGTTAATGACGGTATGCCCGGCGTTGTTTCCGCCCTGATATCGCACAACGATGTCCGCCTGCTGTGCAAAATAGTCGACCATTCGGCCTTTTCCTTCGTCGCCCCAATTGGCGCCGACGACAATTCGGATCTGTGGGTCATGTAGCATAAAAAACGCTCTTCGGTTGTGTTATCCGGCCATACACTATGCTCAAATAGAAAATTAGAGAATTTTATTGTTTTTATAATTTTCATAAGAGATTTAAATAATGGATTTAGGCTTGTTACAAACCTTCGTGACCGTTGCGGCGACCCGGAATATCAGTCGAGCGGCGGAGCAAGTGCATTTGTCGCAACCGGCAGTCAGCCTGCAAATCAAACAGCTGGAAGCGACTGTGGGGACTGCGCTGTTTGCCCGGCATCCACTGCGGTTGACCGATGCGGGTGAGCACCTGTTGGTCAACGCGCAGCAGATACTGGCGCAATGGCAGCAAACGCTCGAATTCGTCCAGGCAGAGCAGTCACTGGTAGCTGGCAAACTGACCATTGCCTGCAGTGATACCTTGATGCGATTTTCGTTGCTCGACAAGATTGCATTGTTCAACCAGCACTTTCCACAGGTCCACCTGTCTATTCTGAACCGCACCACCCACGGTGCGCAGCAAGCCGTGTTGATGGGCGAAGCCGACTTGGCTATTGCTCTGTACGAACAAGATCATGCCAAACTGATTCATCGGCCATTACTGGAGTATCAGGAAGTCGCCGCCGTAAATCCGCAACATGTTCTGGCGGCTCAAAATACCGTTACGCCACATCGTCTGGTACAGGAAAACCTGTTGTTACTGGAAGAGCGAACTTTGTCACGTAAGTTGATCATGGATTGGTTTGCCAGTAAGCAGTTGAGGCCGGAAAAAACCATGTCACTCGGCAGTGTTGATGCACAGGTCGCATTGGCCAGACTTAAGCTGGGCGTTGCAATTATTCCTGAGTTCGCGCTGCCGGAAGACCTTGTCAGCATTGGAATCCGCGGTTTGCGTAAACGTAAGCTGGTCAGCTTCTACCAGCGGCTAAAACCGGCAGCTCAGGCGTGGTTCCGGTTGATCGAGCCTCGGGGTTGATTCATTTCTTGGGCTCGATAAAACCGACGTATTAGGGTTTCGCTAATGAAAGGGGGTGTTTTGAGCAATTAGGACGCTGGAGATTAGTGCTCGCTGAAGCACATACCTGCCCGATGAATCAGTCTTGGTTCTTAATGAAAGATTTTATCGAAGTGTTTTTCTTTCAAGGCAATCCCGAAAGGCAACCATTTAAGCTTGTTCAATGGAACTCGCATCTATGCGGGACTTAGTTTCACTGAGATGTTTTTACTTCAAGTACGAAATCTTTTACGAAGGCTATGGTTCCGTTTTTCACCAAAAAAGTCATCTGGGAGGATTTTTCTTTCCAAGGGGATTGCCCCTTGAAACAAAAAAACACTGAGAAATTCTTTTGTTAAGAACGAAACCGAATCATCCGATTGGTTTGGTACTTGAAAGAGTCCCCTCACGGAAGCTCGGTTTTAAACTTTTAAAACAAATTGACGGAACGCCTTTACCGCCATCAGCAATAAGGGGGCGCTGTGCATGAGCAAGTCGAAAATGTCGATGGGTTTTACCAGCGTCCCTTCGCTGAGCATGCGCAATTTTTCCACCAGATGAGGTTCGGGCTGCATGGGCGCAATGGCCAGAAAGAAGCCTGCGATCATCAGCAAGGGCCAATCTAAGTTGTCTAACCACATCATAATAGCGTTAACCTGTGTCATTGTTCGGAGATGTTTATTAGTATATTCTAATATTATTAATTAGGGAATTCTAATATGCGAATCAACGAAAAGTCTCTGCACCAATACCCGTTTTTCATCCGGCCGTTTTTCTGGCGCCAACGTCGTAAGTACGGCCAGGTTCTGAAACCTGGCCTGCTTTGGGGCCGAAGTCCCTGGCTGTTTGCCACCGTGGCACTGCTGTACGGCGCATTGGACCGGCGTTCTTCGCCGTTAACACCGGTGATGCGCTCATTGGTCACCGTGCGCGTTTCGCAAATAAACTGGTGTGCCTTCTGTGTGGACATCAACTCCAATACTCTGATGCAGCGCGCAGGTGCGATGCATAAGGTCGAGGCGCTGGAGCAGTGGCAAGACGCGGACTGCTATACAGAGCAGGAAAGGCTGGCCTTGGAATACACGGAGGCCGTCACACGCTCGGACATGCAGGTCAGCGAAGCCCTGATGGCGCGCCTGAAGGCGGTGTTCAGCGATGACGATATCGTCGAGTTGACGGGTTTAATTGCGTTCCAGAACCTGTCCAGTAAGTTCAACGCCGCCTTGGATGTACCAGCCCAAGGATTTTGCCGAATACCGACGAGTTAATCATTTGATTAAAATTGATGAACGATAGTCCTGTTACTTCCTAACCTTCCTGACTACCCTACTAATCAATTGATTAGTTAAGGGTATCGGGATGTCAGAAATTACCCCCCGTTCAGAAGACGATAAGCGCGCAGCCTTGCTGACGGCAGCCCGTGATCTGTTCTTAAAAAACAGCTACGCCAATATTTCCATCCGCAAAGTGGCTGATAAGGCCAAGGTGAATTCCGCGATGATCGCCTATTACTTTGGTTCAAAGAGCGGTTTGTTCCGGGAAATGATCAAGTCCTACATTGAATCGGCTATGGCCCGGGCGCAGGAGTCGGTCGAGGACGTCAATGAGATGAATCTGCAGGATTTCCTGATGTATTTCTACCGGACGGTGCCGCCAGAGTTAACGCATCTGGTGGTGCGAACTCTGATTTTTGAACGCAGTGAAATGCGCGATTGGATTCTGGAAAACCTGATGCGCCCAGCGTTGGCGACGGCCACCAAAATTGCCGAAAACATAATCGACAAGCACGGAAAACCAGTTGACCCAATTGTCCTGCGCACCGCATTGCAAAGTCTCATGCTGGGTCCAAAACTGCTGCAACCGATACTGAAGGAACTGCACCCGGATGAAATCAATGAAGAATTTTTCGATAACCTGGCTGTACTGAACACGGCCATGGTGACCTCTTATTTTGAACTGGAGACCAAGTAATGTCGAACTGGAAGCACCGGCTGGAAACGAAATTCGCGTATTTCAGCCTAGCCATTATGAAACGCCCGAAACTTTCGCTGTTACTGTTTTTACTGATCCTCGCAGGCTTTGGGCAATCGTTGCGTTTTGTCGAGATTGACCCGGAGATGGAGAGTTTCGTTGAAGAGACAGCGCCGGTGCGGGTCATTTATGACCGTGTAAAAGAAGAGTTTGGCCGTAACGACATCGTCATGCTGGCGTTGCGTGGCGACGTGATGTCGACCGACTTTCTAACCCGCCTGCAAGCGATGCAAAGCCGAATTGAAAACGATGTACCTTATGTCGAAGACGTCACATCGATCATCAACGCACCTTATCAACGCGGTTCGGAAGATGCGCTTGAAGTGCTCGACCTGATTGAAACAATTCCACAGACACCGGCCGAATTTACGCAGCTGGAACAACGCATCCAGGAAAGCACATTAGCCAGCAGTGTGTTGGTGAACGATGACCGTACCATGGCCCTGATGATGATCGAACCGGCGACCTATGACTACGCAGCCGCCGGTGGTGAAACGGCCGACGCGGACAGTTTCGACGATGCCTTCAGTGATGACCTGTTCAGCGGTGATGCGTTCGAAGCTGACGCCGGCGACGCCAGTGTCATCGAGAATGATATTCCCTTTGTCACTCAGTTTCAGATCCGCGATATGCTCGCGGAGCTGGAGGCTATTCAGGCAGAGTATGCGGATTTGAATCCGCTGATGGCAGGCATGCCCGCCATGAACGACGCCCTCGAAGGGACCATGCAATCGGAAATGCTGTTCTTTCTGCGCTTGACCGTGGTGTTGATTGTGCTGACGCTGGTGGCCTTTTTTCGCCAGGCAAATGCTGTTATCGCCCCCATGTTGGCCGTGTTGGCAGCACTGATATTTACCATGTCGATGTTGGTGATCAGCGGCAACAAAGTGCAGATACCGCTGGTGTTACTCCCGTCGTTTTTGCTGGCCATCACGATTGGCGATGCCGTCCACCTGCTGACGCATTTTTATCGAAAAATACAACTCGGTGAAGACAAGAAGGATGCGATGTTTCACGCCGTTCACCGTACCGCCATTCCCATGCTGTTAACGTCCCTGACCACGGCCGGAGGTCTGTTGTCTCTGTCGATTGCCGATGTCGTACCAATCCGCAACCTCGGTATATTCTCAGCCATCGGCGTCATGATGGCCTTCCTGCTCACGGTAACTGTCATCCCCGCGTTGGTTATGGTCATTCCCATGCGCAACGTTAAGGCAGACAGTTCGCACGCTATGGTTGCCGGTTGGATTGAATGGGTTGGCAAAGTCAGCTGGCAACACGGTGGCAAGATAGCGTTGTTCTGGCTGGTGGCGTCGCTGTTGTCCATCACGCAAATTACCAAACTGCAGTTCTCGCACGACCCTCTGAATTGGATGCCCGACAATCTGCAGATCGTGCAATCCACGCAGACCATCGACGATGAACTCAGTGGCACCATGACACTGGATTTAATTCTGGATACCGGCAACGTGAATGGCGTCAAAGATCTGCAATTCCTGAACACGCTGGCGCAGTGGCAGGAAGAACTGGAGGTATACAAAAAAGGTCCGGTGGAAATCAAAGGGGTAAATTCGCTGATCGACATTATCAAAGAATCGAACCGGGCATTGCAGGGCGGTGGCGACGAACAGTTTAAATTACCGGATTCACAGTCATTGCTGAACGAAGAAATCTTTTTGTTTGAAAACTCCGCCGCCGACACGCTGTATCAACTCGTCGATACCGACTTTACCAAAACCAAAGTTACGCTGGTATTGCCCTGGAGTGACCTGATGTTCTACTCGGCGTTTGTCGAAGAGGTTGCCGCTGAAGGTAATCGTCGATTCGGAGACATCGCGCAAGTGGATGTCACCGGCATGATTGCGCTGATGTCCGGCACGATGGTCAAGCTGGTGTTCGATACCGCCTCCAGCTATCTGGTTGCAGCCTTCGTTATTGCGCTGATGATGATGCTGTTGCTCAATTCAATTCCGCTGGGGTTGCTGGCCATGATTCCGAACATCGCGCCGATTCTGGTCGTCATGGGCTTAATGTACCCGCTGGGTATTCAACTGGATATGTTAACCATGCTGGTTGCCACCATTGCCATTGGTATCGCTGTCGACAACACCGTGCACTTCACCCATCACTTCCGTCATGGTCTGGAGCAGGGGCACAGCGTTCAAGCTGCCATGCAGGATGCGTTTGCCGGAGCGGGACAGGCACTGTTCACAACCTGCATCGTGTTGACCGCAGGCTTTTACGTCTTTTTGTTTAGCGATGTGCACAGCATTTTCAACCTCGGTTTTTTATGTGGTACCGCCTTTATTCTGGCCATGATTTCTAACTTTACCCTGACGCCATTTTTGTTGCGTTGGTATTACCGTCATCACAATGAGAGCGCTGTTGCAGCGCACTAGGAGCGAAATATGAAAAAATTATTCATCACCCTGATCGCCGGTTTGTCAGTCCCGACCTTTGCGATGACCGCTGACGAAATTATGCAGCAGGTTGATCAGATCGCAGAACCGCAATCCATGAAATCCAACATGACCATGGTGTTGGTTGACAACAAAGGCAAACAGCGTGTGCGTTCCATGCAAAGCGTCAGTGCTGATATTGATGGCGTCGATAAGTCGTTGATGTTTTTCCTGGAACCCAGCGATGTGAAAGGCACCGGTTTTCTGATGTTTGATTATGAAGCGGCTGACGCAGATGACGATCAATGGATGCTGCTGCCGTCGCTTGGAAAAGCGAAACGCATTGCCAGCGGAGATAAAACCGGCTCCTTTATGGGCAGCGATTTCTCCTACGCCGACATGTCCAAACGCAACCTCGAAGAATGGACATACGAGTTAGTCAAAGAAGATGACATCAATGGCGTGAAAGTTTGGGTGATTGAATCAACGCCAGTCAGTGATGCGGTTATTGAAAAAACCGGCTACACCAAATCCATTGCCTATGTCCGGCAGGATAACTTTCACGTCACCCGTGGCATCAGTTATTTGCAGAAAAAGGGCGAAGTGAAATTAATGAACATCGCCAATTTTGTTGAGATCGGCGGCTATTGGATTGCCACGGAAACGCAGATGGTGTCTCAGAAAAATGGCCAGACAGTGCACCGTACACTGATGAAAATGGACAACATCGATGTGGACTTCGATGTAAACCCAAATGACTTCACCCTGACACGTTTAGAGCAGGGTCTTTGATCCATGGCATTGCTTTGGCGACCAGGCTTACGAGTAAAAGACCGGAAGGAAAAGGTAAAAACAATGAACAAATTTGTGCTTTGTATGTTTTGTTCCATGGTCAGCGCGATCAGCGCAGCAGATGATTT
Source organism: Reinekea sp. (assembly GCA_050293765.1). GTDB lineage: Bacteria > Pseudomonadota > Gammaproteobacteria > Pseudomonadales > Natronospirillaceae > Reinekea. Next base: position 12,227 of record JBNKNI010000046.1, read on the forward strand.
TGATGACATGTTTAGTGACGATGCCTTCGCCGATATTGACGTCGAAACCAGCGCGGCAGAACCCAGTTTGTTCAGCCTGTCGCATGAGGTTGGCGCGCAAACCGTGATTAACACAAACAGTGATAAAAATAATGCCGTGGAGGATTTGTATTCCGGGGTGACCAGCGCACAGCTCAGTTACCGCCCGTCATTCAGCTTTCAGCCCAATGACCAGCTGTCTCTGAGTGGCGAAGCGTTGTTGAGCGTGGATGGTATTTTCTGGTTACGTGGCGATGACGATTGGTCCGATGCAGACATCGACGCCCGTCAGGTTCAAGCTGACCTCAAGGAGTTGGTGGCTCAGTACCGCATGAACACTTGGCAAGCCAGTACCGGGGTGCAGACCGTCACCCTGGGCTTGGCGGATGCATTGTCGGTATCGAATGTTTTAAACGCGCAGAATTTATCGGTACCTGGCCTGCAGGATATTGACGATGCCGTGCTACCGGCATGGACATCTCTGGTCTCTGGCGCGCTCGGCCCGGTGCGGGTAAAAGCCGGTGTGGTGCATCGTCACCAGTTGAATCAGTTGCCGACACAAGGCAGTGATTTTGACACCGGCGTTCAGACCTTACTGGATGCGGTTAACCTTGAATTGACGCAGGAAGATTTGGCGTTTGCAAACGCCGGAGGTTTTGCATCGCTGTCTGGTGTTGTCGGTCCGCTTGACTGGCAGATGAATGTTATTTCTCAGCTGGAGCATGCACCCGTCGTGGAAATAGGGATGACCGGTATGGGGCCAGCCCCCGTGGCATTGCATTTCCCCCGCACCACGACCTTGGGTGTCGCGGGCAGTTACGTCATGGGTTCGGTACTGTGGAAAGCCGAAGCGGCGTTTGTCGATGGTCTGCAAGCGCAGGCGTTGAACGGTATGCTGCCCGGCGAACTGGTGAGCTTTCAGCGTGCTGCCGGTACTGTCGGCTTTGACTTCAACCATAGCGTTCTGGGGCGTTTGGTGGCAGAAGTTCAGACGACGTCTATCTTGGATTACGACACAAAGAACTTTCTGCAAACCGATGAAAAGTCAGTGCAATGGGCAGTGATGTACTCAAAGAATTTTCTGCGTGACAGCCTGACCCTGACGGGTCAGGTGATTGGTTTTGATATTGATGCCAGTGGTGGGCGTTTGCAGGGAATAACAGTGGGATACGATGTGAACGATCAACTGTCGACGACTCTGCGTTATATCGATTATGTTGATGGCGATTTCAGTTTCCTGAATGGTGCGGATGATCGCGACCGACTGGTAGCGTCAGTGAATTATCGGTTTTAGGCCAGCTCTGAATAATTGAAATCTACTTCGGCAGATCTAGAAATTTACCATGTCAGGTCCGCCCTCTGGGTTCTTCAGATCGACAACTGAGCATTGTTGTGCATTTTGTAAAAAATAAAAAAGCCCTCCAACGTTGAGGGCTTTGAATCAAAACTGGCGATTACTGACTTATTTATTTTCTATGTCGATAAATAAATCCACATCCGAAAAGTCTTCGAACGCTTGAACGCCGACGAACCAGTCACCAGCGGTCAAGTCTGTGCCTTCCAGAGTACAAACCTCTTCATTGCCATCGACAAAGGGTTTGCAGTCTGCAATACGACGAGTCGGTGCTGCGCCCTGACGTAAATACAGGTCCGCGTCGCCACTGCCACCAGACAGGGTGAATGTCACTTTCTTCATGGTATCGTCTACGGTGACCACAAAGGCGTTGCCATCTTGGTCGAGCAGCATGTCGCCTTTTTTCCCCTGCAAACTTTCAAACAGAATCCGTTCGGTTTGGCTGACGGGCTCTTGGTAAGAGGCCTTCAGTGAAACGCCGGCGAAATTACTGTAGGCATGCAACATGATGTACCAGTCACCTGAGTCTGGTTTGGAGATCGTGCAGGTTTCGTTGTTGCCCCAATTGTATGGACGGCAAGTGAAGGTTTTAAACTCAGGTTCCGAGCCATGACGAACATATAGGTCCGCGTCACCTGATCCACCCGAAATTGAGATAACCAGATCCGTTGCATTTGTCGGCACATTCAGACGATAGGCGATGGTCGGTAAAGTTGCTGACGCTTGTCCGCTGAGCTGACTGACAGCGACGCCATTGCTGAGATCGACAATACTTGGGTCAGTTGGATCGGTCGGATCCGTCGGTCCGGTACCGCCAGAAGCACAGCTGCGGGATTCCAGATTCGTTTTCATGGCCAATGCCTGGACCAAACCGTATCCATAGGATTGATCTCGTCCTGCGCTACCTAAGTCTTGTGCGGAGTTAATCATCGCATCACGCAGTTCGGCCGCTGAACAATTCGGGGCGTAGCTCCAAACCAGTGACGCGACCGCAGAAACATGGGGCGTCGCCATGGAGGTGCCACTATACGAAGCATATCCGTTGTTAGGAACCGTGGATTTTACCGCAACACCCGGACCGGATATTTCGACCTGCGCATTGTATTGCGAGAAACTGGCTCGGTTACGATTGCGGTCTACCGCCGCGACGGACATTACTGAATCATACGAGGCAGGATAGGAAAGACTGCTGTTACCATCGTTGCCGGCCGCTGCAATGAGCAACATGCCATTTGCATAGAAATCATTCATCGCATTGCGTTCGTAGTTGGACGCTCCGCCGCCGCCTAAGCTCATGCTGACAACCTTGGCACCGTTGTCCCGACATTGCGCAATGGCCTTAACCAGATCCGATCCCCATGCCCAACCATCAGCAGTGAAGACCTTCACTATGTGCAGGTTCAGGTTTCCGGATTGATGAACACCACGAACGCCAATACCATTGCCCCCTAAGGCCGCAATAGTTCCGGCAACATGAGTACCGTGGCTGTTGTTATCTATGTTCCATTCACCGGCTGAAGGGGCAGTATTGCCACCGGTCACACCGGATTTTTGCAGGTCGTCATGAGCAAGGTCGTAACCGCTGTCAATAATACAGAGCGTTTGGTTGCCCGCGTATTGGTCAGACACCTGGTCCGCCTGGACCATGGCAATACCGTAGGGTGAAGATTCAGCCGCAAGTAACGGACTGTTATCGAGGAACGGCTCAATGAGTTTGCGTTTTACGTCGGGCTCGACCAGAGCAATCGGCGATGTTGCGATGTTCGTCATCGCTTGCAGTTCGGCCAGCTGATCGTCACTCAAGGTAACCACGGAGGCATTGTTGCTCGGCAAATGTTCAATAATGCTGTTTACATTGATATTGAACGTGGACAGCGTTCGTTCGGCTCTGCGAGTTGAAAACTCACCGGTATCCCGCAGCACGGAGTTGGTATCTTTTGCCGCGTCGTTATAAACAACGACATAACGGTTTTCTGCATTTTTGGGGACATTAATAACGGGTAGTTCTGCTTGTACTCCTTCTTCCTTGTTTGCATCGGTAGCTGAGTCAAAGCTACTGACATTACATCCGGATAACACCAGAGAAGCGAAAACGGCACTGGTGATAATTTTTTTATTAGAGGTCATGATTGTTCCATTCTATTTTTTATATGAGCTCCATTTTTTGGTGAAAATGAGCGCTCAATTTCCATTTAATCGCAGGGTAGTGCGATGCTTTCCAGGCTCATGACTGCAAGACGCTGAGCGGGCGCGATGGTCTCATAATTTGAATTTCAAAAAAGAGAACTGCTGGTCACTCGTTTTGTGAAGTCGGTTACGTGTTTTCCTTTTTGACCAGATTGAATTTATTTTTTTGTGAATAAATGTTTAGGAATGCGACCGACAACTCTAAAAAATTACCGAATGTTAATGGAATGACCGGTGCAAAAATCAGTTATGTGATCAGCTTCTTAGTTATGAGTTTTGAGATTGACTTTTAATTTTTTTGCAAGGTTTTGAACAGGGTCACAAGAGTTCTTCTGTTAAAAGGATGTGTTGGTTTGTTATGACAATTCATTGAGACGTTTTTCAAAGTGTTCTGAAAAATCCCCTCATGCCCGACAAAACATATCTCGTCAACGTTTGGCAGGCAACGCATAAATGCACATTTTAATCTAAATAGAATAGCCGCCATGTCTTAGCGTTGATGCGATAAAACGCATGGTGATTTCAAAATTATTCGGGGAAAGAATAGCCAAACTGAATCGGTGTCGTGGCTGTTTGTCGGTTTTTATCTCGGCAGGACGGACACGTTTTGTACGGCTGAAAAACCATTGCCCGGGCAACAATGCCCGAGCCATCATGTTCATAGTGCCGCTACCGGTTTCGCAACAACGCCGCTTGCTCCTGCTCTTTGTTTTTCATCATCAGAACCAGACCGATGGCCAAGGCGGTGGGTACAGCCAATACCAAAAACGCAAATGACCAACCCGCTTGAGGGTTTTCAAACGAGGCTGCCACACCACCAATCAGAGCAGAACCGAGAACGCTGCCAACCGAAATAAACAGAGTACTTAAACCCTGAGCAATGGTCCGGTCTTTTGCAGGTGATTCCGCCAGTACCACATAACGCAGCGGTGAGCCGGAGAGGCAAGCAATACCCAGTCCGACAAAAATTTCTCCAACGATATACCAGGCGAGTGTGGTGGCGTGAAAACCCAGAATGAAAAAGCCCACCGAGGCAATAGAAACACCAAACATCAACAGCCACTTGGAACCAACCTTATCGACCAGTTTGCCGACCATGGGTGAAGCAAAAGCCATAAAAAAGACCATTGGCAATAACAGGTAACTGGAGCGAGCGGCCGTTAAACCGGAGTCACTGAACGTCGCCATCGCCAACGCCGGTAAGAAACTGACACTGGCCTGCACCAAGCCGTAGATAAAACCCAAGATGTACACCAATTTGAGTTGACCGTTGCGTAACAGCTCATGAGGGAACAACGGGTTGGCGACTTTGCGCCGCTCACTGATGATCAGACCAACGAGAAAAATCGCCGACAGAGCCACATAGGACCATAGTCTGCTTTCGCTGAAGCTGACCGCGAGATCGTTGATATCGATGCGGTTAATCGCCAGTGAAAAGAATACGAGTGCCGCACTTAAGCTGAGCAGCGCACGTAAATCCAGCGGCGGGGTATCACCCTTTTCGTGGGCAGGCAGAAAACGGTAGCTGGCGATGACCAGAACAATCGCCATTGGTATGTTGATCATGAACAGCGCTGGCCAGCCGAAACCAATCAACAGGCCACCGAGAATCGGTCCGAGGATAAACGCCAGACCCCAAACCGCACCGATCATGCCAAGGGCCGCTCCGCGTTTTTCCGGAGCGACCGTATCGCCGATGACTGCCGAAGCGACCGGAAAAATCCCGCCCGCGCCGAGACCCTGAATACCGCGGCCGATAAGAAACAACCAAAAGTTGTGGGTTAACCCACCACTGATCACGACCAGCGAGCCCACACCAAACAAAATGATGTCGACAATATAAACAAGCCGACGGCCGTAAATATCGGCCAGCTTTGCCATCAGTGGTGTGCCGATTAAGCTGAACAGCAAATAGATCGAGAAAATCCATGAGGTCAGTCGTGGCGAAATACCGAACTCCTCCTGGATTGGGTGCAGTGCAGGCGCAACGATGGCAATGTCGAGCGCGCCCATCAGGACACCAAAAAACAGAACGGCCAGCAAAGGGCCATTTTTGGGTTGCGAGTGTTGTGTCATACATTACTTCCTAAAATCATGCCGGAGAGCATCGGGACTAACCAGATGATCCAGACGACGAGACTGAATTTGTGAAACTGCACCATCATGGCTTCGTCTTTGCGACGCAGGATCAGCGTGGCCCAGGTGGCGTGGAACAGCATAAGTGCAAGCGCCAGCCCGCCAGTGAGACCGTGCAGGTTGGGCTGGAACAGACCGCCCGCCAGTTCGGCCATGGCACCGGTGCCGATGGTGTCGCACACCACACCAATCCAGAACACCACCGCATGCCAGACTTTAAGTCGACCCTGAAATTTTTCGGACCAGACGCCGACGGTGTAGAACAGCAGTGCACTGAAAATGAAAACGATTGCGATCATTAACATAGAACCGACTCCTGAAAGTTGATTGAACTAGCTGAGGGCGCGGACCAGCATATCGACAAATGCCTTGGTTCGAGCCGGATCCTGCGTGTCGCTATGGTCCGGCGGGGTAAAGGCCGATAACAGTCCCATAAACACCCAGATTGTCTCCGGATTGAGGTCAGTTTTGGGTTGAAGCCACTGCCGTTGTTCGGCCTGTTGCAGCAATGCGGTCAACGGACGGACCATATTCTCGTGGTACAGCGCTGTCAGCTGTGCATGTCCGTCATCGGTTAACTGACGAGACTCCTGCAAGGCCAGTTGCTGAACCTGAATGGAGGCCGGGTGTTGCACCAGAAATACATCCGCCAGCGCGCACAACGCCCGGTCCCGGTCTGGCTGTTCAAACAGCGGGGCTGTATAGGCAAGGTCTTCATGCAATGCGTGCAAATACTCGGAAAAAACACCAAGGAACAGCGCTTCCTTGTCACGGAAATGGTAATAAAGCGCTGCTTTTGAGACGCCAAGTTCCAATGCCAGCGAGGCGATTGAGGTGCCCGAATAGCCCCATTGCAGGAATTGAGCTCGGGCCGTTTTCAGAAGTTCGGTTAATCCGGTGGCTTGGCTGCTTTTGGACATAGGACTGACCTCTGACTTAACGTTCGTTAACTAAACGATCGTTAAGTTACTGCGCCAGGTCGGTCGCCGTCAAGCGAGACGCGGTGTCAACAGCCGAAGACTTGATCCGGGACAGCCAAATAGACAAACGGGGAAAACGACAGCGGAGAAAGGCAGGGTTCCGGCGGCGCCAGGTATTTCTGACGCCATACTTTCGTGTTTATGGATGTGTTTTCGGAAAAAGCGTCAGGCGCGCTTGTGCTGAGAATACAAAAAAGCGGTTTCGTCGTGCCGTGCCAGATATTCGCGAAGTTGTTTTGGGTTCAGCGTCTGCCAACGTGCGGCTGGGTGCTGAGCAAAATAGGCGTCCATATCCGGCACCACACAATCACCGGTTTGCGTGTTCAAGGCCGCCCAGCTGAGGATGCCTTCGGCAATGTTGCCCTCGGTAATAATGCCCAGCATGGCTCGATAACCTTCGTTTTTAGCGGCAAATACCATGGCGGCGTCGATGGAATTGTTCATGTGCGTTCTCCTTATCGGCAATGACCTGCATTGCACGAGTAAGGATACGCATGGCCACCTGAAACCCCAGCACTGTCATCAAAGTAGCAATGAGGTCACTTTGGGTAGCATGAGAGTGGTTGCGAACGTCGTTTTGACTGTTGTTTTGAACGTTGCGCTAGCTGCGCTGCAGCATCTGCCGGAAGCGATACTTCACCGCTCGCCAGTGCGTTCTGGGCAGCGCGGGCGTGTGCACCGCAAAACAAGGGTGGTCAGGCGTGGTTTGCAGCTCGCCTCCGTGTGCCAGCAACACATAATGCGGTGCCAGTGCGGTCACCCGCGCAACGGATTCGCGATACCGGTTAGGGTGAAACAGCGGAAACGGCGTGATGAACTTATCGCGCACTTTCACAATCAGGTCGGCCACGTAGATGCGGTGCGTCGGCTCATGCAGCAGGGAAATATCCCGGTCGGTGTGGCCGTGGGTTTCGTAGACGCGCCATTCGGGAAAGCCGGGCAGCGTTTGCTGATCGGCCAGTACACAGTCTGGTCGCAGTACCGGCGCATACCACATGTTCTTAATGGGTTTGCCGGTACGGTGGGCAACGTACCAGCTCAGCAACACATCCGTCAGGTGCATCAGTCGCCCGCTCGGGCCCGCGTACCAGGGTTTGTCTGCCACCCCGGTGGCTACCCGACAACCGCTGAGTTTGCGCAGGGCGTGCGCTGCACCCGCGTGGTCCGGGTGCATATGTGTCACCACCACAAGTTTTAAATCCGTTAATGGTCGCTGCAGGGTTTCGCGAATAAACCGGGTAATGGTGGGAATGTCGCAACGGCAACAGCCGTCCAGCAGCAACAGTCCGTGTGGGTATTCCACCAGATAAATATTTTGAATGTAGCCTTTAAGCGTGTGCAGTTGCATGGCGATGCTTGTTGTTATCAAAGCCCTGCAGTGTACAAAGGAATGGCATCACCCAACAGGGGCGCGCGAAGGATCGACTTGGTTTCTCGTTGTCGACGCTGAACCGCCCGCGCCTTGGGGCGGTTTAGTGCCATTTTGTCATCAGTTAGACAGCGACATTGATGACAGACTGCGTTGCCCCAGATAGGGGTGGTCCGTGGCAGCCGCATCTTCGTCACCCTCTTCTATGCGCCAAACCGGGATGTCCTGCAGCGACTGCAAAAACGCCAGGGGGTGGCTTTCCGGGCCATCGAAGTTATCCAGCACCGATTCGTCAATAATGATCAACTGCACCTCCGCATCGTCCTGCAACCGCGTGATGAATTGCTGCAACGGATAACTGGTAACGTGATACGCAAACATCAGGTCGGGATACTCCGCCTGTATCTTCATCACTTGCCGGTCCATGGTTTCGTATTTCAGGTACTGACCCATGCGTTCGGTCTGTTCCTGATAATTTTGCAAGGCGTTGCCGTGGCCGTTTTGATGCACCGCGGGTGTGTGATGCATGATCAGGTGCACCGTGGCATGACGTTCATTGAGATGCGCCAGCGCGTCGGCGTAGCGTGAATCCAGAGCAGACTTGGCATTCATCGGTAGCAGGGCATGAAATGATTTCATCACGATTCCTCCATTGGTCTGTGATGTAAACCAGTTTGTGGCAAGAGCCGTATCAAGGAAACTAGATGTTTCTTATAGTTTCCATAGGCTTTTTACAATGGAGTGAGTGATGAGCGTAAACCGATTGGGCACGTTGCGACAGTTCGAAATTCTGTTGGCGGTCTATCAGAGTGGGTCGATCAGCAAAGCGGCCGAAACACTCAACCTGACACAGCCGACTCTGTCGATGCAGTTAAAAAAACTGAGTGAGCAGAACGATATCCGGCTCTACGACCAAGTCGGGAAGAAACTGGTGTTTACCGAGGCCGGTGAAATTTTTGTGCAGTCGGCGCGGGCTGTTTTGCAGGAAATGGAAACCCTGCGTGAAAACCTGGATCAGTTGCACGGTTTAACCAAAGGGACGTTGCGCTTGGCCGTGGTGACGTCGGCGAAGTATTTCATTCCTCATTTGCTCGGACCTTTCTGTCAGCGTTATCCGGGCATCGACGTTCAGTTGAAGGTCGGCAACCGGGAGCAGGTGATCGAACGGTTAGCTTTGGCTGAAGATGATTTTTATGTGTTCAGTCATGTGCCGGACCTGCCACACATCAGCGCAACCGCCTTCTTGCCCAACCCGTTGATCGCCATTGCGGCGCCAACCCATCCGCTGGCAAAGCAGACAAAGGTGTCGCTCGCCGACCTCAGCCAACACGCCTTTCTGGCCCGGGAGCCCGGCAGTGGCACCCGACATGCCATTGAACGCTTCCTGCATGAACGCGGTATCGACCTGCAGGTACGCATGACCATTGAAAGCAACGAAGCCATTAAACACTGCGTGGTGGCGAATCTCGGGTTCACTATTTTGTCGGCTCACGCCTTGAGTTTCGGGGGTGATGAAGGGGTGGTTAAATTGCCGGTGGACGGCTTCCCGATTCCCAGTCAGTGGTCTTTTGTCTGGCCGAACGAGAAAGCCTTATCGCCCATCGCCAATGTGTTTCTGCGTTACTCGCAGGAGCTGGAACAGCAGGTGATATGGGATCAATTGGTTTCGGTCTGATCCGGTACCAGCAGGTTGGGCAGCAGTTCACCGCTGAGCAAAGCCTGGCGAACCAGAGCGTAACCGCTGTACCAAGGGCTGTCGTAAAGGTCAGACCGTACTACGGCAACGTTGTTTAAACCCTGTATCTGCAAGCTCTTGGTTTTAAGTTGCTGTTGGATAACCGGTTCAATGATGGCCCAAGCCTGGGTAATCTCGCCCGCCAGAATGATGCTGTCCGGGCGCAGTACGTTCACCACCATGGCAATGGCCGACCCCAGGTGCGCCGCCGCTTCCTTGAGTACGGCAATCGCGGTGGGCTCCATGTCTATCGCGCGCGACACCACGTCTTTGATGCTGAGCGTTGTGTTGCCTGTTTCACCTGCGCGGAACGCATAGTTCAGGGTTATGGCGCCGTCAGACACCACCGTTTCCAGGCAGCCAAAGTTGCCACACACACAATGCTTACCGAGTGGGTCCACCTGAATGTGGCCAATTTCTCCGACACCGGCACCACTGTGCAACTCATCGTTGATGATCAAGCCGCTGCCCACGCCGTTGTGAATTTCGACAAACAGGCTGTTTTTCGCGTGAAACGAAGCCCCAATCTGTTTCTCCGCCAGCGCCATGGCAGAACTGAAACTGTTCAAATAACAGGGTAAACCCAGGGCGTCCTGCAACAGCTGACGTAACGGCAATTGGTTAACCGGCACGTGTGGCATGAAATTAACAACGCCGTTTTCCGCATCCACCAGGCCCGGCATGGTAACGCCAACCCCGATAATGTGGCGGATCTGACCTTCGTGGTCGGTTAAAAATTGAGTCAGGGTTTGGGTGATCTGCGCGACAAAGTCTGCCTCGCTGCGCGCGTTCAGTGGCACCGAAATACGATGCAGCAGGTTTCCGGACAGGTCACACAAACCCACGTAGAGATATTGCCGGTCAGCCCGTGCCGCGAGAATCTGAATATCATCCGATTTGGGAGCCAACAACACGGCTTTTCGACCGCGCTCCGATGCCATGTGCGCCACTTCGTGCACCAGGCCCTGCTCAATCAGCAAACGGGACAACTTGGTGACACTGCCCGCGGCCATGTTCGAAACATCCACCAACTGAGTCCGTGAGATAAGGCCATACTCGACAATGATTTTAAACAGCCGCGCCAGATTGAACTGCTTTACGGAGTCGAGATTTGCGACCGGATTTTTGTCCATGGCACCTTCTGTTGTCGGAAATACGTCGGCTTTTCAGTCATTGGTCATTATTACCATAAATCAAGCACTTAGAAACGCACAATGTTCATATATTTCATAGCGTAAAAAATATAGCTTAAAAAATCTAATAAATATTGCATTTTCTGGTTGAAATGCGATCACTTCAGCGCTAGTGTAAGCCAATAATTCATAGCGTGAATTAATACAACAACAAACAAAAACATAAAAATGAGGCAAACTTATGAACATCCTCGGATATCTTCAAAAATTGGGTAAAGCGTTAATGCTGCCCATTGCTGTATTGCCAGTAGCAGCGTTATTGCTGCGTTTGGGTCAGGGCGATCTGTTAGGCATTCCATTCATGGCCGAAGCCGGTGGCGCGATTTTCGGCAACCTGCCGCTGTTATTTGCGATGGGTATTGCCGTGGGTCTATCGAAGGACAACGCCGGTGCCGCAGCATTGGCCGGTGCGGTGGGTTACTTTATTCTGACGGCGGCGGCCGGCACCATTAACCCGGACATTAACATGTCGTTCTTCGGCGGTATTATTGCCGGTATCGTGGCCGGACACAGTTATAACCGCTTCCACGCGACGCAGTTGCCACGCTACCTGGGCTTCTTCAGTGGCAAGCGACTGGTGCCGATTATGACCGGCCTGATTATTCTGGTAGTGGCCTTCGTCGCCGGTTATGTCTGGCCATTCATTCAAAGCGGTATCGACGCCTTTGGTCACGGCATCGCCGAATCTGGCTCGGTGGGTCACTTCCTCTACGGAACCCTGAACCGCGCGCTGATTCCTTTCGGTCTGCATCACGTATTGAATTCGTACTTCTGGTTCGGCTTGGGTGATTTCACCAACGCCGCGGGCGAAGTCTTTACCGGTGACCTGAACCGATTCTTTGCCGGTGACCCGGCTGCCGGGGTGTTCATGAGTGGTTTCTTCCCGGTCATGATGTTTGGTCTGCCAGGTGCCGCGTTGGCGATGTACTTAACCGCCAAACCTGAAAACCGTAACCAGATCGGTGGTGTATTGTTCTCGGTCGCATTGACCTCGTTTTTAACCGGTATTACTGAGCCTCTGGAATTCATGTTCATGTTCATGGCGCCGGTGCTTTACGTGGTTCACGCTATACTGACCGGTTTAGCACTGGTGCTGGCAAATGCGCTGGGCACGTTGGCGGGCTTTGGCTTCTCTGCAGGCTTGTTCGACATGGTGTTGAACTGGGGTCTGGCCACAAATCCCGTAACGCTGGTGGTTTTGGGTCTGGTCTACTTTGCGGCTTACTTTGGCATTTTCTTCACCCTGATTCGGGTAATGAACCTGAAAACACCGGGTCGTGAAGATGTGACGCCCGCGGTTGCCGCGGCTGGCGATGCTGCGCCGGTGGATATGCAACCTGCCGCTGCGAAAACGGCTGCGTCGACTAAGTCTGACCTGGCCCTGAACTACGCCAGCCTGTTAGGTGGGTTCGACAACATGACCAAGATCGATGCCTGTATCACGCGTCTGCGCTTAACCTTAAAAGACACCAGCGTGATCGATGAAGCGGGTATCAAAGCCCTGGGTGCGGCCGCCGTGGTACGCATTGGCAGCAACAACATTCAGGTGGTGATTGGCCCAGAGGCTGAGATCATTGCCGATGAAATGAAGTCGCTCAGCCCAGCGGTTTAAGTTGAACGCAACCTGTTGATCCCAATGCAAATAAAGCGGCCGGAGTTATCTGCTCTGGCCGCATGGCGACACAGCCCATCCATCAGCAGGTCTTTTCACAGTAATAGTGGCCGAATAAAACTGATAACCGGCCCAAACAAAGCAGGTAAACCATGAACGCTCGAAACACAGCCCTGACTGCGCCATTGGACGGTACGTTGCAATCGATAGAACGCTCAGCCGATCCGGTTTTTGCCCAGCGCATGGTCGGGGACGGTGTCATGATCGAACCCAGTAGTGAACTGTTGTTGGCACCCTGTAGTGGTACCGTCAGTCAGCTGCACGATGCGCATCACGCCATTGCCATTAAACAGCCCGATGGTGTGGAAGTGCTGATACACATCGGTATAGATACGGTGACACTCAAAGGTCAGGGCTTTGAACCTAAAGTCGCGTTGGGTCAAACAGTGACTCAAGGCCAACCGTTAATTCAGTTCAACAAGCAACAGATTGAGGCGCAGGGCCTCAGTGCTCAAACCGTGGTGTTAATCACGACCGGTGAAGCGATAAAAACACAAACCTATCCCCGACAGATTATCGCGCAACAGGATCGGTTATTTGAATTCGCGCTGGCAGACAATACCGAACCAGCAGACGACGTTGAGTGGGCCGGTGCCGACACCGTTACCGCCAACGTAGTTATAAAAAACCCACAGGGGTTGCACGCGCGCCCAGCGGCGCAGTTGGTCGGCGTGGTTAAAAAATTTCCCGTGCAGGTCACGTTGCGTAACGAATCAAATCAACGTGAATGTCTGGCCACCAGTGTGACCGGCATCATGGGATTGCAAACCAAACTAAACACGGCCTTGCAGGTGACCGTAACGGGCCAAGATGCACAGCTGGCGATGAACGCCATAGTCGAAGCCGTTGAAAAGGGTCTGGGTGAAGATGTCAGCCCAGCGTCGGCTGGCCAGGAAGTTGACGAAGAATTTCCGGTAGAAGCGCCGTTACTGCAACAGGGCACCTTGAGTGCCGATGTACTGCAAGGGGTGAAAGCGGCGCAGGGTATGGCTGTGGGGTTTCTGCAATTTCGCAGCAAACAGTTGCCCAGTTATCCCACCGACGGAGTCGACTGTGCCGAAGAACAGCAGCAATTGACGTATGCCTTGTCGCAGGCAACCCAAGGGCTGCAACAACTGATTGAACAGTTACAAAAGAACCAATTGACGACACAGGCCGATGTATTCAGCGCACACATTGAGCTGTTGGATGACCCGGCGTTGATCAGCGTCGCCCAGACAGGCATTAAAGACGGCCTCAGCGCTATGGCCGCCTGGCATCTGGCATACACAACCGAGGCCAAAAAACTGGCCGAACTCGACGACCCGTTGCTGAAAGCCCGCGCCACCGATATTGCCGATGTTGGCTACCGGGTCATGAGTATTTTGTTGGGCGTTGATGAACAGAATGTATCGGCAGACGCGCAAACCATTTTGGTGATGGACGACATTACACCGTCGGAAATCGTCAGTCTGGATCGCGAAAACATAGTTGGCCTGATTACCATCGAGGGTGGCTCCACTTCGCACGCGGCGATTCTGGCCGGGTCATTGGGTTTGCCCTATGTGGTGAACGTCCCGTCGCAGATTAAACAACAGGCCGCCGGGACCCGAGTGATTCTGAACGCGCTCAAAGGCACCATTCAACTTGCACCGAGCGATGCCCAAGTGGCCGATTTCAAAACGCTGCAAGATACCTTAGCGCGGCAATTGCACATTGCGCAGGCTCAGGCACACGAACCGGCAATAACAGAAGACGGCGTGCGCATTGAAGTGGCCGCGAATGTCGGCAGCGTGACCGATGCAATAAACGCAGCCAAGGCTGGTGCCGATGGCATTGGTCTGGTGCGTTCCGAATTTTTATACATGGATCGGGTGTCAGAACCGTCGCTCGCAGAACAGACAGACGTGTATCGCGGTTTGCTGAACGGTATTGGCGCACAACGCGGTTGTATTATCCGTACCCTGGATGTCGGTGGTGATAAACCCTTGGCGTACCTGCCCATGCCCGCTGAAGAAAATCCCTTTTTGGGTGAACGAGGTATTCGCATCGGGTTGAACCGGCCCCACATGCTGCGCAAACAGATTCGTGCCATCCTGCAGGCAGCAGGAGCGGGCAAACCGCGCATCATGTTCCCGATGATCGCCAGCCTTGATGAGTTCCGCGCGGCCAAAGCGCTGGTTCTTGAAGAACAGCAGCGAGCCGGTGTTGAAGATTTGGAGATTGGCATTATGGTGGAAGTCCCTTCTGCCGCGCTGATGGCTGAACAGTTCGCCGCCGAAGTGGATTTCTTTTCCATCGGCACCAATGATTTAACCCAGTACACCCTGGCCATGGACCGTGGTCATCCTAAGCTGGCTGCACAGGTTGATGCCTTGCACCCGGCGGTGCTATCGCTCATTCAGCTGACCGCGCAAGCCAGTCAGAAGCATGGAAAATGGACAGGTATCTGTGGCAGCATCGCCAGTGACCCAATGGCCGTACCGGTGTTGATCGGTCTCGGTGTGACAGAATTATCGACCGGTATTCCGGCATTGGCGCTGATCAAAGACAAAGTGCGTCACCTGCACATGGAAGACTGTAAATTCCTTGCTCGAACCGCATTAAGCAAAGGCACCGCTGCCGAAGTTCGGGCACTGTTGCAGCACCATGCGGGCTAAGTTTTTTCTGGAGTAACGCAAACCTTCATCGTTGTTGAGTTGTGTTTTTTTCGGGGTCCTTTGGACCCCTTTTTTACGTTTTGGTAAATGGTTGATGGCTAATCCATTGCCATAATGTCCTGACATTTCGCGTACTTTTTTTATAAAAAAAAATTACAAAAAAACACGCTTGAAAAGCCTCCTGCACAGCCTTAAATATTTTCCTGCCGGGGCGGTACGTCTGACCCCTTTATAGAGTGCTGGTGCAATGCGCACATTTTCCCGGCCACAGTTGTTTTATTTTATGTTGCTTCAACAGGAGAATGTATGATGAACACAATTGATCTGACTCCCTTATACCGAAACACCATTGGCTTTGATCGCCTGGCAGCGATGCTGGACAACGCATTTTCCGTTGATACCAGTGCGCACACCTACCCACCTTATAACATTGAGTCGCTCGACGATAACCGTTACGCCATAACGCTTGCGGTCGCCGGCTTTGAAGAGTCCGAACTGGACATTCGGGTTGAGAAAGGTGTGCTCACCATCAGCGGTAAAAAGACCGACGGTGAAGACCGAAAATATCTGCATCACGGTATCGCCAATCGCGCGTTTGAACGCAAGTTCAATCTCGCCGATTTTGTCGAAGTCACCGGCGCAGAAATGCACAACGGTTTATTAACCATTGGTTTGGTGAAAGAAATTCCCGAGGCGATGAAGCCGAAGAAAATCACCATTGGCTCTGGCGCCAAGGTGTTGGAACACGGTAAAGCCGATTCCGCAGAAGATTCTGCGGCGGCTTAAATAACGGGAAAAGTGCGGCCGGTGAACGCTGATATTCAGGTTCACCGGCCGTGGTTGGGAGGTAAAAAACGATGAAACTGACAACGCAATCTTTACCGAAAAAACTGAACCCCTGGAACTGGTTCAAGCATGAACAAAGCAACGAACAGGGCGCGCAAATTCCTGTGACCCGTGCGCAGAGTGTCGCGCCTTGGTTTGATGGTGGACGCGACCCGTTCACGCAACTGCACCGCGCAATGGACGCTCTGTTTGACGACGCGTTCCGGTCATTTGGTATGCCCGGTTTGCGCACCGGCTTCAGCAGTGGGCCCTATGCCGAAGGCAGTAACATGGCGGGCTTAAACGCGCCGTTGGATGTGAGTGGCGACGACAAGCAGTACCACGTCACACTGGATGTACCTGGTTTGCAGGAACAGGATCTGCACATTGAAGTCAGCCATGGTGCATTGACCATTCGCGGTGAAAAAGAAGAGCAGCAAACGCAACAAGAGCAGCACTACTATCGCAGTGAACGGCGTTATGGTTCATTCCAGCGCACACTCAACTTACCGGACGATGCGGCTGCCGATGACATCAGCGCCGAACTGAAAGACGGTGTATTGCGGTTGACGATCCCCCGGGTAGCGTTACCGGCATCCGACGCAAAACGAATTGAGATTAACGCGCATTAACCACTCAGGCTGGCCCGTTAGGGCCAGCCTTTCTACAACATAAAATTGAAAGGACAATAACCATGTTGCACCGACGAGTCATAACCGGTTTGCTGTTACTGGTGCTATCTGGTGGTGTAACAGCTGCCTTACCCATGACCGATAGCCAGGGCAAACCACTGCCCTCACTGGCGCCGATGTTGCGCGACGTGAACCCGGCTGTGGTGAACATTGCCACCTATTCAACGACCCAGTACGCCAATAACCCGCTGTTGAATGATCCGTTTTTTCGATACTTTTTTGACCTGCCCGATGCCTCATCGCGTTCGCCGCAAAAGCAGCAGCGCAGTGCCGGTTCTGGCGTTATTGTGGACGCCCAACAGGGCATCGTGCTAACGAACTTTCATGTCATTAATGGTGCCGATGAAGTGCAGGTCAGTTTAATTGACGGGCGCAGTGCTCAGGCAACGGTACTCGGCGCCGATCCAGACCTCGATATTGCCGTACTGCAAATTCAAGCCCGACCCTTGCAGGCGGTTCCGTTAGCTGACTCCAATGATGTGCAGGTGGGCGATTTTGTGGTGGCGATCGGGAACCCATTTGGATTAGGGCAAACGGTAACCACCGGTATTGTCAGCGCGCTCGGTCGCAGCGGCTTGGGTATCGAAGGGTTTGAAAACTTTATTCAGACCGACGCATCGATCAACCCCGGTAACTTTGGTGGTGCACTGGTCAATTTAAACGGTGAACTTGTGGGGATTAATACCGCGATTTTGGCACCGTCCGGTGGCAACGTCGGCATTGGTTTCGCGATTCCCATCAACATGGCCAAAGCCTCATTGAACCAGATTGTGCGTTATGGTGAAGTGAAACGCGGCCAAATTGGCATCAGCGTGCAGGACTTGACTCCCATGTTACGGGAAGCCTTTGCATTGCCGCCCGGGCAAATCGGGGTGTTGATCGCCGATGTCATTCAGGGTTCGAATGCCGAACAGGTGGGGTTGCAAGCCGGAGACATTATTCTGAAGATCGACGGTCAGCCGGTGATGTCCGCCAATCAATTGCGGAGCCTCTTTGCCACCTATGAAATCGGCAAGGGCATGACCTTAACCGTGGTCCGCAATGGTAACGAACGTGCGGTAAAAATTTTGGTTGAAGACCCAAACCAATTGTTGCGGTTGGATGACCAACTGCACCCATTGTTAAAGGGCGTCACCTTCGCCATGAATCGCGACAACCGGCTACAAATTGACGCCATGCAACCGAATTCCCGTGCTGCCTATGCCGGACTGCGCCCGGGTGATATTGTTCTGGCGGTAAATCAGGTAAATGTGAAAGACCTGGAACAACTACAGCGGGTGTTGGCACAGGCCAAGGGTGAATTACTGATTAAAATTGCCCGTAACAATCGCGCGTTTTACGCCGTGTTGCGATAAGCAGGCTACGCTGAACATCTTCATCGATCGATGCTTTAAGGCCGCCGGATGGGCTTTGTACGGCGGCTGTCGGGCTACTGTCGGGTCGTTTTCGTCACCGCCAGAATAACAATAATGACAATGTGGCAGCACAGAGATGCGAGGACCCATGATGATAGTGAAAAAGTTACGAGCGGAACGAAATTGGTCACAAGAACAGGTTGCACGGTTCAGCGGACTGAGTGTGCGCACCATTCAACGTGTAGAAAGTGGCCAGGGCGCAAGTCTGGAAACGCTGAAATCACTCGCCTCTGTATTCGAAGTCGATATCAAGACGCTAACGGAGGATATACGGGTGATAGACAAAAAATCGGAACATTGGAAAACACAGCCATGGTGGTTCAGAACCTGGGCATGGGGTGTAGACTCGCGACAAATGCAGGTTACGCTGAAATATAGTCTGCTGGCGTTGGCGATTGTTTTCACGGCCGCGGGGTTTTGGGATGCGCAGTACACAGGCATCGCGCTGATACTAATGTATTTGCTGTGGGTGCAGACCAGTTGTATTCATTACGGAGACCGTCACAAAGCTTGGGGACTCGCGCAATAGCCTAGCGCGGATAACCTTTCAACTCTGGGCGGGCAAACGCCGCCCACGTTCTTTTTTTACCGGTACGCTTTACCGGCAAGCAGAAATTTTTTAGAGACTCATCACAATAATTTCACATCAGACCAAAAAGTATTTGAGTTAACCGAACACCCAGTGTTTTATACAGGTTGGCATTTCAGAAAATTCAGGAGGCAAATAACGGAAAGAAAGTAGCGTAAAACTAAGCGCTACCCAAGAGTGCTGTAACACTCAAGGGCAGCTAACCACAACCGATAAGTGAGTATCAATTATGGCTAAGTTCAATGGTAAGCTAGAGCACCGCTCGTTCCAAGAAAAAATCTCCCCGCAAAGGAAACTAAGCGCAACTAAAAGCGACCTTCAACACCCCGTTGAAGCGAAAAACCCTTGTGACCCCGCAGTAAAGCAGTCAATTGCCAACCGGCACCGAAACCCACAGATAGAAACCGACCCCGCGTACTTACGCGCCCTAAACTGGTGGCGTTTTCGTATAGCCCTGGCGTTGTTCACCGGAGCTTTTCCAAATTCGATGCGGCTAAAGCCGTGTTCCGTGACATTCGTGAGTTATCAGCAACTGTTAAAGCAGTACCTAAGTAACAACAGCCGCTGAACACACGCAGTAAAAAACACAGAACACATTGCTTAGCCGCACATCTTGCCTGCGCACGCAGGCAAGGTTTCTGATGCTTAAAATTTTTTAAACAGAAAACGAATTTAAAAAGCGAGACAACCATGTACAAAAAAATCACCAATATCGACGACGAACTGCTGTTCACCCACGCCCACCAACGCGAACTGGAAAAACCGAACCCCGTACTATTGGACAGCATCGCCCGTGCCGAGCTGTACATAGCCAATACCTTCATCCATTTAAAACACGAAGCCATACACGCACTCATGCTCAGCACCCGCAGTGTGTTGCTGGAAAGCCGCCCCATCCTCACCGGGAAGTTTTCCCTCAAAGAACTCACCACAAACTTACTCATCAGCCACATTATTCAGGCCAACGCTACGCGTCTGATTCTTATTCACCACAACCCCAAAGGAAACTTATCGATCAAAGACAAGCACTTGCTGGAAGCCACAAGAATAAAAGACCGACTGCTGGAATACTCAATCTGGTTGGACGACTTTTTTCTTATTACCAAGGCTGACTCGAACTCCAACCGAATGAACACCACCTCACTCGCCAGACTGGGTTTGGTGTAATTTTCACATGCAGGTCGGGCTTTAGCCCGACATCGCCTATCCATACCGTTCGGCCTGAGCGCGAAGCAGTCGAAGGGGCACTAAATAAGTAGATTGCGGCTATAGTTCGGGCACTCGCCGCAATGGGAAGTACCCATTGCCCAGTCACATAAAAAAACGCCACTTTCGCGCAAAAAAGCCTGTGCGCCGAATTTCCC
>JBNKNI010000047.1:0-29640 GCA_050293765.1 Reinekea sp.
GCCTCCAGTATGGCGGTTCGATGTTGGTCAAGTTTGGCTTCATCGAGGGTTAGTGCCATATCGGGTCTCTTGGTCGTGGGGTGTACTGAGGTTTAGAGTTACTCTTCTTCGTCAAAGCGATTATTAATTAATGTACTGATGGCGTCCCAAGCGGTTTCTTCGTCTTTGCCATCTATTTCAAAGACCAGATTGGAGCCTTTCGAGGCGGCCAACATCATCACTGCCATGATGCTTTTGGCGTCCGCTTGCCGGCCTTCTTTATAAACATGGACGGTACTGGAATGGTGTGAAGCTGCAGCGACTAACTTGGCTGCGGCGCGGGCGTGCAAACCCAATTTGTTAATAACGGTGATTTCTTTTTTGATCACTCTGTATCCTGCCCAAGGTCTCTGTGTCTGATGTGCGTGGAGGTGTAGATTTCTTTAAAGGTAGCAGACAATTGCTCGGCCAGGTACACAGATCGATGCTGACCACCGGTGCAACCAATGGCAACTGTCAGATAACTGCGCTGGTTATTTTCATAATGGGGTAGCCAACGGGTCATGAATTGTCGGATATCCTCGTACATCTCATTCACAGCCGCTTCTTTGCGTAGGAAGTCTTGTATCGGCTTGTCTCGGCCGGTAAACATACGCAGGCTTTTGTCCCAGTAGGGATTCGGTAAGCATCGAACATCGAATACCAGGTCCGCATCCCTCGGTAACCCATGCTTAAAGCCAAAGCTTAAAAACTGCAGGGCTAACCCCTTGGGTTTTTGAATTAATCGGTTGCGAACCTGTTCTCGCAACTCCTGAACCGACAACGTACTGGTGTCAATTTTCAGATTCGCACGGTTGGCAATGGGCACAAGATATTGCCCCTCTTGGCGGATGGCTTCCGCGAGCGAATTTTGCGCATTGGTTAACGGATGCTTGCGGCGAGTAGCAGAAAAGCGCTGGAGCAGCATGGTTTCATCTGCATCCAGATACAGCACCTCTGGGCTGATCTGGCTTCCCAGACTGTCCAGGATTTCGGGCAGATCCCCAATACCTTCGGTGGACAGGCGAACATCGATACACACAGCGATACGCTTGTTCACTGCCGAATGGCTCATCCATTTGACCAGTTCTGGAAGCATTGACGGGGGGAGGTTATCAATACAATTGAAACCGGCATCTTCCAATGTGTTTAGTACCGTGGATTTACCAGAGCCAGAACGGCCGCTGATCACGATCAGGCGAAAGTCTTCAGAAGTCATACCGTCTTGTGTCTCGTGTTTAAAGTTGGGTCCCTATAAATTGCTCATAAAGGGTTTCGGAAGTCGTTGCGTTGCGGATAACGTGCAGAACGTCTGGATCGTTAACTCGTTCCACCACGCTGGCCAATAACTGCAGGTGTTCGTCAGTTGCATCGGTTGGTACGATCAATGCAAAAATAAGGTCGACAGGTGCTTTATCGATCGCTTCGAAATCCACTCCTTGCGGCAACTTTACGAGCGCGGCAATAGGGGATTGTAATCCATTGAGACGGCAATGAGGTACCGCGACACCTGAACCGATTCCGGTACTGCCGAGTCGTTCACGAGCGATGAGTTGGTCAAAAAGTTCGATGTCTGAAACGTCGCTGAGCGTCTTCGCGAGACGCTCAGCGATAGTTTGCAGTACTTTTTTCTTGCTTGCGCCGAAGTCTTCAACATAAGTTCGTTCGGCGCTCAGTACCTGGTGCAAAGGAATCATAATACCGATTAATTCCCGTGTTTGCGGTCAATGTTTTTTTCTTTGTGCTTAATGATCTGACGATCAAGTTTATCATTCATCAGGTCGATAGCGGCGTATAAATCTTCGTGAACGGCATCCGCGTGTAATTGTCCGCCTTTGACGTTGATGGAGGCTTCAGCTTTCTGTCGTTCTTTTTCGATGCTTAGGGTGACTTGTACATTTCCAATTTGATCAAAATGGCGTTCCAGCTTTTCGATTTTATTGGATACATAGCTCTGGAGGGCTTCAGTGACTTCAACGTGGTGACCGCTGATATTGACTTGCATAGGCTGCTCCTCTTGCAGTTTTTTCCTGTGCCAGCCCGAATGGGCTGGAGCATAGCAGGTGACAACGTTACTGTTATCACCGCACCCGACATGAATTGTCGGTAACTTTGAAATTGTTCTTAGTTATAAATATTGCTGTTGTTTGCCAAAACTTCAAGTTACAAACATGCTTTAAATCAAACTCTTACGTTCATTTGACGGTGCTATGTTCATTGCCTCACGATATTTGGCAATGGTGCGTCTGGCGACCTTGATACCCTGATCACCAAGCATACTCGCTATTTTCGAATCGCTCAGCGGTTTACGGGTGTTTTCGACCGCAATTAATTTTTTGATCAATGCTCGAATCGCCGTACTGGAGCATTCACCGCCTGAGTCCGTACTGACATGGCTGCTGAAGAAATACTTCAGTTCGTAGATTCCTCTGGGAGTATGCATGTATTTTTGTGTTGTCACACGTGAAATTGTTGATTCATGCATGTCGACCGCTTCGGCAATATCATGCAACACCAGTGGTTTCATAGCCTCGTCACCGTAATCCAGAAAACCACGTTGATGTTCAACGATGGTTGTGGCGACTTTCAACAGGGTTTCATTACGGCTTTGCAGGCTTTTGATGAACCATTTTGCTTCCTGCAGGTGATCTTTCAGATAATTATTGTCCGACGAGTTATCCGCGCGTTTAACCATGGATGCATACGAAGCATTCACCCGCAACTTGGGCGCGATTTCGGGATTTAATTCGACCAGCCATCGGTTGTTTTTAATGTCTTTGCTGACGATGACATCCGGTACAACATATTCCGATTTGCCATATTCAATAAAGCTGCCGGGCCGTGGGTTCAACGATTGAATCAGAACAAAGACATCGCGAAGTTCGCTTTCCTTAATGCGTGTCTTACGCATGAGTTGCGCAAAATCTTTGGTGCCCAGCAACTCAATGTGGTTTTCAACAATTTTAATGGCGATATCTCGGCTTGGTGTCTCCGGAGGTAACTGTTTAAGCTGAATCGATAAGCAGTCCGCTAAATCCGCAGCGCAGACGCCCGGAGGGTCGAATTGTTGCAGCCGATGTAACACGGCCTGAACTTCATCTTCCTCCAGCGGATCTTCTTCGGTGGAGAGCTCTTTTTGCAAGCCTTCGAATATTTCGTCAACCGGACTGGACAGGTAGCCTTCTTCGTTAACGCTTTCGAGTAACGACTCAGCGATCACCCGGTCTCTGTCGGTCATTGGTGTCAGGTTTAACTGCCAATGTAGGTGATC
Source organism: Reinekea sp. (assembly GCA_050293765.1). Lineage (GTDB taxonomy): Bacteria > Pseudomonadota > Gammaproteobacteria > Pseudomonadales > Natronospirillaceae > Reinekea. The sequence continues at coordinate 3,290 of JBNKNI010000047.1, forward strand.
AAGCAGGGAGTCTGTGGTGCCGTAGACATTTTCCAGATTGTAATCGTCGTCAGCAGAGCCAATACCATGACTGGTAGGTGTGTGTGTATAAATGTCATCCCATGAGCTGTCCACTGCAAGTTCATCTGGAATGGTTTCCTGCACACTGAGCTCTTTGCTCGCATCTTCACTGTGATCAATGTTGCCGTCATCGCTGCTGTTGTTATTGCTATCCTGTGATGATGGACCGTCGGTCCCATCGTCTTCTTTAACATCCAGCATCGGATTTGTCTCAAGAGCTTGTTGAATCTCCTGTTGCAGATCGAGAGTGGACAGTTGTAATAACTTAATTGCTTGTTGCAACTGAGGTGTCATGGTCAGTTGCTGGCTCATTTTAAGTTGTAACGATGTTTTCATACTTACTTATTACTCACTCAATACAGGTATCAAAGGTTGATGACTTGTACAGTAATTACAAACGGAACTGATCGCCTAAATATACCTCACGAACAGTTTTATTGCTGAGAACTTCTTCAGCGGTGCCTTCGGCAATGATGTGTCCATTGCCCACAATGTAAGCTTTTTCGCATATGTCGAGGGTTTCACGTACATTGTGGTCTGTTATCAGCACCGCAATTCCGCGTTTTTGCAGATGATAAATGATTTCTTTAATATCGCCGACCGATATGGGATCCACCCCGGCAAATGGCTCATCAAGCAAGACAATTTTAGGCTCCATGGCCAAGGCTCTGGCGATTTCCACCCGGCGACGTTCGCCACCAGACAGTGCCATGCCCATGCTCTTGCGGATGTGTGTGACGCTGAATTCTTCCAGCAGTGCTTCCATTCGCTCTTTCTGTTGTTGTTTGTTTAAGTCTTTCCGGGTTTGCAGAATGGCCAATATGTTATCTTCAACAGATAATTTCCGGAAAATGGAAGCTTCCTGCGGAAGATACCCAATTCCCTTTTTTGCCCGGGCGTGCATAGGCAAGCGGCTGACTTCCGTGCCGTCAATCATCACGCTGCCTTTATCTGCGGGAACCAGCCCGACTATCATATAAAAACAGGTGGTCTTGCCCGCACCGTTTGGTCCAAGTAGCCCGACTATCTGTGCTTCTTCCACCTGCAGGCTGACGTCCTGCACGACGGGACGTTTCTTGTAGCTTTTCGCCAAATGGCGCGCTTCTAGAAGGGCCATCAGTCGTTTTTCCCAGGTTGTAAGATGAATTCAGCCTGGTCACAGCTCTCGTTGTCAGAAAGCGCACATTCGCCCTCGATAGTCATAAATTCGGTCACCAGGTTGTATTCGATGCGCTCGCCCGACGCCTGATTGTTATCGCTGGTAATTTGCGCGTCGCCATTGGTAATAACGAGATCTTTACTAACCAGAAACTCAATTTGTTGACCGGTGACTCTCACACTGGGTTTATCCAGTGTAGGGGTGTCGGTAAAAATAACCGGATTGCCTTCAGCCACGAGGTACTGGGTTTCGTTGGTTTGGGGGTCGTTCTGCATGATAACTTTATCAGCTTGAATGGTGAGCAAACCTTGGCGGATAACGACTTTTCCCACCAAAACTGTCTTACCGCTGTTTGCATCAATGCTAGTCGAATTTGCACGACCGGTAATCGGCTTATCCCGGTCTTCTGGTATTGCAAAGGCCGGACTGACCAGGCTAGAGGCAATAAGGGTCATACTTAAAAAGTGTTTAAGACGGGTCATAGATGAAACTCACGTCAGATAGAAGATGGATAACAGGCTCGATTGTATCAAGATTTACGGTCATGCCTATTGCGTTCATTGATTGCTTACCTTTGACAATCTGCACTGGCTTGTCGGTTTCAATGAAATTACCTTGCTGGGTGGCTTTAAGGTAGTCACTGGTAATTTGAGTCGCCGGATCGGAGTTGAGTTGCAGGACCCGCACATTGTTAAGGAACTCAAGATCTTCATTACTGTATAAAACGGCGTCGTCTGCCTGAATTCGCCAAGTTTCGATGCTGTTACTCGACAATATAACGTCTGGATTGGTTAACAGGCTTTTACCGTCTCCTTCATAGACCGCAAGGGAGTCCGCAAGGGTGGTCATGACCAGATTTCCCTGTTCATCAAACCGGGAGAGTTTCATGCCAGTAACGTATATATCAGGCGGATTGTCAGGCAATATTAAGGCGTTCTCGTTGTCTTCTTGGTCTTGCCGTGGGGATTGATTCAACCAAAAAAAAACGACCAGAACCACGGCTATACTCGCCCATAAAGCTGCGGTTTTGACGGTTGGCATCAGGCAACACCAGCTCTGAGAATATCGTGCAAATGGAGTATCCCAATGACCTGGTCATTGTCGGTGACGACCAGAGAGGTGATTTTGAATTCCTCCATTTGGTATAACGCTTGTGCGGCAAGCATGTCTGCCCGGATTGTCCGCGGATTCGCATGCATGACTGTTTCAATTGCGGTGTTTTTAAAATCTACATTTTGATCAATGGCGCGGCGCAAATCGCCGTCGGTAAATATGCCCAGTAATCGGTTGTCATTCTGAATGGTCACCATGCCCAAGCTTTTACGGGTCATTTCCATCAGCGCTTCTGCAACCTTCACCGAGGGAGATACCGCAGGAATCTCATCACCGGTGTGCATGATGTCGGCAACTTTCAATAATAATTTGCGACCCAGGCTGCCACCGGGGTGAGAAAATGCAAAATCTTCTGCACTGAAACCCCGATCTTCTAAAAGCGCGATCGCCAGGGCGTCGCCCATCACCAACTGAGCGGTAGTGGAAGACGTTGGTGCCAGATTAAGTGGACAAGCCTCTGATTCAACCCCCGTGAACAGATGGGCGTCGCTGGCCAAGGCCAGGGTACTTTGATTATTGCCTGACATGCCGATCAGCTTGGCACCTAAGCGTTTAATTAGTGGTAATAAGGTCACAACTTCTGTGACTTCGCCAGAGTTTGACAGGGCGATAACTACGTCTTCTGCAGTGATCATACCCATATCACCGTGGCTGGCTTCACCGGGGTGGACAAAAAATGCGGGAGTCCCAGTACTGGCAAGAGTCGCGGCAATCTTATTGCCTATGTGTCCGGATTTGCCCATTCCTGTGACGACGACCCGGCCAGTACAAGCCAGCAGAATCTTACAGGCGTCCTCAAACTGGGAGTCGAGTGTTTTTTCCAGTGTCTGTAACGATTTGATCTCGAGATCAAATGTTCGTTTTGCGATGTTAAGGTAGTTTTTATTAGACATGGCTTACAGGGTCACAACGGCTTGATAATTGAGATATCCATAAGCGGCATACACTACCACAAATATCGTGCCAATATAACGGCCTAAATTGGCATTACGTTTACCCTGGATAAAAAGCACGGCAAACAGCAACAGGCTGATGCCCAACATGAACAAATAGTGCAAGTTAAAGACTTGACTGCCGAATGCACCAGGGGCCACCAAGCCGGGAACGGCCAGCACTGCAAGAATATTAAAGATATTCGAACCTAAGATGTTTCCGATGGCAATGTCGTGATGTTTTTTTAAAGCACTGGCCACTGAAGCTGCAAGTTCAGGCAAGCTGGTGCCTACGGCAATGATGGTGGCACCTATGATCGCCTCGCTGATGCCGTATTGATCTGCAATGCCAATGGCACCCCACAGTAAGAGGCGTGCGCTGGCAATTAATACTGCTAAGCCAACGACAAACCATAGAATGGCTTTCCAGGTGGCCATGTCAGAAGGGATGTCTTCTTCAAATTCATCTGCTTCTGGCTGTTCTGTCGATGTGTGCTGAATGTATATCCAGGCCAGGAACGCTATAAGTACAGCGACCAGTAGCAAAGATTCGATAAAACCGAGATAAAGATTGAACAGTAATAATCCAGCCAGGGCGGCCACGGCCAGCATGATCAGGTTTTCATTTGTGATCAGTCGTTTACTGATTGGAATCGGTGCAACCAGAGCTGTAATACCCAAGACCAAGCCGATATTTGCAATGTTGGATCCAATGGCGTTACCCATTGCCAGCTCTATCTTGCCGTTTAATGACGCAATGATGGCCGCGATGATTTCCGGTGCGGATGTGCCCAGGGAGACGATCGTGACACCGATAATAATATGTGGAACGCCGAAATTATTGGCAATCGCCGCTGAACCGGCGACAAAGCGGTCTGCACTCAGGACCAGAAAAACGAGACCAACAATGATGGCTAATGAGAACAAAAACATGTGTCAAACCTTTTTGGAAAATTGGGCGCATTTAACGGACTTTGGCCTTGGAATGCAATGTTTCAAGCCTTTGGGTGAAGTAAATTGCGTGAATCGCCGACAGCGACGAATTTATTTACCCCTTGGTTCTGTACATTGATGAGTATAGTTCTAATGGCGCAAGCTAAATGGGTGGATCATCTGTCTGTTAAATATGGTCATGACTGTTTTACCGGTGCCCCACAGCAAAGAGCCTGACCCCAGATTAAGTCGTCTTGATCGATAACGTTCTTCAGTTCCGGTTCATCTCGAGGCCATTAAACTTGGATCTGTTAACATTTCGTCAGGCAGGCCATAATCACACCGCAGTTGGTGGTTAATATTCAACACGATTTCATGGAGAAAACTATGGTGAGGATCATTCGAATAACGTTGTTCGGGCTGATGAGTTTGATGATTACAACCTCAGTCTTTGCTTTTCAGCCGTCCCGTAGCGCAGAAGAAAGCGTTCGTATGGGCGTCCAAGCGGTACTCAGCGTGGTCAGGAAATACGCAGGTAATACGGAAGAGTCAGCCCGGCAGCAGTATCTGAATGAGGTTTCCGAGATTCTGGAGCCGGTGGTGGGTTATTCAGTGATAGCGCGACGTGTCATGGGCGACGCCTATAACACCGCAACCACTGAACAGAAGGTTCGTTTTCTGGAGACCTTCAAGCGGAGTCTGGTGAATACCTATGCTGGTGGTATTTACGCCTTTGGTGCTTATGAGGTGAATTTATTGCCAAGTCAGGATGACAAGAAAGATACCTTGCGGAATACGCGTGTCTACATGGAGGTGGTTTCGCCTGAAGGGCCAAAATACCCGCTGGTGCAGAGTGTGTATTACAGCCAGCAGGGCGATGATTGGAAAATGCAAAATGCGATATTTAACGGCATTAATTTGGGTGTAACGTTCCGAACGCAGTTTGAGCAGATCTATAAGCAGGCCAAAGGTGATCTCGATAAAACCATCGTCGAGTGGGAACGTATCACTGAAGAAGCCTATAAAAGCACCAATTTCAGGGACTTATAATCCAGCGTCTGTGCTTTGATCGCTTAATGGGTTACCTGAGCGATCAACGCCGCAGAAGGCATTGCTTCGTATTGAACAAATCAGGCGTTGATCGCAACACCATCCTTTGGATTTTCATTCGGCCTCACTCAGCCTGCATTTGTTGGCTGGACCAGCCCTCTCTTAAAAAATCTTACTGATAGCTTCTTTTGCATGCATCAATATGGTAGTTCAGTCGGGCTAATAACGGTGAAATGGCATTGTGATAATTGCAGTGTGGTATTGCGCATACTGATGCTTGGACTCGTGTGATATCAGCGGTTGAACAACAGGCGAATAAGCAAAGCCCATGAGGGTCTGTATATTCGCAATGGTTGGTGAAATATCCCGGCTAGCCATTTCGATTTGCGGCGGCTTTGCGTATAATCGGCCGCCCTTTTTTAAGTATTGCTGAGAACCCGCATGATTGCCGAAGACGTAAAAGCCCTGTTAACCGTAGCCTTTCCGACCGCCCAAATAAATGTGGCAGGTGAGGGTGCCAAGTTCGACATCAGCATGGTCTCCGATGAATTTATGGGAAAACGTGCGGTTGCTCGTCAACAGATGGTTTATGCCGTACTTAATGATCAAATTGCTTCCGGTGAGATCCACGCGGTGACTATGTCGTTAAAAACCATCACTGAAGCAGCGTAAGGAATTTCTTTTTGGACAAATTACTGATAACCGGTGGCGGAAAGCTCGATGGCGAAGTTCGCATTTCCGGTGCCAAAAACGCAGCCTTACCGATTTTAGCTGCGACCCTGCTCACCAAAGATACCGTACGACTGAGCAACCTACCGCACTTGAATGACATTACCACCATGATTGGCTTGTTAGGCTGTATGGGGGTGAATGTGGTTTTGAATGAAGACATGAGTGTTGAGGTCAGCGCTGATGGCATAACCGAATACACGGCCCCTTACGAGTTGGTGAAAACCATGCGCGCATCGATTGTTGTGCTGGGTCCTTTGCTGGCACACTTTGGTGAAGCTAACGTTTCGTTGCCGGGTGGTTGTGCCATTGGCAGTCGACCTGTCGATCTTCACATCAAGGGGATGGAAGCTTTGGGCGCACAAGTTGACGTTACCGATGGCTATATCCGCGCTCGCAGTAATGGTCGTTTGAAGGGGGCCCGAATTTTCTTTGATAAGACCACAGTCTTAGGTACGGAAAATGTCATGATGGCCGCCGTATTGGCCGAAGGAACAACCGTCCTTGAAAATGCGGCGAAAGAACCAGAGGTCGTCGATCTGGCGAACTGTCTTATCGCCATGGGGGCCAAAATTTCTGGGGCAGGAACGGGGACAATCACCATTGAGGGTGTGGAATCATTGCATGGCTGCCATCACAACGTGATACCCGATCGAATTGAAGCAGGCACATACCTGGTAGCCGGTGCCGTCGCAGGCGGTCGCGTCCGTATTAAAGATGTCATCCCTGAACATCTTGAGTCGGTTATAGTCAAACTGCGTGAAGCCGGTGCCGAAATCAGCATGGGCGACGACTGGGTTGAAATTAATATGAACGGTAAGCAGGTGAAAGCTGTAGACATTACAACGGCACCTTATCCTGCGTTTCCAACCGATATGCAGGCCCAGTTCACTTTGTTGAATGCCGTTGCTGAAGGTACGGGCACGGTGGAAGAAACAGTTTTCGAAAATCGTTTTATGCATATCAGTGAGCTGGAGCGCATGGGCGCAAAAGCCAAGATCAAAGGCAATACGGTTGTGATTGAAGGACGACAAAAGCTGAAGGGCGCACCGGTCATGGCCACCGACCTTCGCGCATCTGCTTCGTTGGTGTTGGCCGGTCTGATTGCCGAAGGCGATACATTGGTGGATCGAATATATCACCTGGATCGTGGGTACGAATGCATCGAAGAAAAGTTGGCGGGTTTAGGCGCGTCAATCCGGCGAATTTCGGGTTGATGCTGTAACATAATTCTGCAAAAGGCGCTCTCCAGCGCCTTTTGCAGCTTATAACGGAATGTAGTGAGTTAACATGCAACAAAGCGCGCAAAGCATTACCATCGCATTGTCTAAAGGGCGAATACTCAAAGAAACACTACCCTTGTTTGCGGCGGCCGGGATCGAACCTCTTGAAGATGTCTACACATCTCGCAAACTCATTTTTGAAACCACGCAACCCAATGTCCATTTTATTGTGATCCGTGCAGTCGATGTTCCAACCTATGTGGAATATGGCGTGGCTGATCTTGGCGTTTCCGGTAAAGATGTTTTAATGGAGCATGGCGCCGAAGAAATGTACGAGTTACTCGATCTGAATATTGCGCGCTGCAAATTAATGACCGCAAAAATTAAAGATCAGGTACTGCCTCAAGGCCGCCTGAAAGTCGCCACGAAATACATTAATGTTGCTAAGAAATATTTTGCTGCCCAAGGGCGACAAGTGGAGTTAATTAAACTCTATGGCGGCATGGAACTGGCGCCCATCATGCATTTGGCGGACGCTATTGTTGATATCGTGGATACTGGGAATACGTTGACGGCGAACGGTCTGGAGCAAGATGAGTTTATCGCTGACATCAGCAGTCGATTGATTGCCAGCCGTTTAGCGTTAAAAATGAAAGATGAAAGAATTCAACCCATTGTTGAAATGTTGTCAGCTGCGGTAGAAAAAAAGGCGAAGAGTGCATGAGCAAATTAGAGCTAACCCGTCTGAATGCTAACGATGACGGATTCGAGCAACAGTTAGAAAATATGCTGTCCTGGGAAAGTGTTTCAGACGCGACCATGCAGCAAGTCGTCGCGGATGTTATCGCGGATGTGCGTCAGCATGGTGACGTTGCACTGATGAAGTATTCCGAAAAGTTTGACCGTTTTTCGGTAAAGAGTATGGCCGAACTGACGTTGACTGCAGATGCCATTGAAGCCGCATTTCATCGATTGCCAACCGAAAAACAAGAAGCTTTGACTTTGTCAGCGCAGCGAGTGGCGTCCTATCACGAAAAGCAGGTGGCGCAAAGCTGGCAATATCAGGATGAGAGCGGTGTTACTTTAGGGCAACAGATTACGGCGATGGATCGTGTGGGGATTTATGTGCCAGGTGGTGTGGCACCGCTGGCATCGTCGGTCATCATGAATGCAATGCCGGCAAAGGTTGCCGGTGTTGGTAACATCATCATGGCGACCCCGGCACCCGATGGTCAGGTTAGCGATTTTGTGTTGGGTGCTGCATATGTCGCGGGCGTGTCTGAGGTCTATTTACTGGGTGGTGCGCAAGCTATTGCCGCACTGGCCTACGGAACGGAAACGGTTCCTGCGGTTGACAAAATTGTTGGTCCCGGTAATGCCTATGTGGCGACGGCCAAACAACAGGTTTTCGGCAAGGTGGGTATCGATATGATCGCCGGACCCAGTGAGATATTGGTTGTGTGTGATGGGCAAACCAATCCAGATTGGATTGCGATGGATTTGTTTTCGCAGGCGGAGCATTCGCACGATGCTCAGGCCATTTTAATTTCTCAGAGTGATGAGTATTTGTCTGCCGTATTGGCTTCTATCGAAAAACTGCTACCGACTATGGAACGTCAGAAAACGATCCTTGAGTCGCTGAATGATCGTGGTCTTTTTATTAAAGTTGACCAGCTTGACGATGCTAAAGCGTTAATCAATAAAATTGCCCCGGAACATTTGGAATTGTCCATCGATAACCCGGAGAGCTGGCTTGCCGATATCCGACATGCGGGTGCAATCTTTATGGGACGGTTCACCTCGGAAGCATTGGGTGACTATTGCGCTGGACCGAACCACGTGTTGCCTACCAGCGGCACGGCTCGTTTTTTCAGCCCATTAGGGGTGTATGATTTTCAGAAGCGCAGCTCGATCATCGGAGCGTCTTCAGGCGCTGCCAGTGAATTGGGAAAAGTCGTATCTGTGTTAGCGCGGGGTGAACTGTTAACAGCGCATGCCCGAAGTGCGGAGCAACGAATCAATGACTGACTTTCGAGATAAATTAGACGAACAGATTGTTCGCTGGGTAAAAAGTGATATTCGGAAGATCGGTGCTTATCATGTGCCGGATTCCGATGGAATGATTAAACTGGATGCTATGGAAAACCCATTTGTTTGGCCTGAAAAAATGCAACTGGAGTGGGCTGCGCTGATCTCGGCCGCTCATGTCAATCGATACCCGCATCCCGATGCTCCAGAAGTGAAGGCAGGCATTAAAAACGTGTTCGATATCCCAGAGGGTATCGACCTGATGTTAGGCAATGGCTCTGATGAGTTAATACAATTAATTGCCATGGCTGTGAATGGCGACGGCCGGAAAATCTTGGCACCGGAACCCAGTTTTGTGATGTACAAAATGGTCGCTCAGTTTGTCGGGATGGACTATGTCGGGGTTCCCCTTAATGACCAGTTTGAAATAAACCTGGAAGTCATGTTGAGAACCATTGAGGTAGAGAAGCCCGCGGTTATTTTTCTGGCTCAACCGAACAACCCGACCGGGAATCTATGGGGCAACGAGAAATTGCGTCGTATTCTCGAAGCAGCTCCCGGCTTGGTCGTCATCGATGAAGCCTATACTGCCTTTACCGAAGCAGATTATATGAGTTGGCTGGAAGACTTTCCGAATTTGCTGATTATGCGCACCTTTTCAAAGGTTGGTTTGGCCGGTTTGCGACTGGGTATGTTATTTGGTCACGAAGCTTGGATTGAGCAAATTAACAAGTTGCGCCTGCCTTATAACATCAACAGTTTAACGCAGATGACTGCAGCCTTTGCCTTGCAGCACTATGATGTTTTAACCAATCAAACCGCTGAAATCGTTCGCCAGCGAAAGCAATTGTCCGCTTCACTGTCGGCGTTTGGCAGCCTGCAGGTTTTCCCGAGTGAGGCTAATTTTATTTTAGTCAGAACAGCGCCTGGTCAGGCAAAGTCGATTCATGAAAGTCTGAAAAACAAAGGAATTCTGGTCAAATCACTGGACGGCTCGCACCCGGCCCTGCACGATTGCCTTCGAATCAACGTATCCTCCAGTGAGGAAAACCAGCTATTGGTTAACGCACTGACTTCCGTGTTGAATTGATGACCATGTGAACACCTGGCGAACATGGTTTCGCCGGGTTAAACGTATTATTCCAGACCCGCATTGCACCCCTTTGCTAATTCCCCCTTAGCTTGCCGGACCTCCTCTGGTTCAATAATCCCTACAATAATGAAATAAGAGTGATCAGGATGGATGTACTGGCCTTTCATGAAGCGATAGACGGATATTGTTCAGATACTGGGCAGACTCTCTTGTTGCGGCTCGCTGTTCAGGACCCTCAACCCGAGCAGTTATTTGTCCGTATTGAACCAGATAATGAAGAATATCTCGTTGCCATGAGCGCGAAGGAAAGGGTGGGTCTTTGGTGTTTCTATGTCGCTGAGGTGACTAAAAGTCCACATACCCATCAAACGGAGTACCTGTTTAAATTTGTCAGTGAGGATGATTCCTGTTGGCTGGGTTCGGCGGGAACAGAGCCCCACATGCCACGCAATATTCACATGTTTCGCGTCAGTCACGATGCACATATTCCTGCATGGCCATCGGAGCAGGTTTTCTATCAAATATTCCCGGAACGCTTCGCCAATGGTGACCCGTCTTTGTCTCCTGTCAGTGGCGAGTATCGGTATCTTGACCGCGTTGATATCGTCGCCAAGCAGTGGCACGAGCAACCCGACCATAAAACCGGCGGATTTGAGTTCTTTGGCGGGGATTTAATCGGATTACGAGAGCGTTTGCCTTATCTTCGGGAACAGCTCGGTGTAACTGCACTGTACATTAACCCCGTTTTCACCTCTCAGTCGTCTCATAAATACGACACGATCGATTATTTTAATGTCGATCCACATTTTGGCGGTAACAGCGCGTTGCAACAGCTGATCGAGACGGCCCATTCCAACCAGATGAAGGTCGTTCTGGATGCCGTGATCAACCATACCAGTATCATGCATCCCTGGTTTCAGGCAGCACTCGCCGGGTCTGAGCAAGATAAAGCCCGGTATGTGTTCAACGAACACGGTTACGCGAGCTGGAAAGGGCATAAAAATTTACCGACATTGGATTTTAGTGACCCCGTTGTGTTGAACGACATGATCACTGGCGACGATTCCGTTATTCGGCATTGGTTGCGGCCACCTTATAATATCGACGGTTGGCGAATGGATGTGGTTCACATGATTGGCGAAGGAGCAGGCGCTAAGAACAACGACCACTATCTGCGTGAGTTACGTCAGGTTATTAAGTCGGAAAACGCCGAAGCGTTGTTGTTAGGGGAGCATTTCTTTGAAGCGACCGCCTGGTTGCAAGGCGATCAGGAAGATTGCGCCATGAATTATTTTGGCTTTGCCCATCCGGTCAGAGCGTTTTTTGCCGGTCTCGATATTGCGTTGCATCCGATAAAACTGGACGCACAGCAATTCGGTAAGTGGTTGCGTGAAGCCAGGGCCAGAATTTCCTTTAAACATCAATTGCTGCAGTTCAATCAGTTAGACAGTCATGACACACCGCGATTCTTATCCATGTTGAAAGGAAATGTTGAGTTGCTGAATGTCGCAATTGGCTTCCTGATGACTTATATCGGTACACCCTGCCTTTATTATGGGACAGAAATTGGCTTAACAGGGGAGAATGATCCAGGATGCCGCGGGACCTTTCCATGGGACAAGACCGAGTGGAATCTGGGGTTGTTTGAGCACACCCAACGTTGGATAAAACACCGAACGACGTTGACCAGTTTGGCCTCTGGTGCTGTCGTTGACCTCTACGCGGAGTCTGATTGCTTGGTGTTTGCGCGTGTTTTGGAATCGGAACAGGCACTCATTGTGCTGAATCGCGGTGAAGGCTGTTCGGTGGAGTGTCGCGATAGGCTTATGCCGCTAATGTCTGAATGGGAACAACTGGAGGGCAGTGCGCGAATGTCGCAGCTTGCGGGCACGCTTACCTTTGAAGTACCGCCTTGTTCAATAAGCCTCTGGGTCCGACGCTAAGGATCTTCAGTTTTTAACGCTGAGGGTTACTTCAAGCTCAATGCGTTCGTCTCCGCGTTTGATCAGAATAGACGTTCGCTTACCAGGCATCAGTTGAGAAATAATTCGCGTTGCCTGGATACGGCTCTGGATTGGTGTGTTGTTGATCTCCAACAGCGTGTCACCAACCATGAGACCCGCCCGGGCAGCTGGACTGCCCGGGGCTATAGACGTCACCTTTAAGGCTGCCGCCGTTGCTTTTAAATCTCCCAATTCTGCCGGTGTCAGTTCGGCGACATCGATTCCCAGGTAGCCACGTGTCACTTTTCCGTTTCGTGCTAATTCTTGCGCAACGCTTAACACGTGCATAAAGGGGATGGCAAAGCCAATGCCTTGTGAACCGCCTGTTGACGAGAATATAGCTGTATTCATGCCAATGACTTTGCCGTTGGCATTAATCAGTGCGCCGCCAGAGTTACCGGGATTTATGGCCGCATCGGTCTGAATAAAATCAGTTAAATGAGTCAAACCCGGTTGTTGTCGTCCGGTTGCGCTGATAACTCCCATTGAGACAGACTGGCCAATCCCAAACGGATTGCCAATGGTAAACACGAGGTCTCCTACCCGGTCTTCCCCACTCATCTCGAAGGGTAAGTCCGCACTGATTTGCAAGTTCGTATCCAACACCGCTATGTCTGTCTCTGGATCAATCAGTACTCGATTGACTTGGACAAGGTCACCGTCATTTGTGAGTATAATGATCTCATTGGCTTCCTTGATGACATGCGCATTGGTAACCACTGTGCCCTGTCGATTAATGATAATGCCAGAGCCTAAGCTGGTTTGTTGTCTGGGACCGGGTTTTATAAATTTTGAAAAATACGGGTCTTCCGCTAAGGCACTGATATTTTGATCGCTATTGCGATTGCTCAGAATGCTGACGGTAAAGGGCAAAACAGGTTCTATAATGTCTGCATAACTGGTTTTTAACGTGAGTTCGCTCTCACTGCTGATTGGCTTCTGCCAGTACTGGTATAGAAGAATGACCAAACCCACAACAAGGCCAATGGCAATTGGGAGAATCCAGTCTTTTGTACGCGTTTGTGGTGACATAATAAATTAAACATAACAATTCAAAGAGGTTCCTATCATGCCCGTTCTGCGCTCAGAGCTACAAGCCTATTTAAGTGAATTACTCGATGTATCAAACATCAGCGATTATTGTCCAAACGGTTTGCAGGTGGAGGGTTGCGAGCACATTGAGCGGATTGTGACAGGAGTAACAGCCAGTCAACGGCTGATAGAAGAAGCGATCGCTCACAACGCACAGGCAATTCTGGTCCATCACGGGTATTTCTGGAAAGGAGAAAACCCAGTTATTACCGGAATCAAGAAAAGTCGCATAGCGACCTTGCTTGAACATGATATGAGCCTGTTCGCTTATCATTTGCCGCTGGATATTCATCCGACTTTTGGTAACAACGTCCAATTGGCTAATGCTATGGGTTGGACAATCGAGGGGGATTTGCCTGGCGCTGTTGGTTTATTGGGGCAAGTCGATGGCGCGGAAACCGGGGCCAGTTTGAGGCGCAAACTGTCTGAAGTGTTGAATTATGACGTATTGCATATTGGCGAAGATTCCGATGACATTGAATCCATTGCCTGGTGCACGGGGTCCGCGGATAACTATCTTCAGGCGGCTATTGACGCCGGTGTCGATGCCTTTGTTTCTGGTGAAATAAGCGAACCGACAGTTCATTTGGCGGTAGAAAGCGGAGTTCATTATTTTGCTGCAGGGCACCATGCAACGGAGCGCGGTGGGGTTAAGGCCTTGGGTGATCATTTGGCAAAACAATTTGATCTGGACGTCCAGTTTATTGATTTGCCAATTCCGGTTTAGTCTCATACTCTGGCAGTTTTAAGGCGCCGGTTACCGTTGATGTAAACCGGCGATTGCTGCCTCATCCTAAATTTAAGTTTTTAGCCTGACTATAAAAGAATCATAGGGCAACAACGCCCAATAATCTTTAAAACTTGAATATTTACCTCCATTACTGATCAGGCATTGCACAGATTGATATTGCAGTTCCTGTGGGATTCTTACTCTCTGAGGCTCGCAACTGAAGTTGCTTACAATGACCCAGCACTCGTTATCCAATATTCGTGTATAGGCAAAAATAGCGGGGTGGTCAGGCAGTATGAGCTCAAATTGCCCAGCTGTTAGGATTGGGTGATGCCGTCGGAGGTTAATCAGACGCCGATAATGGTCGAAAATTGAATCTGCCTGTTTAAGATCCCGCTCGACATTGATGTCGACAAAGTTTGGATTCACCCCTAGCCACGGTTTGCATGAACTGAAACCGGCGTTGGGCGAGTCATTCCACTGCATTGGCGTTCTGGCGTTGTCTCGGCTATTTCGATGAATGGCATTCATCATATCGTCATGTGAGTAACCTTGCTGACGTTTTTCGTTGTAAAGGTTCCGGGTTTCGATGTCCCGATAATCGTCGATCCGTTCAAACTGTACGTTGGTCATGCCGATTTCTTCTCCCTGGTAGATGTAAGGAGTGCCCTGCATGCCATGGAGTGTAGTTGCCAGCATCTTGGCCGATTTTACCCGGTATTCGCCATCATTCCCGTAAATCGAAACAGCTCTTGGCAGATCGTGATTGGCCCAAAACAGTGAATTCCATCCCTGGCCTTCCATAGCCGACTGCCATTTTGCCAGAACGTCTTTCAGTTCAGTCAGATCAAAGGGGCGGGGTCGCCATTTGCCTTCTTCCGGATGGTGAGTCAGAGTAATGTGCTCAAACTGGAACACCATTGACAACTCTTGACGATCAGGTCGCGAATAGAGTGGAGCAGTTTGCGGCGTTGCACTCCAGGATTCGCCTACGGTAAGCACATCACGTCCTGCCAGAGTCGCCCTGTGCATTTCCTGAAGAAAAGGGTGCAGATCTGGTCCGTTTGCGGTAACACAACGATCCGGATCTTTGCCGATAAGATCGATTACGTCCATGCGAAAACCACCTATTCCCTTGTCGAGCCATCGATTCATCATAGCATAGACCGTTTGACGTAGTTCAGGATTTTGCCAGTTCAGATCTGGCTGTTTACGGCTGAATAGGTGCAAATAATATTCACCGCTTTGTTCATCCCATTCCCAGGCAGAACCGCCAAAGTAGGACTTCAGTTGGTTGGGTGGACCGCCATCAGCCGCGGCGGGACGCCAGATGTAAAAGTCGCGGTAACAACTTGCTTTTGACTGTCGGGCATTTTCAAACCATGGGTGCTCATCTGAACTGTGATTGACTACCAGATCAAGCAAAATGCGTATGCCGCGTTCACGTGCACCGATAATCAGTGCGTCCATGTCAGCCAGTGAGCCGAATTCCGGCGCGATGTCCTCGTAGTCGGAAATATCGTAACCGTTATCATCCATCGGTGAACGGAAGACCGGAGACAACCAAAGAACATCGACACCTAATGCGGCAAGGTAGTCTAGCTTGCTGATGATACCGGGAATATCTCCGATACCATCCTTATTACTATCCATAAAACTGCGCGGATAAATTTGATAGACAACTGCGTTCTGCCACCAGAGTTGAGTCATAATGTCACCTGTTTGTTTTATATTTTGCGTTTTGTCCGTCCGATAACGGCTATGATAGAGGGTTGTAAGAGGTGCCGGTTTCAACCTTTGACCGCTCCGCTGGTCAGGCCACTGACAATTTTTTTCTGGAAGAAAACCACCAGAGCAATGACCGGCAAGGTCGCTAAGACCGAAGAAGCCATGATGCCAGCCCAGGGTAATTCGTACTGGGAGGAACCCCTGAGCATGGCGATGGCAACGGGGACAGTTCGGTTGTCTGGTGAAATCACAAAGGTCAGTGCGAACATGAATTCATTCCAGGCACCGATGAACGCCAGCATACCGGTGGTTGCCATGGCCGGTGCCAGCAATGGTGCATAGATCCGCACAATTATGATCCCAAGCGACGCACCATCCATCACGCCTGCCTCTTCCAGGTCTCCGGGCAGTGACCGCATAAACGTAGTCAGTACCCAAATAGTAAAGGGCAGAGAGAATGTAAGGTACGACAGAACCAGTGCCGCCAGATGATCATATAGTCCCAACAGGCGGACTAATTCGAACATTCCGGAGAGCACCGCCACTTGTGGAAACATAGAAAAACACAGGATGGTCAGCAGCAGCGCGCGTTTGCCGCGGAACTCAATCCGCGCAAGCGCAAATGCGGCGGTGACAGAAACCATCAGACAACCGGCAACGGTGACTCCGGCAACCAGTATTGAATTGAATAGGCTGCGTCCGATACCGGTATTCTGAAGCAAGTTTCGGTAATTGCTCCAATCAAGATGTTGTAGCCAGTAGGACGGCAAAAACAGTTCCTGACCAGTGCGCACAGATGTTAGAAAGGCATAATAGAATGGGAATACACTGACTACAAGAACCAAAAAGGCCGCCAGCATCATCAGGCTTTGTCCCAGTCGCCGCCGGTGTGTTGCAGTTATACGATTTAGTATCACGAGTGATCTCCGGTATTATTAAGATTGATACGGCTTATAGTCAGATAACTGACTGCAATTCCCGCGACCAGCATGAAAACCAG
This sequence comes from Reinekea sp., assembly GCA_050293765.1. Taxonomy (GTDB): domain Bacteria; phylum Pseudomonadota; class Gammaproteobacteria; order Pseudomonadales; family Natronospirillaceae; genus Reinekea. The sequence continues at coordinate 20,163 of JBNKNI010000047.1, forward strand.
AACTGACGCAGCCGATCCGCCACCCATGTCTTGATAATCAACCAACAGTTGCCGGGAATAACCTGAAATTGAAATGGTCGCTTCGCTGTTGGATGTCAGCACATAAATCAGGTCGAAAACACGTAAGGCATCCAACGTGCGAAATATGAGCGCGACTACCATAGCCGGCTTAATCAGCGGCAGAGTAATGCTCCAATAGCGACGCCAGGCGGATGCGCCATCCAGATGGGCAGACTCATATAGATCCTCTGGAATCATCTGCAGGGCAGCGAGGAGCATCAGCGCCATAAAGGGCGTGGTTTTCCAAACGTCTGCGATGATGACCGCCCACATGGACAGCGACGGTACCGCAACCCAGGCCAGTGGCTGGTCGATTAGATTAAACCGCAGTAACAGGTCGTTGACGATGCCGTATTGGTCATGGAACATCCACCCCCACATTTTCGCTGACACGATGGTTGGTATCGCCCAAGGGATCAGCATAGCAGTGCGCATAATCATCCGTCCCGGAAACTTCTGATTCAGCAGAAGAGCGATCAGCATACCAAATATAAGCTCCAGCGATACAGTAGTGGCGCTGAACCAGAGCGTATTTCGTACAGCCTGCCACCAGAGAGGGTCAGCCAGAACGCCAAATGGCGAATCACCACTGAAATCCAGATAATTGGTCAGTCCGACAAAGTTGGCCTGATCGGGCGTACTCAGGCTGGCATCAGTAAAGCTGTAAGTGATGGTTTGCCCAAGTGGCCAGGCGGCAACGGCAAACAGCAGTAGCAGGGCAGGTGCAACTAATAGCCAGGCTGTCTGAGCCCGGCGTTCCAGCAGCGTAATGTCCCGCCGATTGAAAAACCGAGCCGCCCAAGGGAAGCTCCGGTTAGTTATGTTGGTAAAAAAAGTCATCAACCTTAACCCTATTACCATTGGTTACGTTTAATGCGCTGCAGGCGTTTTTCCAGATCCGCAACAGCCTTTGTACCACTGGCGTCGCCGTTTAGAACCGAGAACGCAGAGTTATAAAAGGCGTTGGAGACCTGAGCGTATTTTTTTCCGGTAATGGAAGCCGGACGAGCAACGGCCGATTTAAAAACACTTTCCAAGCTGGCCATGTGTGGAGCGACATCCAGAATGCGGGCATCGCTGTAGGCGGAGGCCAGTGTCGGAGACACGCCCAGTGTCAGAAAACGTTGAATTTGTGTTTCGCGGTCGGAAAGAATGCGAACCAGTGCTTTGGCGGCTTCCGGTTGCTCACTGTAACGGCTGACAGCCCACGACCAGCCACCTAGAGCGGCTGCTTGTATACCGTCTTCACCACCCTTCGGTAATGGAGCGATGCCAACCTTGCCTTTAATCGGACTGTCGTCGCCCTGTGCGAGCAGGTAGGCATACGGCCAGTTACGCATAAACAGTGCATCACCATTTTGAAAGACGGCGCGCGCTTCTTCCTCCTGGTAACCCATTACGCCCCGCGGAGCAATGCTACCAATCCAGCTGGCTGCCATGTCTAGTCCCTGTGCAGCTCGAGTATTATTGATGGTGATCTCACCGTCGGCATTTACAATGGTGCCGCCGCCGTACGACGCGACCCACTCTAAGGCATCACAGGTCAGGCCTTCATAGGCTTTACCCTGAAATACCAAACCCCAGAACCCATTTTGACCCGCAACACGCTCTGCCTGCTGGATGCGTTCAGCCGTATGCGTCAGTTCAGTCCAGGTCGTCGGTATGTCTGCACCGTATTTTTTCAGCAAATCCCTGCGATATAGCAACATACCGGTATCAATGTGAGCAGGTATCGCTTTTAACCGACCGTTGATGACGTTGTTTTGCCAGGCACCAGAAAAATAGCCTGCTTCCAAATCGCTGAAGTCGTCGGTTAAATCCATCAGATAGTTATTGAGAATACCTGGCCAGACGACATCGACCATAAACACATCCACCACTTCGGTATTGTGGCTGGCGAATATCTGCTGGAGTACACCTAGTTTTTCTGATGAGGATGTTGGAAATTCAACATATTTCAAATCGTGCGGGGTTTCAGAAGTAAAACGTTGTTTAACGTACTCGCAGAATGCCTGATCCTGTCCGGAAGCATTGCATTCGAATTGTACGGTTGCAGCCTGTGCGCTGTGACTCAAAGCCAGAGTCAGTGTGATGGCAGAAAGAGAATAGAGCGGTTTCATAATACATAACCCTTTGGTATCAGAATTCTTGTTTTTTAATGTCACGAGATCTGTTCCGGCTTAGCGCCTGGAGTGAATCTGCGAACCTGAGGGTATGCAAGGTATTAACATAAAAATAATGCTTTTTTCGTTAAGCAATATAGATACTATCTATATCTGATGAATAAGCAGCTCAAGGGGGGATAATGGAGAAGTCACTACGACAATTTTTGATGGTGGCAGAACTGAAAAGTTTAAGTCAGGCAGCGAATCGATTGTTTATCAGTCAACCAACGCTGACACACAACATGAAAAAACTGGAAGAGGCACTGGGGGTGACCCTGTTTGTTCGCTCAGCCCGCGGTATGGGTCTGACTAGTTACGGTGAGCTTTTGCTAGACCAGGCGAAGATCATGCAACGTGTGCATGAAAATATGCTCAGTAAAATAGAATTAATGCGGACAAAAAAGGAACGCGGATTAAATATTGGCGTCGGTCATGCTTGGTGGCAATTATTTTTTCGCGATTTGCTTCGAGACTACCGGATTCACTACCCCAATGCACCTGTCAATATTGATTTAGGGAATCACCTGCGTGCCATGGATCAGCTGCTTTGTGGCGACATTGATCTTTTCATCGGTCACCAAATTACTGGCCTGAGTTCGCGTGCCGGAGCGGCGTTTCTACCGTTATTTAAGGTTCGCGATTACTGCTTTGTCAGGCAAGGTCATCCTCTGCTTGGGCAGGCGTCAACCCTGGAACATCTGATTCAGTACCCACACCTTGATGTTGATCCGGATGAAACCCGTTATCGTCGTCAGGTAGTGGAGAATACGCGACAAAAAGACAGTGAACACCGCAATTTTTATCATCTTGCCGAACGGGTGGTCTGGGCGACCAGTTCACTAAGCGCGGCGATAGATATCATGCTCGACAGTGATGCCATCATGACATACACCGCCAGCATCGCTGATTACCTGAGTAAGTTTGGTGTACAGCCGCTCATTATCGAGGAGATGAATCGTCCGTTTACCGTCGGACTTTATACACTCAGCGACCGTTGCGAAGATGACTACATCGTGCAACTCGCGGCGTTAATTCTTTCTTACCTACCAGCTCTCAAGGATAAAGTATCACTAATGCCGGGGATTGTGGACGGGAAATTCCCGGCATGGTGCCTATCGGAAACGTAATAACGCAACCGGTTCAGCGTTGAAACACTGAAGATCAGTAAGTGTATGTACTACGGATCGAGCAGTATGGCCTGCTGTTTGAGAAACGCTAAGGTAGTGGCTGCATCCTTATTCGGCAGTCGGATACCGAACGGCAGGTCCTGGCCTCCGGCGACAATTGCGATCAAACCCGCTGCTTCAATATACGGGCATACGGTTAATGCATCTTCAGCGCGGACAATAACGGCAGTATGGCCCAAAGCAAAAAGGCTTTGTTCCAGAGCGACCGCTTTTTCAGCAGCATCTTCGTCGTTAATCAGTAACGTAACTGGTTTTTGATGATGGCGGTTTTCCCGGTCCTGGTCAGTCACCATGCCACGCTCAACAGAATCCGTGGGCTCAATGATCATACCTGCCGCAACGGTCCCATTTGATAGTCGGTCAATGACAATAAAAGCCCCGGTACTGCGATTTTCGCGATAGGAGTCAACCACGACAGGTTTATTCAGTTGAATAGTCACTTCCGCGATCGCATTCAAAGCCAGGTGATCGACCTTACGGCGTTCCATGGTGTTCACATCAATTTGCTGCTCAATGTGGGTAACGGTGCCGCTGGTGAGTTGGTGCCCAATCTTGAAATAGTATTGTCGACCGGGTTGCAGTTCGGAGTCCTGCATCCAGATTAACGTCGTTTTGAATGCTTGAGATATAAACGGTTTTTCACCTTTACGCACTAACATGTCGCCGCGACTGACATCAATTTCATCGTTCAATGTCAAAGTCACCGCTTGACCCACATGCGCTTGGTCAAGATCACCGTCGAACGTCACAATTCGGTTTACCGTCGAAGATTGACCAGACGGCAATACGGTAACAGCATCGCCCGGTTTGATGATGCCTGCGCTGATCGTGCCAGCGAAACCGCGAAAATCGAGATTGGGTCGGTTCACATATTGCACTGGCAAGCGAAACTGTTCGAGCTTGTGGTCTCTGGCAATTTCGATGTTTTCCAACAAGGCCATTAACGGCTCGCCTTCAAACCAAGACATGGCATCACTGATGGTGACGACATTGTCACCTTCTAACGCAGAGATAGGCACAAAGCGGATGTCAGGTATCGCCAACTGTTCAGAAAAGGCCAAGTAGTCCGCACGGATTTCCTCAAAACGTTCTTGGCTGTAATCGACCAGATCCATTTTGTTTACCGCCACGATGACATGTTTTAATCCTAACAGGTGGGCAATAAAGCTGTGTCTGCGTGTTTGCGTCATCACGCCATAACGGGCGTCAATTAAGATGATGGCCAAATCACAGGTCGAAGCGCCGGTGGCCATGTTTCGAGTGTATTGTTCATGCCCCGGTGTGTCGGCAATGATAAATTTACGTTTGCTGGTCGAGAAATAGCGATAGGCAACGTCAATGGTAATGCCCTGTTCACGTTCTGCTTGAAGACCGTCTACGAGTAGAGCCAGGTCGATCTTCTCACCGGTTGTGCCCGACTTTTGGCTGTCTTTTTCAATGGCAGCAAGCTGGTCTTCATAGATCATTTTGGAGTCATGCAGTAAACGGCCGATCAGGGTTGATTTGCCATCGTCTACACTTCCGCAGGTCAGAAAACGCAGCAACTCCTTATTCTGATGTTGTTCCAGGTAGGCGTTGATATCGGTTGAAATTAAATCAGATTGATGTGACATAGTAATGCTCCGTAATCAGAAGTAGCCTTCCTGTTTTTTCTTTTCCATTGACCCTGAAGAATCATGGTCAATGGCCCGACCCTGTCGCTCACTCGTTGTGGTCAACAGCATTTCCTGGATAATTTCAGGAAGTGTTGTCGCTGTCGATTCAACGGCACCGGTCAGCGGATAGCAGCCGAGCGTCCGGAATCGAACGTTGCGGTATTCGATTTTTTCTCCGGGCAGTAATTTCATCCGGTCATCATTTACGTTGATCAGCATACCGTCGCGATTAACAACCGGTCGTTTGTCGGCGAAGTAGAGCGGAACAATGTCGATGCCCTCTAAATGGATGTATTGCCAGATGTCCAGTTCTGTCCAGTTAGATAGAGGGAAAACTCGAATCGACTCTCCGCGATTGATTCGGGCATTGTAAACATTCCAAAGTTCCGGCCGTTGGTTTTTAGGGTCCCAGCGATGATTTCTATCCCGGAATGAATACACGCGTTCTTTTGCGCGGGACTTTTCTTCGTCACGTCGCGCGCCACCAAAGGCGGCATCAAAGCCATACTTATCAAGGGCCTGTTTAAGTGCTTGGGTTTTCATGATGTCAGTATGCTTAGAGCTACCGTGATCAAATGGGTTGATACCCTGAGCTAAGCCCTCTGGATTCTTATGAACCAGAATGTCGAGATCGTATTTTTCTGCCATCTGGCTGCGGAATTCAATCATTTCCTTGAACTTCCAGTCGGTATCGACATGTAGAAGTTTGAAAGGCAGCTTCCCCGGGAAAAAGGCTTTTCTGGCCAAATGCAGCATAACCGCAGAATCTTTACCTATGGAATAGAGCATCACAGGGTTATCAAATTCCGCGACGACTTCACGAATGATGTGAATACTTTCAGCTTCTAGCTGTTTAAGGTGGGTAAAGTTTTGTAAAGCCATGGTTCGCTCACAGAGTAGATGACAGTGAGCGAACTATACCAAAGCTTTTTGTTATTTTAATTACATGTTTAAGAGCTTTTTGCTATATGTCTATTCTAAGACAATCAGTTTGTGGGTTTTTCTTCATCGGCAATGAAATCTGTTCTTTTCAAACCATAGGTTTCAGACAGTGTGCCTTCCTCATTCGGTGCTTTGGGTGCGTAATCGCGTGGACCAGTGTGTTCATTAGTGACAGGTTTGCTGACTGGTGCCAGGTCTTCCAGTCTGGTTTCGCCGGACCGAGCAGACTCAAGCCTATATTCGGGTTTTACAAATTGTTCCGCCCCATGATTTAAATGGTCCTGTATACGGGAATAGTTTTTATTTAACTCTTCGATCAATTCCGTCGTACGGCTGAAATGTTCGGTAACGTTTATCTGATAAGACTGATGTTGCTGCTTCAGTTCATCCAACTGTCTGCGTAACCCGGAGCGGTCCTGTCCATCCCTTTTCAACAGTACCCGACTGATCAGGGCGCCGATTAAAAAAGCAGCAAAAAGGGCGGCAGCAAAAGTTGTCCATTGCATTTGCATTGTATCTGTCTCCAAAAGTTAACTGTGCACAGATCCAAGTATAGCGTCTTCCGATTTGTGCGACATAATTAATAAGGCTTAAACAATTGTGCCTAACAGTCATTGATTGTCTGGGCGGCCACGCTACAATCGCCGCATTATTTGGTATGGAGTGACAGATGAATTCCCCTTGGGCTCGTTATCAGCAAGATTTGACCCGTGAAGACTTTACCCACGACCTGTCACAAGAGCAGGCCGTCAAAGCGTTGCAAGGTGTTTACGAGCAGCTTATTAAGCGTTCCGGTAAGGAAAAAGCCTGGTATGGCAAGCTGTCCGCCAAGTTAGGTTCAAAGCCGGATAAAGTGAAGGGATTGTATTTTTGGGGTGGTGTTGGTCGAGGTAAAACCTATCTGATGGATACTTTCTACGACGCCATTCCCTTTCCGGAAAAGAAACGTTTGCACTTCCATCATTTCATGCGTTTGATTCATGAACAGTTGAAGGTGCACAAAGGTAAGTCGGATCCACTCAAAATCGTCGCACGCGAATTTGCTGAACAAGTCCGGGTGCTGTGTTTCGATGAATTCTTTGTCAGCGACATCGGCGACGCGATGATTCTGGCGAATTTGCTGGAAACTTTGTTCGACGAAGGCGTTACCCTTATTGCCACATCCAATATTGTACCGGATCAACTGTATAAAGATGGGCTGCAGCGGAAGTTGTTTCTACCGGCGATTGAATTGCTCAAGGGGCATGTAGCAGTCATGAATGTCGATGGCGGCACGGATTATCGATTGCGTACCCTCAAACAGGTAGAGATTTTTCATTCACCGCTCGACGAAGCTGCTGAACAGAATCTGATGGCCAGTTTTCAGAAGTTGGCACCCGATGTCGATGAAGCGAAATCCGACGCAGATCTGGATATTCTTGGACGAAAGATAAGAGCTCGCTGGGTGAGTGATGATGTTGTCTTGTTTGATTTTAAAGACATCTGTGAAGGTCCCAGATCGCAAAATGATTACATCGAAGTCGCTCAACGCTTCCACGCCGTACTGATCAGCAATATTCCGGTTTTTAACGGAAAAAACGATGATTCCGCCCGACGTTTTATCAATCTGGTGGATGAATTTTACGATCGAAGTGTGAAGTTGCTGTTGACGGCGGAGCAAGCTGTTGAACATTTGTATCAGGATGGCAAATTGTCTTTTGAATTTCAGCGCACTGTCAGTCGTCTTTTGGAAATGCAATCTGAAGAGTATTTGGAGGCAGCTCATAAAGCCTAAACAAACGCCCTTGGAAAGTAGTGTAGAGCTGCTTCTGAGTGACTTGCATCACCGTATTTCAGGCGTCAGTTCTTCTGTTCGAGCACTGGTGCCTGCGACAATGCGTACATTCTCAACCGCGTTGGTTTTTCGCAAACCAATGCCAGGTTACCCAATCGTGACCTTGTATGAAGCATGGAAAATATTGCGGATGCCTATTCATAACAGGCCGTTTCGCATTTGGCATGTTCGCCGCAATAATGAAATGTTTTGGGCGATAGTCGCTCGAGATTTGCTTCACCTTAATGTTCGCATTGTCTTTACCAGCGCGGCTATTCGCCGCCACAGCTGGTATCCAAGACAATTGATTAAAAAAATGGATGCCGTCATTGCGTGCAGTACGAAAGCAGCCTCTTTTGTTCCTCACGTCTATCGAGTTGTTCCTCACGGTGTTGATCTTGAGCGGTTTGAACATAGTTTAGGTACTGTGCCTGAATTGGCGCCCTTTGCAGAAAGGGGGCGGGTGGTAGGCATTGTTGGTCGTGTTCGGCCTGAAAAGGGTACCGATTTGTTCGTACGAAGTATGTTGGAATGTATGCGACAGTATGACGATGTTTGCGCGGTTATCGTCGGTAAGGCAACGGCCAAATACCAACCGTTTAAAACGCAGCTTATAAATCTGATATCCGCCGCAGGCTTCTCGGATCGTTTTTTATGGTTAGACGAAGTTGCCTTGGAAAACATGCCCACAGTTTATCACGCATTGGATATCGTCTGTGCGCCGGCGCTTTATGAGGGATTTGGGCTGGTACCCATCGAAGCTATGGTTTCGGGTACTGCTGTCGTTGCGTCGAAAACGGGTGCCTATGAGGATATGGTCGTTGAAGGTAAGAATGGTCTTCTCGTTGACTGCGGGGATCAGAATCAACTGCAAAATGCACTTATATCCATTTTAGATGCTGGAACTGATCTGGCGTCTTTCAAGGTTGAAGGTCAAAAGATTGTGCGGGAGAAGTTCTCTCTTCAGAGCGAATTCGAAGGTATTTCCATGGTGTATGAGCAGCTTTGGGCAGAAAATTAAAATAAATCTTTTTTAGTTATTGACTCCAAAAAATCCCTCCCTATAATGCGCCTCCGCTGCTTAGGGAAGACCTTTGAGAAGGTTGGAAGTAAGCAGCGGGTTGACTTGGTAACGAATTGATTCTTAAAGAAAAAATTCAAAAAAAGAGTTGACAGCAAGGTGAAGCGCTGTAGAATACGCGCTCCTTGAAACGGCAAGCCCAGAGCGCCTCTGCCGAGATCTTTAACAGTATTGAATCAAGTAATTTGTGTGGGTGCTTGTGAGTCGGTAAAAAATATCGATCATAAGTATCTACAACATGCAGAAATGTATTTGTAGTTTTGCTTGTGATTGAACTCAGATTTTTCGGTTGTCTTAATAATCGAATATAGTTTTTAAACTGAAGAGTTTGATCATGGCTCAGATTGAACGCTGGCGGTAGGCTTAACACATGCAAGTCGAGCGGTAACAGAGAGTAGCTTGCTACTTTGCTGACGAGCGGCGGACGGGTGAGTAACGCGTAGGAATCTGCCCGGTAGTTGGGGATAGCCCGGAGAAATCCGGATTAATACCGAATAATCTCTACGGAGGAAAGGGGGCTTCGGCTCTCGCTACTGGATGAGCCTGCGTTGGATTAGCTAGTTGGTGTGGTAAGA
>JBNKNI010000048.1:0-27670 GCA_050293765.1 Reinekea sp.
GATGCAGGGGCAGGATGCCCTTGCAAGCGCCACGCGTGCATGGATGCACGCTCAAGCGACCGTTCGAAGAAAGTGTCCGGCTTGGCAGAAAACCAAAGCGGGCGACAAAGGGGGTTCAAGGGGATCGCCCCTTGGAAAAAAACAACCACCCATGAACAGAGTCACGAATCTTCCCCGTTGAATCATGCTCGCTCAACGCCATCAAGTGCGTTGAGTTTTGCATAAATCGTAAAGAGCAGCTAATAGCTTTCGACTTATTTGTCCATCAACCAAGCACTTAACAGCAGTCGCTCTTCTTCTGTCATCTGCGTTAAGTTCCCCAATGGCATATCTTTTGCGACCACGGCGCGTTGCAGGATTTTCGCCTGCGCTGCCTTGGTTTGTTCTGCTGTTTCTAAAACGAGACCGCCCGGTGCGGTGGTGAACATTTCCGAGCTGGGGTTTACCGCATGACACGAAGTACAACGGCTTTCGATAATCGCCATGCCTTGCTCGTCGCTTACGTCAATGCCCGCGCTTTTTTTATGAGCAGCGATGGCATCCCAGGGCGCGATGACCAGCATGATGGCAAAGAAGGCGATCAGTCCTGAAATTAAAACCTGTGGCTTTTTAACGCCCTGATGTTTTAAGTTGAAGTAGTGGCGGATCCACATGCCGTTCACAAACAACGCCACCAACACCAACCAGCCGTAAGGGTGTGCGTAGGTAAACGAAAAGTGATTACTGAGCATGATGAAAATAACGGGCATGGTAGCGTAGTTGTTATGCACAGAACGTTGCTTACCCAGCAAGCCGGGTTTGCTGTCCGGTACACGACCGGCGGCAATTTCACTCACCATATGACGCTGCCCCGGAATAATGGTGGTGAAGACATTGGCGGCCATACAGGTACCGATTAATGCGCCCACATGAATATAGGCCGCCCGATCCGACAGAAATTGATCCAGTCCCCAGGTCCAGAGTGCCAGCAAAGCAGTAATAACCGCCGCAAAGGCCAAACCATTTTCGACCAGCTTCGTCCGACACAACCATTCATACACGGCAAATCCAATCACGATGCTGGCGATGGACAAACCAATGGCAGGCAACGCGGTGAGTGCAGATTTACCTGGGTCGAGCAAATAAGCATCGGCACCAATGTAATAGAGCAGGCTGAGTAGCAAAGCGCCGGTGATGAACGTCGTGTAGGCTTCCCATTTGAACCAATGCAACGTGGTTGGCATCTGCTCCGGCCCCAGGGCGTACTTGGCGACTTCGTAAAAACCCCCGCCATGGACAGCCCATAAATCCCCCTTAATGCCTTTGTCTTTTTTCCATTGTGGTGGTTCCTGCAGGTTGTTATCCAGCCAGATAAAATAAAAGGAAGCGCCGATCCAGGCGATGCCGGCAATCACATGGAAGTAACGCAACATCAGGTGCGCAACCTCAAGGAAATAACTGATCATGATGAGTGACTCTCTCTGCTTTTTTTAGTTTTTCGTTATTTGCGTATCAGTTTATATTTTTAGTTTTATCGGCGCGGCGACTAGACCGCGCCGTCTGGCTTGTTTTGCATCAGCGGTGCATCGGCGCACCGCTTCCTTACGGACGTTCCCGGCAATGCCGTACGGTATTAGCGTTGATGAACTTTCTCACCATTTGCGTACGTTGCGAACACACTGCGATCATCACCCAACATCATCAGGGCAAACAGCTTTTCATGAATGCCCTTGCAACGCTGCAATCGGAAGTCCATGAAAGGCGTACCGGCGTAGTCGAGCACGGCAATGTCTGCTTCGCAGCCCACTTCCAATTGGCCGATAATGCCTTCCAAATCCAGTGCGCGTGCGCCACCCAAGGTGTTCAGGTACAGCCCTTCGAAGGCCGACAGTTTGTTGTTCTGCAACTGCTGAACTTTGTAGGCTTCGTTGTAGGTTTTCAGTAACGAGAAACTGGAGCCGCCGCCAACATCGGTACCCATACCGACCTTAATATTGTGTTCACGCATCTGCTGAATATTAAACAGACCCGAGCCGATAAACAGGTTGGAGGTTGGACAATGCGCAATGGCGGTGTCGTTGTCTGCCACGCAACATAATTCACGTTCATTGAAGTGGATGCCGTGCGCCAACACACTGCGCTTGCGCAGCAAACCAGCGTCTTCATACACGCCGACATAATCTTTGGATTCCGGGAACAGTTCTTTAACCCAAGCACATTCGTCGACGTTTTCCGATACATGGGTGTGCATGTACACATCCTCGTATTCGTCCAATAATTTTTTACAGGCCTGCAATTGTTCCGGTGTTGACGTGGGCGCGAAACGTGGCGTGACGGCGTAACTGAGACGATCCACGCCATGCCATTTTTCAATTAGCGCTTTAGAGTCGGCATAGCCGCTGGCAGCGGTATCCTGCAGATCATCGGGACAGTTACGATCCATCATCACTTTGCCGCAGATCATGCGCAGACCTTTTTGCTGGGCGACCTCAAAAAACGCATCGACTGATTGCGGGTGCACGGTACCGAACACCAACGCAGTGGTGGTGCCGTTTTTTAATAATTCGGTGAGAAAAACATCGGCGACCATCGAACCATGAGCTTTGTCGGCGAATTGTTTTTCTGTTGGGAAAGCGTGTTCGGTGAGCCAGGTCAGCAACTGTTCGCCATAGGCGGCAATCATTTCCGTTTGTGGGTAATGCACGTGTGTGTCGATCATTCCGGGAATGATCAGCTTATTGTCGTATTGCACGACGTCAATATCAGGAGACTTCGCAGCCAGCGCCAACGCCTCCTCTTTGCTGCTACGTTGGGTGATCTTGCCGTTTTCAATCAACAGCGCACCCTGCTCAACGTAGCGCACCGCAGACTCGCCTGCGTGAGCAGGATCATCCAGAAAATCCAACAGGTCGCCGATAATAATTTTCTTACTCAAACTTAACTGCCTCGATAGGTAGAATAGCCAAATGGCGTCAATAACAGCGGGATGTGATGATGGCGATCATCACGTCGCGCAAACACGATATCCGCAAACGGATAGAAACTCTGATCACCAAAATAAAATTCAATGTCAAAGGTTAACTTGTAAGTCGCATAGGGCAAGTCGGCATCGGGTATCGACCATTGCATGATGCGGCCATCCGCGTCCGTTGTGCTCTGTGCCAGAGGCGTCCAGTTATCGCCGTCAAGTCGCGACAGCGTTACCGGCACACCGGCGGCGGGTTTACCGAGTGCGGTGTCGAGAATATGCGTGGTAATCAAACTTTTCGTCATGTCATTCGCTCACAAGTTTCTGTAATCGCAATCGGGTGATTTTACCCTGTTCTGCCGCGGCTATGCGCAACTCAGTTGCCGGATCATTCGGCAAGCGCGCTTCGAGTAATGCCAGCATTTCGGTCGCACTTTTACCGGTTGCACAGACAATAAAGATGTAGCCAAACTTAGCGTAGTAGGCATCGTTGAGTTCAGCCATGCGTTGCAGCACGGCATCGTCTGCTGCGTTCATACCGGATTGCTCATGCCCGGCGAGACTGGCGGTATGGGCGAACTTTTTCTTCAGTGTGGAGACATCACCGATACGAGGGTGGCCTTCAAAGGCTTCCAGAATATCGCTCTGTGTTGCGCGCTGCCACACCGCATCGGCACTGTCCAATAAGGCTTGCGTATTATCAAAGGGTCGTTCGGCCAACACCCCATCCAACCACCCGTTCGCGACGCAGCACGTTGCCAATTGAACACGTGCTTGGTCCTCATGCAAAGTATTCAATTCAGTCAACGTCATTGCACGGCCTCTTTCAATAACGCCCGCCCGCGCGCCGAACCGACGAATTCGCCCTGCTGATAAATGGTTTGTCCGGCTAACAGCGTCGCTACCACGACGCCCTGTAATGTTTTACCCACATAGGGCGAAATTTTGTGACGGTGATGAATAATCTCCGGTGTGACCGTGAACTGGCCGTCGGGATCGAAAACACAAAAATCTGCTTGCTGGCCAATGGCGATACTGCCCTTGTTCGTCAACCCGGTTAACCGGGCAGGCCGCGCGGACATTAACTCGCTTAATTGCGTCAAGCTCATGCCTTTGTCCTGAGCGTGTGTCCACAACAACGGCAAACCAAACTGCAAACCGGATATGCCACCCCAGGCTTTTTCGAGGTCGCCGCTGTCGATGTTTTTCAGCTGAGGTGTACAGGGGCTGTGATCGGACACCACACAATCGATCGTGCCATCGAGCAATGCCTGCCAGAGCAAATCCTGATTCGATCTTTCGCGGATCGGCGGACAACACTTGTACGTCGCTTGCCCATCGGGAATGGTTTCGGCCTCTAACACAAGATAATGTGGGCAGGTTTCCACGGTCAGGTTCAGCCCGTCGGCGCGCGCCTGCTGAATCATGGGTAACGCTTCGGCCGAACTCAGGTGAACAATGTGTGCGTGCGGTTGCAGTCCTTCAGCAATCAGCGCTTTCATCACCCGGATCACCATGGCAATGGCGTCATTCTCCCAGGCGGGTGGGCGGGTTTTCAGGAAACTCTGGTAGCTTGACGCGATGGACATCGGCTCGCTGTGCGCATGATCCAGCTCGGCATGCACCAGGTGCGGCATACCGCGTTTCGCTAGTTCACGCATGGCATCGGTTAGTTGCGTTTCGTTAACGAACTGAAATTCATCGATGCCGGAGTGAATGGTAAAGGACTTGACGCCCAATACTCCGGCGTCCAACAGGTCTGGCAATTCACCGAGGTTATCGGCGGTGGCGCCCCCCCAAAAGCCGGCGTCGATCCAGAGTTTGTCGTCCAGTACCGCCAGTTTTTCCTGCAATGCCTGCGCCGTAATGGTTACCGGGATACAGTTCAGAGGCATGTCCACGACTGTCGTAATGCCACCGGCTGCGGCGGCGTGCGTGGCGGTGTCAAAACCTTCCCAATCGGTTCGGCCAGGCTCATTGATGTGTACATGACTGTCGACAATGCCGGGCATCAATACGCGTTGCTGATAGTCAACCACCGGAATATCATCGGCGTGAAAGTCATACGCTTCTATAGCAACAATCTGTCCATCACCAACAATGACACTGGCAGCACGTTCGCCTTCTGGCGTGATCACTCGCTGGCTTTTAAACATCATCTTATTCAACGTTGGTCTCCACTGTCTGCAATTCTGTTTTCAAAGTTTTCCATGGCAAACCCTGTCGCAAACGTTTGTGCGCGCCCTGTTGATACAAAGCAATCAGCTGACCACAAATCGAGACCGCCACTTCCATGGGCAGCTTACCGGTTACACTTGGTAAACCAACCGGGCAGGTCATGAACTCAATACGCTCAGCTGGGAACTGTTTGTGCTGCAAGCGCAGACGGAATCGTTTCGCTTTGGTCTGCGAACCGATTACACCGAGAAACGCCGCATCGTCTCGCTTAAGAATCTTCTCAGTCAGCGCGAAATCCAACTGATGGTTGTGCGTCAACACAATAAAGGCGGTACCGGGTAACGCATGCCGAACCTGTTGCTCGGGTTCATCGTCAATAACCACCGTGACATTCTGTGGCAACTGAGCGGGAAATAATTCAGCGCGGCTGTCGATCCAGCGTACCGTGACCGGCAGCTGCCCCAACAGCGGGATCAGTTGATTGGCGACATGTCCGGCACCATAAACATCGATCGCCAGCGCATCGTGGGTCATGCGTTCAAACAGAACGCTCACCGATCCGCCACAACATTGCCCGAGACTGGCTCCCAGCGGAAAATGTTCCAGTCGCTGCGCATCACCCTGTCCGCTGAGCATGTCACGAGCGGTTTCGATAATCAGAAATTCCAGATGCCCGCCGCCCACGGTGTCGTATATCGAGTCCGCGGTGACCACCATTTTGGTCCCGGCGGCACGCGGCACGGAACCGGCGGTACCCATCAGTGTCACCAACACGTAATCGGTTTGCCCGGCACTCAATTGATGCACGGCTTCCGACCAACGCTGTGGATGAAACCCGGCATGATCTTTATTCAGCATGGTTCACCTCCTCATGATGTTGGCGCAACCATTGTTGCGCTTGCGTGACGGCGTTCAGCAATCGCTCCGGGGTAGCGGGGGTATTCAGTTGCGGCGCGAAACGATAATCGGTGACGCTGGCGAGAGCATCTCGCAGCGCGCACCAGACACTGTTGGCCAGCATGAACGGTGGTTCACCGACGGCTTTGGATCGGAAAACGGTGAACTCTGGGTTTTCTGAATCAAACAACTGTACGTTGAATTCCGCTGGGGTATCGCCAATGGCCGGAATTTTGTAAGTTGCCGGACCAAAGCTGGTCAGTTCACCGGCGGCGTTCCATTGCAGGTCTTCGGTGGTTAACCAACCCATACCCTGAATGAACCCCCCTTCGATCTGACCAATGTCGATGGCCGGATTCAACGAATGTCCAACGTCGTGCAGAATATCCACACGGGTGATGCTGTTCTCGCCAGTCAACGTATCCAACTCAACTTCGGTTAACGCCACACCATGCGAAAAATAAAAGAACGGTCGACCCGCGCCTTTTTCGGCATCGAAGTAAATTTTCGGGGTCGAATAATAGCCATTGGCCGACAAGGAAATACGGTTCATGTAGGCAGCGTTTGCAACTTCTTTAAAGCTGAATTGCTGTTTGCCGACGGTGACCTTTCCGTTAATAAATTGAATATCACCGGCGTCGACTGAATGTTGCGTCACTAAAAAATCGATCAGTCGTTGTTTGATTTTGGTCGCGGCATCGAGCGCGGCCATCCCGTTTAAATCACTGCCGGAAGATGCTGCCGTTGGCGAGGTGTTGGGCACCTTGTCGGTACGCGTCGCCGAAATACCTATCTGACTGACATCGACACCAAAGACTTGTGCCACCACTTGCGCGACTTTGATGTTCAGACCTTGCCCCATTTCCGTTCCGCCATGGTTCAGGTGGATGGAGCCGTCGGTATAAACATGCACTAACGCCCCGGCCTGATTCAAATGCTGCGCGGTAAACGAAATTCCAAACTTAACCGGCGTGAGTGCAATGCCCCGCTTCACCACCGGCGATTGAGTATTGAAGGCACGTAATGCTTTACGCCGTTGGTGATAATGCGCCTGATCCATCAACCGATGCATCATGTCATCGACAATGAACTGCTCGACCGGTTGGTGATACGGCGTGACGTCACGCCCGGGTTGATAGAGATTCGCCGTGCGCACATCAAGCGGGTCTTTTCCGAGATAGCGGGCAATATCATCCATCATTGCTTCGGCCATGATCATGCCCTGCGGTCCGCCGAAACCACGATACGCCGTATGACTGACGGTATTAGCACGGCAACGGTTCCCGGTAATACGCACGTTCTCATAAAAATAGCTGTTGTCGGCATGGAACATGGCGCGGTCGACAATGGAGTCCGATAAATCGGGGGAATACCCACAGTAACCATTCAACACCATGTCGACTGCTGTAACGATACCGTTGTCGTCGAAGGCGACGTCATAGGTGTTAAAAAATGGGTGCCGCTTGCCGGTCAGGCGGAAATCATCCGCGCGCGCCAAACGCACTTTGCAGGCTTTGCCGGTATGGTAAGTGGCTAATGCAGCGAGTACCGCCCAAGGCGCTGCTTGAGTTTCCTTGCCACCAAAACCGCCCCCCATGCGACGCATTTCCACAGTCACCGCATTAAAGGGCTTGCCCAGTACTTCGGCGACCAGGTGTTGCACTTCGGTCGGGTGCTGGGTGGAACTCTTGACGAAAATACCGCCATCGTCGGTCGGCGCGGTCAGTGCGACCTGGCCTTCAAGGTAAAAATGTTCCTGGCCACCAATGCTCAGTTCGCCCTGCAACCGATGCGGCGCGCTGGCAAAACCTTGGTCGATATCACCACGCACGAAAGTCTGCGGCGGGCGCACCCAATCTTTGCTGGCGATCGCCTGTTGAATGTCGAGCAGCGGATCGGCTTTCAGGTACTCAACCTGCACCAGTCGCGCAGCTTTGCGCGCCACCTCATAGGACGTTGCCACCACCAATAAGATCGGTTGACCGTGGTAACTGATGTCCTGTTCGGCGAGCAGAACATCGCCGGGAAATATCGGGCCGATGTCTTTTTTACCCGGAATGTCATCGGCACTGAGAATTTTCACCACCCCGGGGCAATTGAGCGCTACTCGCGTGTCGATCTTTTGTATGCGACCACAGGTGATGGTCGACATGACCGGATAGGCATACAGGCAATCGGCGGGCACCGGGGTGTCGTCGACGTAATGCGCGCGACCGGTAACCTGCGCGACAGCGCTGTCGTGTTTGATCGATGTGCCCACGACATTGTTCTGGTTCGGATTCAGTTTGGTTTCAAAGTGCCGCATGGGAAACCCTCGTTATGGTTTGTTCCGATTGTTCCAGCCAGAAGCGCTGCAACAGGTTCCGGCACGTTGTCAGGCGGTAATCACGTGATGCACGAACATCGGTCATTGGGTTAAACGCGTGCACGAGCACATCGCCCGCCTGTGCCATGACAGCCTCGGTAAAAGGTTTGCCGGCTAAAAACGTCTCCAGATCCTGCGCTGCAGCCGGGGTTGCGGCCATACCACCAAAGCCGGTTTTAACGTTTCGCATTACCCCATCCACCTGCTCAAAGGCAATGGCGAGCAACACCGCAGAGATGTCATCTTCCATGCGTTTGGAAATTTTATAGCACGCCAGTGTCAGCGACGACGAACGCGGCGGAATACGCACCGCAACAATAACTTCGTTGTCCGCCAAAACCGTTTTGCGGTACGCCAGGAAAAAATCACCGACCGGAACCGAACGCTCACCGTGAGCATTGGCCAGGATGATTTGCGCATCCAGTGCCATCAGCAATGGTGCCGGGTCGCCAATGGGTGAGGCATTGCCGAGACTGCCGCCCAGTGTGCCTGCGTTGCGGATTTGCGCCGAACCCAGACGATGAAACATTTCTTTCGCTTCCGGGTAACGCGCGCACAGCGTCGGCACCAGATCGGCATAGGTGGCTGCTGCCCCCAGAGTCAGCCCGGCTTCGTCGTCGCGAATATGTTGCAGTTCGGCGACCTCAATTACGGAAATGAGGGTGTCGTAGTCGCGCAGCTGTTGGGTAAATTCCAACGCCAGGTCGGTCCCGCCGGCGAGCAGTTTTGCCTGCGGATACTGGTCTTTCAACGCCAGTAAATCCGGCAGAGATTGCGGCAGGAAAAATTGTTGCCCGTTATGAGTCAGGCAAGGTTCAGGGTTTAATGGCCGTTGAAAAAACTCATTGGCAGCCTCGGTAAACGGATCCGCCACACGCGGGAACTCATACATGTGCTGACAGGCTTCCAAGATGGGCCGGTAACCGGTACAGCGACAGAGGTTACCGCCAAGCTGTTCAATCACCGTCGCACGCCCCGGGTATTCACGGTAATTCAGATACAGCCCGAACATACTCATAATAAAACCGGGTGTGCAGAAACCGCATTGCGAGCCGTGGCATTCCACCATCGCGCGCTGGACCGGATGCAACTGCTCAACGGTGGTGGCAGACACATCGGACAGAGCATCGACGGTGATCAGATGCTTACCGTGCAGATTTCCCAGCATTAATAAGCAGGCATTCATGCTTTGGTAACGCACACCGTCACCGGTGTTTGCGCCAACAATGACCGTGCAGGCACCACAATCGCCCGACGCACAACCTTCTTTGCTGCCGGTCAGCCCGCTTTTGGTGCGCAGCCAATCCAGCGCGCTCGTATTCGGTGCCACGTCATCAATCTCAACGGGCGTATGGTTTACTAAAAATTCAATCACGTTGTTGCCTCTACCAAACTCTTGGTGACCGCAATGCCTGTATCTCGCATGTTTCCGGCCACTCTCTCTGTTTTGTCTTTATTTTTCTAAAGTTGGTTAGCTTCTTGCATTTTATGTACCAGAATCTGACCGCTTGGTCAGCTCACTAAGAATAACACCGAATGACGCTAAATAAAGTAGCCGTAACGATAAAACACAGGTGGTAACGGTGGATAACACGAAACGACTGGAAATGATCGGCATTACCAAGACCTACCCGGGGACGGTCGCAAACGACCAGGTCGCGTTGTCGATTCGCCACGGCGAGATACACGCCCTGCTTGGCGAAAACGGAGCGGGAAAAAGCACGTTAATGAAAATTCTGTATGGGGTAACCAAGCCGGATACCGGCACGATAATCTGGAATGGTAAAGAAATTCGCCTGACCAACCCAGCCGATGCGCGCGCCCTGGGCATCGGCATGGTATTTCAGCATTTCTCCTTATTTGAAACGCTGACCGTGCGTGAAAACATTGAACTGGCGTTGGGCAATCAGGCGGGAAATTCCGCCACATTGGCGACGCGCATCCGTGAAACCTCGGAAAAGTACGGCATGCCGCTGGACCCGGACCGTCGAATCGCGTCATTGTCCACCGGCGAAAAACAACGGGTGGAGATCGTTCGTTGTTTGTTGCTCGATATCCAGTTACTGATTCTGGACGAACCGACCTCCGTGCTGACACCACAGGAAGTCGAGCGTCTTTTTGAGACTCTCCGCCTGCTCAGCAAAGAGGGGTGCTCCATCCTGTTTATCAGTCACAAACTGCACGAGGTCACCGCCCTGTGCGAATCCGCCACCATTTTGCGGCACGGCAAAGTGTCGGGAAATTGTGAGCCGAAACAGGAAACCCCGGCGAGCATTGCCCGCATGATGGTGGGAGAAGACACACCGATAGCGCATAACGCCAAACGGGCCATCGGTGGCGCTGACTTCCTGCAAGTCCGGCAATTGTCCACGACCGCTGCTGATACCTTCGAGATTGCGTTGAAGAACGTGAATTTCTCTGTCAGACAGGGCGAGATTGTCGGTATTGCCGGCGTAGCCGGAAACGGCCAGGAAGAGTTGTTGAAAGCGTTATCCGGTGAGCAACCCTATACCTCTGAGTCTATCTGGTTCGCCGGTACCGCCGTGGATGCCCTGTCGCCCATGCAACGCCGGCGCTTGGGCATGGCGTTTGTTCCCGAAGACCGGCTCGGTCGCGGTGCGGTTCCAGAAATGAGTCTGGCGGAGAACACCCTGCTGACCAGTTTTGACTCTGGCTTGCTCAAGAAAGGGTTCATCCATTTTCCGTCGGTGACCAAACTGGCGAAACGCATCATTCAGACGTACAAGGTTAAAACTCCCAACGAACTCGCCGCAGCCAGCAGTTTATCGGGCGGAAATCTGCAGAAATTCATTATCGGCCGTGAGGTCGAACAGGCACCCAAGTTGCTGATCATGGCACACCCCACCTGGGGTGTGGACATCGGCGCACAGGTGGCAATTCACAACACCATTTTTGCGCTGCGCGAACAGGGCTGCGCGGTGCTGGTCATCTCAGAAGATCTGGATGAGCTGTATAACATCTGTGATCGGCTCGGGGCGATCTGCGATGGTCAGGTATCACCCTTTGTTGCAACCGATGACTTGCCGCTGGCACAGCTCGGACAATGGATGGCGGGCGATTTTACCGTGGATGCGCAGGAGGTCGCTGCCTGATGATCCGACTCGAACCCCGTCCGGCGATTTCCGGCTTCTGGACCTACGCCTCACCGGTCACCGCCGTCTTGCTAACCCTCATTACCGGCGCGTTTTTGTTCGCCGCGCTTGGGCAAGCACCGCTGGAAGCCTTACATATTTACTTTGTCAGCCCGATTGCTGACTGGTATGGCATAACAGAACTGTTTGTTAAAGCGGTGCCCATTTTGCTGTGTGCTTACGGTCTCGCTTTGTGTTATCGCGCCGCGGTTTGGAACATCGGTGCCGAAGGCCAGTTACTGATGGGCGGCATTTTTGCGTCGGTAATCGCCGTGCAGTTTGTCGACTCCGACGCGTGGCTGGCCATGCCAATCACCATGTTGGCTGGCGTTGTCGGTGGCATGGTGTGGGCTGGCATCGTGGCTTTTCTGAAACTGAAAATGAACACCAACGAAACGCTCAGCACCATCATGATGAACTACATCGCGTTGAATTTATTACTCTACAGCGTGCACGGTCCGTTAAAAGATCCTCATGGTTTTAACTTTCCGGAAAGCGCTCTGTTTGGTGACAGCACCCTGCTGCCCATTCTGTTTGAAGGCACCCGCCTGCATCTGGGATTGGCCTTTGTGCTGCTGGCACTGGCCGCTACCTGGGTCTTCATCAGCCGTTCTTTTATTGGGTTTCAGATTCAGGTCATGGGTCAGGATCAGGCCGCGGCCAAAATGGCAGGGTTCAATAAAACCAAATTGGTGCTGACGGTGCTGTTGATCTGCGGTGGACTCGCAGGGCTGGCAGGCGCGGGTGAAGTAGCCGGGCCAATCGGCCAGCTGGTGCCACACATCTCCCCCGGCTACGGTTATTCCGCCATCATCGTCGCCTTTCTCGGGCGCTTGCACCCTGTCGGCATCACGTTAGCCGGATTACTCATGGCACTGATTTATATGGGCGGCGAAATGTCGCAGATATTTCTGGGTCTGCCCAACGCCATTACCGGTGTTTTTCAGGGGCTGATCCTGTTTTTCCTACTGTCCAGTGATGTATTGATTCGCTATCGCATCCGCTGGGCATCTAACCCGATGAAAGCCGGAGCCGCCTGATGGATTTGGATCTTCTTACGAATATTTTGTACCTCACCATCCGCACCGGAACTCCGCTGTTGCTCGTCGCCCTTGGTGAGTTGGTCTGTGAAAAAAGCGGCGTACTGAACCTCGGCCAGGAAGGCATGATGTTGATGGGTGCGGTGGTCGGATTCATCGCCGCGTTCTATTCCGGCAATGTTTATCTGGGTTTCGCGATGGCGGCATGCGCGGGCATTGCCATGTCATTGGTGTTCGGTTTTGTCGCCGTCACACTCAACGCCAATCAGGTGGCCACGGGACTGGCACTGACCATTTTCGGTACCGGTTTGTCAGCCTTTATCGGTGCCAGCTTTGAGGGCAAAACCATTACCGCACTGCCAACCTTAGCGGTTGGTTTTGTGGAAACCATTCCCCTCATTGGCCGCCCCTTGTTTGCCCAGGATGCCATGGTGTATTTCAGCTGGATTCTGTTTATCGCCATTTATCTGTTTTTCAAACAGGGTCGGGGCGGATTGAAGGTTCGCGCCGCTGGCGAGAACCCTACTGTGGGCAGCAACCTGGGCTTACCGGTTCTGAAAATCCGCTACCTGTCGATCATGTTTGGGGGCGCTATGGCCGGACTTGCCGGCGGCTACCTGAGTCTGGCCTACACCCCGTTATGGACCGAAAACATGACGGCGGGGCGCGGCTGGATTGCCTTGGCTCTGGTCGTCTTCGCCAGCTGGCGAGTCGGACGCATCATGCTCGGCGCATACCTGTTTGGTTTTGCCAGCATTATGCATTTGGTTTTGCAGGGTTTTGGTCTGTCTATTTCATCCAATTTACTGGCAACGCTGCCTTACGTTGCCACCATCGTCGTTCTGGTGTTTCTCAGTAAAAACATCGAACGGTTGAAACAGTTTGAGCCAATGGCGTTAGGCAAGCCGTGGCACAAAACACACTAATCAGTCACCACTGGTCACAGCAAGAGAGAGTATTATGAAAAAAGCGATCACCACACTGGGCTTAGCCCTGGGATTAACCGCCGCAACCTCGGCATTAGCCGCAGACCCTGTAAAGGTCGGCTTCATCTACGTCAGCCCAACCGGCGAAGCCGGGTGGACCTATCAACATGACGAAGGCCGTAAAAACCTAGAAGCCGTGTTCGGCGATAAGGTTGAAACCACCTTCGTAGAAAACGTGCCCGAAGGCGCGGATGCCGAACGCGTATTAACGCAATTGGCCAAGAGTGGACATGACTTGATCTTTACCACGTCTTTCGGCTACATGAACGCGACGTTGAAGGTGGCCAAAAAATTTCCGAACGTAAAATTTGAACACGCGTCCGGCTATAAACGTGACACCAACGTAGCAACATACTTTGACCGCATCTATGAAGGACGTTATCTGTCTGGTGTGGTGGCAGGTCGTATGACGAAAACCGACACCATTGGCTATATCGGCGCGTTTCCGATTCCTGAGGTGATTCGCGGTATTAATGCGTTCACGCTCGGTGCGCAATCGGTCAACCCTGACATCAAAGTGAAGGTCATCTGGGTGAATACCTGGTTCGATCCATCCAAAGAACGTGAGGCAGCCGAGACCATGATCAACCAGAACGTTGACGTGATCACCTTCCACACAGATTCACCGGCGGCGGTTCAAGCAGCAGAAGAAGCGGGTGTCTACGCCGTGGGTTACCATTCGGATATGAGTGCCTATGGTCCTAAGTCACACCTGACGGCTGCGGTACACAACTGGAATGACTATTACGTGAGTCGTGTGCAAGCTGTGATGAATGGCACCTGGTCGTCGACGGACACCTGGGAGGGTATCGCCTCCAACATGACAAACATTGCGCCCATCAATGCCTCAGTTCCCGCTGACGTTATTGCCGAAGTCGAAGCCCTGAAAGCGAAAATCGCATCTGGAGAGATGCACCCGTTCACCGGACCTTTAACGAATCAGGCTGGGGAGTCTGTGTTGGCGGAAGGTGAAGTCATGAGTGACGGCGATCTGCTGGGTATGAACTATTACGTCGCCGGTGTGGAAGGCAAGCTGGAATAAAACATCCTTAAGGGCATCTCTAAAAAGTCCGTCGATCTCTGCGCGTGTGCTAACAACGTGCAAAACAAGGCAAACACTGAAGGGAATGACGAGTCCTTTTCAAAGTGTTTAACGATGTTTTGTGCGTTGTTAGCCCGCGCCCTGCGGGGAGTTAAGAACGAACTTATGGCATTGTTGAAAATTCTTAACTTAGCCCGCTAGGTTTGCAAATTTTCGCCTCGCCCGACCCGTCGGACCGCGAATTCCGTTCTTAAATCCAGAGTCAGATGGACTTTCTAGAGATGCCCTTAAAACAAACCCAAATGCGGGCGGAACGCCCGCGTTTGGCAAGAGATCAATAGTATGCTTACCGTACCCGTTATCGACTTCAGTGCGTTCCTCAATGGAACAGATCGTCAGCGTGTCGCTGACGACATTCTGCAGGCCAGTCAACAGATTGGATTTTTTTACCTGAGTAATGTGGGTATCGCCGACGCCGAAGTTACCAAAGCCTTTCGTGCTGCACACACCTTTTTCCAATTACCGGCGTCCGAGAAAAATGCTCTCGCCTGGCAAAACGCCGCGAGTAACCGCGGCTACATTGCGGTGAAAAGAGAGACATTGGACCCAACGCAGAAAAGTGATTTAAAAGAAGCGTTTAACCTTGGAGCACAATGGCAAGAGCAAGACCCATCGCACCCGGCCAAAAACAAATGGCCAACCGGGCTTGCTGAATTTAAAGAACAGCAACAGCATTTTATCCGCTTATGCACCGACACGGCGAATCAGGTTTTACGCGCGTTAGCGCTTTCTCTGCACATTGATGAAGAATTTTTCGTGCGCGCGCATGATCAGCAAGAACATACGTTCCGCCTGTTGCACTATCCGCCGATTCCAGATGATGTGGTGTTACAGGATGGAGAAAATCGCGCCGGTGCGCATACGGACTACGGCAGCATCACGCTGTTATTTCAAGACGATGTTGGCGGTTTGGAAGTTAAAAACAAATCTGGCGATTGGGTGACTGCGCCGTCAATTCCCGGCACCGTTGTTGTTAATACCGGGGATCTGATGCAACGCTGGACCAATAACGTGATTTCATCGAATCCTCATCGTGTTCGGCAACCCGAGGAAAGCCGCAAAAAATCACGGTATTCCTTGGCCTATTTTTGTACACCCAACCGAAACCAACTCATTGAAACGTTACCCGGTTGTGCGGCACTCAACCCTGACATTCATTACGAGCCCGTCACCACTCAAATTTATATGGAGGAACGTTTGAACCGAACCTATTGAAATTTTTCGGCTTAAGGCCGAATGGTAATTTCTTAAACTTGGTCGGTTTTTAAATTTTCATTTCGAGAGCAACTGCGACTTGATTAAACGCTGTGTCCCTTGTCGGGAAGAACCTGTCAGATCTGACGATTCGTTTATCGTTCTTAACGAAAGAATTTTTATGTATTTTTTTCTAAGGGGACTGCCCGAATGGTACTTACTTAAGCTGAACTGGTTAATTTCCTCTGCATTTGTTTCATGCAGTGACATGGCTTTACTTTGAATTTTTCTTACCAAGGGGCGTTCCCCTTGAACCCCCCTTTTGTCGCCCGCTTTGGTGATCTTCCTTAATTGTCACTTTCCTCGAACGGTCGCTTGAGCGTGCGTCCCTGCACGCGCGGCGCTTGCAAGGGCATCCATGCCCTTGTATCCGTTGCGACGTGCCAATTAAGTCAGCCAAAGCAGATGCGACGGAGCGGTTATTTACACCGATATCGGCAATGGCTTTCGATTGGTTAGTCAAAAGAAGGTGTGACAGAAATCGATTTTAGAAATATCTACCGTAATGGCGACTCAAGCCGAGTTTTTCTCCGCCTTTCAAACGACCACGCGGAGCAATTGACGTCTCACAGGTTGGTCAAGCATGGATGCTTGAACAAGTGAGCCGAAAATGGCGGTCCTTGACCTTGAAAATCGCCCAATGAAACGAAGTCCCTGAATGATGCAAATGCCAAAAATATAAACTCAATTCGCTAAATCAAGTGCCTTTCACTGAAAGCCCCGCCTCCGCGAATATTAGACTATGCTTGATAACAACTTATAAAGAGAACCACCATCATGAGAGTGCTAATTATCAGTATGCTGATGCTGGGCCAGTTGGCCGGTGCAGCGACGTTGCGGGTATTAAACTGGTCAGACTATATCGACGAAGCGTTTCTGATCCAGTTTTCGCAACAGTTTAATGTTGAGGTCGACTACGTGACCTACGAGGATGTCGATCAGTTTGATTTTCAGTTCTTCCTCAGCGAAACACAGTTCGACGTGGTATTTCCGCCCATCGATTCCTTAGCCACCATGATCGACCGTGGACTGACCACTCCATTGAATAAAACCTGGTTGCCGAACCTGAAGCAAATCGATCCGGCTCAGATGAAACGGATAGCCACCTATGACCCGGGCAATCAATTTGCATTGCCATACCTATGGGGTACCACCGGGTTGGGTATTAACGTTGATAAAGTAAAAACCGTTCTCGGGGTGGATGATGTGCCGCCGAGTTGGGCGCTGATCTTCGATCCGCAGTACGCACAGAAACTTCAGGCCTGCGGTATTTCCTGGTTAGACAGCGAAATTGAGATGCTGCCACTGAGCCTCAATTACATTGGTCAGAATCCACAATCCACATCACGTACGGATTTTCGCACTGCCGAAGCACACCTGAGCCAAGTCTCCCCGTTTGTACGCAGCTTTACTTCCGAGACGTATATGGAACCCTTCCGCGAGGGTCAACTGTGTATCGTGGTTGGATACTCGGGTGATATCTATCAGGCAATTTTTGAAGCGGAAGAGTCAAACAACGGTCAGAACCTGGAATACGTTATTCCCAAAGAAGGCACCTTTGTCTGGTTCGATCCGGTGGTGATCACCAGTAAAGAAAACAACCGAATGGCACATGAGTTTGTGAATGCCTTAATGGATCCGAAAAATATTGCTGGCATCACAAATTATGTGTGGTACGCGAACGCCGTTCCTGCGTCGTTGCCGTTTATCGACGACGATATCAAAGAAGATCCGTCAATCTATCCCGACAAGGAAACGGCTGATAAGTTGTTCGGCTATCCGGTCTATGAAGACGGCACCTTACGCACCATGACCCGACGTTGGACCATCGTAAAATGCGCAGCCGGTCAGGAGTGTCTGGTGCCATTGGAAGCGATCCCTTCCAGTCAATGATCCGCCAAGCCCTGAATCGCTGTAAAAACGAATCAGGGCAAGGTCTGTAATGTTGAGCGGAACATCAAGCGATTAACGTCTGTTTACACCCGTAAATCGCGCCGCGACTCTTCCGGGCAGGAGCAACATCACCAATAAGAAGACAAGAGGAAACGGCACGGCACCAATCGACACGTTAATAACCTCAGTCTCGTCTTTCTGTTCATCATCGGTAGCCGAGTCGCTGTCGTTTCCATTGCCGTCGTTAGAAGAATCGTCTTCTGGGTCGTCCGGTACTTCAGGAATTTCCGGTTCATCCGTCACGGGCGGTTCGTCCACCTCATCGGCTTCCGTTGCCAATAAATCGATGGCGTCGACGCTGAACGCAGGCGATAAAAACTGTTGGCCGCCACTGCCACTGATCACCTCTAAGGTCAGAACATTCCATGCCTCAGCATCCGCTTGCCAGGCACTGGCCGGAATGGCATAAGTGAACGTTGTATTGTTACAACGGTAGGAACCCGTCGTCAGTGATCGTGTCTTGGGTTGTACCGATGCCGCTTTAATGTCCGACTGCCAGCCATTCACTTTTATCCGCGCTCTACCACCGGAAAAGGCACAGGTAATACCGATTCTTAACATGCGATTTTGTTGCCGTTCAGCCTCAGTTAATTTGAACTGAATCCGATATTGGTTATTGATGTCTTTCCAAAAATAAGCAGGAAAATCTGCGTCAACATTCTCGCCAATGGTAAAAAGACCGGTGCCCCAAGATTCGATCCGAGAGTCGGACGGATGCATTATTGTCAGTTTGTCACCGTTCAGAAATTCTGTCGGCGAACCGTCCCAGGTGCCAATTCGCCAGACGGCCGCGTCGGTGTCTGGATCGTGCTCAATGGTGTGCGAATTCAAAATAGTCGTTTCACCGGCAACCACTGTCACCGGTCTCGCCAATACCGACAGCTCGTTTTTGTACACTGTCATGGTGTACTCACCCGGACGCATCTCCGGGCTTTTAAAATAGTCGGTTGCACTGTCCGGCGTGGTCCAGTACTGGGCCGTCTCGTTAGCAAACCCAACGGTGTATTCCGACGCACTGTCGCGACCATGAATAGCCACCATAGCGACCTTACCCCGTTCCGATGGCGCCATGTACCCGAGTAAATCCAGCTTGGAAAACCAAGACGTATCAACCGCTCCCGGTTCTGAGCCATCCGTCACCACAAAGGTGTAGTCGTTTAAGATGTGTGTCCGAAATGCTTCCGTCTGTGTTTGACCATAATTCACAATGTAAGTTATTTCCTGATCGCCACCACCTTGGTTCAATAAACTACGGTAGAATGGTCCACCTGATCCGCCTTCCTGATTGCCACGCACAACCCACATGCCCACATTGCTGCCCGTAGCGCCGATAAACTGCCAGTCTTTCAAGCGCATATTGGAGTAATGTTTGGACCGGGTTTCCCCATTTGGCAACGCGAAAATGTCAGACGCTTCCACGGTAGAAACGGTACGGCTGATATTCGAAGGTTCAGGACCGTTCGGCAACAGATTCGCATTAAGCCGCAGAATGTAGCGGACGTGTCCATGAATATTTGGCTCTGTGGTGAAATAGGTTGCCATGTAAATATGCGGATAACCATCGCGGGCCATGTAGTAGTGCGTTAAATCCCCTGCCTTGACGGTAACCACCACAAATTGGTTTTCAACGACTCGGGCATCCACGGTGACTTCACTTACCCCCGAATAAAGCCAGTCAAAACCGGAGTTTACCTGTGAACCCCGTGATTGATTCTGATACTCAACACCGTTGAATGTCAGTGAGGCAATATCGCCTGCAGATTGAACACTCACGCCATTATCCAAACGCCGGATCTTAAACGTCAGCCCTGCTCCCGTATCCACATCAAAATACTGCTGCGTGGTGATCAGCCCAAAATCGGCCATGGCCAGTAACGGAAAAAAAGCAGCCATTATGCTGCCCAGAAGGGTTTTAAATGATTTCACTCATCAGTCCTTATGTTGATTGAGTGCTTAAGGTAACTGGTTTCGTCAGATCAAATCAGAACGGGCTATCAGTTCTTAAAATATTCTCAACTTCCTTGCGAAAAGCATGAACAGCCTCACAACGTTTTAGCGCTGGAGCACTGATGACAGCTAAGTCAGTAAACAACGAACACCGAAATCGACGCTCAGGTTCGCGCGTTCATGAAAATTACTCATAACTGGCACCGGATGGATAGACTGCTGACCGCTTCACTTGCCCTGCAACACCGCGTGCAAGCCCGGTTTGTTTTCCTCAATCTCTTCGGCACTTAACCCTTGAAGTTCATACGGAAACACTAACCAGTCATCGGTGGCATGTAATACATAGTGTGGCGTTGTTTGAGTGCGTTGATAACCGTTACGCTGATACAAAGTGGCAATACGGATGTCTGCAGGGCAGTTTTTTTTCAGTTGTTTTCGTAAACGGTTTATTGTCGCATCGATACTTAACCCAGTACTGAATACATCGTCTACGATCAGCAGCGCATCGTCTGCGTTTAAATTTTCGATCAGATACTGCGTGCCATGCACCCGAATGGATTCCGGTTCGCTGACCATGGATTCATAGCTGGGCAATCCTTTATAAGATGTTCGAACCGAAATGTGATCGGTTTCAATACCCAGAGTCTGCAAACACTCCTGAACATAAATACCGACAGCACTGCCACCGCGCCAGAGACCGACGATAAAGGTTGGGCGAAAACCTGACTCAAATATCTGAACACCCAGACGAAATGAATCCTGTATAAGCTGATCTTCTTTGAGGTAGATTTTTTTCATCGCTTACCTGTCCGATCTAATAGTTCCTGCGTATGATGTTGTGGTTAATTCGCAAGAGTACTGGTCATGGAAAAAACCTATTTATCCGGTGAACAACTGTTGATGGATTCGTTCACCCTGGCGAAAAAAGTATTGGACAGCGGCTTCCGCCCCACCTTTATCATTGCACTGTGGCGTGGAGGAGCGCCGATCGGCATCGCGGTACAGGAGTTCCTCAGTTACCACGGCATCGTAACCGACAACATTGCCATCCGTACCTCGTCCTACGCGGCCGGAATCGATCAGCAAGCAAGAACCGTCAAGGTTCATGATCTGAACTATCTGATTAAAAATGTTCAGGACCACGACAAACTCTTGATCGTCGATGACGTATTCGACACCGGCCGTTCCATTGCCGCAGTGCTCGATCAGTTAAAAGCCAAGACACGTCGTAACATGCCAACAGACGTGCGTATTGCGATCCCATTTTACAAACCCAGTCGCCGAGAAGTTGATTTCGAACCCGACTACTATGTTCATGAAACATCGGCCTGGCTTAAATATCCGCATTCCCTCGAAGGCCTGACGGTGGAGGAAATCAAAACGCATCGGCCAGAGCTATACAGCATTCTGAAAGCGCACTTACTTTAGAGCTTGTAACAATAAGGCTTCTTTCATCACGTTAAACGCCAGCCCGATATCGTCGGCAATTACCCGTTCATCCGGGTGATGGCTGATCCCTCCCGGACTGCGCAGAAACAACATACCAACCGGTGCGACCGAAGCAACGGCCATCGCATCATGACCAGCGCCCGACGGTAAGGTTGGAATCTGTAAACCGGTATTGCGTGCAGCCTGATGAAATTGCTGCTGAATGTGATGGTTACAAAGTACGGCGGGCGCTTCGTGATACCAATCGAACTCACAAATTAATTGACGTTGTTCGGCCATCTGTTGCGCGAATGCTTCAATGCGCAGCACCAACGTGTCACGGTCGGCATCGTTTAACGCACGGACATCCAGCGTTAGAGTACAGGCGCCAGCAATGACATTCGCAGCGCCGGGTTTAACGTTAACATTACCGACCGTGGCGACTTCCTGGTGTTGTCCGCCTCGCGCGCTGCTTTCAATAAACTGAATCAATTCCGCAGCCCCGGCCAACGCATCCTGGCGCATGTGCATTGGCGTAGTACCCGCGTGTCCGGCTTGGCCTTGAATACGAATATGAGCGCGTTTGGCGCCCGCAATACCGGATACCACCCCCAACGGTTGCTGCAACGCTTCCAGCACCGGTCCCTGTTCAATGTGAACTTCCCAATAGGCAAGAATATCGCGCGCGTTAAGCGCCGCGGCAGACGTTTGCTCGGCTGACAAACCAAATTCCAAAAGAGCATCTGCCATGGTTGTCCCGTTCCGGTCAGTCAGGTGCAACCAGTGACTGGCAAACTGACCGGCAAGCGCTTTCGAACCAATCAGCGTCGTACCAAAACGCGTGCCTTCTTCGTCGGCAAAGCCAACCACGTCAAGATGAAAGGGCAGCGGCGCCTGGCTGGAAAAATAACTCAACAACTCAACTGCCAGCAGAACGCCGAGAATACCGTCGTATTTACCCGCGTATGGCACGGTGTCCAGGTGCGAACCCAGAATCAACCTGGGGGCATCTTCTTTTGCTGCAGGCAGCCGACCCCACTGGTTACCCACGCTGTCTTGCCAACTCATCAGCCCCGCATCATTGAGCCACTGAGCGACCTGCTGATTTGCGGCTCGATGCTCCGGGGTCAGGTATTGGCGCAATACGCCATCTTCCAGCTCGCTGAGCTGTGCGAGCTGATCACAGCGCGCCAATACCCGGGTAACGATGTCCTGTGTTTTATCCGGCATTGGCATACCACGCTAACGCGGCAGTGGCGGCTTCGCCTTTCGGACCACGATAACCATTCGCGGCTAAACAGGCGTCTAAACAGGAGAGTGTTTGCAACACCGCCGATTTTCGCGCGTTGTATCCCATGGTGCCGATGCGCCAGACTTTGCCGTGCAAGGGACCAAAGGAGGTTCCGATTTCGATACCGAAATCCATCAGCATCTGCGAACGGACGGCATCTCCATTCACACTGTCTGGAATATACACGGCGACGACATTGTTCATTTTATGCGAAAGGTCACCGAAAGTTTTTAATCCCAGCGCCTGCAACCCTGCGAGCATGGCGTCGCCATGCAGCTTGTGCCGGGCGATACAGTTATCGACACCTTCTTCAAGGACAATGCGTGCGCATTCAGACGCTCCATATAACATGGTTGTCGCTTCGGTATGATGATTCAGACGCTCTTCGCCCCAGTAATCGAGAATCATCGGTAAATCAAAATAATTAGAACGGATAAAGGGTTCTACACCATCCTGGTGGGCTTCTGTGCGGATTCCTGCCTCAACTCGGCGACGTTTGCGAATCCAATCCACAAACCGGTCACTCAAGGTAATGGGTGCGGAACCAGACGGACCACCCAAACATTTTTGCAACCCAACGGACACGGCGTCCAGTTGCCATTCATCCGTTTTAAACTCATTACCCACGAT
Organism: Reinekea sp.; assembly: GCA_050293765.1. GTDB lineage: Bacteria > Pseudomonadota > Gammaproteobacteria > Pseudomonadales > Natronospirillaceae > Reinekea. The sequence goes on from JBNKNI010000048.1 coordinate 23,171, forward strand.
AGACGCAGTAGCATCCGAATAAAAAAGCACATCGTGTGCACGACAAATCGCGCCCAGCTCAGACAAAGGCTGACACATAGTTGTAGACGTATCGCCCTGCACAATTGCCAGCATTTTAGGCTGAACTTTTTTAATGGCCGCTTCAATTTGCTCCGGCTTAAAAACGTCGCCCCAAGGCACTTCAATGGTGTGAACCTCGGCACCGGCACGTTCAGAAATTTCGGCCAGCAGATGTCCGAAGCGACCGAATACAGGTATCAGAACTTTGTCACCCGGACGTATGGCCGACACCAGCACTGCTTCGATACCAGCACGCGATGTGCCGTCGATCAGCAATGTCCATTGTTGTTGGGTTTTAAACACCTGTCGGTAGCGTGCCATGGTTTCATTCATAAAACCCGTCATGGCTGGATCGTATTGCCCAATCAGCTGAGCCGACATGGCCCGTAAGACTCGTGGGTCGGCATTGATCGGACCCGGGCCCATTAACAGTCTTGGTGGTGGATTCAAAGCTTGTGTGTTGATCATAGACTTAGGCTCCTACCACCTGAATTAACATACGGGCACCAGTAAAAAACAGCACTATTGCGAAGGCTTTTTTCAATTGCTGAGGATTCAGTTTAGCGCCAATTTTGGCACCGACCGGTGCAAATAAAATGGTCAGCGGAATGATAAACAGAAAGGCAGGGATATTAACCAGACCCCAGGTGCCGATTGGTGCATCGATAGGTGTTTCACCAACAACCAGCAAGGTCAAGACACCGGGCAAGGCGATCAGTAAACCGAAAGCGGCAGCGGTGCCCACCGCCCGATGCGCAGCAACGTTAAACGACGTCAATAACGGGACACCAATCGTACCACCGCCGATGCCGATCATCACCGACAACCCACCCACCGAAGTTGCCATCATGGCTTGCCCGAACTTTCCGGGCAGTTGATTGAATAACGCCGGAGCCCCGGAGCGAAACAACATATTCAGGCTCACTAGCAAAGCGATAATGCCAAACATCCAAGTCAGAAAGTTACCGGAGACCGACGATGCCAGCAAGCTACCGCCAATGGCCGCCACCAAAATGATACCACCCCAAAATTTCAACAACTCGACATCCACATTTCCTTTGCGATGGTGCGCGCGGATCGACGAGATGGCCGTGGGGACAATCGTCGCCAGGCTGGTGGCGGTGGCAATCGCCATCGCGGAGGCCGCGCTGACACCGAAGCCCTGCAACAGAAAATACAACACCGGCACGATCACAATACCCCCACCGACGCCCAATAGCCCGGCGAGTATCCCGGCAAACATTCCGGTAGCAATCAAGGCCACACCAATGGGCCATGCGTTTAATAATTCGGTCATTACTCTCTCACTGTTCTTTGTTGTTGATTGTTATTTTCGATAGTTGTTTTGGTTTTTAAGGTTGTTCGATACAGGCTTTGCCGTCTGATCGGGGATCGGTGGCGGCATCAAGCTCGACCACATTATCCGCAATCGCTCCGGCGTGCCCCATCATTTCGTTGACCGCGGGAACTGGCTGCCATTGGTGCCCTAAGGCTGTCAGTTGCTCACCCAGTTCATCGGCAATATTCTGTTCAACTTTCAGGTCATGACTGCTGTCGCCCCAAGTGCGCCCCAGTAGCCAACGTCCTTCGGCGATTGCTTGCTGCAACGATTTCTTTTGCCAAACATACCGGCTGAATACCGTCGCCTGGGTTTGCGGCTGCCCTTCCCCTCCCATCGTGCCGTAACTTAAGCGACGGCCGTCGTCGAACAGGGCCATGGCAGGGTTCAATGTGTGTCTTGGTTTTTTTCCGGCACCGAGACAGTTGATGTCGGCCGGTTCCAGACTAAAACTGATGCCGCGATTATTCCAGACAAAACCCGCACCATCGATAACAACCGCCGAGCCGAACTCCCAGTAAATACTCTGGATAAAACTCACGAGCTGACCGTGACTGTCACGCGCACCCATCCAAACCGTGTCGCCATGTTCAGAGGTAAAGGGCCACGGCTTGGCTCGCTGCATATCGATATGCCGCGCCTTTTCGACAAGTCGTTCTGACGTCAGCGCGCGATGATAGTCCGGTGGTACGTGGGCAAGATCAGCGAGAATACGTCCGCGATCGGCGAAGCTCTGCTTGGTTGCTTCAACGATGAGGTGCATCCACTGCGCATCGGTGTGCACTTCGGCACGGCGTTGTTCAATCATCGACAGAATCTGCAATGAATGCACACCTTGTGTTGGTGCCGGTAAATTGAAACAACGTAGACCATCGAGCGTCAACCGCAAGGGCTCCACCATTTCCGCTTGCGTTTGCGCAATATCGAGCGACTCCAGCGGGCTACCCACCGCCGCCAAGGCGGCGTTGATCTTAGATGCCAACTCGCCCTGATAGAAATCCTGTAAACCTCGCTCAGCCAGTTGCCGGAAAGTAGCCGCGAGCTCCGGATTTTTAAACAGATCGCCTTTGCGGTATGGACGTCCGTCAGGGGCGTACAGTTGTTGAAATGACTCAGGTACGGCCGGCTCTGCCAATACTTTATCAATGGCGTCCTGCAGACTCTGGGTTACTTCGATTCCCGTCTCGGCCCATTGAATAGCCTCGGCCAACAGCGTTGACAGCGGCAATGTCGCACCCAGATCCTGAGCCAGCGCCTGCGACCAACCGGCGATGGTGCCTGCTTGCGTGATGCAGGCACGACCGCCACGGTCGGGTATCGGATTATCGGCTGAATAACAGGACAGGTTCTGTGCTGCCCGGCCGCAGGCATCGATTGCCATGGGCTGAGTAGTACCCCGGTTGTGCACCAGCCAGAAGCTGTCACCTCCAATGGAGTTCATATGCGGGTACACCACAGTTATCACAGCCGCTGCAGCGACCATTGCTTCGGTTGCGGTGCCACCAAGACGGAGAATGTGCATACCGGCATCGGTTGCGGCCCAATGGGGTGCCGTAAAGGCGATGTCAGTTGTACTCATCGGTTCAAGTCTCCATTCCATTGATTCGTGACGGCTTCGGTCAGATTAAGCAACCCGTAATCATTACCCGCCAGCTGCAATAAAGAAAATCCGTAAGGATGAGAAACACCTCGACCGTGCGCCTGAGGCATTAACGGTAAATGCACCTGAGCGGATCCGGTTAATCCGGCAATGGCCGTCAGCGTTAACAGACGAGGTCGCAACAGAGTGGTGTCTTCGCCCAGCGCCGGTGCGGTAGTCGGTGTTGTCGGTAAAAACAGCGTCACATCATCTACCAGTAAATGACTTAACGAACTTTTAAAACTGGCACGCACGAACTCTGCGTCGCGAACTTCGCTATCGGTAATGGCCAGCGCCATGTCAATACGCGCTTGCACCGCCGCAGATAGGCTGGGTTGTACCTCATCGATCCATTTGCCGTGATAATTGGCAATTGCTCTACCCTGCAACACCCGGAAAACGTCGCTAATGCCGTGATAAGCCCGGTTCAAACCCAAATCCACTGATCGCACCTGATCGAAACAGGGCGCAATGCGCGCCAGTGCGTCGACTAACGGCGTTTTTAGTGAGCTATCCACCAACTCAAAAAGCTGTTCATCAAAAACCAAAACCGATGATCTCGCGCTACGACTTTTAGGAACCAGTATGTGACCCACACGATTCAGAAGTTCAGGGTCTTGAGTAAACCACCCGACAGTATCAAACCGCGGTGCCAAACCAATTAAACCATGAGTGCTGACGGCGCCGTGTGATGGCCGGATACCGAATAAACCACAGTAGGAAGCCGGCACCCGCACAGAACCGCCAGTATCGGTTCCCAGGCCGATATCTGCCCAATGACTGGCGACCGCCGCCGCACTGCCCATACTGGAGCCACCACTGGCGTGACCGCGTAGCTTTGGATTTTCCGTTTTACCGTAGTGTTCGTTGTTGCCTTCTAACGAATAAGCCAGTTCATCCGTATGGGTAAAACCCGCAAATTCCGCACCTTCATCCATCAGCAGACGTATGGCGGTTGCGGTTTCTGAAGCGGGACGATGACTGCTTAGCCAATCCGGACACCCCGCCGCATTGGGGTACCCTTCGATCGCGTATAAGTCTTTCACTGCCAGCCGCTGACCAAGCAGCGGACCTGTGGTTGAGGTCGACCACCGACTGGGTCCATGTGTGCAAAATCCGGCGGCGCTTCTCATATGCTGAGTGACTGAATTCATGAATAGGGCCTGCTAATCTAACTAAAGTTGTCCATTTGGACAACTAAGCATAAATCCGGCCATCTTTGTGTTTCCGCTGTTTCACTGCATTTAGCTGCAAAATGGCTCACGATTCAGTTTTAGATTGGTGCATCAAGAAATTTGGCGTTCCAATTCAGGGCATTGTAGTGATTGAAGAGAACTGAGACGCGAGTGGTACGACATCCTGATGTAAGATGTGAGTGGTCCGACATCCCGGCCGACTGGGCGGCCTGAGAGCACGCAACTTGGTTCGTAGTGCTTCCACTAAACAACAAAAAACCCGCCGA
>JBNKNI010000049.1:0-27547 GCA_050293765.1 Reinekea sp.
CAGGATTGGTCCTTAACGACAATAAAGACACAGCTAATAAAGCAGATTGGCGCTGCTCCCGAAACAAAAAATAGCCAAGCCAATTTAGCTCAGGTCAGCAGCATTCTACCTAACCCTCTGATGGCAGAAACAGATGCCCACTTCCGGTAAAAACCGTTTCACCGCCAATTGAAATCTGTTCTGCAACCGGCGATGCCGCAAAATGAATGTGGCTTTGACGTCCTAATGCTCGACCCTGAAGAACAACACCCGGTTGGCAATAATTGCAGAAAGTTTTCAGATAGCAGGCCAAGCCCGCAGCCGCGGCACCCGTTCCACCGTCTTCTCCCTGACCAATACCAAAACCGAACATGCGCACTTCAAACTCTGTTTCGGATTCTGCCTTTCGACAAAAAAAATACAGATTGTTAAAGGGCGATGCCTTTAACAGGCGTTGCCAAACGCTATGAGATACTTCCAAGCCGTACAGTACCGTTTCGTCACGCACAGGAACGAAGAGAAACCCAGACCCACAACGCACACCGGCAATGGGACCCAACCGGGTATCGAGATCCACGCTATGCAAACCACAAAGATCGCTAAGGTCACTTAACCGGCAAGGCACATCGTGTATCGTCGGGTACTCGGGTAGCGCCAGGGTGACGTGCACCTGCCCCAGATCCGACCAGTGAATGTCAGCTTCAACCGGTCCTAACGGCAGAGATAGGGTTACGCGGTTTATCGGCGCACCAACCGCTTTACTCTGGGCAGCCAAGTATGCACAGGTACCCACGCTGGGGTGACCTGCAAAGCTCAGTTCCTCGGTGGGTGTAAATATACGCGCATCCACTTTTATTGAACTATCCCTGACCAGGCTACGCCACTGTGCGGGCAGGAAGACCGTTTCGGAGTAGCCAAATTCACGCGCGATGGTGATCATAGTGATATCGCTGAGTACCCGGTCAACTTCAACAATCGCCAGGGGATTACCGCTGTAACGCTCATGCGTGAACACATCACAACGAACATACTGCAGTTCAGGGATAGATTGATTCATACGCACCCGACCATTTGCTCTGCCACCAGGGACTGTTCCGCGGCGAACCTTAAATGCGACATTGCCTCCTTCAAGCCTCCTTTTTTGGTTTCCACCGTAAGATGCCCGTGCCAACCATGGGCTTTTAAAACATCAATCACTTTTCGATAGTCCAGCGTCCCTTGATCCAGTGGCGAATGAGAGTCGACAGCGCCATCATTGTTACTGACACTCACGGCAGCGATGCGATCGATGAAATAGGCGAGCGTTTCATGCGGTTGATCCGCTGAGATATTTTCGTGCCCCAAATCCAAAATAAATTTAACCGCAGGATCCACTTCACTAAACACCCTGCGGTACTGTTCAAACATGGAGAAAAGCGTATAGAACGGACGGCGGTTTTGATAATGCTCAAGGTTTTCTAACCAGAGCGTAACACCCTGGGACTGTGCATAGTCATTCAGCTCATTGACGATTCTCGCAAAATCAGACATGGCCGTGCGGCGCAAGTGACTGAGATTGGAATGCGTAAAAAGACAACTGGCGTGAACGATCAATGGTGCATCCAGCTCTCGCGCAAGGTCGACTTCCTTGAACATATAGTGTTTAGCCGCTTCCCGAATATCTTTAATCTGATGACAGATAGGATTGCGATAATTGCCGTGAACAATAGCGGACAAATGGTGTTCCGCGAGCTGCTGTCTTACTGTGTGGAGTTTTTCGGACGTCCAGTTGTTGGCATGGTCTTCATCACTGGAACCCTCTATGTAGATATGACTAGAACCCTCCATTAATGCGAGTTCTATACTCTGCGCAACTGGCGTCGCTTTCTGTACGGCAGTTGAAGTAAACATTTCAGTTAACATCTGTACTCTCCTTGTGTTTGGTGCGAGTGTTAAACATGACTTAGTCGATAGCACGGGTCAGTTCAGCAATTGCAGGTTGCCATTGCGCCAGCCAACGATGGTGCTTCTCGACAAACGCCTGAAACTCTGAATTCAAATCAATTGGGTCGCCACAGCCGCCACCAAAAGCGGTTGCTGTCGCAATGTTGCCAAACCATTGCTCGGCCGTTTGTTCCACTGCAGAAAATTTGCTGCGCAACGACACTTGGTCGGCGATGGCGGCATTAACTTGTTCGCCAACAAGATGATGAGCATCGCGAAACGGAATGTGATCGCAATAGGCCATCTGTTCCGCAAGATACACGGCATCGACCATGCCTCGTTCCATTGTCTGCAGTGCCTGTTCCTGGTTCACGGTGATGCCGTCGACTACCTTGGTCATCAGCCGCAGAATAAAATCGAGATCATCCAACGCGCTCCACAACGGGCGCGTTGCTTCGCTGGAAATAGCCACCGAGTTGGAAAAAGCATTCCACTGCATTGCAGTGACCGTACTTGTCCAGGCGGCCACAATGCTGGCGCTGCGACCTTTCACAATTTCCAGCAAAAAAGGGTTTCGTTTCTGTGGCATATTCGAGCTCGACCCGACCAGGGAATCCGGCAACGACAGCAGTGCTGTTTCATTGCTCGACATAAACACCACATCCGCCGCACACCGCGACAACGTGGTACTGACAGACGCCATGGCAGACAACAGATGCAAACAGGAATCCCGGCTCGCGACAGCGTCAATGGAATGCCGGACGGGATGCGAAAAGCCCAACAGGTCTGACGTCACCTGTCGATCAATCGGAATCGTCGTGCCACCTCCGGCACAAGCGCCCAATGGGCAGCTGTCTAATAGGGACAGCGCAGAGACAAACATATCGACATCTCGAAAAAGATGTGTCGCAACCCCACTCAAATAGTGCCCCAGCGTTGAAGTAAAAGCGGTCTGATAGTGTGTAAAGGCAGGAAACAGGGTCGTCACTTCTGTGGCTGCACGCTCCGTGATGGTTTGCAAAAAGATTTCCAAAAGCGTTAATGTATTTACAACCCGGTCACGTAACCGCATCTTAAAAACCGTTGCGTTCAAGTCATTTCTTGATCGTCCGGTTTGTAACAGTCCTCCCGTTGCCACGCCCAAACGACTGATTAAAAAATTCTCGTAGCAGAGATAGGTGCCCCGCTGAGTCGGCAGATTCATCAGGTCCTGGAAATCCTGACGGAATAATCGACCAATCTCTTCTTTCAAGACCTCACATGACGCCACATCAACAATATCCTGACGCTGAAGCATGGTTAAATGTGCAAAGTCAATCAACGCATAGTAGCGCAGTTCGTTCGCTATGGTTGCGGTGTTGACGCGACCAAATACCTGGTCACGGAGATCTTCATCCAGCAGCGACTTCAAACGCCCGGTGTTCTGTAAGTCAGTCACACATCACCCCACGGAGAATAGCATTCTGTAAAACATCGACTTGCTGAAACAGGAGTTGTGGGGCAACGACCAACACATGCCCTACCCGATCGGTGAAGTCACCGCGGGTTTGCGAACGATAACCCATCGGTTTATAGAGTTTGGCGTCTTTGATCGCTTGCGGTGGAAGGTCGGCGCGTCGAGCGCAGTCCTTCAACAGGCCATCGGTTAGCGGTTGCGTGACAACTTGATCACTTTGAGGGACGAAAAACCGTATTGCACCTTGACCGTTTCCAGTTGGCGCCAGTTCCGGGTTGCCACCCAACGCGGCCGTTAGCCAGGCCTGTAACAGATCAACGCCCAAGGTTTCTCTAATCAACACGGGAATCATGCCGCCGGCCAGCCGAGGATTTATTTCGATCAGATACACTTTCGACTGACTGACTTTTATTTCAACATGAGCGGGTCCCCAATCGAGTTTGACGGCGGCCAACATCGCTTCGACTTGGGTTAAAATATTGTGATACGACGCCGTATCAATTGCGAAATTAACGTCATGACCCGTTTCAACAAAATAGGGCGCACCGCCCAAATGCTTTCGGGTCAGGCAGACAGCTTTACCGTGAAAACACTCAACGGAATACTCTTGGCCACTCACATAGAATTCAGCTAAACACCCAATGTCCGCAAAGTGTCTGCCACTTTGCTGAACGAACTCCCGGTTATCCGCAATCGCTTTTTTAACGTCGTCCAGGTTTTGACACAGACTAACCGAACAGCTACCGGACCCCGACCGAGGTTTAATGACCAGAGGATAATTCAATTGGGTAACCGTGTTCGGGATATCCAGTTCCGATGTTACCAACCGACAATCAACCGGGAACTCAACCCTGTCTTGCAGTGTTTGCCGCAAACGATATTTGTCACGACAAAGTTCCACTGCACCAGGGTGCGTGCCTGGCAATCCGAATTGCTCAGCGAGTTTCGCGGCCGTTGCAATAAAATACTCAGAGGTACTCATCACTGCCGCGATGTGGTCAACCTGTTGCAACTTGTCCAACCGTTCGGATAACAGAGCCTGATCACTGGTATCGATCGACTCCACAGCGATGTGCGGTGGAAATTGATATTTAGCCTCATTTTGCGTCAGCACCAACACGTCGTAACCCTGCGCCTCCGCCAACTCAGCCAGCAAATAACCGGTACCCGTCGTATTACTTTCAATAAACACGATAAACATCAGGCGATACCCACCGTGGAAAGAGGATTCATCACCTCCGTAAGGCTGCGCCGATGCCATGGCAGATAACTCCAATTCTCTGCATCCATGGAGGGGGCCGTTATACACTCAGGTGCCAAGGACAGTTGATCATCCTCAACGAGCTGGTTTTCGCGCCACCAGGTTGGACTATAAATATTTTCCGAATACCGGTAGCCTTCATCTGCACAAATAAAAACAACTTTTTTATCGGGATTCTGGTCAGCAAGATAACGCGCAACCTTAAAGGCGGCACCGCTGGTAGGGCCACAATAAAGTCCATGACGTTTGTGCAATGTTCGCGTCGCGCATGCGATTTCTGACGCATTCAACCAATGCACCTGATCGAAGACCGAATGATCAAGATTCTGCGGCATCAAACTGTTGCCGAGACCTCGGATAATACGTTTGGCACCGCCGTCGGGTCGCCCAAACAACATACTCACGTTGCTATCAACAGCAACTCCCATGGTTTGCGGGTGCATAGTACGCAGCGCCTTCAACGTTCCACACATAGAGCCGCCGGAGCCTACCGAACCCACCAGGATATCAACCTTGCCGAACGCTGAAATGAGTTGCTCCGCAAAGAATGCATATGCCCCAGGATTCATTTTATTTTCGTATTGCGCAGGAAAGAAATGGTTTGGATGTTGTCGACGATAGTATGCCAAGCGCTCTAATCTGGCGGCCTGATACCCTCCTACCTTGGCAGGCTCGGTAACAATATCGACCCTGGCGCCGAGTTCGGTTAAGCGATTATTTAAGTGAACATCAATCGCGGGATCACTGACCAGAATTAACTTTAGATTGTACTGATTGCAAAGGAGTGCCAAGGCTAAACCGAAGGTGCCAGATGTCGATTCAAGGACAACAGTGTCTTCGTTAATATCACCGTTTTTTAGCGCTCTTTCCAGAATGAACTTGGCCGGTAACAACTTCATTAAAAAAAACTTCGCGGCAATCAGGTTGTCATCAATACGGATCAGCTCAGGAAGAACACGGGCCTCAGAAATACTGCTGTATACCTGTTTCATCAGTATTCTCCTTAAAAGGTTGAATGAAAGGCAGTTTGATGAGTACCGATGTCACGCAGACGCCCTTGACAGTGGCTGACTCGTTCCAGAAGATCATGATCATCGGGCGAAAAAATCATGCCGACCAGGTTTCCGCTGTGCGCGATTTGCACTCCCAATGCACCACCTTGCTCAGCAATGCCTAACACAGCATCAAAATTTGGTTTCGGTACGTGTTTCTGATTAATCAACGCACTGTGGGTACTGACACGTGCAATGGTTGCCAAGTCATGGTTCGACAGTGCAAATCGCAATAAACCTCTTAGTGGTTTAAACTGCTGCATATCTTCCCAAGTGTACTGCGGCGCGCGATAGTCACAGGTACTGATTGGCTCACCCAAGGTAAAGCTCAGTAAACTCATACCGGGCAATAATGGTCCGAGTTCTTCAATAACATGCCCCTCCCGTTGCGCAAACAATACTGTCGACGACTCAAACATTATGGGGTCTGAAGCGACTTCCGCCCGAACCGCAATTCGGGCCAGCGCTTCACGCGAGAGCTTACGTTGATAGGCACTGCAGACAGCGCGAGCGGCTGCAACAACATCCGCTGTCGATGAACCCAAACCAAGCTCTTCTGTGACACAACTGTCACAAATCAATCGTCCGCCTGATTTGTTCAACCCCAGCTCTTCCAATGTCAGCATTGCAGATGACAGGGCCTTTTTCTTGTAGGCAGGCTCAACGGTCATAACATCCGATTCTGAATCCGGTAGAAAGGTGGCCTTTGCCTTAGTCGTCGAATTCAATAAGGTAACTAAGCCCAATGTTTCCTTTCCATTGGATTCTTCAAAGATGCCTTGCAGAATCTCTCCGTGGTGACAAGGTGCGACACCGTGACCGATATGAACTTGACCGTAAACCATGGCGTTTTCTGCTACGGCCTGAGGCCTTAATTCTTGTTGTGCAGTATTCATGAGTGCTGTCCTTAGTTTTTATGTACGATTTTTCCGTCATTAATAGCGACCAGATAGTTCAACATGGCGTCATACTGTTTTAAGCTCGCCTCCAATGACATATGCGCGCCACAGGCGATTTCCGACATCTGTTTGTCAGATAAGGCTGGGCGTTGATAGCGAATGGACTCAATCAGTTCTTCTGTATGGCGCGGGTCTATGCTTTCGTGTGCTTTAAAGTAGATTTGCTGGCCTTTTTGGCAGAGGCCAACCCGATCCATACCAAACAGTACCTTGGTAAAGTGTGGCGATACCCAGCCTTCGTTCAACAGGAACCAACCGTACCGGCGAAATTTCAAACCTGGGCGGGTCAGCAGAATGTTAAAGACATTGGTTGTGATCATCGTAAACCAAGGCCGCTCCTCTGCACGATAGCGAATCAGGCTATGCCAGTCGCTGTAATCTTCGACCAGTTCACGCAACCAATAAGTATGAAATTTTCCGAGATTGCCCTGACCCACTTCGTCCCACAAATTAGAGCAGACAGCTGCTTTCATAGCACCTTGAATACCGGTGGTCATCACGGCTACTTCATCGTCTACTACCTCATTGCGGCAAACTTCGTTACGGAGAAAATATTTGAATGTCACTTCATTCGCATCATTACGCAGAAAATCAAATAACGGGTGATTAATCCCAGGATTGTCAAACGCCAGGTGCTGAAGATAATCGGCGCATTCGGCGCTGTCTTTAAACGGGTACTCCCGGTTCGCGCTGGACAGCCAATGGTTCAACACTTCACTTTCTACACTCAATTTCATACGCTGAATCTCGTATTCAAGATCCTCATCGACCGCCAGGTGCAATGGACCATCACAATAGGAGAAAAGATAGCCTGAGATATAGGCCAGCTTTGTGTTGATAAATTCGTCATACGCTGACGTATCGCGCACTTCGGCTAACGAGGATTTTTGCAGCGACCTTGGCAGCGACAGAAACTCGCGAATATCATCAGGTGTCGATTTAAACCGCGGCAAAGGTGGCCATTGATGTTCCTGCAGATGCGGCTGTTTATCCTTTAATTCAGTCAATTTAAACATAGCTATTCTCCTTTATTAGCGTGTAGGGTGGATGCGATGGTCCGACTTAACTGCTGCATATCAGAGTGAGTCGGTGCGGTATAGATAACAAACCCTTGTCGATCCGCCGAGCTCTCCGGACGACCTCGTGTTACCTTCGTACTCAGTTGTACAAATTCCTGAATACCAGACGAGTCTGCCGCGCTTAAACATCGTGTCGGAACACGATACTCAGTGTCTTCGTAACAATTACGATTTTGATATGGCGACTGCAACCAATCCGGAAGCGGGGTTGGTAAACTGATATAAAAATGTTGACCGGCGAATCGCTTCGCGTTCGGCATGTCGACAGCTTCCCTTTGTAGAACATTCAGAAACTGCGCTTCCAACGACGCATCTGTCGAGTGACGATACATGGCCAGAACACTGTCGCCGGGCGGACGCGCCGCAAACTCAATGAAGAAAATTCGGCCGTCTGGTCGAATGCGGAATTCTGCGTGCAGAATACCGGTTCTGAATTGGACTCTCTGCACCAATGTTTTGGTATAGTCTTTCAGCGTTGCCACACATTCTTCTGAGAAATTAAGCGGTGGCTGGTAGTAACCCATTTCCAAAAAGTCCAAAGGTGCAGGTAAACTGATCTCTTCCGTAACCCCCTGAAATACGATTTCGCCGTCAACAACCAGTGTTTCTACTGAGCTGTCGACACCTTGAATGTATTGTTCAATAACCACATTTTCAGTCAGACGAGGTAAATACCGTTGCCATGCCTCTTCATCCGACAGAATCGTAAACCCTTGTCCACCATGACTATCAGTCGGTTTTACCACCACGGGGAAATCTATATCCGCAGACGGTGTGTCACATTGATATTCTTTTGGACTGAACTCTGACATTAGCGCACGCTGAATTCGTTTATCGGATGATATTTTGGCGGCCATCACCCCTGGGTTTTCAAACCTGAAGTAGTCATTGCAAAACGCCGCCGAAACCAAAAACTCCTCCGTTACATTAACTGACAGAACAATGTTGTATTCACCCTGCCATTGCTTGATTTGTTGGATCATGTCACCGATGAGATTGGGTTCAATATACAAAACCTCCTTAACGACATCGGCAGGGAAATAACGGTTAAAAACCTGTGCGTGAGCCTGCCGATTCAATGGAGTATCGATAATCAGGAAGCCGTCAACACGATTCAGGCATTCGTCAAACAGGTCGGGGTAGAGCGAGTGTTCCATTCCCCCAAAAAATAGTGCTACATTCATGTTCTTTTTCCTTAGTGAAATGAATACACAGCGCAGTAGACGGTGACCAAACTCAACGCAAAACCAATCTTTCCGGCTACGCCTAATCGTTTTAAATACACAGAAGGGTTGTTGTGTTTTGCCAATTGCATTTGTCCAAAACCGTACAGGCTGATCAGTACAATCAAAGAAACAGAAAGAATTTTCAGGCTAAACAACGGCATGTTGCTCAGATTGGCGTAATAAGGCATCGCCATCTGAACACCAGAGATCACCAGCAGTAAAAGACCAATGTAAGAGATATAACGAAGCGGAAACAAACTAACCAGCACTGCTTCCCGACTTTCATCGGGAAATCGTTTACTCAGAAAACCGATTACAAAAATTGAAAACCCGGCGCCAGCGCCGAAAATCAACCCAGTAAAGTGGGTCAGCAATAACATATCTCGCATAATTAAAATCCATTTCCATTGGGCAAAAGGAGCCCCTGGCTTCTGTTAACGCCCAAAAAAATTATTGTCACTACAGGGGAATTGGACCGATTAAACGGATCCATTAGAACGGACAGACGAAACACGTTTCCCTTGCGTCTCTGTGTAAGTTACGTCTCAATCCTGTAACTTAGTGGCGCGAAACATAATTTTTATTTTGATCCATAGCAAGAAAAATAAAGTTGATCGTTCAATCCTGTGATCCGAGTCTAAAGAATGAAAACATAGAACTTTTCGAGCATTTACAAACTGAAAACTACGGTAATGTATTGCAACAAATTCGAGATAATTTTGTCACCAGGTTGTCACAAATGATTTATGGCAAGTAACGATTGGTGGGGTTTAAAATAGTTTAAATAAGTAATTTCGAGGCAAGTTCTGCTGCCAAGATTCATTACCTTGGCAAAGGACTTAACAACGAAGTTTGCCAGTTGAGCCTTCCCCTCCGGTCCTGCAGATCGATGACTGAACTTTGTTGTGTGTTTTGAAAAGGACTCGCCATTCCCTGCAACAGATGCCTCGCTCATCCTTTGATCTGATTGGACTGAAGTGATTTAAATTAGTCAGAGCTGCCCTAAGCTTAGAGGAACTTAATTTCATCCATGTCTTGACCAGACACACCTTCAGATTTTTGCCGATATTGCGTTGGTGTTAAGCCAGTATGTGCTTTAAATGCTTTGTAAAACGACGACCTTGCGTTAAAGCCTGAATCCATCGCGATATCCAAAATCGATTTTTCCGCCGCGATAATCGCGGGAATGGCGTATCGAATGCGCCAGCCATTAACGTAGTCAAAGAACGTTTGCTGTAACGTTTCGTTAAGCGTTTGGGAAATGTAATTGGGCGATATCTGCAAGGTGGACGCCAGGCCCGGTAGCGATAGTCCAGGATCGAGAAAGAGCTGTTGGTCGCGCATTGCGCTCTCTATTTTCGTCGCAATGCGCTGCATTTGCGTATCACCCAAGCCAGACTTACGGTATTTCTCCACGGGTTCCTTGGCTACGTCAACCAAAGTGGTAGCGGAATCCGGAAGATAACGTTCGCTAAAGCCCGGTTGTTGTCGGCTGCCAAAAACACACAATATCCATAACAACACAATGTACATCACAACGAGAATTTCGACCGGTAACGGTAGGGCTTGACTGGTCAACAAAGGAATACTGTACATGAGCGACAACAGCCAGGTCAGCGCCAAGACACTGACCAACGCACTCAACCAATAGAGTTCGCGTTGATCGTTGTTGGCAAACAATTGCTTCAACGACCGACGGTAAATGATCAACCGTCTCAACATCCGAATCACAAAATAGCCGGACAGAAAAACCCAGCCAACCATGTTGATAAACGCGTAGATCACAACCACCTGTGGCCACAGGCGCAGATTATCGCTGTTATCACTGAAGATCAGCAGCAAGTCATTTTTTGGAAGAACCCAGAGATTGACGCTGCCCACGAACGCTAACACGATGGGAATAGCATGGCGGATGTGTTTACGCTGCCAACGCCAGGGCGTCGCAGACGTAATCGCGTCCACATAGAAAGACAACGCGATAGGCAACAGCATGAAACACGGCAGAACAATCCCCAGCGCGTAAAATTCCAGTGCAGGAAGTAACTCAATGGCTGCCGGTAACGAAATCGCCAATGTTCCGGCCAATAAAAAAGTGACCAATGGCACCCTTACCGACAAAGGCAACCGACTGAACCACAACAATGGCACCGCAAGCGCAGTCATACCAACGCCGATCATTAATAATGCAAAGATTATTGGGTTCAACGATATGTCCATAATTCCATGTTGTCCGACGAAAAACGTGTCCACGCAAGCAGGCGTGGACGACTGACAGCCCTGTGTGTGCGAAAAATAGAGAGCATCTCACAACGACGACACAAGGGATTCCAATGCAATTGTTCACAAAAACGAATATCAAACCACTGCTTCTGCTGTTACTCGGTTCCGTTTCGATTCTGTTCGGTGCGTTGCAAGTAACACTCATCAGCCAAGGGCCGGAAGGCGCAGTACAGGATATGGCATCACCCGCCTATTTCAGTATGCCGGTGCCAATCCTGACCCATATTATTTTCGGCACATTATTCAACTTACTCATGCCTTTGCAGTTTATGCCACAGATACGTGCAAAGAAACCGGCTTTCCACCGTTTACTGGGTCGATTCTTGATTCTGTTCGCACTCGGCTTTGGCTTCAGTGCGCTGTGGATGAATCAATTTTATCCACAGTATGGCGGCTTGATGAAATATATGGGCATTGTATCGCACGTCGTGGTGATGCTTGGCGCGCTTACCCTCGCCTTGGTCGCGATCCGGCGGCGAAACATTGCAACCCATCGCATCTGGATGATGCGTTTAACAGCCGCGGCACTGAGCCCTGCCACGCAACGCCTGGTTGCGGTTCCGGCCTTTCTGTTATTTGGTGAATCGGTACTGACCGATGCGGTCATTGCAGGATTCATCTGGTTCGGACTGGTGGCTAACCTGTTATTTGTCGAATGGATACTTAGAAAAGAGTCACGCTCCGTGGCGCTAAACCGTGCATTCTGATGCGAACGGTTTCGTGTGGTCGTTTGAAAGGCGGCGAAATAGCGGCGCCGTTATTTCGCGACATGCATGGTTATGTATGCCTCATTTTGTAGATAGTCCAAACAAAACAACAGAAAACATCGCCCACATCGGCGTAAATAATCGTTCCGTCGCATTTACTTTGGCTGACTTATTTGGCACGTCGCAACGGAATCAAGGGCATGGATGCCCTTGTAAGCGCCGCGCGTGCAGGGACGCACGCTCAAGCGACCGTTCGAAGAAAGTGTCAATGAAGGCAGAATACCAAAGTAGGCGACAAAGGGGGGTTCAAGGGGATCGCCCCTTGGAAAGAAAAAACGAAACCGTTTATCAGCACAAACAATATTTATATGCATCGAATGCAAAAAGCACTGCGACCACCTTCGTACCGCTTTGTTCACTACAACCTATTGAATTATCAGTTCTGACTAGCTCGCCAACACAATGTACGCATGGTTCAACCAGGGCGCAGGTGATCGAAAAATGAAAACTCAAAGGACAATAAACTTATAAGGTTCCAACGGTGTTACCCACCCGTTGGTGGCGGTGTTCTACCCATCGATTATGTTAAACGACGTATTTCTTGTGGTCGATGCGTTAAATGAGGTAAGTACAGCGCATAGCAATCGCGCCGAAGGCAAGGCGGAAAAGTGAAGGCATAGTGGTGCTCTGTCAAACTTTTCCAACGCAGCATTCGGTACGAGGGTGAAGCGATGTGCTACCTTAAATTCCGCATGGACCACTGGTTGGCTTATCGTTAAAGGGTTTAATGAGCGCGCGCTGCAAGTAAACCCCGGCTAACGGAAGTCATACTAAAATGACACGCAAGCCTCTGTAGAACAGAGGCTTGCACAACAGGTCTCATCTTATTACATCATCATTTGATAGATGTAGCGTGCAGCCAAACGCGCGGTACGCTGATCGATATCTTTCGATGGATTCATCTCCGCAACATCCACCAACAGAATCTGCTTGTTCTGTTGTTCTGCTTCATCCATTAAGAATTGCAGCAGCTTGAAAACAACCAACGGCTCAACACCCAGCGCCGCAGGTGCACTGACACCCGGGGCGTAGGCGGCCGGAAATACATCCAGGCACAAAGTTACGTAGACAAAGTCGAGCGGTTGTAACCAATTGCGCAGCTGTTGTTGCAAGTGCGGCATTGCCGCCATGTGACAGTCGAGGTCTTCCACCCAGGTGACGTCATGTTCGAACGCAAAATGAAACAACGCATCGGTGTTGGCCGTCGGGTTAATACCCAGCACCGCGTAATGGAACGGCACGTCATTGTGATGACACCATTCCTGGCATTGCCGGAACGGTGTCCCGGAACTGGGCGCTGGGTCTGGATTGCGCAAGTCAAAATGAGCATCAAAATTAAGGATGCCCAGCTGTTTGTCCGGCGCATGTGTTTGCAGAAATTGCTGCGCGCCGAGATAACTGGCCCAACCCACTTCATGACCACCGCCCAATACTAAGGGTCGCCCGTTGGATTCCAGAATCCGCGTTAAGTTGTTGGCCAATTTTTGCTGCGCCGCTTCCAGGTAACCATCGCGACAGGTCACATCGCCTGCATCGAAAAATTCAAAATCTTCTGAACAAGCCAGATTCGCCAGCGCTTTGCGAATAGCATCGGGACCTTCGGCGGCACCGGGCACGCCCTGATTCCGGCGAACCCCTTCATCGCAGGCAAAGCCCACGAGTACCGGTGCACTATGATAATCGACCGGAAGATCATCGGCGTGTACATGTTGATGCAGCCGTCGGCTTAACTCAGGGTCTTCAACATCCACCCGCCCTTGCCATACTGCGGAGAGATCCTTTTTGTCAGTCATGTCGTTGTTCCTTGCCAAGTCGCCAGATACCGGTTGGTTTGAACCGATTCAGTTCATGAATAATTTGTCGCGGATGATCGCACGACCACAACAAAAAGTCGGCATCAAATCCTTCCCGTAATTGACCTTTACGCTGGGCGAGCCCCAATGCCTGAGCAGCGTGCCGGGTGATTCCTGCCCAAGCTTCGGCGGGTGTCAACCCGAACAAGACGGCACTGAAGTTTGCCGCAGTCAGTAACGAATTCAGCGGTGATGTGCCAGGGTTAAGGTCGGTGGCAACAGCCATGGCAACACCGGCATCACGCATGGCTTGAATCGGTGGTTTTCGGGTCTCGTTGAGATAAAAGTAGGCACCGGGGAGCAAAACGGCAACCACGTCTTTCTGTGCTAACAATACGCACTGCTCCGGCTCAAGGTACTCGACATGGTCGGCGGAAAGACCACCGAACTCAGCGACCACATCTGCGCCATGCTGTTGTGAGAGCTGTTCAACATGTCCTTTCACCCGCAATCCGAGCTTGGTCGCTGCAGCAAACAATCGGCGGGTTTGCGCAGCAGTGAAACCGATGGATTCACAAAACACATCAACCGCCTCGGCCAAATTTTCATCTTTTAGCTGAGGTAACAGAGTCTCCGTGATCCAGTCGATGTAAGCATCCTGATCGCCGGAAAAATCGAATGGCAGTGTATGGGCTGCGAGACAGGTAGCGCTGACATGAACATCGCCACGCTCACCTAATGCGCGGATAACCCGCAACATTTTTAACTCGTCGTTCAGTGTTAAACCGTAACCACTTTTAATTTCAACCGTGGTCACCCCTTCACGCATGAGGCATTGCAGGCGAGTTTCCGCAATGCGCAACAACGTATCTTCACTGGCCGCGCGAGTGGCGCGAACCGTGCTGTTAATGCCGCCACCTGCGGCGGCAATGTCCTGGTAGCGCATGCCCTGGCGCAGCTGTTCAAATTCACCCGCGCGATTGCCGTCATACACCAGATGTGTGTGGCAGTCGATCAAACCCGGCGTCAGCCACTGTTGCTGCGCGTCAATATCCTGCCCGGCCAACAATTCCGGACAGTCCGCCTCTGAACCGACATACACAATTTTGCCCGCATGCCAGGCTAAACAACCTTTCAGCGAGCCGTAATCATCGCCATGCACACCGGTTTGCAGCGTGGCTAAGCGCGCGTTGCGGATAATTCCGTCGACATGAAGCGTCATAACACCGATTTCTTTTCCAATGGGTCAACTTGTGCACCTTAATAGCCGAACGCCATACACACAAGTGCAACGTCGCGTTGACATAAAATCGACATTATTCACGTTTGTGCCCTATCGCCCACGGTCTGCACGTATTAAAATTGCGCGCTAAATTCTTACCCGCCTTCCCTGAGGATCATTCATGACTTTGTCGACCGGTCAGTCAACTAATGTCGTTGTAGTTAGCAACTCATCCGATAACCCATTCGCCATTGACGTCGCCTATGCGATGGGACAGCACGAAGACATTGCTGATCTGATCAGTATGAAACAGTTTATGAACTCGGAATTCTGTCCGCGTTTTATTTCGGACGAAGCTGACTTCGACAACATCGGTCATACGCTCGATGGCAAGTCCGTCATTATTGTCAGTACCGGCAGCCATGTAAAAAGCCGTCAGGAATTGGCGATGGCCAACTTAATTATCGCGCGAGCAGCCAAAGAAAATGGCGCTAACCGAGTGATATTGGTAGAGCCGGATCTGTTTTACAGTGCACAGGATCGTGGTGCGCGCAAAGATCTGGGCGAAACCAGCTTTGAACGTGACATTAAAGACGTCAAGAAATTTGATGGCCAACCGTTCACCGCAAAACTATACGCACAGATGCTGAAGTTATCCGGCGTCGACACCGTGATGACCATTCACAACCATTCCGATTCTGTGCAGAAAATGTTCAGTGACGTTTTCGAAGGCAATTTCCACAATCTGATCCCTTACGAGATTTACGCCCACTATCTATTGAACTCGGACATTCTGCACTATGGCCCAGAAGGTGAAGGCCTGGTGTTGTGCGCACCGGACAAAGGCGCTCGCGACTTCGTTAAAGAAATGTTCAACACCCTTGGCTTGAGCAAAGCCAAGTTCATCATGCTCGACAAAGAGCGTACCGCAGAACGCAAAGTCGAAATCACCTTACACAAAGAAAGCGAACATACGTTCGATGGCCTCGACGGTGCCAGCATTGTGTTATTCGACGACATGGTTCGAACCGGTTCCACCGTCGTGAAGTCGTGCCAGTTCCTGCAGCAGATCAACCCACAACGCATGGTGTTTGCGGTATCGCATTTTTACGCCAGCGATGAAGGACGTGAGCGCATGGCGCATCCGGCCATCGGTGAAATCTTAACGCTGAATACCTTACCCACCATTCTGAACCGTGACGAGCAAGGCCGGTTACGGAAAAAAATGGTGGTATTGAAAGTTGAGAAATGGCTGGCCCAGGAATTGTGTAACATCCTCGACCTGCCGCAGAGCCATGAACAGAATCCCTACAAAATCGACATGTCGTCGAAAAACCCACGTTTCAAACGTAAAATCTGGTTCAGTGACGAACTCAGTGCTCTGAAAGAAGGCTGATACTCAGCCGGAAAGAATTAAGGGCATCTCTAAAAAGTCCATCTAACTCTGGATTCAAGAACGGACTTAGGGCGAGGCGAAAATTTGCAAACCTAGCGGGCTAAGTTAAGAATTTTCAACGATGTCATAAGTTCGTTCTTAACTCCCCGCAGGGCGCGGGCTAACAACGCACAACACATCGTTATACACTTTGAAAAGGACTCGTCATTCCCTGCAGTGTTTGCCTTGTTTTGCACGTTGTTAGCACACGCGCAGAGATCGAAGGACTTCTTAGAGATGCCCTTAAGCCCAGCCGCCGTGCTGGGCTTTTTTGTGCAAACACCATCGGTATCGTGTCCATTTTCCTGAACGCGACGCTTGCAGATTTGCGACATGACAAGTTGTATATACAACTAACCTGACCTACTCTTCGGGCACACAACCGAACGGGATCAGGACCATGGCCGCACCACGGTTTGAAACCATTAAAAAGCACATCATCGCCAAGGTCGAGAAAGGCCAATGGCAACCCGGTGACGCGGTGCCATCGGAAAACGCCCTGGCCGAACAATTTTCAGTGTCGAGAATGACCGCGCGTCGTGCGCTGACGGAATTGACCGATGCCGGTGTGCTGCAACGAACCCAAGGCGCAGGGACCTTTGTTGCAGAACAATTACCCACCGGTTCGCTGTTGGAAATACGCAATATTGCGGATGAAATCATGGAACGGGGTCACCGGCATCTGGCGGAAGTTCTGGAGCTGACCGAACTTCCAGCGTCGAGCCTGATTGCAGCACAACTTGGCATTGCCCCAGACAGCGTTGTTTTTTTCAGTCGGCTGCGTCACTTCGAAGAAGACACGCGTAATCAACGACACGCCATTCAGGTGGAAGAACGATTTGTGTTGCCCGCTGTCGCGCCGGACTATCTGCAACAGGATTTCACCGACCAAACACCCAGCGCCTATTTGTCATCTTTGTCACCACTGTCGGAAGCAGATCATTGGGTTGAAGCGGTCATGCCCGACTCTGCTCTGCAAGCCTGGCTGAACATCTCACCGACAACGCCGTGCCTGAAACTGTCACGGCGAACCATAGGTTTACAGCGCGGACTACGTAAAAAACAGATTGTGAATTTCGCCATGTTGTATCACCCCGGGGATAAATACCGTTTGGGTGGACACCTGGTGAACAATCCATCGTAAAAATGCTCACTAAAAACTAATAACTAAAAAAACAGGAACCTCATATGACTCGACTGGACAACTCCCGAAACATAGCGGCGCCCACCGGCTCCCAACTCACCGCAAAAAGCTGGCTGACCGAAGCCCCACTGCGCATGTTAATGAACAACCTCCACCCCGATGTCGCTGAACATCCGGAAGAGTTGGTGGTTTACGGTGGCATTGGCCGTGCCGCGCGGAACTGGGAATGCTATGACAAGATCGTCGAAACCCTGACCCGACTGGAAAACAATGAAACGCTGTTGGTACAGAGCGGTAAGCCGGTCGGTGTGTTCCAAACTCATGAAAACGCCCCGCGCGTCTTAATCGCCAATTCAAATCTGGTGCCGCACTGGGCGAACTGGGAGCATTTCAACGAACTCGATAAACAGGGTTTGATGATGTATGGCCAGATGACGGCCGGGTCGTGGATCTACATCGGCTCCCAGGGCATTGTTCAAGGTACGTACGAAACCTTCGGTGCCGTGGCGAAACAACATTTCGACGGCATCGCCAACGGCAAGTGGGTTCTGACCGGAGGACTGGGTGGCATGGGCGGCGCACAGCCATTGGCGGCCACCATGGCTGGTTTTTCGATGCTCGCGGTGGAGTGTGACGAATCCCGGATCGACTTCCGTTTGCGCACGGGGTATGTCGACCGCAAAGCCACCACCTTGGAGGAAGCGCTGGAAATTATCCATGCAGCAACCGCCAAGGGCGACGTCATCAGTGTCGGTTTGCTGGGCAATGCCGCCGACGTTTACAGCGAACTGGTGTCCAAAAACATCACACCGGATGTGGTTACCGACCAAACCAGCGCGCACGATCCACTCAATGGCTACCTGCCGCAGGGTTGGACGATGGCACAGGCGAAAACCATGCGTTTGGAAAACCCGACATTGGTCGTGGACAAAGCGAAAGAAAGTATGGCGGTGCAGGTGCGTGCGATGCTAGCGATGCAAGATCGTGGTGCCGCAACACTCGACTACGGCAACAACATCCGCCAGATGGCACTTGAGAAGGGTGTCGACAACGCCTTTGATTTTCCCGGTTTCGTGCCAAAGTATATCCGCCCGCTGTTCTGCGAAGGTATCGGTCCGTTCCGATGGGTGGCACTGTCTGGCGACCCGGAAGACATCTACAAAACCGACGCCAAAGTGAAAGAGCTGATTCCGGATAATCCGCATTTACACAACTGGCTGGATATGGCACGTGAACGCATTCAATTCCAGGGGCTGCCCGCCCGTATCTGCTGGATTGGTTTAAAGGATCGCGCCCGGATTGGTCAGGCGTTTAACGATATGGTCGCCTCCGGTGAATTAAAAGCGCCCGTTGTAATCGGCCGTGATCATTTGGATTCCGGCTCCGTGGCGTCTCCCAATCGCGAAACCGAAAGCATGCAAGACGGCTCCGATGCGGTGTCTGACTGGCCGTTGTTGAATGCCATGCTGAGCACCGCAAGCGGTGCTACCTGGGTCAGCCTGCACCATGGTGGCGGCGTTGGCATGGGCTTTTCACAGCACGCCGGTCTTGTGGTGGTTTGCGATGGCACGCCGGAGGCGCGCACCCGTGTTGGCCGGGTATTGTGGAACGACCCCGGCACCGGCGTCATGCGTCACGCCGATGCGGGATACGATATTGCTGTGCAATGCGCCCAGGATAACCAACTGGACTTGCCCATGATTCAAGGTGCCAACGGAGGTCACCACTATGAATAAATTAGTCATCAAGCCCGGGCAGCTCACACTCGCACAATTACATCAGGTGCACTTGCAGGCGGTTCATTTGTCGTTGGACGAAAGCTGTCTCGACGGCATTGAACAGTCCGCCGCCACGGTAAAAAAAGTCATCGATGAAAATCGTGTTGTCTACGGTATTAACACCGGCTTCGGCCTGCTTGCCAATACGCGGATCGAACCGGAAGAACTGGAAACCCTGCAGCGCAGTATTGTACTGAGTCATTCTGCGGGTATCGGCCAATACATGGACACCAGCACGGTACGTCTGCTGATGGTGTTAAAAATCAATTCCTTGGCGCGCGGCTTTTCCGGTATCCGGTTGGACGTCATTCAGGCGTTGATCACCCTGGTCAACAAAGAGATTTACCCCTGCATTCCCATTAAGGGTTCGGTCGGTGCCAGCGGCGACCTGGCCCCATTGGCGCACATGAGCGCTATTCTGTTAGGCGAAGGTGAAGCCTTTTATCAGGGCGAAACCATCTCCGCTAAAATTGCACTGGAATTGGCTGGCTTAACGCCCATCGTACTGGCACCGAAAGAAGGCCTGGCTCTGCTTAATGGCACCCAAGCCTCTACCGCGCTGGCACTGCAAGGCTTATTCGCTACCGAGAACGCTCTGTTGGCCGCCACCGTGATCGGCGCACTAACCGTTGAAGCCGCCAAAGGCTCACGCGCTCCGTTTGACGAACGCATTCATCTGGCCCGCGGTCATCAGGCACAAATTGATATGGCGGCGGCGTATCGTCATTTGCTGGCGCATTCCAATATCGAACAGTCACATGAAAACTGTGACAAAGTACAGGACCCGTACAGCCTGCGCTGCCAACCGCAGGTGATGGGGGCGTGCCTGCAGCAAATGCGTCATGCCGCGAATGTGATTCTGACCGAATGCAACGCGGTATCCGATAACCCACTGGTATTCAGTGACGATGATGAGATCCTGTCTGGCGGTAACTTCCATGCCGAACCCATTGCCATGGTCGCGGATAACCTTGCCCTGGCACTTGCGGAAATCGGCGCTCTGTCGGAGCGTCGTATGGCGTTGCTGATCGACAGCGGCTTGAGCGGTTTGCCGCCATTTCTGGTCAACAACGGCGGGGTGAATTCCGGCTTCATGATTGCTCAGGTCACGTCTGCGGCCCTGGCCAGTGAAAACAAAACATTGGCACATCCGGCGTCGGTCGACAGCCTGCCGACATCTGCCAATCAGGAAGATCACGTCTCCATGGCGACGTTTGCGGCACGTCGGTTAAGGGATATGCATGAAAACACCGTTGGCATATTGGCCGTCGAATGGTTGGCGGCGTGCCAAGGGCTGGATTTCCTGAGCCCACTGCGATCCAGTGACCTGTTGGAAAAAGCTAAAACAGAACTGCGTTCCCACGTGCCGTTTTACGACAAGGATCGCTACTTCGCGCCCGACATCAAAGCAGCCTTCGACCTGATTAAAGCGGACTGTCTGCGCCCATTTGCTATTACCGACATCATGCTGACCGACTGAGACAGTTATGGGCGCACACCCGTGCGCCCATTATATTAACAATCAGGAATAACCCGCTTTTATCGTCTACGCTCAATGAAAGGATCGAAGCACCGCTTCCTACCTCCAACGTTCCTTCACTATTAAAGAGTTATGATTCGTGAAAAGCGTGTTATTGCTAATCCTGCTGTTCCCTTTGACGCTCCGCGCAGAGCCTTACACCATCAGCTATGGCGTGGATGGCAAATTTGCCGAAGTTAATATTCAGATTATTGGTGAACTGTACCGCCATTTGGATATGACGCCGGAGTTTATCCGGCTACCCACACCTCGCTTACTGCCAGACCTCAATGACGGTAAAACAGACGCCACTCTGTTTCGCGTAGCGGGCGCGCAACATCCGTTTGAGCATGTCATGTCACTGGCCAGCCCGCATTATTTTGTGTCGATCCACGCGTTCAGTCGACGCGCCCAGAGCATTCAGAATTGGGCGGACCTGGAGCCTTTTCGACTGGCCTATATTGCCGGTTTCGCCGCCGCGCAGAATCAAACCGCGGGCATGAACCGGGTTGAAACCAAAACACTGGAACAGGCCATGAAACTGCTCGAAGAAGACCGGGTCGATGTTGTCATTGCCAGCCGCGATACTGGCCTGGAGCTCATTCGTTCCTGGCCAGACAGCACCATTATCATGCTGCCGACCCCCATTCAAAACATACCGCTATTTCACTATGTCCATGAGCGACATGAAAATCTGATCGAGCCATTAAACCAAGCGCTGAACGAAATGCGCGACAGCGGTGAGCTGGAAAAAATCATCATCAATACCTTGGGGTTTTAACGGCGTGGCACAACCTATTCGACGATCAATCCAAGCGCGCATTGCCTTCAACACCATGGCCATTACGCTGTTTTTTACGGTGATCTTTGGTCTGCTGGGGTTGACGCTTCAATACCAGTTGCTGAAAAAAGAACTGGCTAACGCCATCAGTGCTATTGAAATTACGCCTTTGCCCAGTATCAGCAGCGCTTTATATCTGTTCGACTATGACAGCCTGGCCGTTTTGTTGGATGGCCTTATTGAACAACCTATTTTACAAGGCGTTGAGGTCATCAGTTTTTCGGACATCGATCCCTTCACGGACGTGCGTGGCCAGATAACGGAAGGTGCCCCCACCACCTTGTTCACACTCAGCACCCAAAATTCCTTCGGCGACACGGAGGTGGTTGGTGAGTTGCGTGTACAACCAAATAAAAATTGGACGCGGCAACGGCTGAGTCAGATTTTGGGAAGTTTCTTGCTACCGCTGCTGCTGATGGCAGTGTGCGTCGGAGCAGGTACCGTTATTCTGATGCGACGGTTGATCCTCGACCATCTGGTAACGTTGGCGGTGCAAAGTCGTCAGATGCTGGAATCCGACAACTACGAAAAATTCCGCTTCGAGCGACACAACCTGCACACCGATGAATTGGATGTGGTACTGGAGGCATTAAACGACCTGGTCGATCGGTTACGGACCAGCATGATCGAACAACAGCAAGCCATAATTTTATTGGAAGATCACAAACAGCAACTGGAAAAAATCGTCGATGCGCGTACTACGGAGCTGACAGCAGCGAAAGAATCTGCCGAACAGGCCAGCCAGGCCAAGTCAGAATTCATCGCCAACATGAGTCATGAAATTCGCACACCAATGAATGGTGTGATTGGTTTGATTGACATCAGCTTGGGCGCCAACCCGCCACCGGCCATCGCAAAAAACCTGAAAATTGCCAAGCAATCAGCACAAACTCTGCTCAGCATTCTCAATGACATACTGGACTTTTCCAAACTGGAAGCAGGCAAGCTCACGCTGACTAACGCACCCTTTGAACTGAATCAGTTCTTACTGAATTGCAGTGCGCTGTTCTCAGCCAGCTGCCGTAACAAAGGCTTGGCTTTGCTCATAGAAACCAACTTCACCGAACAGATATGGGTCGAGGGCGATGAAAACCGGCTCAGCCAGGTGTTAAACAATTTGCTCGGCAATGCCCTTAAATTTACCGAACAGGGATGCATCAAAATTATCGCCGAATACAGTGTCGAAAATGGTTTGTATGTGTGTGTTCAGGACACGGGTATCGGCATTCCCGAACAACATTTATCGAAACTGTTTAAAGCGTTTGAGCAGGTTGACTCGACCACCACTCGGGCTCACACCGGCACAGGGCTGGGGTTGAAAATAAGTAACGATCTGATTCAGAAAATGAACGGCAACATCCATGTTGATAGTCGTGAAGGGAAAGGTTCGCGCTTCTATTTTTCAATTCCCACACCGCTGACGCGAACCCTGGAAACCAAACTGGAATGGCCCGCCGAGAAAAAACTGATGGTGGTTTTGCCTTACAGTGACCTCGCCCACAATCTGGTTAAGCTGGCGCGCAACGCTGGCATTCCGGTTCAATTCAAGGAGCACTTCAGCGCAGAGTTGTGTCCCGATGCCGCCGTCTTTTTAACCAATAACGAATGCATGACGCCAACGATGACGGCCGCTGAAATTCCCTGCCTGAATATCGACAGCCATGAATTGCCAGCAGCGTTTTCAATGCCACTGACCTGCCAGCAACTGGTCGTCACCATGCAACAGGTACTGACTGGACAGTTCATTCCGGTTGACCAAACCCCGACCGAACGGGAAACGTTTCGCGGCAATCGGGTATTGCTGGTTGAAGACAACGAGGTAAATCAACTGGTGGCCAGTACTATGCTGGAAGATTTGGGCTTTGACGTCACCATTGCCAACCACGGCGCACAGGCACTGGATAAACTCGACATTCAGGAGTTTGAACTGGTGTTGTTGGATTTGCAGATGCCGGTGATGGACGGCTTTACCACGATCGAACACATCCGTCAGAACCCTCGCTGGCAAGCATTACCTGTGATTGCCTTAACCGCGTTGACCGCCGCCGATGAAATAGCCCGATGTCATGAAGCGGGTTTCACCAGCCATTTGGCTAAGCCCATCATGATTGAAGAACTCACACAACGATTGCGGGAAACCGTGCAAACCAAAATCCAACCGCACTGAACCACGTTAGCGCGCCAGTGCCACACACACGCGATTACGACCCTGCGTTTTCGCCCGGTAGAGTGCTTCATCGGCCAGGACCAGCAACTGAGCTTCGGTTTGATCTTGCTGGATTTCAGCCACACCAAAACTACAGGTAAGATTGGACACCGTTGCGAACCTCTGTTGTTCGATTTTAGCGCGTAATGTTTCTGCTAAGGTCTGCGCACCCGATTCGTTGGTTTGCGGACAGATAATTAAGAATTCTTCGCCACCCCATCGCCCGACAATATCGTTAAAACGAACGGATGATTTTAACAATGTCGCCAATTGCTGTAAGACAGCATCCCCCACCGCATGACCGTACAGGTCGTTCACTTCTTTGAACCTGTCCACGTCGAGTAACACACAGCAAAAAGAGGTGCCATAACGTTCAAAACGCTGTAACTCGGTTTTGAATTGCTCATCCAGATAGAAACGGTTGTGCAATTTGGTAAGAGAGTCCGTACG
Organism: Reinekea sp.; assembly: GCA_050293765.1. Taxonomy (GTDB): domain Bacteria; phylum Pseudomonadota; class Gammaproteobacteria; order Pseudomonadales; family Natronospirillaceae; genus Reinekea. The sequence goes on from JBNKNI010000049.1 coordinate 24,371, forward strand.
CGACAGTCGGCTGAGTGCTTCAGACTTAATTTCCAGCTGCTGATTCGCATGGTTTAACTGAGCCAGCAGTTTGCGGACACTCCAGTTTCGATACAACAATAAAGCGGAGATCAATGCTGCAATACTGAGTACCTGAACAGCCAAACGGTAATCCGTTCCGGTTTCCAGCCGCACAGAGATCCAGCGTTTCAGAATTTCGTTTTCTTCAATCGGGTTAAGGTTATCGATGGCAGCCTGAAACAATGACAATAAGATAGGATCATCATTGCGGACCCCGACCCGAAAATAACTTCTCAAACCAGTCGGTCCGGCAATTTTAAGGTTGCTTAGTCCCAATTGCTGAATCTGGGACGTGGCAACATAGAGCGTACCCATGGTGCTGAAAATCTCGCCGTCCGAGACTTTCTCATAAGCCTGTTCCATGGAATCCACATACACCAATTCAATTAACGGGTACTGTTCATGAATGACATCTTCATAGGAATAGCCTTTCACCATGGCCAATGTTTTGCCCGACAGCGCCTGCAATCCATCAATGAAGGGCACGTCGGACTGGGCGACCAACACCACGGAGGCTTCCATATAGGGCGAGGTGAAGTTCAGGTATTCACGGCGGGTGTCCGATTCATTCAGCATCGACAACAGATCGCAACGGCGTTCACGGGCAAATGCCTCACTTTGCGCCCAAGATTCCGTTTCGACCAAACGCAGAGGTTTGCCAATCATATCGGCAAACAGCCCCATGTAATCTGCGGCGATACCGACGTGTCTCCCGTTACCGTCAATGGCTTCATAGGGCATCCAATCTGGGTCCACACACAGGGTAATGTCATCCCGTTGGGCCAGATAATCCCGTTGTTCTGGTGTTTTCACGAAAGGCTCAGCGGCGTGTGCGCCGCCGCATACCCTGGCAAAAATCACCAAAAACCAAAAAAATTGCGCTTTAATGCTTTTTTCAACCATAGTCAGCCAGTAAAAGAGAATAATGCTCACTTAAGGGCACTCAAATATCAGCATAGCAGATACCTTGCGGCCCATTATGCGGCGCGCAAGGGTACGGCAACGGCATATATCGATCAAACGTGTGATCCTCATCATAAAACATTCAACCCAAATTGACTCAGTTAAAGAATACTGAGATAAGACTTCCGCGAAGTAGCAAGGATACAAAGTGACACGAATGTCACCACAATCAAGGAAACGTCATTGATGACTCAAACAGCCACTCAAGAGATCACGCGGCTGCCTCAATCGGTACGCGATTTTATTCGTCGCTCGGGGCGATCCCTCAACTCAGTTGCCTGGAAAGCCACGTACCAGTATCCCGAAGACGCAAACGCGTTTCGGCCTACTCAGACAGACCAGCACTACTTTATTTTGCGCGACGGTCACCAACTTTCGTTTTTAACGCGACACCAAACCGGTAAACAGGGCACCGTGTATGAAATTGCACCCCGCCAAGCGCATGGCGCACCAAGACCCGCCGCGCCCCGCAAAGAGTTACGCCGGGTAAAACCGCAAATCATCGACGAAACGCCTTACCGCCCGACTGACGAAAACACGGAACCAAGCCTCTTTGCGGCGTTTCAATATTGGTACTCGGATGGCGTGACACCCTGCCAAGCGCCATACCTGATTACCTGCGGCGAGCAAACGTTTCAGGGAGAAACGTCTCAAACCGGGAAAATACCCTTACGCCAAAAAGACACCGTACACTACGCTATTGGTGAAAAACCCAGCGACACACAGTGGCAAGACGTCACAAAGGCGTTGACCGAGGCGAGCGAACATCTGTTAGCGCAAATAGGCTCCCTGGCACCACCTGAGTCACTCCCGGCAAAGGTGCCGGCGTTACACCTGATCAATACCGGCATCATCATCCCCGGCGATGCCGCCACCCTCAGCGAAGAAATGTTTCAGGACGGCTACCCCTGCCAAGCCCTGTTTACGACCGCCGCCGAAGTTTGGGAAAACCAACATCAGCGTGGTGACCTCTTTGCAAAAAACCTTTGCCAAGCGCTGCCTATAGACAAAGAAAAGACCGCGCAACATCTCGGCGAATGCCTAGGGCTGAGCTTGCCCATGTTGCCCACCGTTGCCGCGCAGTTGTTTAATTTATTGTACGTACTGAGCGAGCCGGATATCACGCAACCGCTGCTGGACTTCGCCGAGCAAGAGGGGTACGCCAACCCGGACGATTGGGTGAAAGAACTCCTGCTCACCGCATTACTGTGCAGCCAAGCCAAACCAAGCGCGCAGCGCCAGCCGAGTAATCACCTGCAATATTACGACGCCTTTCAGGCACTGGGTTCGCCACTGCAGCAATTCGCCGACCTGCTTCGGCAGCAACACAAAGTGCAAACGCTCACCGAGCAGCATTCGCGGGAAATCCGCCTGACTGTACCGGTGCCGGAGCTCCCAGAAAACTGGGCCTACCTCCCGGCTCAGAACCTGTCGACACCGAAGAAAATCCTGCGCTTGGGCATATTCTTCGATGGTACCGGACAAGACCGCTATAAGGATGAAGTTAATCTGGAGAAGGAGATATCAAATCCGGCCCGCTTGCACGACCTGTATCGAGAAACCGAAAATTCCACCGCTTATGAGGTGGTCACCACGCGGCGAATTTATGTACGCGGTATTGGAACCTTGAACGATGGTAAGGTCGATGGCTTGCTTGAATTCGGCGAGAAATACCTTGGCCTTGGGTTGGCACTGGGGCCGGAAGGTGGAGTGAAACGGATTCAATATGCGTTAGGTCAGATGTCAAATCGACTTAAAGATGCTAAATACGACGAAGTCATCTTCGACCTGTTCGGCTTCAGCCGAGGCGCCTCTCTGGCACGTCATTTTACCAACCTGGTTAACGAGTGGCCGGCCAAGTACCGATCAGCCGAAGCCTTTCCACAGCACCTAAAAGGGCGAGTCGCGTTTGTCGGCCTGTTTGATACCGTCGGCAGTTTTTACATGCCCGGTAATGATGATGAAGGCATTTTTAATCTGAACCTCAGCGAACACAGTGCTGAACGGGTGGTACACCTGACCGCCCAAAACGAAGTGCGAGTGAATTTCCCCGCCACCCTGATTAGCGATGCCCACAACCGGTTACCGCCCAACTTTACCGAGTTGGGCTTTCCTGGGGTTCATACCGACATTGGTGGCGGTTATCAAGACCCA
>JBNKNI010000050.1:0-27373 GCA_050293765.1 Reinekea sp.
TTGTGGTCGGTTGTAAGCTGGGTGTAAAAATCTTTGGGGATATTCTCGCGCAGTGTCGATTCGGTAATCGGGACACCGTTCACCCGCGCATAGACCTGTTCATCGACACCGGCATCATCTTCGCCAATTTCGTCGTCATCCACCTTAATCACGATACGCGATGCATCGACGTATTCGATAACACCACCACGATCCGCAACCACACAGACACCGGAGTCGACCGCAACATTACGTTCAATACCGGTACCTACCAACGGCTTATCAGACTTCAGCGTCGGAACCGCCTGACGTTGCATGTTCGATCCCATCAAGGCTCGGTTAGCGTCATCGTGTTCCAGGAATGGAATCAACGAAGCGGCCACAGATACTACCTGACGAGGTGATACATCCATCATGTCAACTTTTTCAAGTGGTGCCATGGTGAATTCATTCTGGTGACGAACCTGTACAAACTCGCCTTGAATCATGCCGTTATCATCAACAGGTACGTTTGCCTGTGCAATGGTGTGACGTGCTTCATCAATCGCAGACAGGTAGACAATCTCATCGCTGATCTTGCCGTTCTCAACTTTACGATAAGGCGTTTCCAGGAAGCCGTAGCTATTGGTACGCGCATAGGTGGAGAGCGTATTGATCAAACCAATGTTTGGACCTTCTGGCGTCTCAATAGGACATACCCGGCCATAGTGCGTCGGGTGTACGTCACGCACTTCGAAACCGGCACGTTCACGGGTCAAACCACCAGGCCCTAATGCAGAGACACGACGCTTGTTGGTAATACCAGACAGCGGGTTGTTCTGATCCATAAACTGAGACAGCTGAGACGATCCGAAAAACTCTTTAATCGCAGCAGCAACAGGCTTGGCGTTTACCAAATCCTGAGGCATCAAGCCTTCGCTTTCTGCCATAGACAGACGCTCACGAACCGCACGCTCAACACGCACCAGACCGACACGGAACTGGTTTTCAGCCATTTCACCAACTGAACGTACACGACGGTTACCCAGGTGATCGATGTCATCGACGGTGCCATGACCGTTACGGATATCGATTAATGTTTTCACAACATCAACAATATCTTCACGAGACAAAGTGCCTTCACCCACGTCCTCTTCACGACCCAAACGACGGTTGAACTTCATTCGACCGACAGCAGACAAATCGTAACGGTCTGAGGTGAAGAACAGATTCTGGAATAAAGTTTCCGCAGATTCTTTTGTTGGTGGTTCACCAGGGCGCATCATGCGGTAGATTTCGACCAATGCTTCTAACGGCGTGCTGGTCGGGTCGTTACGCAAAGTGTCCGAAATAAAGGCGCCACAATCCAGATCGTTGGTGTACAGAGTTTCGAATGATCCGATGCCCTGCTCTTTGATCTGCTCCAATACGTCTGGCGTGATTTCATCGTTACAGTTAGCAACGATTTCACCGGTCTTGGCATTGACTATGTCAGTCGCCAGCGCCTTGCCATACAGGTAGGAGTCAGGAATGATAACTTTGTCCAACCCAGCCTGCTCTAACAGACGGATGTGCCGGGCCGTAATACGACGACCTTCTTCGACAATAACATTGCCTTCAGCATCTTTGATTTCAAAGCCCGCGGTCTCACCTTTCAGGCGGTCCGCTACAATCATCATTTCAATGACTTCGCCACTCACCGTGTAGGACACACGTTCAAAGAACATGTCCAGCATTTCCTGGTTCGAGTACTCAAGTGCACGCAACAGGATGGTTGCTGGCAACTTACGGCGACGGTCGATTCGGACGAAAACCTGATCCTTCGGATCAAACTCGAAATCCAACCATGAACCACGGTAAGGAATAACACGAGCAGAATGCAGCAACTTACCGGAGCTGTGCGTTTTGCCTTTATCGTGATCAAAGAACACACCAGGAGAACGGTGCAACTGGGAAACAACAACACGCTCGGTACCATTGACGATAAAGGTACCGTTGTCCGTCATCAATGGGATTTCACCCATGTAGACTTCCTGTTCCTTGATATCCTTGATTGCTTTGCTCGGTGAGTCTTTATCATAAATGATCAGACGCACTTTCACTCGCAACGGTGCAGCATAAGTCACACCACGCAATTGACATTCTTTCACGTCAAACGCTGGCTTGCCCAACTTATAGCTAACGTATTCCAGTGCAGCATTGCCAGAATAACTGACAATTGGAAAAACAGATTTAAAGGCAGCATGCAAGCCACTATCCTGACGTTCGGCGGCGTCAAAATCTGCTTGCAGGAAACTCCGATAAGAGTCCAATTGAATTGCGAGCAGGTATGGAATGTCCATAACGGGCTCAAGTTTACCGAAATCCTTACGAATTCGCTTTTTCTCGGTGTAAGAGTATGCCATCAGCAATCCCCAGCTTGTTCACCAACGGTGTGTCTGAGTGGTTGAACCGCAAAATGCGGCTTATCGGAATACAGTTGTCAGCAGACAGGTCTAACAACTCCGACTTTCACTTCCTGTGCGCTCGTTATATGAGCCCCAGTGCCTAAGCACTTAATCCTGTAAATTAACCCAACTTGAGCCAATTTAGAAAACTAAATCCTGTAAGACAGGAAAAGGCCGGTAACCAAACAGGCTACCAGCCAATATCAATTGAATGACAAGAGCGCCATCCAATGCGTATGAATTACTTCAATTCTACGCTAGCGCCAGCTTCTTCAAGCTTAGCTTTGATTTCTTCAGCTTCTGCTTTCTCAACGCCTTCCTTCAATGGAGAAGGAGCGCCGTCAACCAGGCCTTTCGCTTCTTTCAGGCCAAGACCTGTGATTTCACGAACAACCTTAATTACGTTAACTTTCTTGTCGCCAGCAGCCGTCAGAATGACGTCAAAGTCAGTCTTTTCTTCAGCAGCGGCAGCAGCAGGACCAGCAACAGCAGCAGCTGCAGCAGATACGCCGAATTTTTCTTCCATTGCTTCGATTAATTCTACAACGTCTTTTACAGACATTTCAGCAACAGCATTGATGATATCGTCTTTAGTCAGAGACATGACTTAATTCCTAATCTGTTTGAGGCTTCGCCCCAATAAACCGTTAAATAAACTACGCAACTCTCATGAATTGAGGGTAAATTACGCAGCTTCCTGTTCTTTCTGGTCGCGCAATGCGGCCAACGTACGTACCAGCTTGCCTGCAGATGCTTCTTTCAGAACCATCATCAGTTTCGCAATTGCTTCGTCGTAAGTTGGTAAGCTTGCCAATGTTGCGACAGGTGTAATTTCACCTTCGAACATCGCAGTTTTTAATTCCAGCTTTTCGTTTGTTTTCGCAAAGTCATTCAGAATACGGGCGCCCGCACCTGGATGTTCCATTGAGAAAGCAATCAGCGTCGGACCGACAAAAGAGTCAGCCAGGCCTTCATAAGAAGTGCCTTTAACCGCGCGGCGAGCCAGCGTATTACGTACAACCTTCAGCCATACGCCATTGTCGCGAGCCAGCTTACGCAATGCAGTCATGTCGTTCACTGCAACGCCACGTGAGTCTGCAACAACTGCAGACAGGGCGCCTTGCGCTTGCTCTTGTACCTCAGCAACAATCGCTTTTTTGCCTTCGAGATTCAGTGCCACTGAAAAATCTCCTGTTAACAGCCCGGAAACCGGGCCTACCTCTTTTTCGATTCTTGCGAATCGACCTGTTTAACGGCAACAGAGTAAGCTCATAAAATATGTGCTCGGGTTACCGTCTGCGTAGGAAATTAAGAATGCAACCATTCACCTACGGTCTTTGACTGTGCGAGCGATGCCGAAACACCCTCACACCCCAAAGTTCGTTTAGACGCTTAAAGTGCTCTGGTCGATAGTGACACCAGGACCCATAGTGGTCGACAGTGACACCTTCTTCACATAAACACCCTTAGCAGAAGCTGGCTTCAGCTTCTTAAGATCAGCAATCAGCGCTTCTGCGTTTTGCTTGATGGCTGCTGCGTCGAATTCAATTTTACCGATACACGCATGGATAATGCCGTTCTTGTCAGTACGGAAACGCGCCTGACCAGACTTCGCATTCTTAACGGCGGTTGCAACGTCAGCGGTGACAGTACCAACCTTAGGGTTTGGCATCAGACCACGTGGACCCAACAATTGACCCAGCTGACCAACAACGCGCATCGCATCCGGAGAAGCAATAACAACACCGAAGTTCAGGTCACCGGCTTTCATTTGCTCAGCCAGATCATCCATACCGACAGCTTCTGCACCCGCTGCTTTCGCAGCTTCAGCGTTTTCACCCTGAGCAAAAACAGCTACACGAACATCTTTACCGGTACCGTTTGGCAATACAGTAGAGCCACGAACGTTTTGATCAGATTTACGAGCGTCAACACCCAGATTCACAGAGATATCAACAGACTCTTTAAACTTAACGGTAGACAGCTCTTTCAACACGGCTACAGCTTCTTCAAAACTGTAAGCCTTGGTTGATTCAATTTTTTCCTGCGCTAAACGAGCGCGCTTTGTCAACTTAGCCATCACTCAACACCCTCAACGTTTAGACCCATGCTACGAGCGGTACCTGCGATAGTACGCACTGCTGCGTCCATATCAGAAGCCGTCAGGTCAGGATTCTTAGTAGTCGCAATCTCTTCCAATTGAGCACGGTTAACCGTACCTACTTTCTGAGTATTTGGACGACCAGAACCACTCTTGATGCCTGCCGCTTTCTTCAACAGAATTGAAGCTGGCGGAGTTTTGGTGATAAAGGTAAAGCTACGGTCTGCATACACAGTGATAACAACCGGAGTCGGCAAGCCTGGCTCCAATTTCTGCGTTTCAGCATTGAACGCCTTACAGAATTCCATGATGTTCACACCATGCTGACCCAGTGCTGGACCAACTGGTGGACTTGGGTTGGCCTGACCGGCCTTCACTTGCAGCTTAATATAAGCCGTGACTTTCTTAGCCATGATAGCTTCCTCTTAATGGGTTCTAACGCCTTTCAGCTCCCCGCTTCACATATCAGAACGAAAAATACCCGGTCAGTGACCAGGTGTTTTCATCCTTAACAAATCTTAACCTTTTTCGACCTGAGAAAACTCAAGCTCTACCGGAGTCGCCCGGCCGAAGATCGACACAGACACCTGCAATCGACTCTTCTCATAATTTACTTTCTCTACCGTACCGTTAAAGTCAGCAAACGGCCCATCGGTCACACGCACAACTTCGCCTGGCTCGTATATTGTCTTCTGAGTTGGCTTATCGGCACCATCTTTGACACGCTGCAGAATCGCATCAGCCTCTTTCGGCGACAACGGAGCGGGCTTCTCAGCCGTACCACCAATAAAACCCATGACTCGAGGGGTATCTTTCACCAGATGCCAGGAATCATCGTTCATTTCCATCTCGACCAATACATAGCCAGGATAGAACTTACGCTCACTCTTACGCTTCTTGCCGTCTCGCATCTCAACCACGGATTCGGTTGGCACCAGAATCTCTCCGAACAGATCTTGCATACCCTGCAATTCAACCTGCTCTTTCAGCGAATTCGCTACACGCTTCTCATAGCCAGAGTAAGCATGCACGACATAAAATCGTTTTGTCATAGTGCAACCTTACCCAAAGACCATCGACAACAACCACCCGATCAGCGTATCCACCAACCACAGAATGACCGCTACCAGAAACACAAAACCCAACACAACCAAGGTCGTTTGCACTGTTTCCTGCCGCGTCGGCCAGACTACTTTACGAACCTCAACCCAGGCTTCTTTGCGCAGGCGATTGATCGATTTGCCACGCTCAGTGGTCAGAGCAACAAATACAGCAATGACCAGAGCCAGCACCACACCCAATACACGGAAGATCAAAGACTCCGCAGAAAAGTAGTAGTTACCACCAATGGCTGCTGCAATCAGTGCAACAACGATAAACCACTTAAAAATATCAAACGCTGAGTTTGATGAATTCACCTGAGCATTCATTCAGCAAGACACCTGTGCTGTTGGTATTTATAAATAATGTGGCAGGCCAGGAGGGACTCGAACCCCCAACTTTCGGTTTTGGAGACCGACGCTCTACCAATTGAACTACTGGCCTATTACTTAATTGGGCGGCGGATTCTAAGCTACCACCCTGTGCTTTTCAAGCACTTCGTAATGCTTTTTCGAAGATTCTTCAAAAAAGTATTGGTAAGTCGATATGAGGTTGCGCATGTTATTGAAAGTTAACCGTTATTTCCATCTTTTTAAGAAAATACTTTAAAAAAAGTCCCAGCACAGATCTGGGACTTCGGGTTAACCGTTCTATAGATTGGGAGGTGTGAGCGCTGAGGCCAGATGGCAAGGCTCAGCAAAGGGATTGCGAAAGCGGTGTGGGCGGTGAGATTCGAAGTAATACCCTTCGCCTGGTTGCAGCGTGTAAACCTGATCGTCGACCGTCAACTCGATCTGCCCACTAATCACAAAGCCGGTCTCTTCACCCTCGTGCACGAAGCCTTCAATGCCGGTGTCTGAGCCGGGAGGATATATCTCAAGCATCAGGTTCATCTGGCGATTGGGGAAATTCTTACCGAAAACCTGCCATTCAATGCCGGATTCGGTGGTAATGACCTGAACATCGTCGCCACGGTAGACTACCGGACGGTCAACCTGCTCTTCTTCTCCATTGTCAAAAAATTCGATCAGCGACATCGGTATCCCTGCGAGTACTTTTTTCAGGGAGCTGATACTTGGCGAAACATTATTTTTTTCGATCATGGAAATTGTTGAATTGGTGACTCCCGCGCGTTTTGCCAGCTCCCGCTGAGACAACGCTGCTGCTTTTCTTACTTCCTTAAGCCGACTTCCGACATCTTCCAATTGTCTGCACCTCACAAATTAAAGAAAACTCAACTGCTCAAATCCGACTCAATGAATCAAAATCATGAACAGGTGTCAATGATATTACACATTTTGCGGTTCCCCAAGTCATTGCCCTTTGTTAGTATCGTCAATTATATAAAACAGTCAGATAAATATATTAAACGGGCGACTCATGCTGAATCCAAGAACCCACACCAATCAGTATCCAGATTCTTACTACGCCGCAACCATGGCCTATCAACTGGCCTTACCGTCCCTACAAGGCGCCGTCACCACCGAGATATGTGTTATCGGCGCGGGCTTCAGTGGCATCAATACCGCATTGGAACTCGCTGAGCGCGGATATAAGGTATCTGTCTTGGAGGCCTATAAGGTCGGCTGGGGTGCTTCAGGTCGAAATGGTGGTCAACTCATCCGGGGAATTGGTCATGGTACCGACCAATTTCGCAACGAAATCGGTGAGCAAGGCGTTTCGGCGATCGACCAGATGGGACTGGAAGCCGTTGAAGTAGTAAAAGCCCGCATCGCCAAATACCAGATAAAGTGTGATTTGGTTATGGGCTACTGCGATCTCGCCCATAAACCCAGGCACATACAGGCATTCCGCGATGATAAAGCCTGGCTCGACAGTATCGGTTATGGTTATGAAACACGACTGCTTGATAAAGCTGACATGCATGAGGTAGTTGGGTCTGATAATTACATCGGTGGCCTAATCGATATGGGCAGCGGCCATGTTCACCCTCTGAATCTGAATCTTGGCGAAGCTCAGGCTGCGCTTGATAACGGAGTGAGTATTTACGAACACTCTGCGGTGGTCGACATCGAATACGGTGCACAAATCGTGGTAAAAACGGCGCACGGCCAGATCACCTGTGACCAGCTGATCATCTGCGGGAACGCCTACGTTGCAGGCCTCAACGAGACGCTGGAAAGTCAGGTATTACCGGCCGGCAGCTACGTGATTGCCACGGAGCCGCTTAGCGATGACCTGGCAAAGCGTGTTCTGCCGCAAAATATGGCCGTGTGCGATCAGCGGGTAGCGCTCGATTATTACCGCCTCAGCGCCGATAACCGATTGCTGTTTGGTGGTTTGTGTAATTATTCCGGACGTGATCCACGGTCCATTGAAGCGACGCTAAAGCCGCACATGGATCTGGTATTTCCTTACCTCAAGGACGTCAAAATTGAGTTTCAGTGGGGTGGCATGATCGGCATCGGAGCTAACCGAATGCCGCAAATCGGTCGATTGAAGGAAAACGTCTATTTTGCTCAGGCCTATTCCGGGCACGGCATTAACGCAACGCATATGGCTGCGAAGGTCATTGCGGAACACATTGCAGGGGAGACTGACCGGATGGAAATCTTTGAGCGCATCAGTCACATGCGCTTTCCGGGTGGTCGTAAATTACGTTCACCGTTGTTGGCTGCCGGAATGCTCTACCATCGGGCAAAAGATCTGTTTTAAAAATTCCAAAAAAAACCGGCGTTGGCCGGTTTTTTTTAACGTCGCTTACGATGGTCTGGTCAAGTTTGCTGACGTGAGGCCAACAGACAAATCAGATTGGTGGCCATCGTGGCACCCGCCAACGCCGTGATTTCAGCATGATCGTAAGGCGGTGCTACTTCGACGACGTCACAGCCAATCAAATTAAGACCTTGCAATCCATGCAGCAATTTAATTGCGGTAATGGTGTCGAAACCGCCACATACCGGCGTACCGGTGCCTGGTGCGCAACTCGGATCGAGAAAATCTATATCGAATGTGATGTAACAGGGGCGGTCCTCGACAGTTGTTCGGATCTGCTCTATCGCCTTATCCACACCATGACTATGCAACCACAATGCGTCCAGAACGGTATAGCCCAAATCATGTTCATTAACGGTACGCATGCCAAGTTGCACAGAATGGTTCGCATCGACAATACCTTCATTCGCCGCGTGATAAAACATGGTCCCGTGATCTATCCGACCTTTTTTATCCGGCCAGGTGTCGCAATGCGCATCAAAATGAATCAGCGAAATTGGACCGTGTTTGGCCGCCAGACTTTTAAGAATCGGGTAGGTGACAAAATGATCGCCACCGATGGTCAACGGAATCACATCGGCATCCATAATGGGCTGATACCACCGACACACATCCTCAACAAAATTCTGAGGTAAGCCTGGGTCAAAGACGCAATCACCATAATCAATCACATTCAGGCTATTGAAGGGATCCTGCCGCCAGGGCCAGGGACGCGCCCAAGACAACTGCGTGGAGGCAGCACGGACGGCTCGAGGTCCAAAGCGTGCACCGGGTCGATTCGACGTCGCCAGATCAAAGGGTACACCAATAACTGCCACATCCACGTCAGTCAGATCACGATTGTAGCGACGACGCAGAAAACTCGTTGCCCCAGCGTACATTGCCTCAACCTGCGTGCCTAAATTCGACTCGCGCGTGAAGGCCAGGTCGCCCATGCCATATTGTTCAAACGTATCAGCCATGACACCCTCTGTTATTCGCTTCGGTCCGCATCGTTAACCGCCGTTCATCTGCGCACTGATGCGCTCATTCATTTTCCGGGTGAAGAACCAGGAACCAATCGCCACCAGCGATACCACACCGATAATCAAGGTTGCTAACGCGTTGATTTTTGGCGTCACGCCCAGACGAACAGAGCTGAACACCTCAATCGGCAGGGTTGTCGCCCCGGGTCCGGTCACAAAACTGGCGATAACAACATCATCCAGCGACAGGGTAAAGGATAGCAGCCAGGCGGAAATAATCGCCGGCGAAATAATGGGTAAGGTAATCTGCATGAAGGCTTTAAAGGGGCTGGCACCCAAGTCGAGCGCGGCTTCTTCAAGCGACTTATCCATTTCAGTCAATCTTGAGGTAATCACCACCGTGGAATACGCCAGACAAAATGTTGTGTGGGCTATCCACACGGTCAACATGCCACGATTCTCAGGCCAGCCCAGATGCTGCCCCATTGCAACAAACAACAGCAGCATAGACAAACCGATAATGACATCTGGCATCACCAATGGCGCCGTCACCATGCCGGAAAACAGGGTCCGACCGGTGAACTTTTTAAACCGCACCATTATAATCGACGCCATTACCGCCAGGACAACCGCAGATGAGGCCGAATAAAAGGCAATCTGCAGTGAGCGGCCGACAGCGGACATAATCTGCTGATCCTGAAACAATTCCACATACCATTTTCCGGAAAAGCCGGCCCAAACGGTCACCAGCCGACTCGCATTGAACGAGTAAAAGATCAACACGGCCATAGGCAAATACAAGAACGCAATACCAAACCAGAACATAAACTTTGAGAAACTGAATTTTGAACCGATCACAGGTTAGCCTCCTTATTCTGGAAGCGATGAAACAGCGTTATCGGAATTATCAAGATCAACACCATGATCAATGCCAATGCTGACGCCACCGGCCAGTCCCGATTATTGAAAAACTCTTGCCACAACACTTTGCCGATCATGATGGTTTCGGTGCCGCCCAACAGTTCAGGAATCACATATTCTCCGACCACCGGAATAAACACCAACATCGAACCCGCAACTATTCCGTTTATCGACAACGGCAACGTGATGCGGAAGAAACGGGTAAAATGTCCAGCTCCCAAATCCGCTGCAGCTTCCAGCAATGCGTTGTCATGTTTGACCAAATTGGCGTACAACGGCAGTACCATGAAAGGCAAATACGAATAAACAATACCGACATACACGGCAAAGTTGGTGTTGATCATTTGGATAGGGTCATCAATGATGCCGAGCCACATCAACAGACCATTAATCAGTCCATTGTTTTTTAACAGACCAACCCAGGCATATACCCGAATCAGGAAAGACGTCCAGCTGGGTAGCAGAACCAACAAAAGCCAAACTGTTTGCTGCTCCTTCGGTGCTTTCGCAATGGCATAAGCCATAGGATAACCAAGTAACAAACAGAACAATGTGGAAAAAAATGCCATCTTAATGGAGTTGAGATACGCCTGAACATACAGCGGATCATCCAACACCCAAAGGAAGTTATTGATACTGACCCGAATGCCGAGCACACCATCAATCCAATCAAACATGGCAGTGTAAGGCGGTATCGATAATTCAGCTTCCGCAACTGAGATTTTTGCCACAAAAATGAATGGCATCAGAAAGAAAACCAGCAGCCATAAAAAAGGACCGCTGAGGATCAGACAGCGTCCTTTTGGCAACAATCGTTTAATCGTGGTGTAGGTATTCATGAGCGCATAACCATGCCAGCGTCATCTTGCCAGAAGACGTAAACCTTCTCATCCCAGTCCGGACGCTCGGCCCGACGTTCGGTATTTGCCAGGAAACATTGAACAATCTTTCCGGAAGTTAACTTAACGTAATAAACCGTGTGACCACCGAGGTAGGCAATATCCTCCACCGTACCTTCCGTAACATTATGGTCCATATCCGGCTTTTCAACACTGATAAAGGTTTTTTCGGGCCGCAATGCGAACAACATATTGCGATCATCGATACCAGACGATACCCCCCGACCAACGTAGATGTCGGTGTCGATATCCGGGCAGGAGAGTTTCATAAAGTGTTCTTCGTCTTCAATGATTTCTGACTCGAAGATATTTACCGAACCAATGAACTCGGCCACCATGCGATTCAACGGGCTTTCATAAATATCCACGGGCGTACCAATCTGCTGAATTTCGCCCTCGTCCATTATCGCAATCCGGTCGGCCATGGTCATAGCTTCTTCCTGATCGTGCGTTACCATCACACAGGTCACACCGACGCGCTCAATAATGTCGACGACTTCCAACTGCATTTCCGTGCGTAATTTTTTATCCAGCGCACCCATGGGTTCATCCAACAATAATAATTTAGGATGCTTCGCAAGTGACCGCGCCAGGGCAACTCGCTGTCGCTGACCACCGGACAGTTGATGCGGTTTGCGTTTGGCGTATTTTTCCATGTGCACGAGTTTCAGCATTTCGGCAACACGAGCGTCGATATCCGCTTTCGCCATGCCATCCTGTTGCAGACCAAAAGCTATGTTCTTCGCCACCGTCATATGCGGAAACAAAGCATAGGACTGGAACATCATGTTGAACGGACGTTCGTTTGGCTGAAGGTGAGTTATGTCTTCTGAGCCGATGCATATTTTTCCGGAGGTCGCTTTTTCAAAACCGGCCAACATGCGCAGTAACGTAGACTTTCCAGATCCAGAGGCGCCCAACAGCGCAAATATCTCGCCTTTTTTGATGTCCAGACTGATGTCATCAACCGCCAGGGCATCGTCGTACTTTTTGGTGATGTTTTTAATGCTTAACAGCACTTCATCCTGGGCACGAGAATTTTTCCGCGTAATTTCCGAAGAGGTCATAATTTAAAACTTCTTAACAAAACCGAGGGAGGAAATGCCGGACGGTCGTCCGGCGGTGTTGTTATTGTGCAGATTTGACTGACGTCCAGGTACGGTTCATATACCGATTTACCTTTTGTGGCAGAACAGCAAAGGTGAACAGTTTGGTTCCTTCAACCGGAAAGACACCTGGGTCTTCCAGAATTTCAGCATCGATGAACTCGCGCGCGGCGGCATTCGGGCTGCCATACCAAACGTAGTTGGTAATATCGGCGCCTATTTGTGCATCGAGAATAAAGTTGATGAACTCATGAGCTTCATTCACATTTTTGGCGTCTTTTGGAATCACCATCATGTCAGACCACATGGCGGTTCCTTCTTTCGGAATGTAATAGCCGATCTCGACATCATTTTCCGCTTCCTCGGCTCGTACCATGGCCTGGAAGATGTCACCACTCCAGCCGATGGCGATACAGATGTCGCCGTTGGCCAAATCAGAAATGTAACGCGAGCTGTGGAAGTAAGTTATGTATGGCTTCAAAGAAGTCATCAACTCCCCGGCTTTATCATAGTCTTTGGTGTTGGTGGAATTCGGGTCCAAGCCGAGGTAGGACATGACCAAGGGCAACACTTCGCCTGCGCTGTCCAGCACCGAGACACCGCACTGACTGAGTTTGGCTAAGTTTTCCGGTTTGAAAAACAGGTCCCAACTGTCGGTCGGTGCGTCTTCGCCCAGAATTTCTTCGACTTTAGCCACGTTATAGCCTATGCCGGTAGTGCCCCACTGATACGGAGCACCGTACTGGTTACCTTCGTCATAATTGCTGAGGTTTGCGAGCAGTTCGGTGTCCAGGTTTTTCCAGTTCGGAATTTTAGACTTATCGAGTTTTTGATAGGCTCCGGCAATAATATGGCGGGCCATGTAATCGGAAGTTGGGACCACAACGTCGTAACCGGATTGACCAGACAGTACCTTGGCTTCAAGTACTTCATTGGAGTCGAAAACATCGTAGCTCACTTGAATACCAGTGGCCGCTGTGAACTTCTCCAGTGTGTCTTCAGCAATATAATCTGACCAGTTGTAGATACGAACCACACGGTCTTCTGCCATGACAGCGGAAGACAGGGCGGTCGCCACTGCTATACCCAGTACGGGTTTCATAATCGCTTTCATCTCTTGCCTCTTATTACCATTGTCGGTATTTATTATTGTTAGCGTATCGGCACATCAGCAAATGTTCACTGATGTTAGGCCATCGATAAGCATCAATGCCCTATACTGCTCTCTATCGCGCTCCAGACGCTTCTTTTATTAACAGCTTTCCGTTATCGGCGGTTATACCGCCGATAACAGAAACTCCCGTTCCCAAGAACTGATCACCCGTTTGAAGCCTTCGTATTCAGCCCAGCGAGTAACCACGTACGCATCCACGAAAGCATCCCCCAGATATTCGCGGATCTCTTCTGCATCGGTCATGGCTTCCAGCGCGGCCTCAAGGTTCCATGGCATATCATCTTCCGACTCATCACCAACCCGGGTTTGAACCGGTTTACGTGGGTTCAGCTCATTGATAATGCCGAGATAACCACACAGCAGGTTAGCCGCCATGGCCAGGTAGGGGTTGGTGTCTGATCCAGGCAGACGGTTCTCGACGCGACGGGCCGAAGGTGAAGCTTGCGGTACCCGCAAACCCACCGTGCGATTCTCTTCGCCCCACTCGGTATTCACCGGTGCGTTGCCGTCTGCACCAGGCATAAACCGGCGGTAACTGTTGACGTTCGGTGCCAACATCGGCATCAGCTGCGGAATGTAGGTCTGCAAGCCCGCGATATAACTGTAAAACATCTTCGAAGCGCCGCCGTCTTCATTGGAGAACAAATTTGCGCCAGTTTTTACATCGACCAATGACTGGTGAATATGCATGGCACTGCCCGGTTCACCCGAAATAGGTTTGGCCATAAAGGTGGCGCTAATCTTATGCTTTAAGGCTGCTTCTCGAACGGTTCGCTTGAAAATAAAAACCTGGTCTGCCAGCTTTAAAGCTTCGCCGTGGCGGAAGTTGAATTCGAGTTGCGCCACACCTTCTTCGTGAATAAGTGTATCGATGTCCAACCCCATTTCTTCACACCATTCGTAGATGTCTTCAATGATCGGATCGAATTCGTTGGCGCCGTCAATGCTGAAACTTTGCCGACCACTTTCCTGTCGGCCGCTGCGGCCAATGGGCGGCTCCAGCGGTAAATCCGGATCGGTACTGCGCTTGGTCAGATAGAATTCCATCTCCGGCGCAACGATCGGTTTCCAGCCTTTTTCCTCAAACAGAGCCAACACTTTTTTCAGTACAGCCCTCGGTGATAACTCCATGAGGTTTCCCATGGTGTCATAGCAATCGTGAATAATCTGCGCAGACGGTTCCACAGCCCAGGGCACGGTAAACACCGCGCTTTCATCCGGGCGCAGAATCATATCAATGTCTAAGGGGTCGAGCAGACTGTAATAGGACTCATCATCTGGGTAGTCACCCGTTGCCGTTTGCAGCATAACGCTTTCGGGCAGCCGGATACCCTTTTCCGCGATGAATTTGTCCGTTGGCATGATTTTGCCTCGGGCAATCCCGGTTTGATCCGGCGTGATGCATTCAATCTCAGTGATTTTATTATCTTTTAACCACTTTTTTAATTGTTCCATGGGTCTTCACTTTGACTGTCGCGTTCGACACGCATCGCCAAAGGCCTCGAAGAGTTGTTTTTGTACAGGGTTTTTAGTTACTTGCCATTCCGGATGCCATTGCACGGCGAGACCAAAATCCATCGCATCAATTGCGACGGCTTCGACCAATCCGTCCAAGGCGGTTGCTTCTACTGATAACCCTTTTCCCACACGATGAATACCCTGTGAGTGTAAAGAGTTAACCTTAACCTGAGATGTACCATATATTGTATGAAGCCGACCCTGCTCGGTCAGATTGACCAGATGAGCATCGGCGTATTGTTCTTCCAGTGTGGCGGACTTGTCTTCGCGATGGTCGTTCAAACCGTCGACATCCTGAACGGCCTGATGTAAAGATCCGCCCAGCGCGACATTGATATCCTGCAACCCCCGACAAACACCCAGTAAAGGAATATTCCGATCAATGACCGCGCGGATGGTGGCAAATGAGGTTTCATCCCGCAGTTCATCATAACTGTAGGCGCTAGCAATCTTTTCTTCCTGATAGTTCGCCGGATCGACCATTGAATAGGCTCCCGTCAGAAAGACACCATCCAGTCGGCTCAGCCACTGATCAATCGATTGATCTGACAGCAGTGACGGAATAATCACGGGAATAACATCCGCTGCCTGAGACAATGCTCTGAGGTACTTGTCACCCGCGGTGTGAAATAAATGCGGCGCGATTATCTGAGTATCACTGATGACACCCACCAGTGGTTTATTGTTGTTACTCATCCATTTGCACTCATATTTTGAACAGGTTCAGCATACACGACCATAAAATATTTTAAACACCTTAGATTCATAATTTTTCATTTTGTCTTGTAATGGTGCAAATATGCCCCTTTTGCACGGTTCCGGGGCAGTTTCACCCCATCCAGGCGTCATATATATTGACCACTCTAGCGATATTAGTTTGATGTGCCAAATAAAAAAAGCTACATTGTGTTCAATATATAAATCACCTGTGAAACGTTTTACGAAACGGAACCTCAAACCCTGAGACTCAGTTTTTAAATGGAGTATATTTGGCGCCCTGGCCAAGAGCATCGCCCGGCCACATGGACACCAGACCACAACCGAGTTCCGTTACACGCTCCGCTAAAGGTATAAATAGATGACCATTAATATAGCTACTGATGAGGCTGAAGCGTTTTTAGCCCAGCACCCAAATGTCACCACTATCGAGCTGCTCATCTGCGATCTCAACGGCGTGCTCAGAGGAAAACGCATTGAGCGTGAATTGTTGCTGAAAATCTTCAGCGCTGGCTTTTATTTGCCCGGATCGGTTATGTCGCTGGATGCGGCCGGCAGCACCGTTGAAGAAGCCGGTCTGGGGATGCACCAAGGTGACCGCGATTACCCCTGTTTTCCAATTCCGGGGACGCTGTCTTTAGTGCCCTGGCATGAAGATGGCGACCGGGCACAGGTCCTGTGCACCATGTACGATGATAATGAAGAAGGCTTCTTTGCTGACCCCCGACAAGTTCTGGTCAGAGCTATTCAGAAATTCGAAGCTCTGGGATGCACACCGGGTATCGCTGTTGAATTGGAGTTTTACCTGATTGATCGGCAACGTACCGATACCGGTGCGATTCAACCACCCCTGATCCCCGGAACAGATCGACGCATGACATCCTGCCAGGTCTATTCGATGGACGATCTGGATGACTATGACTTTTTCATCCGTGACATTCTGGAAACCGCCAAAATACAGGGGATTCCTGCAGACACGGTCATCGCAGAATACGCGCCGGGACAGTTCGAAGTAAACCTGAACTACGGCAACGATATCCTCGAGGCCGTGGACAACGCCGTTTTGCTGAAGCGACTGATTGCCAGCGTCGCTAAAAAATACGATATGGAAGCGACCTTTATGGCCAAGCCCTATATCGATCAGGCGGGCAGCGGCATGCATTTACACCTCAGTCTGATGAAGGATGGTGAGAATATCTTCGCCGCAGACGATCCCACACAAAACCCCATGTTGCGTTGGGCGATCGGTGGTCTGATTGATCTGGCGGACGCCACACAGGCGTTTCTGACACCGTCGATAAACAGCTTCCGTCGTTTGGCTCCGTCGGCGTTTGCGCCAACATCAAAAACCTGGGGTTACGATAACCGCACCGTCGCGCTGCGCATTCCATCCGGCAGTATGGAATCAACCCGCATCGAACACCGGTTATCTGGTGCAGACACCAATCCATACCTGGGAACAGCCGTTCTGTTGGCCGGTGTCACCGAAGGTATTTTGAATAAGATTGAGCCACCAGCACCTATTGAAGGCAATTCCTACGATCAGGAGCATCCGATGGTCGCGGACAACCAGCGTGATGCGTTGCGGGCTATGCTGGGCGACGAACGCGTCGTGGATTGGTTTACACAAGACTTTATCGATGTCTATCAGACCTGCAAATGGTCTGAACTGCGGATGTTTGAAATGCAGATCACCCCCATGGAATATGAACTGCTGTTACCTTACCTCTGAGAGACACAAATCACGGAACAGATACTAAGGGCTGCGCATTGCAGCCCTTTTGCATTTACCCGAACACCCACTTCATTTGCCGGAGGACGGATGGCACTCATGCAGGACTGCTTATGGTGGCGAAACACAGAACCTGTTGAAGGCGCCAGCCTTGAGGCTGACGCTTTTTTTGATGTTGGGATTATCGGTGCCGGCTTTACCGGGCTGTGGACAGCGTATTTTTTGCACCAGTTACGTCCGCATTGGCGAATTGCTATTTTTGAACAGCATCATGTCGGCTACGGTGCCTCAGGACGCAATGGCGGTTGGCTGTTAGGTGGTATTGCTGGTCAAGATGTCTGGTTGTCGGGCCTGTCGCCGGCGGAACAAACGCAAAGCCGAGCGCTGCTCTATGGCATTATCGATTCAGTGAAAGCTATCACGGAACGCGAACAAATTCACTGCACCCTAGAACATAAGGGCGTCATTTACTGCGCCGCACGCTACTCAGAACAAAAGCGAATTGCACTCACTTGGCTGCAGAACTTCAAACAGGCTGGGCACGGAGAAGATGATTTCCACTGGCTGAGCGCAGCAGACGCCCAGCGGTATCTGTCCTTGCCAAAACAAATGGGCGCGATCTATTCGCCGCACTGCGCAACAATAAACCCCGCCCAATTGGCAACCGGCTTGGCGCGGGTTCTTTTGCAGAAAGGCGTGAAAATATTTCATGGTGCGCGAGTCACCGCCATGGCGAACCGACAGATAACGATCAACCATCGTTGGCAGGTGAATTCGGGAACCACGGTGCTGGCAACAGAGGCCTTCGCCAGCACCCACAAAGCGCTCAACAAAAAACGTTTACCGGTTTTTTCGGCGATTGTTGCGACAGATTCACTGCCGGCCAGTGCATTTGAAGACACCATAAAAGTTCCTGGTCTGGCGTTCTCGGATGTCTGCCGCAGCGTGACGTATGGGCAGCGCACGGCGAATAATGAACTGATCTTTGGTGCCCGTGGCGGCTATCTGTTTGGTGGTCGAAGCCAGTTTGAATTTAGCGCTCAAGCCGATATTTTCAATACGCCGAAAATTTATTGGCAGCGTTTACTGCCCTCGCTATCACTCGACACTCTCACCTACCAATGGGCCGGTTCGCTGGCGATGAGCCGCCGTTTCAGTCCCTTTGTGAACTACGATGCCGAATCCGGTTTGGCAGCGGCTGGCGGCTATGGCGGGGAAGGTGTGGGTGCCAGCCATCTGTATGGTCAGACTTTGGCGGAATTAATCGCAGAAGAAGATTCGGTAAGAGTCCGACAACCCTGGGTTTGCCGGCAGAGTCTTGCCGAGTTGCGAAATTGGGAGCCAGAACCGCTTCCCTGGCTGGCATACAAGGTCATTGGCAATGTTTTTCGCTGGGAAGATTATCTGTGCCATGCCAATAAGGCACGCTGGTTACAGACCGTCACGAGCGGATTAAGCCAACAGCTAGAGCGATTGCTGTAAGCGAACAGAACCAACTGCAAAAAACAGTTGGTTCTGTTCAAGAGCAACTCAAGCCCGTTGAGCGAATAAATTGCGAACGGGGCTCAAGCTGCATTCCTGTTCATTCGGCTAAGCCGCGATCAGATTCCCAACTTATCACGCAAGCCATAATAAACTGCGCCAACCGCCGTGTAAGGTACGCGGAACAAGCGCCCTCCGGGGAATGGGAAATGTTTTAATTGTCCGAACGCGTCAAAACGTTCCGCATGGCCTTTCATCGCCTCGGCGACCAATCGCCCGGCGAGGTGGGTGGTGGTGACACCATGACCACTGTAGCCTTGCACGTAATAGATCGATGGTGTTAACCGACCAAACTGCGGCAAACGACTCATGGTTAACAGAAAATCCCCGCCCCAGGCGTAATCAAATTTTACGCCCCTCAATTGAGGAAACGTGTTTTCCAGATGCCCCCGGATAAAGTTCTCGATCGAGGCCGGGTCACCACCACCGTAAGTCACGCCGCCGCCATAGAGCA
Organism: Reinekea sp.; assembly: GCA_050293765.1. Taxonomy (GTDB): domain Bacteria; phylum Pseudomonadota; class Gammaproteobacteria; order Pseudomonadales; family Natronospirillaceae; genus Reinekea. The sequence continues at coordinate 19,372 of JBNKNI010000050.1, forward strand.
AACGGTTGTCACCGGTAACCCGGTAATAGTCGAGTTTGTAATTGCAGTCTTCCACACAATGGCCATTGGGTATCAGCGACTCAGCGACATCGTCTGGCAACACTTCTGTTGTCACGATTTGAGTGCCACAGGGCATCGACTTCGCGGCCAGTTCAGGGATCAATCCGCTCATATAGGCATTGCCCGCCATCAATACATATTTTGCGGTTACTTGCCCATATGCCGTTTTCACGACCGGGGTGTCTGTTCGGACAACATCTGTCACTTTCGAGTCTTCATACACCACACCACCTAGGCTCTCGAACGCTGCGACTTCGCCCAGCAACAGATTCAACGGGTGAATATGTGCGCCGGTGTGATCCAGCAAACCGCCAACGTAAACATTGGAATTAATCTGCTCACGAATCCCGTCCTGATCCAAGAGTTGCAGACCGGTGTGGCCATAGCGTTCCCACAGCGCTTTCTGTTCGGTCAATTCATGCATCTGTTTTTTATTGAATGCGGCGAAGATGCCACCTGGCTTGTAATCGCAATCAATATCGTACTTCTCGATACGTTCACGAATGATGTTGCCACCTTCGAACGCCATATCACCAAGCGCTTTACCCAGTTCAGCGCCGTAGTTTCGTTCAATGGTGTCGATGTCACGACTGTAACTGTTCACCAACTGTCCACCGTTGCGCCCGCTGGCACCGAAACCGATTCGCGCCGCTTCGAGTACGACTACTTTGAATCCCGCTTCCGCGAGATGCAATGCACTGGAAATGCCGGTAAACCCAGCCCCCACAATACAGACGTCAGCTTCAATATGATCTTGCAAACTCGGACGATCGTTTTTGTCATGCCGCGTTGCGGCATAGTAAGAACCGGTATGAGGAGTACGTTCTGTCATGCCTTATGCCTCGTATACGACGTATATTTTTTTGCAGTAGTTTGGTACGGTCCACGTCCCCTGGAATCCAGCCGGAATGACAAACTGATCACCGGCTTTCACTGTTTTTTGCTCCCCCAGAGTATCGGTGATCACCGATTCCCCTTCCAGAATAAGACAGAACTCATCTTCGGTGTAATTGATTTTCCATTCGCCCGCTTGCGAGTCCCAGATACCCGAATGAAACTTGGCATCCGTGGAGGAATAGTTATTCCAGATCGATTGTCGCGGCTGCCCACGGATAATTTTTTCCGCAGCTGGTAAAAAAGTTTCCGGCGCAACACCATCGGTGGTAAGTGTCATAATGTCTGATGTGGCTTTCATATAGGATTCCGATGCAAAAGAAGTGCAGCAGCGTTCCGCGGCACTTCGGTTTCATAAACAGACGTGGGAATTATTTCATGGTCGGCATGACAAACTCAGCCGCCATGTCCCCTTCCGGCCAACGGGCGGTGATGGCTTTTCGCTTGGTGTAAAACTTAACCCCTTCCGGTCCGTGCATGTGATGCCCGCCAAACAGAGAACGTTTCCAGCCACCAAAGGAATGGAATGCCATTGGCACCGGAATCGGCACGTTAACTCCCACCATACCCACCTGAATATCGTGTGTGAACTTGCGGGCGACAGCGCCGCTGCGGGTAAAAATGGAGGTTCCGTTTCCGTATTCATGATCGTTGATTAACTTGGCCGCAGTCGCGTAATCGTCGACGCGAACCACACACAAAACCGGTCCAAATATCTCATCGGTGTAAATCGTCATGTCCGGCGTGACATGGTCGAACAAACAGCCGCCCAGGAAGTAACCCTGTTCGCCACCGTCGACCTGAATATCTCGACCATCGACCACCAGCTTAGCGCCTTCGGCAACACCGGCTGCAACATAACCCGTCACTTTCGCAAGATGCTCTTTACTGATCAATGGCCCCATATCCAGACCCAACTCGGCACCGTTACCAATTTTCAGATTACGCGCTTTATCCGCTAATTTTTCCACCAGACTGTCGGCTATATCACCGACCGCGACAGCCACTGAAATTGCCATGCAACGCTCCCCTGCCGAACCATAGGCGGCACCGGTTAAAGCATTGACGGCCGCATCCAGGTCAGCATCCGGCATCACAATCATGTGGTTTTTAGCGCCACCGAGGGCTTGTACACGCTTGCCGGCTGCACTGGCCGTGGTATAGATATATTCGGCAATCGGCGTTGAACCAACAAAGCTGACGGCCTGAATATCTTTATGCGTCAGCAGTACATCAACCGCTTCTTTGTCGCCGTTGACAACATTAAAGACGCCATCCGGCAAACCGCATTCTTTTAACCATTGGGCGATCACAATAGACGCGGTTGGATTTTTTTCCGACGGTTTCAGAATGAACGTGTTACCACAGGCAAGAGCGACCGGCCACATCCACATCGGTACCATGGCTGGGAAATTGAAAGGCGTAATACCTGCGACAACCCCGAGCGCCTGATTCACGGAATAGGCATCAACACCGGTTCCGACCTGCTCGGTGATTTCACCTTTCAGAATAGACGGTGCACCACAGGCAAATTCAACCACTTCCATGCCACGGATAATTTCGCCTTTGGCATCTTCAAATACTTTACCGTGTTCAGCACTGACGATTCGAGCCAACTCATCGATGCGCTCTTCCAACATCATTTTAAAACGGAACAAAACACGTGAGCGATTCAGTGCACTGGTGTTGGACCAAGCCGGGAACGCGGCTTTTGCCGACTGAATAGCTGCTTCGACTTCCGTTACAGAGGCAAGCGACACCGATGCCGTCTGCGTACCCAGTGCAGGATTAAAAACGGCCGAGCTGCGGGCACTGGCGTTGGTTGTTTCGCCATTGATAAAATGTGTAATCTGTTTCATGGTTCACCTTTGCTCCGCTTGCCGCGGAGTAATTCAAGTCTGTTAGTAAAGCGTTTTTATGGCGTTGCGCAACGCGCCCATCAACTCATCGATGTGTTCTTTTTCCACGATCAGTGGTGGCGACATGGCCAATATGTCCATCGTATAACGCACCATGGTATTGCCTTGCCAGAAGCAATGTTCGAACACCTGATATCCCCTGGCTCCCGCCTTGTCACCGGGATGAAACTCAATCGCACCGACCAGACCGTAATTACGGATATCTTTGATGACATCAAACTCCTGCAAACTGTGTAACTGTTCCTGCCAATAAGCGCCAAGTTGATCCGCCTTGTCGAACAGGTTTTCCTGCTCATAGATATCCAATGTTGCCAACCCAGCGGCCGCAGCGACCGGATGTCCGGAATAGGTGTAACCATGGAAAAGCTCAATCATCTCTTCCGGTCCAGTCATAAACGCGTCGTGGATGTCATTGGCGACAAACACCGCCCCCATAGGAATGGCGCCGTTGGTCAGCCCTTTCGCGGAGGTAATGATGTCTGGTGTAATGCCGAAATGTGTGGCGGCAAAAGCACCACCAATGCGTCCGTAGCCAGTAATCACTTCATCGAAGATCAACAGAATGCCGTGTTTTTGGGTGATATCCCGCAGCCGTTGCAGGTAGCCTTGAGGGGGGATCCAGACACCACCTGAACCCGCAATGGGCTCCACAATAACGGCAGCAATGGTTTCTGCACCATGCAATGCCACCATGGTCTCCAATTCGTCAGCCAGTTCAGCCCCTTGGGTTGGCATGCCTTGGGTAAATTCGGTACCGGGTGTCCAGGCATGCTTCAGATGATCTACCCCGGTTAGCAGAGAACCGAAGGCACGCCGGTTATTCACCAAACCACCAACAGAGATGCCACCGAAACCGGTACCGTGATAACCCTTTTCCCGGCCGATTAACCGAGTACGACCACTGTCCCCTTTGGCTTTGTGATAGGCCAAAGCGATTTTCAGCGCGGTATCCACCGATTCCGACCCAGAGTTACAGAAAAACACGTGATCCATACCGTCAGGGGTGTACTGAGTTAACCGCTCCGCCAATTCAAAGGCCATCGGGTGACCCAGTTGGAATGTCGGTGCAAAATCGAGGTTCGCAATCTGTTTGCTGACCGCATCGGAGATCTGCGTACGTCCATGACCCGCATTGACACACCAGAGCCCTGCCGTACCATCCAGAATCGGACGACCATCATCACTGCGATAGTACATACCCTCTGCTGAGACAAACATCCGCGGTTTGGCTTTAAATTGTCGATTCGCCGTGAACGGCATCCAAAAGGCGTCCAGATTCTTCGTGTCTGACGTGCTCATGATTCACACCTTGTGTTTTTTATTTTGAACAGTTTTGGCGAGTGTATGTCAACTAAATAAAACATCAACCCTAAATAGCCTTCTTGTGTAAAAAAATCTGAATTTAATAGCCATCACAGGGGTAATTCTGGCTGGATTTCGGCTAATTTAGCCAAATTGTGTGCAAAATATTGAATTTCCTACCCAAGGTGCAGTATGTTGGACGGCAACTTATTAGCCGATCAGAGCGATTTTAATCATGGCAAATCTGCACACCCTTGAACATTGGCAACAGTTGGCCAGCGAACTCTCCCCAGAAGGCCGGGCATTTATCGGCGGCGCCTATGTCGATGCACTCGATAAAGACACGTTTGACTGCATATCTCCGGTAGACAACCGCACCATGGCCAAAGTCGCCTCCTGCAAAGCTGACGATGTCGATCAGGCGGTTCAGGTTGCCCGCGCGGCGTTTGAATCTGGGATCTGGCGAGACCTGCCACCTGCCAAACGCAAAACGATACTGTTAGCCTTTGCTGACCTGATTGAGACACATGCCGACGAATTAGCGCTTCTGGAAACCCTGGATATGGGTAAACCTATTGGCGACTCCCGCACCGTAGATATTAATGGCACCGTTCGAGCTTTACGCTGGACCGCCGAAGCTGTTGATAAGATTTACGACGAAATTGCGCCAACCGGTCCTGATGAACTGGGTCTGGTTACTCGCGAAGCTGTCGGTGTCGTCGCGGCTATCGTGCCATGGAACTTCCCCATGATCATGGCAGCCTGGAAATTTGCGCCGGCACTGGCCATGGGCAACTCGATGATTTTAAAACCGTCTGAAAAGTCACCACTGACCGCTATCCGTCTTGCTCAGCTGGCCAGCGACGCGGGCATACCCGATGGAGTATTCAATGTATTGCCAGGGTACGGCCATACGGCAGGCGCGGCATTGGCGCTGCATATGGATGTCGACACTTTGGTGTTCACCGGTTCTACCGGCATTGCCAAACAGTTGATGATTTACTCTGGGCAATCCAACATGAAACGAGTCTGGACCGAAGCCGGAGGCAAATCAGCCAACGTGGTTTTCGCAGACGCACCGGACCTGGACAAAGCTGCAGCTGAAGCTGCCAGCGCCATATGTTACAACACCGGTGAAGTCTGTACGGCCGGTTCGCGACTGTTAGTTGAAGACAGCATTGCCGATGAATTTATGGCAAAGGTACGTGCCTCAGTCATCGACTGGCGCCCGGGTAACCCACTTGACCCAAACACCAATGTCGGCGCGATTGTCGATGAAGGCCAGCTGATCCGCGTGCTCGACTATATCGAAAAAGGAAAAGCCGAAGGTGCCAGCCTCACCGTCGGAGGCGAACGGGTGACACCTGTAGACGGGGGATTGTTTGTGCAACCCACCGTATTCGAAAACGTCGACAACCGTATGGCGATTGCGCAGGAAGAAATTTTTGGTCCGGTGCTGTCGGTTATCCGATTTAAAACAGAAGAAGAAGCTCTGGCTATTGCAAACGATTCGATCTACGGATTGGCTGCGGGCGTCTGGACCGGCAATCTGAGCCGGGCACACCGATTTGCTCGAGGTTTGCGCGCAGGCTCAGTCTGGGTCAACCAATATGATGGCGGTGACATGACCGCGCCGTTTGGTGGCTTCAAGCAATCGGGTAACGGTCGCGACAAGTCGCTGCATGCATTTGACAAGTACAGCGAACTGAAAGCGACTTGGATCAAACTCTGATCTGACTTTTTCGCCGCAATCACCGTTGCGGCTCAACCCCATTCTCAGCTCTCGAGGTTGTCATGGCTGAATCCCGCTGCGGTGCGTATTACACCGCAACTGTTAATCAAGAATCCAACTACCCTCGCCTGGAAGAAAACATCCGCGTCGATGTTGCCGTGATCGGAGGCGGCTTCACCGGCGTTAACACCGCTTTGGAACTTGCCGAAAAGGGCTATTCCGTTGCGTTGCTGGAAGCCAATAAGATTGCTTGGGGGGCGACAGGTCGCAATGGCGGACAGATTACCGGCAGCCTTTCAGGCGATGACGCCATGCGTAAACAGATGCGCAAAACCTTAGGCGAAGACGCTGATAACTTCGTCTGGAACCTGCGCTGGCGCGGTCATGACATAATCAAGAACCGAGTAGCCAAATACGGCATTGATTGCGACCTTAAACACGGACATCTGCATACCGCCTACAAACCCAGTCATATGGCTGAATTGAGAGCGAGTTATGAAGAAGCGGTCCGACGCGGCATGGGCGAGCACGTAACCTTACTACAGCGCGAGGACATGCCAGACTACCTGGAAACCGATATTTATCACGGTGCCATTTACAACCGCAAAAATATGCACGTTCATTCGCTAAACCTCTGCCTTGGCGAAGCTACCGCCGCAGCGAAGCTGGGTGTGCAGATATTTGAAGATTCTAAAGTTGTTACAATCATCCATGGCGCGACACCGGTCGTGGTCACCGAACATGGTCAGGTGCAGGCCAATACTGTGTTGTTAGCAGGCAATGCTTATCATCGACTCGAACGACACAAAATGAGCGGCAAAATTTTTCCCGCAGCAGGCGGCATCGTCGCGACGGAACCGTTATCTGAAGAGGTTGCCAAAACAATTAACCCGAAAGATCTTGCTGTGTACGATTGCCGTTTTGTACTCGACTACTATCGACTCACCGGTGATCGAAGACTGTTGTTCGGTGGTGGCGCAAACTATTCTGGCCGTGAATCCCGCAACATCGAAGCAGAGATGAGGCCTTCCCTGGAAAAGACATTTCCGCGCTTAAAAGGCTTGAAGATCGATTTTCAGTGGAGCGGCATGATGGGCATAGTCATCAACCGGATTCCTCAATTGGGCAAGGTGTCTGATAACGTTTTTTACGCGCAGGGCTACAGTGGCCACGGAATCGCAACTTCGCACATCATCTCAGAAATTATGGCCAACGCGATCAGTGGGCATATGACAGAGTTCGATGCTTTTGCCGCCTGCTCCCACATAAGAATTCCCGGCAGTGAATGGATTGGAAATCAGTTTTTGGCGATAGGAATGTGGTACTACCTGCTAATGGAGAAATTGCGTTAAACAGTTTTGTCAGCGGGAGACGCGAGTGGCACGGCATCCCGGCCTACTGTGCGGCCCGAGAGCACGCAACTTGGTTCGTAGTGCTTCCACTAAACAACAAAAAACCCGCCGAAGCGGGTCTCTTGTGAAGCTATTGCTTAATCAATCGATTACTCGATGATTTTAGCAACAACGCCGCTGGTCCGGCATCCCGGCCTACTGTGCGGCCCGAGAGCACGCAACCTGGTTCGTAGTGCTTCCGTTAAACAACAAAAAACCCGCCGAAGCGGGTTTCTTGTGAAGCTATTGCTTAATCAATCGATTACTCGATGATCTTAGCAACAACGCCCGCACCAACAGTACGGCCACCTTCACGGATCGCGAAACGCAAGCCTTCGTCCATCGCGATAGGAGCAATCAATGTTACTTCCATCTTGATGTTGTCGCCTGGCATAACCATTTCTACGCCTTCAGGCAGTTCACACGCTCCAGTTACGTCCGTTGTACGGAAGTAGAACTGTGGACGGTAACCTTTGAAGAAAGGAGTGTGACGGCCACCTTCGTCTTTTGACAGAACGTAAACTTCTGCTTCGAAACGAGTGTGAGGTGTGATAGAACCTGGCTTCGCCAAAACCTGACCACGTTCAACGTCATCACGCTTAGTACCACGCAGCAACGCACCAATGTTCTCACCTGCACGACCTTCGTCAAGCAGCTTACGGAACATTTCAACACCGGTTACGGTTGTTGTTGTGGTTTCTTTG
>JBNKNI010000051.1:0-26803 GCA_050293765.1 Reinekea sp.
CCCGGAGGGCGGGGCTGAAATGGCAAATTTCGTTGTTAAGTCCTTTGCCAAGATAATGAATATTGCCTGCAGTGCTTGCCTCGAATTTTGCGCATTTCTTCACCCGTTGAGGTAGAGAGCAATTATTCAGAGATGCCCTAGAGATGCCCTTAAGCTTTTGGGTGGTCAGATTGACGCTGTTGGAACAATGGCTTTTTGCAATGAGGGCATTGACGTAGGCTGTGCTGCGTTCTTTTTAAGTATTCATGAGTCAGCTTTTCAACATCGTCTTCCGTTAGGCCGAGTTTGTCCCGGAGATTATTGAGATCTGCTTGTTCAAGCGGGCTTAAGTGACCGTCTTCAAAGACCTGTTCTAACCGTTCTTCATAGACCGAGCGACGGCGATGAACCTGATCCGCAAAGCCACTGGCCAGTATGCCCGCAGGAAGGGCGACCATACCCACCCCAATGACGGTAATAAAGCCACCAAAAATTTTTCCCAGGGCCGTCGCCGGAACGACATCGCCATAACCGACGGTGGTCAATGTTGCCATGGCCCACCACATGGCAGCCGGTATGCTGCCGAAAACTTCTGGCTGGACTTTATGTTCAATTACGTAAATGCCGCTTGAGGTCAGTATCAGTAACATAGGCAGCACGGAAAACGCCGCAAAAAAAGCATTAGCTTCTTCCCTGAGAACACTGAGTACCAAATTCATCGCACCGGAGTAACGAGTCAGTTTGAAAATACGCAATAGCCGAACAACACGCAAAAAGCGCAAATCGATAACGAGGAAAAACGTCAGGTAAAAGGGGAGGATGGCGATCAGATCGATGATTGCCAAAGGCGTCCGCATGTACTGCAGACGAGCCTTAGTTGGGTGTGTATCAGCGTATACGGTGAACTCCACGCATGACCAGATACGAAGCACATACTCAATGGAAAATATGGCGACGGAAAACGCTTCAAACGCAAAAAAATAAGGGTGGAAGCGATCGTGTAATGCGGGCATGGATTCGAGCACAATCGCCACGACATTGAGTAAAATCAGCACAATCAAAAAGGTATCCACAGGGCGACTGAAACGGTGGTTGCCGTCTACGCTGAGCATGCGTGCGATTTGTTTTCGGCGAGTGTGAATCAACAGCCAGCCTCACTTATGCGATCAAACAGAGCTGGGCTCAATGGCCGCTTCTACTTCTCGAGCAAGCGACCTGACCAGCGCAATATCAGCCTCCTGAAAGGGCGGCTGTTTTGGACCAAAGCCGGAAAAATTTAACGTGCCGACAACCTTGCCATTCTTTTGCAGTGGTTCTCCAATGTAGGCCTCCAGTTGCATCGCGGTGTAAATCGGGTGCAGTACTAAGGCTTTTATTCTTCCGACTTCGTTGTAGGTGATGGTATCCCCGCTTTCGACAACCGCATGACAATAGGTATTTTGAACCTCGAACAGGTCCCCCTGTTTAACGGTATCCAACACACCATCAACGGCGACTACCGTGTAGTCCTGATCAACGATGTGACTGATGATGGCAAAATCACAATTCAGCTGTTCTCTGACGGCGGCCATTTGCGGGTGGAAGTCTTTATTCAGTTTCATTGGAGCTTCTCGTACTCGTTGTGAATGTTGTTGATTGTAGATGATGTTTTATCGCTGTGATCAGTGTTTCGAAGACGGCAATGCGAGCGAATCGTTTGTCCTGTGCCGGAATGACATGCCAATGGCAATGTTCGGTATCGGTTAACCTGAGCATATCTTCAATGGCTTGTTCATAGGCCGGCCACTGCTTTCGGTTGCGGTAGTCTTCATCGGTAATTTTATGCTGTTTATGCGGGGTGATCTCACGGGCTTGAAAACGACGCAGTTGTTCATCTTGGTCGATATGCAACCAGAATTTCACAACCAGTATGCCGTAATCGGTGAGCTGCTTTTCAAATTGATTTATTTCGGTGTACGCGCGTTGCCATTGTGCATTTGCGGCAAACTTTTCAACGCGTTCCACCAAAACACGACCATACCAACTGCGGTCAAAAATGGTCATCAACCCATCGGCCGGGATGTGTCGCCAGAATCGCCAAAGATAATGTCGGGCGATGGCGTCATCATTCGGTTTTGCGATAGGGACAATCCGGTATTGATCAACGTCCAATGCCGACACCAAGCGACGGATTGCCCCGCCTTTGCCCGCAGCATCGACGCCTTCGAATACGCAGATGACCGAATGCTTTGCCCGCAAAGCGCGCTCGGCGAGTTGTCGCAATTCGGTACTGTACGTCTTGAATTGATGTTGGTACTCGGCTTTGCTGAGTACACTTTTTTCTGCCAGGGCTCGCTGCAGTCTGTTTGGCGTTTGCTCTGTTGGTGTTGGCCAGGGTCGTATGTCCGTTTCGGTTTCATTATCCGACACCTGTTGCAGGCACGTTAACAGGTGGCGACCCACGAGAACATTCCGTTTTAATGGGTAATCACTGTCGACGATTGCCCAGGGAGTGAATTCGGTATGCGTTGCTGACAGTATCTGATCTATGCTTGCCATCGCAGTATCGTAGTGCTCATACGCCAACTCATCTTTTCGATCATAGTCATCGGCGTTAGATGTGTTTTGACGCTTATTTTCGTGGGCTTCATAAGAAAGATGCAGCCAGAATTTGACGATAACCGAACCATTGTCGAATAGACTTTTTTCAAAATCGTTAATGTCCTGAAGGCGCCTGCTCAATTGAGATTTGTGCAGAGCACCGTTGAGCGATTGCACGATGGTGCTGCTCGTCCAATCCCGGAAATAGATCGCAAGCTGGCCATGGGCAGGTAAGTCCTGCCAGTAACGCCACAAAAATGGGTGCTCTTGCGTCAGTTGCTCAGCGGGGCCGTACGCATTAAGTTTGATAAATCGCGCGTCCAACCAGGTCATCAGGGTATTAATCAGATCGTGACGACCCGCCCGATCATCACCGGCGATGACAATAATCACGGAGGTCTTCAACTCGCTGATTCGGCGCTGCTGTTTGAGCAGTGCAATCCGTAACCGATCAACCTCCTCTTTATACAGAGATTTTTCAAGTGCTTGGGGATGGGTTAAAGTGGGTTGCACGGTTGGCTATCTCGCCATGTTCATTATTTACACCTTTAACCATAGGCCATGACACACGGTTTTGTCATGGAAATCCAATGAGGGAACACCCGTTATGAAACCTGCTCATTTAGCGCAACATTATGGCGATCAATTCCAGGACCAGTCTATTGTTGACCGGTATCACAAGCGTCCGGCCTATGACGAGCGTGTTTTTGATGTACTGACTGCCCAGTTGCCCGACCACGCCCGCATACTCGATGTTGGTTGCGGGACGGGGGAAATTGCTATTCCGCTGGCAGAGCGGGGTTATGTTGTTACAGCGGTGGATCCATCAGCGGCCATGATTGAAAAAGCCGCGCAGAAAAGCCAGCAGGTTGATTGGCACCAGGCTTACGCCGAAGCCTTTCACTTACCAGAAAATCTGTCGTTAATTGTGACCGCCAACAGTTTGCACTGGATGGATTGGCCGGTGGTGTTTCCGAAATTTAAGCAGGCGCTCCGGGCTGACGGCATGTTAGCGGTCATCACCGGCGGTGAGCTGAGTGATTACGCTGGGCAAGCTGAGGTGATGGCGTTGGTGAAGACTTACTCAACCAATCAGGATTTCACGCCCTTTTCCTTAATCGAGTTGATCGAACAGGGTGGTTTCTTTAAAACGGAACGAGTGGTCTCGACCGATCCCGTGCCATTTCACCAACCCATTGCAGATTTTGTGGAATCGATCCACGCCCGCAACGGGTTCAGCATTGAGCGAATGGGCATCGAAAAAGCGCGAGAGTTCGACGCAAAGGTAATCGAAGTTTTACGTGAGCATCACGCCACTCATGTTAACGGGACACTCATAACGACGATAACCTTTGGTCGACCCAAAGATGACTATTCGCGGAAATCGTCAATGGCCAGCTGAATCAGAGTATCGATCAACTCAGAGTAGGAAATACCACTGTGTTCCCACAGTTTGGGGTACATGCTGATCTTGGTGAAACCAGGCATGGTGTTCACTTCGTTGATATACACCTGGCTGTCCGGAGTCAGGAATACATCCACTCGGGTTAAGCCCCGGCATTCCAATGTGGTGAAGACCTGCTTGGAAATCTCGCGGATACGATCCGATTCCTCTTCTGAAATCTGCGCAGGAATGCTTAACGTGGCACCGTCAGCTTCAATGTATTTGGAATCGTAATCGTAGAAGCCATGGTTTGCGGCAATCTCGCCACAAATCGATGCTTGTGGGTCATCGTTGCCAAGTACGGCACATTCAATTTCTCGGCCGATAACGGCTGCTTCGACCAACACCTTGCTATCGAAGCGGGAAGCTTTGGCAACAGCTTCGATCAATGCCGCGCGATCGTCGGCTTTGCTGACGCCAATGGAGGAGCCCATATTCGCTGGTTTCACAAATACCGGGTAGCGCAAACGGTTTTCAATGGTGTCGATCAATTCGTTACTCAGGTTACCGCGCCGTACGAGTTCGTAGTCGGCAACGTTCAAACCGGCCAACATCAGCAGACGTTTGGTGAAATCTTTGTCCATCCCGACAGCGGAACCAATGATGCCGCTGCCCACGCAGGGAATATTCGCCAGCTTGGCCAGTCCTTGAATGGATCCGTCTTCGCCATAGGGGCCATGCAGTACCGGGAATATAACATCGACATTTGAAATGCCCGCTTGCCCGTTCGTGTTCATCACCTCGCCTTTATTGGCGCTGGCTAACAAGGCAACGGGCTGACCATCGTCGTTCAGTGCGATGAGTTTGGGGTCGTCCTGATTCAACAGGCAAAGCGTCGATTCATTCAGTAACCATTCGCCCTGGGGCGTAATGCCGATCAACACCGGCTCATACTTGTCTTTATCAATGGCGTTAATGATGCTTTTGGCAGACTGCAGGGAGACCTGATGTTCAGCGGAACGACCGCCGAAAATAATACCGACTCTTACTTTTTTAGACACTGACGACAACCTATCTCAACAAAGGGAGGAAACCCGGTTGGGTCTCCAGTCACAAAGTCGCCATTATGGAGTTGGACGCAGGGCAAAGGCAACTTTCAACGGCGATTTTTAAGCCGCGATAGGAGTGATATCCGGGTGATCGGTCTCATCGTCAGTCAGGTTTTTTAACCAGATTTTCTTCAATGCCCGGTGTGTCACCAGCCCAGCCTTGGCGATTTCTTCGACTAATACCAATGCGTAAACCCAGACGTAGCTTAACTCAAAAACAAAGGCACCGATTAACACAGCGGGAATCGACAAGCCCCACATCGCAATCATGTCGACTCCCAGCACATACTTACTGTCACCGCCAGCCCGCAACACGCCAACGATCAACGTCATGTTCAACACCTTGACCCAGAATGTCAGGCACATCACCCACATCAGCTGTGCACTGAGTGCGTAGAGCGAACTTTCGGTATCCAGCAACAAGGGCAGAAACAGAGGGGTGGCCGCCAGAATCAGTAAACCGATAACCATCGACCCCATTGGTGCAAAGGTAGCGAAGCGCTTGGCGAGTAGCGTCGCCATGTCAAAATCATTACGGCCAAGGCTCTGACCCACCAAAACCGAGCAGGCGGTTACCAGTCCAAAAAACAGCGAATGGTACATTCCCTCAATCGGGCTGATCAGGCTGAGCGACGCCAGCGCATCGGTACTGACCTTCGCCGCCACACCGTGGTATACGAAGGTACCGATGCCCCAAACGGAAAAGTTTACCGTCAATGGCCAGGCCGTTTTAAAGAATTTGGGCACGAAGCGGGCAATATCGGTCACGCTGGCGATCAGGTTGCCCAGCGCAAAAGCATGTCGGTGTCTGCCGAGGTATAAAAGCAACAGGACGACCTGTACTAATCGTGCAATATCACTGGCAATGGCAACGCCGGACACACCCAACTCAGGAAAAATGCCCACGCCGTGAATCAGAACGTAGTTTAAAACTATGTTCATAACTATCGCCAATGACGACAGCAATAAGGGTGTCATGGTTTCGCTGCGTGCCCGCAGGGCACTTTCAAAGCTGATGATAATGTGCGTGAAGAACAACAAGGGCACGGTTAACCGTAAATAGCTCACGCCGAGTTCGATCATCTGCGCGTCGTCGCTGAGCAGGCTCAGTAATTGACGAGGGAACGCAAAGAAAGCCACCGCAATCGGCAACAACAGCAACAGACCGGCGATATTGCCCAGCGTCAACACCGCCTGAGTAGCGTGCTTGTTGCCGCGGCCATGATACTGAGCCACGAGGATCGAAATAGCGGAACCAAAGCTGGCCATGACCATGATCAACACAAAATGCAGCTTCGCACCCAAGCCGATGGCCGCCACCGACGCCGCACCAAGACCGGTTACCATGAAGACGTCAGACATCCCCAATAACGAGATCAGCACGCTTTGCAACGCAACCGGTAGTGCCAGTTTCATAATTTGCTGAAACAACGGTGTTTTCATGTGCGAACCTCGCCAGTGGATGAAGGAAATCATTGTGCGGCCAGTTTATGAATGCGCTGGCGGAATAGTATGCGCAGAACTATGATTGGCATGTTAATTCCTATCATCTTGTGTTCGCCTATGAGTTTTAAATTCACCAATCGGTTGGAAATCGGCAAGGACTGCTTTGAAATTTTCTTAACCAGCGATGCGTTTCCGGAAATGCCGGTCTATGGCGTTCACATGGCCGGAATAGCGCATTTAAAACCGCCCTATGTGGTGGAACGGGTAGACCCGACAGTGCATACCCTGTTGTTCAGCTCCAAGGGGCTTGGCAAACTCACCACGGCCGCTGGCGTCAGCCCGATAACGCCAGAAACCATGACGGTTGTGCCCGCACATACCGATGCGCGCTTCGAAATAGACAGCGATCATTGGGACATGTGCTGGATTCTGTTGCCGGCCAGCCTGCACTGGAATGCATTGATGCCGCGAATTGGCGAAGTACGCGCTACCTCGCAGGCCATGAATATCTTTTACCTGAGCCACGTTATCGATCAGGAGCGGCATTTAGAGCGCGACTTTCGTGAGCACAGCTTCGCGCAATTGGCCCGCTATATTGAATTTAATCTGCGGGAAAAAGCGCCCAAGCAGGAGGATCGGCTGACCGCCGCGTTTGCGCAGGTCGAACAGAGTCTGCACAAAGGCTGGACCGTTGCTGATGTGGCAAGCCTGACCTATTATTCAGAGCCGCATCTGTACCGGTTGTGCAAAGAACAGTTTGGTAAAAGCCCGAAACAGATCATCCGGGATTTGCGCATTGATCGCGCCAAACAATTACTGGAACATACCGACTGGCCATTGGCCGAGCTCGCAGGCCGGTTGGGTTTTTCGGATCAATTTAATTTTTCCAATCGCTTTAAAAAACAGGTGGGCATCAGCCCGGTTGCCTATCGGCAACAGTTTTATAGCGTTTAAAAGAGAGGGGTTTAAGGGATTCCGTGAGTGATTACCTGCAACAATTGCAGCGAGATGCTTCTTCAACCGCGGTGAAGTTACCTGCGTGTGTTGTGATTCTGTTGAATGAGAATGCCGAATTTCTGCTGATAAAAGAAACAGCGCGGCAGCAATGGCAATTACCCCTGGATGGTATTCGCGATGGAGAAACAGCCACCGAGGCCACGCTGAGGCTGACCCGGCAACAGCTTGGCGTTGAACTCGCGGAGCTGGAATGCATCGGCTACAGCAGCGCGGACCCGGCTAATAAGATTATCTGGCCAGCGCAGAATATCCTGGTGCAATTGCATGCCTTTGTCATGGTGTCCACCGATTGGCAAGGTGACATATCGCCCGCCACTGACTACGATTCAGCGCAGTATTTCGGAATCCGGGATTTACCACCGGTGCCCGCCCATGTGGAACACCATATTCAGATGTTTACTTCCTGGTTGCCGAATCGGGAATTTCAGTTTCGATAACAAGACGTCAACCGGGTTCTGAAAACTCAAATGTCGTCAACCACACAGGACTCCGTTTCCGTTATGGCAAGAATTCAGGTTAGCCTTTTTGAGCCAGGCCACATCGAGCAGGCTCAGCAGTTATGGCAAACATCACCGGGCGTGGGCTTAAGTGATGCTGACCGTGAAGAAAATCTGGCGCGTTTTTTACAGCGTAACCCGTCCACCAGTTTTGTGGCGTTGCAACAGGACAGCGTGGTCGGAACCGTTTTATGCGGACACGATGGTCGACGCGGCTACGTGCATCACCTGGCCGTCGCGCAACCCGTTCGGCGCCAGGGTATCGGCACGACATTATTGGATTGTGCGCTGCACGCGCTGTATCTGGACGGTATTCATAAATGCCATTGTTTTGTCTTTCGGGATAATCCCGCGCGCGATTTGTTCTGGAACAAAGGGCACTGGACTCATCGTGAAGACCTGGTGGTCTATTCATCTCACACGAGGTAAACCCATGAAAATTAGTTTAATTGCCGCAACGTCAGAAAACGGAGTGATCGGCCGAGGTAAGGATATTCCCTGGAACGTGCGCGGAGAACAGTTGATTTTTAAAGCACTAACCATGAACCAATGGGTATTGTTAGGCCGCAAAACATACGAAACCGCTGGACCGTTACCCGGTCGGCATCTGGCGGTGTTAAGTCAGGACATCCCCGAGCCGTCCGAGTCTGACCCACTGTTTTTTACCGATCTCGATACCGCGCTGGCCGCGCTGGCAGAGCGCACGGATCACCTGTTCGTCGGCGGCGGCGGTCAGCTGTATCAACAATTAATTGAACAGGCAGATACGATCCATCTATCGGTCATCCACGCTCAGGTCGACGGTGATGTGCCGTTTCCGGACATACCGGCCAGTTTTAAAAAAATCTATGAGCAGCATTTTTCCTCGAACATTGATTACAGTTATCAGATTTGGGAAAAGATGGCGGGGGCGTGATCGAATGGTACTTACTGCAGATTATTTCCGTCTCGGACAGGTCGTTTGTAACGGCCACCGAAACGTCGGACCGCCATTTGCGTGGTCCTTTGAAGGGCGGTGAAAACAGCAAGCGCTGTCTTCTCGATATCCAATACGAAACAACAAATTCTGTTTAGCCCGATCTCGTGTAAATAACCGCTCCGTCGCATCTGCTTTGGCTGATTTAATTGGCACGTCGCAACGGATGCAAGGGCATGGATGCCCTTGGAAGCGCCGCGCGTGCAGGGATGCATGCTCAAGCGACCGTTCGAAGAAAGTGACAATTAAGGCAGAATACCAAAGCGGGCGACAAAGGGGGGATCAAGGGGATCGCCCCTTGGAAAGAAAAATCCTCCAAGAGATTTTTTAGTTGAAAATGGAAACATAGACTTCGGAACAGATGTGGTACTTGAAGCAAAAAAACGTCAGTGAAACCAAGTCTCCCATTGATGCAAATCCCTTAGAACAACCTTAAGCACCATTCAGGGCTGATCCTGCGCCCTCTGTTCGCTGTGGTTTACACATTTCGATTGATTGAAAATATATTCAATGGTCTGCGGCTTGTCAGCGCTAACAACAGAGTGCTTGAATAATACCAACTCGATAACGCCTCTAAGGAACTCCCTATGCCTCAGCCTGTTTACCAATGGCAAGATCCCTTTCAGTTATATCAGCAACTGTCTGACGAAGAGCGCATGATTGCCGACAGTGCCCGCGATTTTTGTCAGGGCGAGTTATTGTCTGGCGTCACCCAAGCCTTCCGGCATGAACAGTTCGATCGCAGTCTGTTTCTCAAAATGGGTGAGCTGGGTTTGCTGGGTTCCACACTCCCCGAAGAATATGGCGGCGCGGGACTGAATCATGTCAGTTATGGGTTAATCGCGCGTGAAGTGGAACGGGTCGACAGTGGTTATCGTTCGGCCATGAGCGTGCAATCTTCATTGGTGATGTACCCGATATTCCAGTACGGCAGCGAAGAACAGCGACAGAAGTACTTGCCGAAGCTGGCCAGTGGCGAATGGGTCGGCTGTTTTGGTTTAACCGAGCCGGACAGTGGCAGCGACCCTGCCAGTATGCGGACCCGAGCCGTTGCGGCAGACGGTGGTTTTCATTTGATCGGCAGCAAAATGTGGATCACCAATTCGCCTATTGCGGATGTCTTCGTGGTCTGGGCTAAACTCGATGGGGTGATTCGCGGTTTTATTTTGGAGCGGGGGATGGCTGGCCTGAGTACCCCCACGATTGACGGTAAGTTTTCGCTGCGTGCCTCTGTAACCGGCGAAATTGTGATGGACAATGTCTTCGTGCCTGAGGCAAATCTGCTGCCCAATGCCGAAGGTCTTAAAGGTCCCTTTGGTTGTTTGAATAAAGCGCGATATGGCATTGCCTGGGGTGCCATGGGCGCCGCTGAATTCTGTTTCAGTGCCGCGCGGCAATACAGTCTGGATCGACAGCAGTTCAACCGACCGCTCGCAGCCAATCAATTGATTCAGAAAAAACTGGCTGATATGCAAACTGAAATCGGTCTCGGCTTACAGGGCTCGTTGCAGATGGGACGACTGATGGACGCCGGTACCTGCCCGGTTGAATTGGTTTCGGTGATGAAACGCAATAACTGTGGCAAAGCACTGGACATCGCCCGAACCGCGCGTGACATGCACGGTGGTAACGGGATCAGCGATGAGTTTCACGTCATCCGGCACGTGCTGAATCTGGAAGCGGTGAACACCTATGAAGGAACCCACGATATTCATGCGTTGATTGTTGGGCGCGCGATTACAGGCATCGCCGCGTTCAGTTAATGTCTATTGCCTGAGTCATCAGTTATCCGGGTGGGCTAGAAACAGAGAAAGGGGGTTAGAATGGTTTTTCAAATAAAGCGTCTGACTGATGAGGACCAGGCTCTCATGCATCAGGTCTTGGATTGTTTCGGCACCGTTTTCGAAGAGGTTGAGACCTACGGTGCCAACCGACCTGACCGAGCCTACCTTGCCTCGTTGCTGGCCAATAATAGTTTTATCTGCTTGGCCGCCCTGCAGGACGATGAGCTTGCCGGTGCGCTGGTGGCGTATGAGTTGAAGAAGTTTGAACAACCCCGCAGTGAAATGTATATCTACGATCTGGCGGTGTATCCGCAGTTCCGCCGTCAGGGAGTCGCAACAGGGTTGATTGAATCTTTAAAGCCGATTGCCAGAGCGGTTGGTGCCTGGGTTATCTATGTTCAGGCGGACTACGCCGACGAGCCTGCGGTGCAGCTCTATACCAAATTAGGCGTGCGCGAAGATGTTTTGCATTTTGATATTCCGTTGTAACGACTAAAAAACTGAAAAGAGTGTAGGAAGTTTGTGTATCGGATTGGGAATACGAACAAGGAATGTCTGAGAAGTATTGCCTGAAGCAACTGGTGCGGACGGAGAGACTCGAACTCTCACACCTTGCGGCACCAGAACCTAAATCTGGCGTGTCTACCAATTTCACCACGTCCGCTCAACGAGGACGCGCATAATAGTGATTTTTATTTTGCAGATCAAGCGCTTAGCGGCAAAAAGTTACTGCGCTACCAGTTTCCGGGCGTGCAGCCAATCATCGATATCGGTAATGGGTTTCGGCTTGGCGTAAACAAAACCCTGTATATAGTGGCAACCCAGCTGATCGACCAGAGTTAGGACATCTTCCGTTTCAACGCCCTCGGCAACAATCTGAATATCCAATGTGGCGCATAAATCAATGATCGACTTCACCACGGCCTGCTGTTTTGGCGAGTTTGGCAAGTCGATGATGAAACTGCGGTCAAGTTTCAGGATCTGGAATGGCCATTCAGGCAACCGTGACAGGTTGGCGTAACCGGTGCCGAAATCATCCAGCGCCAAGCGGATATTGAATTCACGAATGGTGTGTAAATGTTGCAGGAAATTGTGATCTCGCTCGGGTAAGCGGTGCTCGGTCAGTTCAAGTTCCAGGTAGTCAAACACCGCCGGGTTACGCACCTGCCAACGGTTCAGGTGCGCCAGCAAGGTTTCGTTGAAACTCTGCAGGCTGAGATTAATGGCCAATGGAATGGGCTCCACGCCGCTGTTCAGCCAATCCTGAATCTGCATCAGAGCGCTTTCCAGCATAAAGGTGTCGAGCTGGCGGATCAGTCCATTCTGCTCAGCCAGGGCAATAAAAGTGCCCGGATACATCAGTTCGCCATCGTCCATTTGAATTCGTACCAGGCATTCCAGCGCCTGAATGCTGCCGTTCCGGCAGTCAATGCGCGGCTGTACATGAATGTCCAGCAATTGCTCAGCAATGGCCTGCCGCAGTATCTGTTCTTTATTGAGCCGCCGTATGGCTTGGTCGCGATAATCGTTGTGGTACCAATGCACCTGATTCCGCCCCAGTTTTTTGGCGTTGAACAACGCGACACCAGCGTGTTGTTTCAGTTCGCCGAGAGTCTCACCGTGTTCCGGGGCAAAGGCCACACCAAAGGAGGTGGTAAAACTGTATTGAATGTTGTTGATGCTGACAGGTTGGTTCAACTGCTCATGCAAATCGTCAATGCGTTGTTTCAGCGAGCTGTCTTTGTCTTCTGTTAAAAACAGCACAAATTCATCGGCGCTGATCCGCGACAAAACTTCACCCTTTTCACTGGCCAGCAAAATTCGCTCAGCCACATGTTTCAGCAGCTGATCACCGGAATCCTGACCGAGTGAGTCATTCAACACCTTGAAATGGTCGATATCGATGTAGACGCAGTGCACGCCATGGGCCGCTTGTTCCTGCTGTTCAATGTAGCGGGTCAGGCCCGTCTGGTTCATCAACTGGGTCACTGAGTCCTTCAACAGCTCGGACTGCGGCACGTTATCCTGTTTATAACCGGAAATATCCGTGGCAAAACCCAAAACACCGACCGACTGACCGTCTTCACCGACCAGAGCATACCGTTCTATGCGCATCCACTGTGCCGTTTGTTCAGTAAAGTCGAATCGGATTTCCAGAATCTGCGGTTGCCCGGTGCTCAAAGCCTTCTGGTCTTCCAAAGCAAAGGCATCGACTAATTTTGCGTTAAGCAGCTCAGCATCGGTTTTGCCTTTCGGGTCGGCGCCGTTACACCATTGCAGAGTAAATGCCTGGTTGGCAACCAGGTAGCGGCCAAAACGATCTTTCAACCAAATGGGAAATGGCAGGTTCTGCATCAGCGATTGCAGCACAATGTGGTCGTCGCGCAATTGTTTGCTGGTGTCGAGCATGTCTTTGGCTTGAATCAGCGCGTTTTGCAGGTGTTTTTGATCGTTCTGCGCCAGGTTCAGGGAAATATGCGCGTAAATGCGCAGTGCAACCAATAAACCGGTCAGGCTGAGGAAAACCAGAATAATCGCAAACAGCGAACTGGCTAAGCCGAGATTGGTGTTGAGCAGCCAAAAACCACCCAGCATGAACATACCGGCGAGAAAACTCGCGGTGACCAGCGAAATGATCGGCCCTTTAAAGGTGTGCGTGGTTTTGGCAGCTTTAGTGAGGGGCGTTTTCGGCATGTTGGTCTCGACAGTAAGAATGAGCGCACCGATCTGTAACAACAGCAAAGCCTGTCGGTGCACAGGCTTTGCATACTCAAGACTGCTATTTAATGCGCTTGTATTTAATGCGGTGCGGACCGTCGTTACCGGAACGCTTCTTGTGATCTTCTGCGTATTCGGTGAAGTTCCCTTCAAAGAACACCGCTTTCGAATCACCTTCAAAGGCCAGAATGTGCGTCGCAATTCGGTCGAGGAACCAACGGTCATGCGAGATCACAATGGCAACGCCCGGGAATGCCAGTAAGGCTTCTTCCAGAGCACGCAGTGTTTCTACGTCGAGGTCGTTGGTTGGTTCGTCCAGCAACAGCACGTTGCCGCCTTCTTTCAGCAGCTTAGCCAGGAACAGTCGGTTACGTTCACCACCGGAGAGGTTTTTCACCAGTTTCTGTTGATCGCTGCCTTTGAAGTTAAATCGGCCAATGTAGGCACGGGATGAGGTTTCCCAACCTCCAATCATGATGTTGTCCAAACCATCGGACACTTCTTCCCAAACGGTCTTGTTACCGTCCAGTTCGCGCATCTGTCCGACAAAGGCCGGCTTCACGGTTTCACCAATGCGGATGGTACCGGTATCTGGCTGTTCTTGACCGGCAATCATTTTAAACAGGGTAGACTTACCCGCACCGTTACCACCGATCACCCCGACAATGGCACCGGGTGGTACCACAAAATCAAGGTTTTCGTAGAGCAGGCGACCGTCGAATGACTTGCTGACGCCAGAAGCCTCAATCACGATGTCACCCAAACGAGGACCCGGTGGAATATAAATTTCGTTGGTTTCGTTGCGGGTCTGGAATTCCTGCGAATTCATCTGTTCAAACTGCTTCAAACGCGCCTTAGATTTGGACTGGCGGCCTTTTGCACCCTGACGCACCCACTCCAATTCAGCTTTAATGGCTTTCTCATGCGAAGCCTGCTGCTTGGACTCGGTCTGTAAACGTTTTTCTTTGTTTTCCAGCCACTGAGAGTAGTTGCCTTCAAACGGAATACCGTGACCACGGTCCAGTTCGAGAATCCAGCCTGCGACGTTGTCGAGGAAATAACGGTCGTGGGTAATCGCAACCACGGTGCCGGTGAATTCATGGAGGAAACGTTCCAACCAGGCAACCGATTCAGCGTCCAGGTGGTTGGTAGGTTCGTCCAGTAACAGCATGTCTGGGTTAGACAGCAACAGACGGCAAAGCGCTACACGGCGTCGCTCACCACCGGACAGGTATTTCACTTCGGCGTCCCAAGGTGGTAACCGCAGCGCGTCTGCCGCAATTTCCAGACGGTTTTCGGTGTTATGACCGTCAGCGGCATTAATGATGTTTTCCAGCTTCTGCTGCTCAGCGGCCAGCTTGTCGAAGTCGGCATCCGGTTCGGCATAGGCGGCATACACCTCATCCAACCGGGCTTGGGCTTCTTTAATGTGATTCAGTGACTCTTCAACGACTTCGCGCACGGTTTTGCTGTCATCCAGCTCCGGCTCCTGAGGCAAGTAGCCAATGTTGAGATCGGGTTGCGGACGCGCTTCACCAAGAATGTCGGTGTCCAATCCCGCCATGATGCGTAATAAGGTGGATTTACCAGAACCGTTTAAACCCAATACACCGATTTTGGCGCCGGGGAAAAAGGAGAGGGAGATGTCTTTCAGGATTTCACGTTTTGGGTGAACTACTTTACCCACGCGATTCATTGTAAAAACGTATTGAGCCACGAAATAAGCCTTTGAATATGTTTTGTGAAGGGCGGATTTTAGTGCATGGGGGATGGGTTGTCACTTGGTGTCTGTCTTGCGCCGGTTTCTAATGTGTGCGGAAAGTGAAACAGACCCGTTGGCGTGTTTTGGGTTTTTTTCTGGCGTTTGTCGGTCTGTGTCGCATATCCGGTTTTGCTTGGTTGAGTGTGTCCAGGGGTAACGAATTACGTTTCAAGGGTACCCTCGGGCCGCGATCCCTGCGCGCCCGAATGGCAGGGGAAATCAGCGCACGCGACCCAGCGCCAGCCAGCCCAGCAAAAACACAAACAAACCCGCGCCCAAAAAGATGGCCGGTTGCGTGTAGGGCATGGTCATGTCAGCGCCCAGCGCATTGGTGACACTGCTGAGCAGCCCGCCCAAGGCATTGTCAGACTCTTTCAGTTCCTGATTGTGGTCCCAGGCCAAAAACAGTTGGTAACCACCGTAACCAGCGGAAGCTAACCCTAAGGGAATGAACACTGCGGCTAAAATTTTGGCTTGTAATGCGTTCATAAATCAGTTTTTACCTTTTCCATTACCGTTGGACTTACCTTGACCCGATGACGCCTGTTCACCCAGAACCGAGGCTTGCCCATAGTTGCCCGATTTCAGCGCGTGAAATTCTGCCGAGCCCGGCTTAATGCCCAGCTGTTTGGCGAGATTGCCCCAGCCTGCGGATTTCTCATAGGCGGTCAGTACCTCACGTACCGGGCGGTCTGAGATGTCTGCCAGTGCGATCACATTAAATGCATCGGCAGGGTCTTTCGTGTTTGACCAGACAAGATCGATTTCAGCGCCGTTAATGTTGAATGTTTTTTGCAGACGCAAACGAACGCCGTCTTGATCGGCTTCCGCGCGAACGTTGAAATCGCGCATCCAATCAAAATCATTGGCAGTAGACACGGTTGGAAGCAGGAGACTCAGCGTCAATACGGCTAACGCTAGAATGTTTTTCATGATGATACCCATCGGTAAGGTTGCTGACAGGCAAGAACGTCCATGGGGTGCCTGATGAGTATCCATAAGCCCAACGGGCCAACAACAGTGAGTTATTTATTCAGCGAGGCAGTATAAGAGCCGTGTTGTATGGCTGGCAAAGGCTTTACCGTAAAACTTTTAAACAGTGCACAGTTTGGGTTGAATGGCGGGGGTTACCAGATGAGGCAGGAAAGCCACCTTCAAACAGCGAAGGTGGCGAGATTGCGGTTACAGGTCTAAATCGGTCCGCCAGCCGAAGATTTTTCCGGCCCAGATGTACATGATCCACACAAACAAGCCGAACGGCAGGTAACCGTAATAGCCTAACAACGGCATTTCAGAATAGAGGTGAATCACGTTGACGTAAGGCACGTCATAGATCCAATAGTTCGGGTTGGTCTGTGCAATCGGGCCGGACATGTTGACCGGGTTCAAGGCTTCGCTGCCGTGATTCCACAACTCCCATAAAAAGCCATTGAACAATGAGGCGACGGCGACCAGTATCGCCGGACTCCAGTTGCCCTTTTCGATGGATTGAAACGGTGTCCAGATGCCCAGTCGCATCAGCTGGCCGACCAGCATGGCCATCGGACCAATCCAGACGCCCCAGAACATAAGGTGCGGAAAAGCAACCATGCCAGCGGTGACCAGCATACCCAGAATTAACAGAACATTTCCGTTGAGCGTAATTTTCCAGCCTTCGCTGTAGCGTGCCACCAACTTCGGAAAACTGTTCAGCAGGGTGTACCACTCAAAAATGGCAGGCCAAACCGTGGAATAGGCGACGAGGAAAATGCCGACGATGGTGGCGTGGGAGAGTTCCGACATGTGTCCATTCGGGTAATACCAGTTGCTGAGCACGAAATAGTCGAAGTATTCGAAGTAATACCACCCAGCGACCGAAAATACCGCGGAAATCAAAAACAGGGCTGGTCGGTTGACGATCAGGCTCTTGCCACCGGTACGGTAATAGACAATGCCATCCAGCATCACAATAAAGCCCCACCACATCGGGCTGAACGCGTAATACACCAGATCACCGAATACGAACGAGCGTGACCACATCAGCCACCAGAAAAACAGCATGAAGGCGGCACCCACGTAAAACCACCAGGGAAAGCTGTGTGTGACCACAGGCGGTGTCGGTGGTGTGACTTTTTTGAAGCCAAACAAGGTTGGGAACAGAATCAGCGCCGTCACTGCGAGCGCGCCTATCGCCAGAACAATGAAGTAAAGCAGGTTAAAGCCAGGTGTCGGCGTAATTTCTACCGGTGGGAATACCATGAACTCCGGTGGAACATGGTTCGGGTAAACGAACCAGGCGACGACCAACGGAATCAGGATGGTTAACAGAAAAGGCCAGATCAGTTTCAGTTTCAGCGGCATAGCACTCTCGTCGTTTTTTATTGTGATTCTACCAACGTTAGCAAGGAGGGTGCGCCGCCACAAATGAAAATTTAGTTTTTTATCGCCTGACCGAGCACAAAGAACGAATCCTCAGTGTCGGTTTCGGTATAGGTTTCAATGCTGAGCACTTTAAATAAGGGGGCCATCAGCTCAGTGATGGCTGCGGGTTGGTAGTAGTAAGTTCGGTCTCCGGCAAATTCCTCAGAGCCGGTGCCCAGCCAAAAGGAATGCAGAATTAATCCATTACCCAGTAAGCGCGTGTGTTGCTGTTGAAAGGATGCCGTCAGTTGTTCTGGCGAGAGCTGATGCAACACCTTGTTGGAATAGAGGGCGTGAAACTGGCGTTCGGTGTCAATCGATACCGCATCCAGCGCCAGAACGTCGGCATTGGGATATCTCAGCATATAACGCTGTACAAAAACGGAAGAGGCGCCGGAGCCGGTGACCTGAAAGTGCTGACTGAGCAGCGCGAGGTCTTTGCCTTCGCCCATGCCCAGTTCTAGTGTCCTGAGTCAGAAGTTCGCATCGTTTCAGAGCTCATGGGAAGCGCTAGTACAAGGCGCTCTTTGTAGAGAATATCGAGATCTTTTCAAGAAGAGCAACGCCGTAATCGTGTTTTCCATGAGCTCCCTTCGGGCGCGTCATTCAAGCTCTCTAGCGTTGTTCTGTCTCTTGCCAATGGAATAACCATTGACTGCGAGACACGCCTAGCTATAAAGCTTGAATGGCACGCTGAATTCTTGTGAACTTCTGACTCAGGACACAAACACGGTGGCACCTTCCGCAAGCTTGGCGGCCAGGGCATTGACCAAGCGGGCGCCATCGTAGCCTTGAGACATGTCGATGTACTGCTCAACATTTTTGGGATCGTCGAAAAAGCTCATTTGGGATTCTCCTGAATCGGTGCGATGCCGGTATCTTGAATCGTAGCGGCTTCTGGCGCAAAGTAGGCGGCCTTATCGTAGTGTCACCCTTGCGCGCAGAGCCGGGGGTTAAATCGACCGCCAGGCCAATCCCGCTCTGCCGTTGAAGCCATTTTAACCCTCATCGAAAGCCCGCTTTACTTGCCTGCAAACGGAACAGATTGTTGCGAATTAAATCAGAACTGTGTCTGGGATTGCCCGAGCGTTTGTGTAAAATACCCGCTTCCTGAAATTGCTTGATTTTCAGGCAAAAAAACTGACTGGTTGTACGAGTTTTGAAGGCGTTACCTAAACAGCCCATTTGAGCTTTTTAGTTAACGGTTACAACGATCCGGAGAGTCCCGATGTTTGAAAAAACAATGAATATTGCCGATTACGATGCCGACCTGTGGCACGCCATGGAAGCAGAGCGTGTGCGCCAGGAAGAGCACATCGAGTTGATCGCGTCTGAAAACTACACGTCACCACGCGTGATGCAGGCACAAGGCTCTCAGCTGACCAACAAATACGCCGAAGGGTATCCGGGTAAGCGTTACTACGGTGGTTGTGAACATGTCGATGTGGTTGAACAGCTGGCTATCGATCGCGCAAAAGAACTGTTCGGTGCCGGTTACGCCAACGTACAGCCACATTCCGGTTCACAAGCGAACGCAGCCGTGTACATGGCGTTGTGTCAACCAGGCGATACCGTATTGGGCATGAGCCTGGCACACGGTGGTCATTTAACCCACGGTGCTCCCGTCTCTTTCTCTGGTCGTATTTATAATGCGGTGCAGTATGGCTTGAACCCACAAACTGGCGAGATCGATTACGATCAGGTTGCAGCGCTGGCGCGCGAGCACAAACCAAAAATGATCGTGGCGGGTTTCTCTGCGTATTCTCTGATTGTCGATTGGGCCCGTTTCCGCGAAATCGCCGACGAAGTGGGTGCTTACCTGTTCGTCGACATGGCGCATATTGCTGGTTTGGTCGCGGCCGGTGTTTACCCAAGCCCAATGCCTTACGCCGACGTTGTAACAACAACAACGCACAAAACGCTGGGTGGCCCACGCGGTGGTCTGATCCTCGCGAAAGAAGATGAAGAGCTGAATAAAAAACTGAATTTTGCCGTATTCCCTGAATCTCAGGGTGGTCCATTGATGCACGTTATCGCAGCGAAAGCGGTGTGTTTCAAAGAAGCCATGGAGCCTGCGTTCAAAGAATACCAAGCTCAGGTGATTGCGAACGCAAAAGCCATGGCTGCGGAATTTATGGCGCGTGGCATTAACATCGTGTCTGACGGAACAGAAGATCACCTGTTCCTGGTCGACCTGATCGGCAAAGAATACTCTGGTAAAGATGCCGACGCTGCCTTGGGTCGCGCTAACATCACCGTCAACAAAAACTCCGTACCGAATGACCCACGTTCACCGTTTGTGACCTCAGGTTTGCGTATTGGTACACCTTCCATTACACGTCGTGGTTTCAAAGAAGCCGAAGCGCGTGAATTGACTGGTTGGATCTGTGACGTTCTGGATGCGTTGGAAAACGGCAACGCTGACGCCGTCATCGAAGAAGTAAAAGGTAAAGTGTTGGATATTTGCGGCAAGTTGCCGGTTTACAAATAATCTGAACACAGCAATGAACCCGGCCTATGCCGGGTTTTTTTTGCACGAAAAATTTCCCAAACACCGTACTATTTCATAAGCTGTAGAAAAAGTGGTCAAACCACAACCATAAAGAGAGAGTCAGAACCGGTGAGTTCATCTGATAAAACCATCAATCAGGGTGGGCAACAGACGATCAGTGGCGTTATTGCCTGGCTGATTGTCGTGTTGGTGCCCTATAGCGTTTTCTTTCTTAGCGGACCCCATTTAACGTCGGATCAACGTTGGTTTGTTGCGATCGCCGCGACCGCCGTGGCAATGTGGGTGTTCCGTCTGGTGCCGGACTTTGTCCCCGGGCTGGCCGTCATTCTGTTAGTGACCTTGCTGGAACTGGTACCGCAGTATGTCGCTTTCAGCGGGTTCTATTCGCAGATTTTTTTTCTGGTCATGGGCGTGTTTATTCTGGCGGCTATGTTGTCGGAAACCCATTGGCTTGATCGTTTAAATGCCGCCTTAACCCAAGGGGGCGTGTCCAGTTTTAAACAGATCCTGACCCTGTTGGCGTCGGCGCTGCTGCTAACCCTGATGGTGCCATCTCCGTTGGGCCGGGCGACCATGCTCAAACCCTTGCTTGATAAATTCGCCTCGTCGCAGAGTGCCACCGGTACGTCGATCTACGCGTTGTTACACGTGCACGGCACAACCTTAATGTCGACCGTATTCCTGACCGGCAATCCCCTGAACTTTATTTTATTGGCTATGCTCAGCGAACAGACGCGTGGCCGTTTTCAATGGTTGGGTTGGTTGCAAGCCAGTATGGTTGTCGCACTGGTGTTATCGATTGGGTTAATTGGCTTTGCGTTGTGGGCACAACGCTTCGTATCGCCACCCCAAGCGGAACCGAAACTTGAACGCGACGCATTGGCTGCACGAACACCTGGCACCGTCATCACCCGAAAAGATTGGGGCGTGTTGGGGCTGTATGGTTTGTTGTTGATCAGCGTCTTTACTCAGAGCCTGCACCAAATTCCCTTGGCTTGGGTTGTGGTGTTTTTGGCGCTGGTGGTTTTTTTATTTCAGGGGCTGTCGTTGCAGTCTTTACGCAGCAAAGTGGATTGGCCCACCTTGATTTTTATTGCCACCGTGGTGGCCTGGGGCGGCATGCTCGATCACCTGGCGCTGAGCCAATGGCTGGTGGCGCAGATCGAATTGATCAAACCCATTTTTGAAGCCAACTTTGCGCTGGGTATAGGACTGATCATCGGTTTTGTTCTGCTGGTGCGTTTGGTGGTGCCCGGCGCACCCGCGTTTATTTTATTGGCCGCGACGCTGTTGCCCTTTGCGGCCAGCGTCGGTGTGTCACCCTGGCTGGTGGGTTTTATTGTGGTGACGGTCTCTGAGAGTTTTCTGTTTCCGTATCAACATGGTGTGTATTCGCAAACGATCAGTGAGCTGGATGCCCAACAGGTCGCCTATCGGCCGGGGCTGATGTTGCTGGTCAATGTTGGTTTTCTGTCGCTGCGGATTGTTGCGATCTACGCCAGTCTGCCGTGGTGGCAGTCGCTCTATTTTATTTAGGATTGCCCGAACATGACTCAACTTTTAGCGCTCATAAAATGGTTACTGATCCTGGTGTTGCTGGCCACTGCGGCGGTTGTTGTTCTGCAGCACAACAGCGATCAACGAAAAATTCTGGTCGTACATTCCTACAATAAAGATCTGGCCTGGGTAAATGATATTAACGAAGGTATCTCCCGCTCACTGGCATCAGCGGATGTGCGTAACCTGAATGTGCGAACGCACTACATGGATTTAAAAAACCACCCCAACTGTAACTTTTATCAAAATGCGGCGGCGGATGTGCGCTTTACCATCAGCGACTGGCAGCCGGAGGTGGTTGTGCTGGTGGATGATCTGGCACAGGCGCTGGTCGGCTTCAATCAATTGCAGACGGAGGCGGATTTCGATCGCTCCGCGCAAGCCGAAAGCATTGCCGAGTGGTTGGCCAGTGGCCGATGCGAGAACCCGGGTGTGGACTACTTTGGTTTGCAGCGCGAAGCGAGTCTGACAACCCCGACCATTATTTTTGCTGGCGTTAACGGCACCGTCACACAATACGGCTACGACGCTGCCAGCAATGTTGCCGGTATTTATGAACACAAAAACTACAAAGCCCTGATCGAAACGTTGCAGACGTTAAGCAACGCCAGTGAACTGGACGTGGCCGCCATCCAAATGCTCAACGACCATTCCGCCACCGGTATTGAAGAAAACCGCGGCTATTTATTGCAAGACTGGTCGCCGTTTAACGCCAAGGCGCCGTTGGCGGTGAGCTCTTTTGAGCAATGGCAGCAAGCGGTTTTACAGGCTAATGCCGATAACACCATGTTGTTGATTGCCAACTACCAAAACCTGACCGAGGGCGATTGCCCAGAGCCGACCGCTAACGAAGCCTGCAAGGCTGTATCGCCCAAAGAGGTGATCAGCTGGACAGAGCGCAATGCCCTGTTACCGGTGTTGGGCGCCAACACCAATTTTGTTGCAGACGGTGGTTTGATGACCGTCGCTATTTCGGGAACGGAACAAGGGCAGGTGGCGATGGACTTGGCGTTGGACGCCCTGTCAGGCACCTTATCGCCGGACTACCTGGAAGCGAAGCAGTTCATCATTGGTATGAATCAATCTCTGGTGCGCAAACGTCAGCTGGACTTGCCGGGTATTTACGAAGCCTTCAGTCGCGAAATCGGCCAGTTTGTTGACGTCGTCGAAACACTTTATATGGAACAGGCCAGTGCGGAAAATGAATAATTCGCAGCGGTCTGTTCAAGCGATTGTGTTCGATCTGGACGGCGTTTTGATCGACAGCCTCGCGGTGATGAAGCAGGCACTCTCGCTTGCGCTGGTGGAGGTCTACCCGCACCAAACGTTTGATATCGACGCGCTGTTTAATGAATACCGGCGTTTTCTCGGGTTGGGTTTCAAGCAAATTATGCGCAACCTGAATTTGACCGAAGATATGTACGAACCGTTCCGCAAATACAGCCGGGCAATGGCGCATGAGGTGTTGCTGTACGATGGCGTAAAAGAACTGTTGGAATGCTGCGCCGCAAGACAGTTACCGCTGGCCATTGCCACCGGGAAAGATTCTGAACGCACCCTGGAACTGTTGCAGTCGCGCAATATTGGGCACTACTTTTCTCAGGTTTACGCCAGCGACACCGTCGCGCAACCGAAACCCGCACCAGACATGGTTCTGCTGTTCAGCGAATACACGCAAATAAAACCGGAACAACTGTTAATGGTGGGCGATGCCCGGGCAGACATCCAATGTGGCCTGGCGGCCGGGTGCCAGACTGCCATTGCCCGATGGGGTTACGGCGGCAAGCATGAATTTAAAGACCTGACGTACGACTACGAGTTTGCAACGTTGCAGGACGCACTTTCCCAGGTCCAGCACCTGACTGACATGAGGCTTCAACAGCATGACTAAATGGCACCGTTTTTTGGTTCTGGTTTCTTTGCTGGCCTGTGCCAGCGTCGTCCATGCGGCACCGTCCTATTGCCCGAAAATTGATCCGATTACCAGCGAGCAACCCATACGCATTGGCACCAAGTTTTCGCCGCCCTTTGTGATGGGTCAACTGAGTAATCTGGAAGGGTTGAGTATTCGCTTATGGCAACTGGTAGCCGATTGTCTGGATCTGGACGCATCGCAATATCGGTTCATCGAATACGGCACAGCGGATGACCTGATCCTGGCTGCGCAACAGGGGGAAATAGATTTAGCCATTGCGGCGCTGTCGATCACCCCCGCGCGCGAAGCAAAAATCGATTTTTCGCACCGCTATTTTGAAGCGTCGCTGGGCACGCTGGTGGCGGACCGGGACAGCGGCGCCAACTTTGGTTTGGTTGTGGCTAAAATTTTTCGCTCCAACCTGTTAAACATTATTCTGGGTTTGCTGTCTTTCATGTTTATCGTCGCGATTTACTACTGGTGGACAGAACGGCAACGCGGCAATGAATTTTTTGCCGAAGGCCCGCTGAAAGGATTTTACCGCGCGTTAATCTGGTCAACCCTGTTGGTGTTCCAGGGGCGGGGCGATCCGTTTTCATTGAACACCCGGTTCGGTCAATTGTTTGTTTTGTTTCTGATGTTTTTTGGCGTCACCATTATCTCCAGTTTTACCGCCGTGATTACCTCCAGTCTGACGCTGCAAGCACTGGAACCTCAGGTCACCAGCGTGGCCGATCTGAAAGGAAAAACCGTTGCGGTGAAGAACCTCAGTGTCGCCTCGGAGTGGGCTGAAAAGCAGGGCGTTTTCGTCGAACAGTTGCAAACCTTTCCACAGCTGCAACGCAAGTTTGACGAAGGCGCGGTCGACGTGTTTTTGCACGACAAAGAAATTCTGCAGTATCTGGTGACGACCAAAGCACTGGTGAATGTAAAACTGGCGCCACTGAGCGTGGAACCACAGGATTACGCGATCGCGTTTCCAGAAGGCAGCGCATTACGGGAACCGGTGAACCGTGCCTTGCTCAGTATTTTGGACGAAGACGTGTGGCAAACCTATCTTGATCAATATCTGGGGAAAGAGTAATGAGAAATATATCTGCACCAAAGGGGTTGCTGATACTTTTTGGTTTGGCGGTGAGTGGTTGTACCACTCTGTCGTTGGATGAATCCTATCAGCAGGCGGTGATTGACGCCGCGCAAGTGATGGATGGCGAAAACGTAAATCAGTTAACGCCGATATCCACCACAAACAATCAGCTGCTCCGCGATGACCAAGGGCGCATCAAAGTTGTCACCTGGAAAAGCACCGCCGCGTTTGAAAACTACATCGCTGGTACCACACAAACATCAGCGAACCCAGAGTTCGCCTATTGGGTTACGGTAGCCCCACAAGTGCAGACATTTTGCCAGCAATGGACACAACAACACGCCGACGATGCCGACCTGAATGCCGCACGCGACCTGCGCTTGAAACAGTTGCTCGGCCTGCACCCAAGCTGGCAATACGACCTGTTTGTTGAAATGTGGATTCAGCCACAGGACGTATTCCGCCCCTGCGTCGACCCCAGCCCCGAAGACACCCAATGCAACCTGAATTTTGATGGCAGCGCCCCAGAGGTGGACGGCATTAACGACTACACCCAGTTTTATCAGCAGCTTTACATGAAAAGCTTCCGCGCCGCACCGGGTGTACCCTGGACTGGGCTTGGTTACACTTACGACTGGGCCGATAACGGCACCGCCGTGGGTTTGTCGGAATTCATGACCAAACCGGCTGCCAGTATTGAAATCATCCGCGCTGTACCCACCGCAGACTATTGCGCCGCGATGTAAAGGGCGAAAGCATAAATGCGCAGTAAAACCAACTGTGTCAGCGGGTAAGCTGACACAGTAACTGCCCATCATTCACGTTCACGTGCATGCTCACGAAAGCGGACAGCCGTCACCTTTGCCTTAAAAAACGCAAAGTAATCGCTCGTACCGAACATATTGCCAGCCTCAACATCAAAGGGAACTCGAAAGCCCTGTACCTCACGGAAATCTGACAGATAACCGCCAAAAGGCTGCAGCCGGTGTTGTTTTTCAGCATTAGCATTGGTCCAACGCATGAAATGAACCTCCACGGGCCGACCTACGGCATCAACCTTCACATCCACCTCTTGGGTCAGGCCATTGCCTGTCACGCTTACGCGGGCAGAGTCAGGCCCCAACTCTTGCCAGACCACCCCAGGCCCCGGGAGCACAGCCGCAGGCGTCCAAAACACCGACTCGGCAACATACCGGCCGAAAGCCGACCGCGAGTGGTTTACGCTTTCCTCCATACGGGCAACAGGAATAAGACCTAGAATCCGAAAACGCGTCCAGCGGCCACTGTCCGACCCGGTTATCGATACCGCCCCAGGAATTTTCAGCTTCCAGACAAACCCCATAGGCGAAGACAGAATCTGCCTGGCATCCATCGGCTGGTAGTTAGGCTTATCTTTCGTCCCTAAACTAAATTCACCCCCCATATCGATTTCAGCCACGCTCAACAACGGCGTACCGGGTTTGATCGCAAAATTAAAAAACCGACGAGCGGGCTCAGGTAAATCCGCCACCAAACTTGAGTTAAACGTAGGCGGGTTTGACGGCTGCAAAGCAGACAAGCGCGCCCACTCCAATCGCTCCGCACGTTCATCAAATAACCGCAGCGCCAACAGTGCCAGCAGCAAGAAAAAGATTAAACCCACAATGATCAAGAACGGATACACAGAAACCCTCCTCAAAGCAAAAACAGCGCTGAACAAAAAACAACCCCGGCATAATAGCAGCCAAACAGCGCAGATACCGGGAACCCCAAGTGACACAGCTCAAGGAAAACGAACAAAGGAAACTAGTGGGGTATTTCGGTGGGTTTTTGTTTTTGCAGCGCAGCTGTTTGTGCTAGAAGAGGGTTTGGTTTCTTTCTAAGGGGGTTGCCATGCCCATGAACCCGTTGCAACGTGCCAATTAAGTCAGCCAAAGCAGATGCGTCGGAGCGGTTATTTACGCCGATATCGAAAACGGTTATTTATTTTGTTTGAGCCAACAACCGAGGCACGAGGGCGGTTGCGATATCTTTTTTGGACCTTGTTATTGGTGTTTGTGCGGTTAAAAAAATCAGTTTTTTCTTTCCAAGGGGCGATCCC
>JBNKNI010000052.1:0-26767 GCA_050293765.1 Reinekea sp.
CGGCGGAGATAACGGCGGAGATAACGGCGGAGATAACGGCGGAGATAACGGCGGAGATAACGGCGGAGATAACGGCGGAGATAACGGCGGAGATAACGGCGACGGCGATGGAAATGACAACGGTAACCCTACGGCTGTACCACCGGTTTCTGTCGCTGACGGGCAAGTGGTCTTTGGCGGGCAACCAGCCAGCTTGGCAGGGTACAGTCTTTTTTGGAGTAACACCGGATGGGGAGGTGAAGCTTTTTATAATGCCGGTGTTGTGAAAAGCGTTAAAGAAAACCTCAACGGCAGCATCATCCGAGCGGCCATGGGTGTTGAAGAGAACGGCGGCTATCTGAATGATGCATCAAATATGAACCGCGTAAAAACAGTCGTCGACGCGGCGATCGCAGAAAATATGTATGTCATTATTGATTGGCATACACACCACGCAGAAGATTACAAAACGCAGGCTATTGCGTTTTTCAAGG
The DNA here is from genome assembly GCA_050293765.1 of Reinekea sp. Classification (GTDB taxonomy): domain Bacteria; phylum Pseudomonadota; class Gammaproteobacteria; order Pseudomonadales; family Natronospirillaceae; genus Reinekea. The sequence continues at coordinate 474 of JBNKNI010000052.1, forward strand.
AAATGGCGACGCTCTACGGTGACAAACCAAATGTTATTTATGAAATCTATAACGAACCGTTAAACGTTTCCTGGTCTGGCGTTATCAAACCTTACGCATTGGATGTCATCAGTGAAATCCGTGCAATAGACCCAGACAACCTGATTATTGTTGGTACGCCAAACTGGTCTCAAGATGTCGATGTTGCGGCGAACGACCCCATTACAACGTACACCAACATTGCCTACACCTTGCATTTTTACGCCGGGACTCACCGACAATCGTTGCGTGATAAAGCCAATATTGCGTTAGGAAAAAAATTGCCGTTGTTCGTGACCGAATGGGGTTCTGTATCAGCCAGTGGTGATGGTGCTGTTGATGAAAATGAAACTCGCGCCTGGCTATCCTTCTTACAGACCAACAAAATCAGTCACCTGAACTGGGCGCTTAACAATAAAGCGGAAGGATCGTCGTTGTTGCAGCCCAATGCCACCAACGATGGTCAATGGTCCGCAAACGATTTTACCGAGTCCGGCACGTTAGTGAATGACTTGGTGGCCAATTCACCCGATACGCTGGCGTCATTACCGACTGGAAACGGCGGCGATAACGGCGGAGATAACGGCGGAGATAACGGCGGAGATAACGGCGGAGATAATGGCGCGGCCGACGCGGCAAATGGCAAAACGCTTTATGAAAGTGCCACTTTAGGGTGTGCGGGCTGTCACGGCGTTCAAGGCACGGCAACGTTGCCTGATTTGCCAAACATTGATTCTGCAAAGCAGATGTTCACGCACAGCTCATCCGCCACGACGAACTATGATTTGGAAACGTACATTACCAACTTCATGCCTGCCGCGGCAGACAAATGTATTGGCGACTGTGCGCGAGATATTGCCGCCTACATTCGCACCTGGCAACCGGACGAGCCGGTGTTGTCGTGCGAGGCGACCGACATTCATTATGGACGGCGGCAAATGCGCTTGCTGACCCAACGCGAATATGAGGCCACCCTGTATGACTTGACTGGCTATACGGTAGTGGCGAAAGCCAGCGGTGTGCCAGCGGACACGGAGGTCGAAGGATTTTCCAATCAAACCTTGACGCCAGTGACGCAAGCCTACATGGATGCCTACGTGGCCATTTCGCAACAGGCGGCCGAGTTTGTTGCAGCGAATAATTTTGCGCAGATTGCGAATTGTGATGGCATGAGTACATCCCAATGTGCATCAGAGTTCATCGATGGCTTCTTGCCGAAAGCCTATCGTCGGCCATTAACCGACGCTGAAAAAAATCGTTACCGAGTGTTTTTTACCCCGGCCTACAGTGAAGGTAAAAACGACGAAGGTTTGCGACTTGCTTTACGTACCGCACTCAGTTCGCCACACTTTTTGTACCGCTCAGAAATGGGCGAAAAGGTTGCCGATATCCGTGACCGCATTGCCAATGGCGATGTTGAGTACGCACCGGGTACGGTTCAATTAACCTTGGAAGGCGGTAGTCTGGCAACAGAGCCGGATTCAGACTACAACGATATCCCGTTGTATCAGAACTTCGGTATTTCCGCGGGTTATAATTTTACCGGCCACGACATCATTACCATTACCGCAAAGGGTATTGAAGCCAATGGTGCCTATCCCTCTATTGAACTTCGAGTTGATAACACTCAAGTCGGCACAGTACTGCTCAGTTCTGACTACGATGACATCGTCTCATTCGTTGTGGAAGGCGTCGTCGGCTCGAATAAATACGTACAGATTACCAACGCCATTAACGGCGCACAGCATACAGACGGGCGGATACTCAGCCTGAAAAAAGTCACCTTTGCGGATGCCGTTGAAGTCGTACAGCCGATGCCGCCAGCAGAGTTGGAAGACGAAGCTTATATACTGACGCCGTATGAAATGGCTTCGTTCCTGTCCTACACCTATACCGGAACGATGCCCGACACTGAACTGTTTGAAGCAGCCGCGACAGGTGCACTGTCCAGCGCTTTCGAGCTAGAAGCGCAGGTCGACCGGCTGCTGAAAACGCCTCAGGCGAGAGATCACTTTGGTGAATTTGCCGCCCAGTGGTTCGCCACTGACAATGTGTTATCCGCGACAAAAAATGCCGAGTTGTATCCAGACTTCACCCCGGCAATTCGTCAGTTGATGGCGCAGGAAGTTCGCGAAATCGTCAAGCATGTGATGTTTGATGGCGAACAGTCGGTGTCCGCTTTGTACGATAACTTCAGTTTTATGAACGCAGAGCTTGCGAACTACTATGGCGTGTCTGGAGTGACGGGTAATGACTTTACTAAAGTCAGTAATTTATCTGATCGCGGGGGTGTTTTAACCAGCGGTGCGTTCATGGCCGGTTTCGCACACGAAGAGGAAACGTCACCAATTAAGCGTGCTGTTGCCGTACGCGAGCGCATGTTGTGTCATAAAGTGCCACCGATGCCCACGGATATCGACGCGGCCCGCGAAGATGTCGCCAAACGCCTGCAAGAATACATTGAGCAAAATGGACAAATCACCAATCGTGAGCGCTACGCCTTCCTCACCAAGGATGCACCGTGCAGCAGTTGCCATGATGCCATCATCAACCCACACGGTTTTGGTATGGAAAATATCGACTCCGTCGGCTTGATGCGCACCGTGGGTGTGAACGGTAAAGCCATTGACGCGAGTGGTCAGTTGATCGGAACGAATGAAATGACAGACAACAATGTCCTGACGTTCCATGGTGCAAGGCAGTTGTCCGATTTATTGGAAAACCTGCCGTCAGCGCAAAGCTGTTTCGCAGAAAAAGGCTTCCGCTTTGTGATGGGTATCGGACACGACATATATGACCATGTCGCGGAAGACGCGCCGGAGTTAGCGGCCGATGAAAAGGCGGCCTATCAATGCGGTATCGACACCATGACACAACGGATGTCCAGCCAAAATCAGAATGCGCGCGCGGCACTTATTGCGCTGGGCGCGAGCGATTTCATTCGCTATCGCAAACAACGGTAGTCAGGGAGAACAGATATGAAAGAATCAATTGCACATTGGAATCGTCGACATTTTCTGAAAACGCTGACGCACGCTGGGCTGTCTGTGAACATGCTGCGGGGCGCGACCTTTACCACTGCCATGATGGCGGCACGCGCAGCCGAAGCAAAATCGGTACCGGGTATCAAGCGGGTTGTCTGTGTCTATATTCCCGACGGCGCTCCTGTAAATGGCACCAACCTATGGTTGCCATCCGCCAATTTGGAATTGCCCATTACCACGCAGCCTCTGGAAGCTGTAAAGAATCATTGCATCTTTTTTAGCGATGCCAGTATTACCAACAAAACCGGTGACGGAATAGGCGGCCACGGCAACACCAATAAAGCGTTTGCCGGTGCCGGTTTTGCGAATACCTTTGATGTGGAGCTGGAGCGAACGTTGGGTGCTGCCTCAGCGTTTCCTTCTTTGCTTCTTGGCGTGCAGAGTAATGGGCACGGCAGCGCGACCAAAAAGAACGGTTCTGAAATTAACTACCAGGACAATCCGCTAGCCGCATTCAATCGAGTATTCGGTAACAGCGCCAATCTTGGCGATGTCGGCACAAAGCGTACCCGTGGATTGCTTGACGTACACAAACAAGAGTTAACGGACCTGCAAACGATACTCGGGTCTTCCGAACGCGAGCGCCTTGATGAACATCTCGGTGCGGTTGAAAAATTAAATGCCCGGCTGGATCAAACCATCGACGAAGCCTGTTTGAACCCTGACTGGAACGTGGATGGCTTTGTCTATGATGATGCCAACAAGACTAAGTTTACGATTGAGTCGGAATTACAGATCGATACCGCTGTACTGGCCTTAAGTTGTAACCTGACCAATGTTGTTTCCATCATGCTGGGCAATCATCAATCTGAACACGCGATTCCGGAGTTGGAGTTCAAAGGCGACTATCATCAATCGATCCACGGCGGCAGAGAGGGCGCCTATGAGGAATGCCGTGCGTATTTATCTGGCCGTGTTGCCTACCTGATTCAGAAACTGGCTGAGGCTAATTTACTGGACAGTACGTTGGTGATTCAGTCGACCGACATGGGTGACGGTGGCGCTCACAGTTCAGAACATGCCCCGGTGATGATGGCCGGTGGTGGCAGTGCGTTGAACGGTGGCACCGTGGTGAATGCCTCGGGTTCGCATATGAATGTGTTCGATACGGCAACCGAAATTCTCGGGCTGACGGGGCAGATTCCGCAATTTGGCAGTGGCGCGCTGACCGGTGTGATTGTCTAGCGTCCTGAGTCGGAAATTTGCATGAATTCAGCGTTCCATTCTAGGGCAACTCTGATTCATTCAAATCACCTCAGACTTATCAGATCGAAGGATGAGCGAGACGTGTGTTGCAAGGTATGGCGAGTCCTTTTCAAAACACAAAAAAACGCTCAGTCATCGATCTGAAGGACCCGGAGGGCGGGGCTGAAATGGCAAATTTCGTTGTTAAGTTCTTTGCCAAGATAATGAATATTGCCTGCAGAACTTGCCTTGAACGCCGTTGTATCCGTTTTACATCGCTCCCCTTTTGTCGCTAAACTAACCTGACGCCGCTCCGGCAACTTAGCGTGCGCACTCACTATCATGACAATTTCATTTCATGGACAGGGCCGTTGAAGATGACAACCTATATTGCGTTGCTGCGTGGCATAAATGTTGGCGGTAAAAACAAACTACGCATGGAAGATCTTAAAAATTGCCTTGAAACCTGCGGATTCAAAAGAATCAAAACCTACATCCAATCGGGAAATGTGGTTTTCGATTCACCAATTAAAAACAACACAAGCATTGAACAGACAATTCAGACGGCTATACACAACACCTTTCAGCTAAACCCCGATGTTATCGTTGTATCGAAAACAGAACTGGACATTGTGGTCAGTCACAATCCCTATCCCACTGACTCGGGGACATCGTTACATGTCTATTTCTTGAAAACCCCGGCAGCATCCCCTGACTTGACGCGCCTGGAGCGATTAAAAACGGTAAGTGAAGACTATACCCTGACCGATAATGCGCTCTATCTACATGCACCTGAGGGGATTGGTCGGTCCAAGCTGGCAGCTGCCATTGAATCGAGTCTGGGCGTTTCCTGTACCGCGCGTAACTGGAATACCCTGTCGAAATTGCAGGCATTGAGCGCAACTGAAAAATAATCCACCCACCGACATAGAAAGGAAAACCATGTCTTCATCTCCCAACAACATGTTGCTGAAAGCAGTCTTAGAACCTCGTCGCACTGGTGCCATTGCCGCGATCAAAGACAGTTGCGCCGCTGGCGCTAATCCCAATAGCGTCCTGCGCGAGGGAAGCACAAGCTACGGTCCGGTTCTGGCTGGCATGACCTTACTGACCTTTTCCATCCATCATGAAGCTTCCCGCGTTGTTGACGCATTACTGTTAGCAGGGGCCGATCCTGACTTAAAAGACAACTTGGGCTGGTCACCCTGGGCCGCCAGTACCTTAACTGACGACAAGCGTGAACGTATACAAAGCATGTTGATCGAAGCCGGTGGGAAACCCGAGGGAGAACATCTTGGAGCCTTGGCTCGTGCAATCTACACTGGCGACGTAGAGCAGGCGAGTTCACTTCTGCAAGGCAAACAGGACTTACAAACGTTGTCGACATTCCGGGTGGATCTGGTCGCGCATCAGATTGCCCATCGCCAGATGCCCATGTTGCAGTGGCTGTTGGATCAGGCAATGCCCTGTGATACCACTCATCTCAGTCGGGCTGTATATGCGTCAAGTGTCGCTGCCGTGGAATATTTCATTGAGCAGGGTATTCCGGTAGAGCAAGACGAAGACAACGAAACCCTCCTGATGATTGCTGCTCGACAAGGTGACGACGACATCGTTCGTGTATTGGTCGAGCGCGGCGCCGATGTAAACCGCTTCGCATTTGGATTGATCGAGAATACGGCCTCCTATTATGCGGAAAAATCCGGTCACAAGAATATTGCCGCTTGGCTACGGTCGCAGATGGACGACGATGTCCTCGCTCGACAAAAAGAAACGCAGTTAAACCGAAACCCAAAATTCAGTCGACTCTACAAAGCAGGTACGTCGACAGGAAACCTGACGACCGATGACATCGTTCATCAATTGGAAACATGGGACGCTCAATATTCATTAAAAGTAACTCAGGCTACAGACTACAGCGTGTCGTTGAGTTTCGGAAAAACACCTGACTGGTCTGAGTTCAGCCAAGCCCTCTTTCAATTTTGTCCGACGCTGATCGACCACCAGGTGACGGTCGAGAAAAAGCTCATGACTAAGAATAAGATAACGCTGTGGTGGGACGAATGAAGTAGAGAAATACCCGCCGACCTGGCGTGGTATTGGTTATCGATGGTAGCGAAAGAAAGTTTAACATTATGCAAAGGAGTTACATTGCCAAATGGTAAAAATTAGAGAAGTGGAGTTAAAAGACCTTCCCATGGTTGTTGAGCTGTGTGAGTTACATGCGGCTTTTGAAGGTGTGAGTTATTCAAAAGAGGGAAAGCAAAAAAGGTTGGAAAAGGCATTTTTCAGCGTTCCAAGGTCTGCATATTGCTTAGTCGCTGAAAATGATACCAATGTTATTGGCTATGCTACCGCCACGAAAGAATTTTCAACCTGGGATGCTGCGTATTACCTGCATATGGACTGTTTGTATATAAAAGAGCAGCATCGGGGTGGGGGTTTGGGTGGCCGGTTTCTAAACGAAATTAAAGATTTGGCTAAGAAGCTGGAATGCACTCACGTTCAGTGGCAAACACCCAGTGACAACCATGACGCAATCGCTTTTTATCATGCGCAGAATGCCTATAGCAAAGACAAAAAAAGGTTTTTTCTGAACATTTGAGCGTTGCCGTGAATTGAGCTCAGGCAGTTTTCTCTGTATGCACTTCTCATGGTTCGGTTTCAATTCCTATCTGAACTCCCACAAAATACTTCCTTGGTTTGCAAAAAGATTTTTGTATCGACCGCATTCTGGAGAAGATTCTGCCAAGGGAATTTCTCAGCAGACATGCAGGAACATAGCAGTCCGCAAAGCAGTCGATTCAATACAACAGATGCATCGACAGAGCAACGAACGCCCGGCGGAATCGTTTACCTTTCAGTACAAGTGGGGACTATCTCTACTGAAGGTGATGTAGACCACAGGCCTAAAGTTGCGCAAGAGTTTCGATCAAAAACGCGGTCCGCGTGAAAAAGGCGAAGCCCTGTTATACGAAAATCAGACATTGGTTGATTATCAAACTTGCATTGAATAATTGGTGATGTTCGAAATAAGATAACTTCTTGGAGGCGACGGAAGCCCCCGTAAAAAACCGCCGGTTGTTAAGTCGATGAGGACATTTGAGTCGTACAGAATTCTAGGGTGGCTGCGCAGTCGAAAGTGTTTGTCAGTTGCGTTTAAAAGTCGAGTCTACGAACCGTCTGGCATGTAAACCATTACACAGAATTGCATAAATCAGTTGTACGATTCTTACGCATTACGCTCGCAAGCCCCTTTCATAGCCAGTTTTTTATTGTCGTTGATATAGCTGAAGGTATTAATCACCTTTGTGACAATCCAGAATGTATAAAGGAAACCAATGAGCCACCCTGTAGAACCTGCCCACCAAAAACCGACAATGCCAAAGTAGTGACCAAAGACGTAAGTTAGAGGAACGCGGGTTAATATGAATGAATAAATCGTACAAAGGAAAGCAACTTGCGTTTTGCCCATACCGTTTAGAAAGCCGTGCATTACATTGGTCATGGCAAGGAAGGTAAAAAACAGGAACAGTATTTGGATGTAAACAGTCGCAATGTCGATGACATTTGTATCCTGCGTAAAAAGTCGTACCGTGAATTCAGGAAAAGCAAGAATAAGTGCGGTTAACGCGATAGCGAGAGTGGCGCATAGTACCAAGGTCTGTTTGAACCCAGTCGTTACTCGTAATACGTCTCCTTTACCGTAGTTTTGTGCAACAAAGGTCGTGTTCGCGGAGCCCATTTCGGAGAAGAACATGACGACGAACATCTCAATGCGACCCACAATCGTTGCTGCAGCAATAACAGCTGCTCCAAAAGGTGTCAGTATCCAGATCATCACCAGGATTCCCGCCGACAACATCATATGCTGGCAGGCTGGAAAAACGCCCAGTTTGAGAGTCTCAAGCAAACCGTCGAAGTCGGTTTTTTGAATAACGAAAACGTCTCTGAAAAAAGGATTCTTCCAAATGACATAGATGATAAGAGCAATGAAACCAATGATCTGAGTAATGACTGTCGCCAGTGCTGCCCCAAATATACCCATGTCGAAATAGATAATCAGAACGATATCCAAAACAATGTTTAATACGCTCGTAGTGAACAGCATATACAGAGGCGTAATGCTGTCACCCAACGCTCTGAGCGCAGCTGATATGCCTATAACCAGGAACTGAAAAATAAGCCCGTAAAGCAAAGTTTTCGTGTATATGGTTGTTCCACCGACGATATCTGTCGGAACTTTCATGAGCCAGATAAAAAAGGTTGCCAGCCATGGGCTCAACAATGATATAACGATACCGCTGCAAAAGAAGAGCGCCAACATACTTCGGATACTGCCGACAATTCGTACATTGCTCTTCGCACCTTTGTGCTGGGATATTTTTATTGAAAATCCTATAGCCATCCCCAGAATGATCGAGACAACGAAATAAACCAAAGGTCCGGATATCCCGAGTGCTGCAAGCTCTTTCCCGCCCAGGTGTTGCCCGATAATAATGCTGTCCACCAATATATAGGCTTGCTGCAATAAGCTGCCAAAGTAGAGCGGCAAGCCAAAGGCAACAATAGTTTTCAATGGATGGCCAATTGTTAAGTCTTTCATGCCTTGGATACGACTTCCATGTGTGAATGTTGTGTTTAATTAGCGGCGCTTGCGAATTGAAATGAGCCTTTAATTTTAATACCTCATTTCTAAATCTGATCAGAATGTATTAAGCATTCGTCGTGTCAGATGGTTCAGAGAAGCTGCTCAAGAGAGTTAGCTTTTAATTTCCATGTAAGCGGTTACATGGTTCGTTCAGGCGAGCGCGAAAGCAATGACCGAATACTATTTTTGTGAGGCGTCTCTAAAAAAAATATGAAAAACCTGTGTTGGTTTAGCGAGAGGGAAGTACTAAAGAGTAGCGTATGTCTGAGAATATCAAGCCGATTATTTCAATGAACACCACATCCCTGTGTTGTTCAGCTGATCGCTCTTTACTTCAATACGACTCGATCATTCAGTGGCTGAGTGGGGCGATTGTTCGGCTGATGCATGGCCTCTCCCAGCTGGGAAATCTGTTCGGCGGATGCGGTCATTGGTTCTTTCATCACCAACCATTGAACACCTTCCGTGCACGGCGGTGTAGTCAGTGAGCCTGTGAAACGGTAGTAATCGTTGTTGGTGTTCAACAGCGTCTTTGCTTCCAAAGCGCGTGACAGTGTTGTCGTTGGGTTTGTTTCGTCTGGTACGTTTTTCAATAAATCGGTCAGGGCAGCATTTGCTTCTCCTTCCTGGAAAAACTGCGCAACGACCGCCAAATTACCCTCGGCATCGGCGTGAACGAAATGCGCTTCCAGCGGGAATGATTGCCCATCCAGTTTGTTTTCACTCGGGGTATGAAAGTGAAATTGCTTAAGCTCATAGGTTAGTTCGTCAATCACCAGGGTATTCCCGGCAGGGAAATTAACCTGCACTGTGTGGCCGTTATTGAGTGCATCTGTGGCTGCGTTGGTGTACAAAAACATCAGTTCCGGTAAATCACTTTCAATCGCTGACTCGATATCAATCGGCGACTGATTTTTCCCGGTTTGACAGGTTTGAAATTCAGGTGATAACGACCCCCAGTATTCTGGCCCTTCGTGTCCAGCGTAACTCCAGTGCAAGCTGTTTTCGGCCGATGAAAAAGACGGAAGCAAGGTGATGCTCGCGCAAGCAAGTGCAATCGGCATGAGTGATTTTTTCAATGTGGTGTCCTTAAAAATAGTGATGTTCGTTGACAAGATGTCCGCCAAATCCGATCCATAAAACGGGTTGCAAGCTGTAACTGCTTAGTACGGTAGCGTTATCTGGCGACTGCGAAATCTGCCGCGGGAGTGTAACGCCGGTTATGGCAAATAATGTGATGTCTATCAAGGCGTCGGAGAATGAATGTAAACCATGTTCGAAGTTGTCGACCGGTTCAATGTCTCCCTATGACCTCGTTGGCAGTTTCGGTGGGCATACGTCGTTCGTTTGCTGAATCTGTGCATCGTAAATCTATGGCGGTACTTGCTTCATCATAGAAAATAGTGGTCTGGTTGGGCGCTACCAATGGTCTTGTAACTCATTGTTTTTAATGGTTTTTTTTGGTTTGGATTTGTTCTTTACACCACTGCGCTGTGATACAGTGTTGATGGTCTTCAAGGCACGTCTGATCAATGCAAATCACCTCAGTCATCGATCTGAGGGACCCGGCGGGTGGGGTAGGAAGGGCAAATGTCATCGTTAAGCCCTATGCCAAGGTTCTGCATATTGACGGCACAGCTTACCTCGACATTCGCGAAGCTCTGCGTTTGCTGAGGTAGATAGCAATTAGTCAGAAGTGCCTTACCACTAAAACAAAAATAAGGTCAGGTTATGGACAGAGATTTAGTCTTCGCCAAAACAGAGCAGGGCAAAGCTGCGATTGCCGAACGGTCTCGCGAATTGTCTGCAAAACAACGGCAGTTGTTGATCATGATCGACGGTCGTAAACGACTTCGGGATTTATTTCCGACCTTTGACGAAACGGCCATTGCACGAATCTCGGGCTTATACAACAGTGGACTTATCAGTGCAGACCAACCACTGCCGTCATCTGCGCTGCCTAAACCGAAACCCGACCCTATTTCGGCACCGACTTCATCGTCTGCCAGTCCGTTGCGGGTTGCTTCGATACCAGTACCAGCGAAGCTGGCAAACCTACGCCGGATTCTGGCCATGTGCAGTCAGCAATATCTCGACGATGAATTGGACATGATGTTGATGGACGTATTTGATCAACTGCGCGGTCCGGATGATCTGCAATTTTGTCTGGATCAATGGTTAAGCCGTATGCAAGCCAGTCAGCCGTCGTCGGTTACCGCCATGTATGTCGGTCAGGTCCAAAGTCTGTTGTAACATAGCCAGTGCAAGGTAAAGCTGGTCGGCGCGGTGTGATACAGTCGCACCGTGAAACTGTCATTCATTTGTCACAGATCTTTCACATTTCACTCCTAGTATGTCCGCGCCTATAACGACAATACGATGTACCAGGAGAGAAACCATGGAAAATGACGCTCACAAGTCTGTTGCCTTCGACGCCCTGTTGAACGGTGCAGTATCACGACGAAACTTAATTAAAACCGGTGGCGCGATTGGTGCGTCCGGATTTCTGGCCGGTACGTCAACCCTGGCCAACGCCGTCAGCCAGGCAACGACGCTGATGAGTTTCAAACAAATCCCGATGAGCACCGCCGATACCGTGTCGTTGCCGGAAGGCTACCGCTATGACGTGCTGGTTGCCTGGGGTGATCCGATTGTGAAAGGCGGAGCGAAGTTCGCTGTCACCAACACGGCCGCTGATCAGGAAACACAATTTGGTGACAACACCGATGGGATGAGCTTGTTTCATCTGCGTAACAGCGACGGAAATCTCGATGAAAACCGTGGCGTGATGGCGGTAAACAGTGAATACATCAACAAAGAATTTATGCACGTGCACAAGGGTGAAAACCTGACCGCGGATGACGTGAAAAAAGAAATCGCGGCACACGGGGTGAACGTCTTCGAAGTTTCCAAGAATAAAAAAGGTCAATGGAAAGTTGAGAAAAACGGCAAATTGAATCGACGCTTGCATGGCGATGCCGACGAGTTTGTGATGACCGGCCCTGTCGCAGGGCATGCGTTGTTGAAAACTGCTGCGGATCCAAGTGGTCGCCGCATCATCGGGACCTTTAATAACTGCGGTAATGGCCGTACACCCTGGGATACCTATCTCACCTGTGAAGAAAACTTCAACGGATACTTTGGCGCACCGAAAGGCACCGCACTGAGTAAAGAACAAAAAGCTTACGGCTTGTCCGAAACCGGATTCGACTATAACTGGTGGCCCACCGAAGAACGCTTCAACCTGGCCAAGCACCCCAATGAAGCCAACCGGTTTGGGTGGATTGTGGAGATCGATCCATTGAATCCTGAGTCCAAAGCGATGAAACGATCCGCTTTGGGTCGCTTTAAGCATGAAAATGCGGCGCTGACTTTGTCGGCTGACGGCCATGCGGTTGTCTATATGGGCGATGATGAACGCGGTGAATTTATCTACAAGTTCGTATCCGATAACACCTATATCGAAGGTAACCGCGCCCACAACATGACATTGCTGGAAAACGGCACGTTGTACGCGGCAAAATTTAATGATAACGGCAGCGGTGAATGGGTTGAACTGAGCTATGGCAAAAACGGCTTAACCAAAGCCAATGGTTTCGACAGTCAGGAATATATCTTGGTGTATGCTCGATTGGCGGCTCGTTTTGTCGGTGCGACTACCATGGATCGGCCGGAGTGGGTTGCGTGTCACCCGTCGTCACCGATGGTGTTCTGCACATTGACCAACAATAAAAACCGTGGTGTGAAAGACAATCAACCCGTTAACGGCGCGAACCCTCGCGCGAAAAATGATTTCGGTCATATCGTTCGTTGGGTGCCGGAAAACCGCGACCATTTGTCTTCACGGTTTGGTTGGGATCTGTTTGTGATGGCGGGTAACCCGACGACGCAAACCGGTGCAATGGCGGGCAGCGATAACGTAAACGCCGACAACATGTTCAACAGCCCAGATGGTTTGGCGTTCGATGCCGATGGCCGTCTGTGGATTCAAACCGATGGTGATTATTCAAACGAAGGCAAATTTGCCGGGCAAGGAAACAATCAGATGCTGTGTGCCGATCCGGTGACCGGGCACATTCGCCGTTTCCTGGTGGGTCCTCGTGGTTGTGAGATTACCGGCAGTGCTTTTGCGAACGATCAACGCACGTTGTTCGTCGGCATTCAACACCCTGGCGAGACCTGGCCGAATGCGCAAAAAGATGGTGTTCCACGCTCTGCGGTCATCGCCATATCGCGCGAAGACGGTGGGGTGATTGGTTCTTAATAAAGTTTCTAAGACGAAAAAGTGTTCTTGTCATGATCGTGCTTTGATGTGATCTTGGCCATGCGGTTACCCGCATGGCCTTTTTTATTTACGCGTAGCGTTCGCCTTGGATGTCATCAGCCGACAGTTCGGTACTCAGCCAATGCAGTTCGTCTGCGGTTAATTCAACCGAAAGTGCACCGGCGTTTTCCACAAGCCGTTTTGGGTTGCGAGTGCCGGGAATCGGTACGAATCCCTGATGCGTAATCCAGGCCAATGCGATTTGTGCTGGCGTACAGCCTTTGCGTGCTGCCATGGCTTCAATATCAGCGACAAATTCCAGGTTTTTTGCAAAATTCTCTTCCGAGAATCGCGGATTGGTTAATCGCCAATCGTCTGCGGCCAAATCATCACGGGACTTAATCGCCCCGGTTAAGAAGCCTCGCCCGAGCGGACTGTAAGTGACCAGTCCAATGCCGAGCTCTTGCAGTGCCGGTAATACGCCTGCGCCCAAGTCTCTTGTCCACAGTGAATACTCGCCTTGCAGCGCGGTCACCGGATGAACCTTATGTGCACGGCGAATAATGTCTTCACTGGCTTCCGATAAACCGATATAGCGGATCTTACCTTCGGTGACGAGGTCGGCTAGCGTGCCCACAACGTCTTCAATCGGCACATTCGGGTCGACTCGGTGCTGGTAATACAAATCGATAGTTTCAGTCTGCAAACGGCGCAAGCTGCCCTCACAGGATTGTCGAATCTGCGCGGGGGTGCTGTTGAACCCGAGCCAGGTGCCATCGGCTTCACGCATGACGCCAAATTTGGTGGCCAATGTCAGTTTATTGCGGTCGATGCCCAGGGCTTTAATGCGGTCACCAAGCAATTGTTCATTGGTGAATGGGCCGTACATTTCTGCGCTGTCCCAAAACGTAATGCCTTGTTCAACGGCGGCGAGTAGGGTGGCGTCCACATCTTCCGGGCGTTTGTGACCGTAAAAGTCGGACATGCCCATGCAGCCCAACCCCATGGCTGAGACCTCTAAACCCTGTTGACCCAATTTAACTGTTTTCATGTGCTTCCCTCTTCGTTGAGTTGACCTGATCGATAACGCAGCCATTATTCACGCCAAGCCGGTCATCCCGTTAGCCCGTAACTCGCGCCGACTTGCCTAATCCTCCGGAAATCGCTAAACCGACTCAACAAGCCGCGGAAAACCAGCGATACTGACCACAACAGAATGTGCGGAGCCCCCAGTGAACTTAACAACGATAGCAGACTTGGTTGATTCGATGGTGCAGGACGAAGGGATGTCGCAGAACTTACTGCCTTTTACCAGCCTGTATCGCGTGACCGAACCGCAACCGTTAACCCCGTTGGTGTACGACCCCAGCATTTATTTTGTGGTGCAGGGCGAAAAGGAAGCCTGGTTGCGTGAGCAACGCTTTGTGTACAACGAATTCCAGTATTTGGTGTTGACGGTGCCGTTACCATTGCGATGCCGCGTATTTAATGCTCAGCCCGACAAACCATTTTTGGCGATCCGGTTGGATATTGATCTGACCATTCTGGCGGAGCTGGTCAATCAACTGCCTGCGCAGTCGATGCAGGCGGATCAGAGTGACAGTGGAATTTTTGTCTCTGAATCCAATGAAGCGTTAGCCGGCAGCATTCATCGGTTGGTCTCCACCGCACAACAGCCCGAGCAGGCGGCGGTGCTGGCACCGATATATTACCGTGAAATTCTGTTTCATCTGCTGCAAGGGACGCAGGCGCACCTGCTGCGCAATTTTGTGACGCAGGATCGTCACAACAACCGTATCGCTCAGGTGGTGCATTACATTCACCGCCATTACAATCACGCGCTGAAAGTCGAAGAACTGGCCGACATAGCGGCCATGAGTCCATCGACCTTTCACGAACACTTTAAAAATGTCACGCATCTGTCGCCTTTGCAGTACGTTAAAAATATCCGATTGCACCACGCCAAACATCAGATTTTTATCGAGCAATTGCCGGTAAACGAGGCGGCTTTTAATGTCGGGTATGAGAGTCCTTCTCAATTCAGTCGCGAATATAAGCGGTTGTTTGGTCTGTCACCGGTTCAGCATCTACGCCAGTCTGTAATCTAATATGGAATATTTTTTGCGCGCTTTGGATGCAGCCTTGCACGCTTCGAAAAAATGTCCTATCGAAAAAATTATCTATATATATCAATGGCTTATATTTTCTTTTTCAGTTGGCGAAGTGGGTTTTTCTGGCACCTATCAGCGCACCGGCAAGCTGTAAAATTGTAAAAAAACTTGAATTTGCAGGCGGCTGCCGCTAAGTTTCAAAAGGTGATGATGAACCGGATTGCTCACAGGCAAAGACAACAATAAAACGGTCGCATCATTGGGAATGCCGGTTACCGGTATTTTTTAACGCTTGATTTGTTATCGATAACAGTTGTTAGCAGGCTGTTATGTCTTCGGAAACAACAATAATTACTAACGGAGTTTACTATGATTCTGCATAAACTGACTGCGGCCGTTTTTCGGGCCAAAGCAGTCAACCGATTCGCAACGCAAACCTGGCTCGAGTCTCAAACGCATGTAAAACGCGCTCTGGGTATCGCGGCAATCACGCTGATTTCCGCTCAGGTGGCTGCGGTAGAAGGAAACCCTCGGGTCAATCAGTTGGGCTATTTGCCGGGCAGCGACAAGATCGCCACCTACGCCAGCAGCTCGAACTCACCGCTGAACTGGCGCCTGGAGAAAAACGGGCAAACGATAGCCAGTGGCACAACCACGCCAAAGGGGTTCGATTCTGCCTCTGGAGAAAGCGTTCATCAGATTGATTTCACATCTGTAGATGTTATCGATAACAGTTTGCGGCTTGTCGTGGGTGGCGATCAGAGTTATCCCTTCGATATTGCCCCTAATGTGTTTTCTGGTGTGGCGTACGATTCCATTAAATACTTTTATCACAACCGCAGCGGCATAGAGATTCGCACCGAATTTACCGGTGGCGGATTGGGCTCTTTCGGCAACGATGCGAAATGGGCACGACCGGCGGGTCACCTGAACCAGGGTGTGAATCAAGGTGATTTTGGGGTGCCTTGCTGGCCAGGAACCTGCAACTATTCGCTGGATGTTCCGTATGGTTGGTACGACGCGGGCGACCACGGCAAGTACGTGGTGAACGGTGGCATCTCCGTTTTTAAACTGGCCAACATGTATGAAACCGCACAGCATTTGCGCGGCACCGAGGCACGGTTTGCCGATGGCACGTTGAACATCCCGGAAAGCGGTAATGGCGTGCCGGACATCCTCGACGAAATTCGTTGGCAGATGCGTTTTATGCTGGCGATGCAAGTGCCCGATGGTCGTGACAAAGCGGGCATGGTGCATCATAAAATGCACGACGCAACGTGGACGGGCATACCTCTGTACCCACACCAGGATGACCGGGCTCGTTATCTGGTGCCACCGTCTACTGCGGCTACGTTGAATCTGGCCGCCACCGGGGCGCAATGCGCGCGTTTGTGGCGGGAGATAGATCCGGCCTTCGCCAACCAATGTGAAACTGCTGCCATAAAAGCTTGGGATGCCGCTAAACAGCACAGCAATATCACCCTGCCGGACGCACCCTATAACAGCGGCGGCGGGTCTTATGGCGACACGTCTTTAGCTGACGAGTTTTTTTGGGCAGCCGCTGAGTTATACATCACCACTGGCGATGCCAGGTACTTGGGCGATATCAACCTGAGTGCCATAGGCGTTACCGACTACAGCTGGCAACAGGTTCAACTGGCGGGCGTTATGTCGCTGGCGACAGTACCGACACCGCACACGGACAACTTGCGAGCGCAGGCTCGGCAAAAGTTGATTGAAATTGCGAATCAGCGTTTGTCGGTGGTCCGCGATGAGGGGTATTTAACGCCCATTACATCCAGTGAGTATGTCTGGGGTTCTAACAATATGATTGCCAATGCGCTGACCATTTTGGGCATCGCCTATGACCTCACCGGAAACGATGAATACGCGCAGGCGGTGGGTTACGGCGTGAATTATCTGTTTGGTCAGAACCCACTATCGAACTCCTACATCACCTGGCACGGTGAAAAGACCACGCAACAACCTCATCATCGGGTGTGGGCAGGTGCCAAAGACAGCGCTTTTCCCTGGGCCATACCCGGCGCCTTTGCGGGTGGTCCAAACGTTGGGTTGGAAGACGATCTGTCACGTAACGCTCTCGACGGTTGTCAGAGCCGACCGCAAACCTGTTATATCGATGATATTGGCGCATGGTCGACCAACGAAATCACCATCAACTGGAACAGCGCACTAGCGTGGGTGCTGGCGTTTTATGATGACTATGCACAGGCAGACAGTGGTGACCCGACGGTAGAGTTAACGTCGCCGTTTGCAGGGCAGAACTTTCTGCCCGGCGAGGTTGTGACGGCGTCGGCTTCAGCTCAGGACGCTGACGGTTTTGTGCAGTCTGTCAGTTTTGCGTTGAACGGTGTCAGCGTCGCGACGGATAACACAGAACCCTACTCTGTAGAGCTGACTTCGTTGGCGGATGGTGCCTACAGTTTAGTGGCTGAAGTTACCGACAACGACGGCAAGCGAGCGGTTTCAGCGGCGGTGCCTTTTTCGGTTGGTGAGGTGATCAACCTGCCACCGGAAGCTTCGTTTTCGGTCTCGGTCAATCATTTATCGGCCTCCTTTGATGCGTCTGCCTCGCGTGATGCCGATGGCGAAATCACACAATACCTGTGGCGTTTCGGTGATGGACAAACCGCCAGTGGCGTACAGGTCACCCATGAATACGAGACAGCGGACCAGTTCAACGTCGAATTGGAAGTGGTGGATAACCAGGGCGCCAATGATTTTGCGGATGCTGTGATTACCACAACCGTTCCACCGGTGGTCTCTCTGAGTTGTTCGATAGCGAGTTTCGACATCTGGAACAACGGAGCCATCGTGCGTGATGTTAAGGTCACTAATATTTCGCAACACACGGTGAATGGTTGGCAGGTTGTGTTGAAGTCGTCCAGCCAAGTGGCTGTGGTCGATGCCTGGGGCGCAACCGTGACCGGCAGTGGTCAGCAATTGACCGCCAGTTATGCCCAAAGCCTGCCGCCAGGTGCCTCGGCGGTGTTTACTGCCCACATTTCGCACGATGGTCAGTTCACTGGCATGACCTGTGACACCGGTGGTGGCGATTCGGGCAATAAGCTGGATGCCTTTATTGAAGCAGAAAGTTATACGCTGATGCAGGGCGTACAAACCGAAAATACATCGGACGTGGGTGGTGGTTTGAATGTTGGCTGGATCGACACCTTCGACTGGATGGTTTTCCCGGTTCTGAACGTGCCTGAAACCGGAAGTTATATTGTGGAGTACCGTGTTGCCAGCCCAAATTCGGGTGGCAAAATTCAATTGGAAGCGCGCGGTGGCAATTCCGTTTTTGGACAAATCGACGTGCCAAATACCGGTAACTGGCAGGCTTGGCAAACGATATCGCACACGGTGACGTTGCCAGCGGGGCCGGTTGAAATTGCCATTGCGGCAAAGGCCGGAGGTTTCAATATCAACTGGTTCCGTATTCGCTCTGCGGACTAAGTTGAGTTGAAAGCAAAGGCGCACGGGGCTGGGTTACCCTGTGCGCCTTTTACAAACCCAGGGCAACACTGATTAATTCGAATCACCTCAGTCCTATCTATTCAGAGGTGCCCTAGCAGGAGAAATGCTTTTACTTTGTCTCCTCTGTCGGTGTTCTTTACTGGCGGGTATTGCCGAATCGAGCAAATGAAAAGGGTTCTGTATCGATTGCGGTGTCCATTCCCAAAATGATCTGGCTCATTAACTCACCGGTCGCAGCGCTTTGCGTCATCCCCAAATGGCCGTGACCAAACGCCATGGTTAACCCGTGTATTCTGGGGTGCCGGCCGATGATGGGCTTGGAGTCGGGCAGTGACGGCCGGAAACCCAGCCACTGGGTTTTTATGGTGCGATCGAGCTTTGGCAGCAATGTCGTTAACAGTTTGTGCTTGCGCTGAATCATTCGATAATCAGCGGGCGCATCCAGCCCGGCCAACTCTTCGCCGGTGGTCATACGCAATCCTTCCAACATGGGCGACACCACAATCTGTTTTTCGACATGCATGATCGGTCGCGTCAGCGTATCGCAACCCGGCATCATGATGTGGTAACCCCGTTCAGTTTCCAGTGGAACATTGTCGCCTACGGTGGCCAGCAAGCGCTGGGAAAACGCTCCCGCGCACAGGGTCACATGTGTTGCTGCCAGTGATTGGTGCCGCATATGAATGGTCAAACCATCTTGCGTTTTCTGTAATGCCTGCACGTTTTCTTGCCGGAATTCACCCCCTCGTTCCCGGATCACCTCAGCCAGCCGCTCAATAACATGGTGTGGTTGGCGCAAGAACAGGGAGTCCTTCTGCCAGAATCCGTGTTGGATTGCAGGGCCGATTTCTGGTTCCAACTCGCGGACCTCGTGTCCGGTTAAGGCCTGCCAACCAAGCCCGGCGGAGTCGAGTAATGGTGTCTGTTTCAATTGCGCTTGGAATGCCGCATCGGATTCAAACAACTTTATCCAGCCGGTGGCTTCCACCAGATCGGATAGCTGCAGCGTCTCGCTGGCGGACTGCCAGCAGGTTTTGGAATGATTATTCAGCGCTAAGATGGCCGACGCATTGGCATCGGCTTTGTCGCGACGGGACTCCTTCAAGAATGCCCATAACCAGGGTGACAGGGTGGGTAAATACCGCCACCAGATTTTCAGCGCTGAATTTGGCCTGAGTAAGCCCTGAAGGCCCTGCTTCCAAGCGCCAGGTTCTGCGATTGGGCGGAATGAGGCAAAAGACAGTACGCCTGCGTTCCCGTAGGAGGTTTGGCTGCTGTCTCCCGGCAGTACCCGGTCAATGAGCAACACCTTTTTGCCCGCTTGCTGCAAATGCCACGCGGTCATTAATCCGATAATTCCGGCTCCGATAATGACATGCTGAGGGGTCTGATTGGGTGTGCTGGTGCCCATAGTTGGCTCCTGGTGTCGATCGTTAATCGGTGAAAGTACTGACCTTTGTTTTATTGTTCACATCATTTTTGCGTCATGCCATTGTAGGCTTTTAATTCCGCGTACAGGGATTGAGGAATCATCTGTTCAAGTTGATCTTCAATTCGCAGCAGTACCGAGCTGATTTGCCCAATGAGTGCGCGACCGTGCGGCGTTAAACTCACATACCGGTTTTTCAGGTTGGTATCACCGTATCGAACGGCAACCAAATCTTTTAATTCCAATGATTGAATGCTCCGTGTTGCCGCTGCCTTGTCGATGTCCAGTTGCCGGGCTAACCTAGCCAATGTCATCGAGCTTTCCTGTGCTAGTGCGAGAAGCGTGGCGTGCTGACCGGCACGCAAACCCAGCGCGCGCATTTCACGGTCCAGTGACCGGTTGAGTGCTTTATAAAGCCTGGCGATCGACACAGAAGCCAGATCGGTCACGTGTTTGGATTCCATAACAGTGCGTGCTCCTTAATAAACTCTTCCAGAGTGCGAGGGGATCGGCCCAGCAAATGAACCATCTCTTGAGAACTTCCACTGGCTTTGCCTAAGCGTGCCATCGTAAAAATCAAACCCGTTATCACCGCGTAGTCGAGCGGATGCCCCTTTTTCCTGGTGCGAATAATATAAGGTAGCAAACCGGGTTTTCGATAATGGATTGGCCTGCCCAGTGCCTGCGTCAAGAGTTCGGCTACGGCATCATAGGTGTAGCTGTTGCTGCCCGTTAACGTAAGTGCCCGATTGCGCAGAGCAGAGTCAGTCAAGCACCTGACCGCGCTTTCCGCAATATCGCGCGCATCGATGAAATTTGTCCGGCCGCGACCGGCGGGGACGAGTATTTCATCATTGTCTCGAATGTCTGCGCATTGTTGCATGGTGAGATTCTGCATAAAGAAACTGGGTCTCAGAAAGACAAACGGTATACCCAATTCGACAATGCATTTCTCTATTTTCGCGTGTGGTGTCACCGCGATGGTGTCCGCACCCTGCAACGACAGGAACACAATTTTTTGGATACCCTGATCGCGGCAAGTCATCAGAAACGGCAGCATATCTCGCCCAGGGTTGGCCAAAGCCGGTGGGCGTACAAGGAAAACGGTCGTGATGCCCTTCAATGCATGGTGAAACGATTCGGGCTTCAGAAAATCCAGCCATCGCGTTTGTGGATCATCCCTTTTCCTGGAGCTGGCTTTAAGAAAAGGCTGGTTCTGTAGACTGAGCAAGTCGCACACATAACCGCCGACATTGCCTGTTGCGCCGGTAATTAACAGCATGGCTATTTAACCTCACGTCAATGCTTTCGAAGGCAGCACGTTAGCTCTATTTCAGTCGGAAATATAGTTGATATATCAATTAAATGGCAGATTAAGTCACGTTGATCGAAAGTAACTTGCTGGCCGGGTGAGGTGGAAATGGTTGCGTGTAGCGGTTTGTAAGGTGGTGAAGCAGCGGCACCGTTACTTTCGCTACAAACAGGGGGGGCAAGAGAGCTGCCCCGAATGGTCCTTACATAAGCTTACTTGGTATTTTAATTTTCATTTCGAGAGCATCTGCAACCTGGTTGGCCAGTGTATCTCTTATCGTTAAAAACTAATCAGATCTGAAGATTAGTGAATAGTTCTTCGCGAAAGAGTCTTTCGGAGGTTTTTCTTTCCAAGGGGAGATCCCCTTGAACCCCCTTTTGTCGCCCGCTTTGGTGTTCTTCCTTAATTGCCACTGACTTCGAACGGTCGCTTGAGCGTGCATCCCTGCACGCGCGTCGCTTACAAGGGCATCCATGCCCTTGAATCCGTTGCGACGTGTCAATGAAGTCAGCCAAAACGGATGCGACGGTAGGGTTATTTACACCTGATCAGGCTAAATAGAGTTTGATGGTTCGTACTTGTTTTCGAGAACGTAGGGCTTGAAGTTTTCCCGCCTTTCAAACGACCACGCGAAGCAATTTACCTCTCACAGGTTGTTCAAGCAGGGATGCTTGAACAACCTGTGAGACGGCAAAGGCGGTCCGATGTTCCGGTGGCCGTCGCTTCACTTCTGGTGAAGGCCTGCTCAGTCCTTGAAGTAAAAACCTTTCATTGACACTCAGTCACGAAACAATTTTAACCAAATACGCTTAAGGCAACGCTGATTATTTCAAATCACCTCAGTCCTATCAGATCAAAGGATGAGCGAACCCTATGTTCTGCAAGCGAGAGAAATCTTTGCGCTTGCCTGCCAAAACCAGTAATTTATTGATTCAGATCTTGTTAATTGTTATCGATAACATTAAGATGCCCGCATGAGTACAATCTACGACGTTGCAAAAATGGCCGAAGTCTCGGCAATGACCGTTTCGCGCGTGCTGAATAACCCGGATAAGGTCAGCCCGAAAGCGCGTAAACGCATTGAAGAGGCCATCGAAAAGCTGGGTTACAAGCGTAACCAGGCGGCTCGTGCCTTGGTGGCCAAGTCGACCGGGCTGGTTAAAATCGTGTTGTCTGAGCGGCAAACCGCGCAGGACCCGTATTTTATGACCTTGTTTGCAGGCATCAGTGATGTGCTCAGTGAAAACACTATTGCTCAGTTGGTTCTGCACGACATGGCTCCACACCTGAAGTGCGACGGGATGATCATCATGGGGTTGCGGGAAGGTCAGGCGTTGGATCTCAAAGTGGGCGAATATCCCTCCCCAGTGGTTCTGTTTGGTAAGGGCTATGACGATGTTGACTGGGTCGATGTGGATAACGTCAATGGTGTATATACGGCGACCAAACATCTGCTCGATCTGGGTCACTCGGAGATTGCCTTTTTCCGCTACGACTCCGACGAACCCTATGTTAAAGAACGTGAAGACGGCTACCGCAAAGCAATGGCCGAAGCGGGTATCCAGGTGAAGCCCGAGTGGGTGGTGACAGACATGGAAAACGATTCCGTCACTTCCAAGGCCAGAGCGCTGCGTGTGCTGCGTACCACGAATGTTTCTGGCATTGTTTGCGCGTCAGACATCGTCGCATTGGGCGTGACTCAGGCGGCGAAAGAATTGAACATCAGTGTGCCCAATCAGTTGTCCGTTGTTGGCTTCGACGGTGTTGGTGTCGATATGATGGCCGACCCACGACTGACCACGATGAAACAACCGGTATTTGAGATTGGTCGACGTTTGGCGCAATTGTTGGTCCAGCGGATCCAGCAAAAACAACAGAATTATCAGGCAGTGCAGGAATTGATAACCACTGAATTAATCGTTCGGGACAGCACTGCCAAAAAATAAAAAATTTTTGTGATGCTTTGTTATCGATAACAAAGCATCGATGATAAGAATATTAAAGTTTGGAGTTTCAGCGTATGAGTCAGCAGGCAAACTGCACCATTGAAAACGGCGTGTTTTACATCGACGGTAACCCGATGATGTTTCTGTCTGCCGACTATCCCTACTATCGTGACCACGTTGATAACTGGCGCGATCGTATCCTGTCATTAAAAGCCATGGGCTGTAATGTCATTACCTTTTATGTTCCCTGGCGACATCATCAAACCGGTGAAAAACAATACGACTTTACCGGAGCGGTTCGGCCCAATAAAAATGTCATTCTGTTTCTGCAACTCGTGCATGAGTTGGGTTTGTATGCTGTGGTGAAACCGGGACCCTTTATTCACGCCGAAACAGATTTCGGTGGGTTGCCTGACAATGTCAGTGCCGATGTCATCGGTGAAGCCTGGTGTAATGCTCAAGGCGATGCTGTGATATGGCATAACCCACTGCCCGCGCCGATGAACCCAACATTTCGCGATTTGAGCGAGCATTGGTTCCGCGCGGTGAATCGCGACGTAGTGGAGCCGCTTTTGTATCCCGCCGGTCCAATCATTGCCTTACAGGTATTGAATGAAGGCATGTATTCCGATGGTCAACATTCCCCGGTCAGTTACGATTTTTCCGCCAGCAGCCTTCATTTTTATCAGGAAAAACTGCAGGAGAAGTTTGGCTCAACGTCTGTGCTGAACGATATTTTTGGGCAGAATTGGTCGGACTTTTCCGAGCTTCCGCTGCCGCGTGACTTAACCTTCGACAAGGTTGACGATAAACGTGACCTCATTCCGCTCATGCTGTGGTCCGAAAATCAGAACGTGCACCAGGGCGAACTTTATCAACGCTTCAGTGACACGCTGGCGAAGCAGGTACCGCATCTGTATAACATTAACCCTCCGTTGGCGGACACGCGAGGGTACGATTTCTGGCTAACCCGGGTTGTGCCAGAGACCATGCCCATTCATTACGGTTTCACCAATTGGATCGGTGTGGTCAGTCATGATGAAACCGCGTTTTTACGTTACCTGTTGTTGGTGAAGCGTGCGCGCGGCATTAACCTCGAAGAAAACTGGGGCTTCTCCAAACTGTACGATTGGCGTTACCGCTATCACCACATTCCGTTTTACCAAACGGTCTTGGCAATGGCGCTTGGCGCTACCGGGTTCAATGTGTACACCGGTGTGTCGACGGATCAATGGGATGATGGCATCGACACCATGCAGCAGAAGCCTTACCCCGATTGCTCGCCAATTACCGAGCACGGTGAACAAACAGCGAAGTCTGCGCTATTAACCCGCCTGAATGCGTTTCTGCAAACCTATCAGCAGTTGGCACTGTTGGGTAAAGCCGATCGTCAGCCCGCCTTTGGTCTTTATTTGCCGTACAGTTACGTGGCCTGTTACTCCCAGGAAGCCAGTGACTACAACAAGCTTGGCGAAAAACCCTTGCGCAGTGGCTTCAAAGCGTTAGAAGCCTACATGCAATCGCAGTTGGCAGCGAACCGCGATTTCACTATCGCCAATATCGAAACAGATCCGGTTGAGGCGTTATTAGCGCACGAAAATCTGACCGTCGTTGGCGGTTTCTTTATGGCCGACGCGGTACAGAAAAAGCTAATCGAATATGTGGAGCTGGGTGGTCAACTGGTTTGGTTGGGTGAACTGCCAACCGTTGATCAGTGGATGCAACCGTGCACCGTCTTGGCGGATCGCATCGCCGATCGGCAACGGATGTCGCGCACGAACATGGGGTTGGGGCAGCTTATCTATACCCCGGAAAACCCGTTCGAGATCGGCGGAATTTCCAACAGCTTTAATCAGTTGATGCAGTCGTTACTACCAGAACCTTCGGTAACCTGTGACAGCGCTTACCTGTTTCAGTACCAACACAACGGCAAGCAATTGCTGTATGTGTTGTCGTTTACCTCAGTCAGCATGACCCACACCGTGATGGTGAAAGGTCAGCCATTGCAGGTGCATTTACCGGCGAAAGGTTGCGCCATGATTGTGTTGGACGGTGCGCGCATTGACGGTGCGTTTATTAAAGGGATAAACGATTACGATCGTTCCGAAGTGGCGCCAGCGCTGACGTGGGCAGGGCACTCAGTACAAGCCGACAGCCACGGCGATCTGCTGTATCTCAACGGTCAGCTGCAGGTGTGGAACTACCCGTTGGAGACTAACTAAAAAATTTTTTAAAGAATGTTATCGGTAGCATCCGTGTTCGCACGGATGTGGTCGGAAACACAGATCGAACCTTGCGGACAGGGCTCGATCCAAATGTCCGTCAGGACTATTCATAGAAACTATAAAAACAACAGAGGTAAATATGAAGAAACTAACCAGCGTCATCGCCATGACAGCCCTCGCATCCGGCGTAGCGATGCAAGTACAAGCTGCTGCAAAACACGAACAGGGGGGGACGTTAACAGTACCTATTATCACCCAAACCTTTATTGAAGATTTCAATCCGCTGAATACAGTTCAGCTCGACCTTGTGCGTGGCACCATGTACGAACCTCTGTGGTTTGTGAACACCATGCAGGGCAATATTGACTGGCGCCTGGCCGAAAGCTTCAGCTATGGCGATGATAAAAAATCAATGACCATCGTCTTGAAGAAAGGCTTAACCTGGTCTGACGGTAGTGCCTTGGATGCGGACGACTTGGTTTTCTCTCTGCAAATCGGTGCGGATGATGCGAAACTGGACCACACAGGTCAGTGGGCAAATGGCGTTATCAAGAGCGTATCGAAAGTTGATAGCCGTACAGTGAAAATCAACTTTAACGAAGTGAACACAA
>JBNKNI010000053.1:0-26629 GCA_050293765.1 Reinekea sp.
TCAGTGTCGCCTTGGACAAGTACTGCTGTCCTTTCGAGGTGCTGACCAGAATCAGCCCCATCTCCGTATCTAACACCCGGTCTATATCTGTCCATAACAGGGTTGTTTCATTATTGGTGCTTTTCGCCGTAATACCGTTGTCGTCGATGGTGAGTTCGACGGTCGTGTTGGCTGTATTGCCCCACATCTGTCGGGCCAGCCACCAGGCACGTCGGTACCGTATGTGCAGTAGTTCCAATGCGGCCATGGCAATAAACAGGCTGCCAAGCATTTTAGGTTGCTCGGTATAGACAAACAATCCAACGCCGACCACCAGTAACGCTCCCGGAAAAATGAAGTTCGGCTTGGCGTTTTTGCCATGAGGCAGCGATTGGTCGTAGCATTCCGCCAGATATTCGCGCGATAAGGTAAAGGTTGTTTTAAATGACTGCATAGCTTCTGAACCGTTGGCTGAATGGGCCATTTTTACCACGTTCAGTCCGAAAATTCCTGAGTTTTTAACCCGTCAGTAATGAACAAACAGAACGTAGGTGTCGGTACGATGCCCTTAATGGTAGGAAATCCGGCCAAGAATTTGGATCGCCGGTGATCAGACGCGCTTTGTGATAAATGAAAGCGCGTGTTGGAGAACTCCGAATATGGGTCCTCCAACACAAAAGTATCGGCTACTTGGCCATGTCGTATGGCTTAATGTTCTTCAGTTGTTGGAAGATCAGCAGGCTGATAGAGATGAAAAAGGCAAACATCGCACCGCTGGCTAAAACCGCAATAATCGGCTCATAGTTTACGGGTAACGCGGCTTCTATGGTCCGGTCAATCGCATTTTCTTCCATCAGGAAATGAGGCTTGGCTGTAATGTCCCAAGGCAGAGCCAGCTCTATGGTTGTTTGTTTAAGGTATTGGAAGCCGATAAACGCCATAACGTTGCCGAGCAGTAGACTGGTAGCAAGAATGATGGCACTTTCTGCACCGAACTGGAGTCGCAGATCCGCCAGTTTCCATCCGATTTTCCGCAGCGTCGCAATTTCCGTCTCCCGTGTTTTTAGGTTGTAAAACACCAATAAGCAAAAGGCAATGATCAGCAGCGTACCGACGATTCCAAGGAGTGTTTGGCCCGCATTTGACACCAAAGCAAGCTGGTCATTAACTTCCTCGGTAAAACTCTGTTCACTAAAAACGATCAGCTTTTTGTTGATGTCTTTTACGGCGGTTTCTTTATCAACCAAAACGCTCGGGTTCGTTTTTAATAAAACGACATTTCCGACGGTTTGCGATATGTCAGAATAAAGGTTAGTAATTTGTGGTGACGCTGTCGCGAGATCAAAGGCACTTTGAAAAGAAATATAGATATCAGACGCAACAATATTGGCGCTTGGGTGTTTCTCCAGAACATCGCGTACGGTAAAGGTCATGTGGCCAATGACTATGCTATCGCCAATGGCCAGATTCTGACGTTCGCTTAACGAGCTGGTGATAATGGCATCATTTAGCCGCAAACTGTCAACGGTGTTCGGCGAGT
This sequence comes from Reinekea sp., assembly GCA_050293765.1. Classification (GTDB taxonomy): domain Bacteria; phylum Pseudomonadota; class Gammaproteobacteria; order Pseudomonadales; family Natronospirillaceae; genus Reinekea. Next base: position 1,520 of record JBNKNI010000053.1, read on the forward strand.
TGTCTATGATCAGCTTTGCTACATCGCTCTCTGGTTTAATGCCACTGACGGCTTTGAAATAACTTTCATCGAAGAACCAAAAGAACAGCACAGCTTCGGCGGATTCTGTGAACTCCATTGCTGACAGTTTTTGATACTCTTCTTCTGAGATCGGCGCATTGGAGTGCGGGAATACCACACCGATCATTTGCTCGGGTATTTCACCGGTTTTTTGCACAATCGTTTGAACACCAATACTCTTCAGCGGCAATGCTGCGATATCTGGAATGGCTCGCAACAGTACAAAGGCGATGAGCAGAACCGCGAAATAGATGGAAAGACTGACAACCAGAGCCGTGGTTTTATATCGCTGGCTCAAAAAGTACGACGTCATGTAACGAATCATCATAGTTTTAGCCCTGTATTAATGACGATGGATTGATCAAGCCCTGCAGTAAAAAGGCTCTGTGTTGACAGCGCAATTCCGACAGCGAAAATAAGTGCGGTACACAGAATGATGGCGACATCGGATATCTGCCATTGCAGTGTGTAGCGGCGAGGCCAGCCGATAAGGCGCAGCGTTTTTATATAGATTCGGTTTTCTTTCTGGTAAAGCCGGATAATCCAATAGATCAACCCCAGTGCAATAGGAACCAGTACGGTAATTGACCAATCGCCAGCGTTAAAAATAAATTGACTGTACGCCGAAAGGTTTTTGTACATGCTGTCTTTCGTTATCACCTGAATGGTTGGTAACTGCTCTGAAATCGCCTTTGATATTGCCGGAAGATTGCTGCTGTCGTTGAGCGTCAAAAAAAGCTGATTTACGACGCCAGCGTCCAAGCCCGAAAGCGACGTGGCGGTGGTGTACGGTAAGAAACCGGTTGCGCTGTTAATGTTACTTTCTTCCTGAAAATCGACGAAATTAATAATGGTTAACGTCGTGTTACTGTGTTCGTAACTGTCGCCGATTTTATACCCCATAAGCGTCGCGAAATGGCGTTCCAATATTATTTCCAGGGCGCTATTGGATGAAAATGTCACGTCTGGTTTAACCAGTAGGTTATCGATATTTCGCATGCCGGTATTTGGGTCGGACAAATCAATACCCGCAAAAATCGATGTACCGCTGGGTCCCAATTTCCAGAGCAGTAGAGCAGATGAAACCTGAGCGACACCATCGACCTGGTTGACGATGTTTGATACGGCCTCCTTCGAAAAGGTTGTTAAGTTGAAGGGTTCAATAAGCCCTGTGGTCATCAAATTTGCCGCTGCCTTTGTTTCACTGTTGAGCTGCAAAATGATCTCAGAATTCAGCTGTTTTAGCGGTCGTAATGCCAGAACTTTGGCTTGCTCCGATATCAGAAAGGTTACCAGAGGCAGTGCCAGTATAAGCGCTGAAATAATAGCGACGGGAATGACCTTCTTATACTGGTAAAGCAGGTGCGAAATAACATACCGGGTTAACATTGGGTTACCTCGCCGCGAGTTCATCTAAAAGCAGGGAAAGGTCACTGTAAGACCACGAGCCTTTGAACATTGGCGCGAAGGAATTGTCCGACGGGAAGTTATAGAACTCTACCTCCGTACCTTCCAGAGTATGCTTGTAGGACCCGTTGACGACCACCAAAATTGGCATGTGTCCGCGAAAACCATAAGAAGCCGCGAGGGCGACGCCATCTTTTTCATCAAAACTGTAGGTTGTGACATCGGCATCAGGGAACTGACGTGTAATCTTTTCGATGTCTCTCATTACGTTGAGCACTGGACCGTGGGGCAGGTAGACAATATCGATTTTTATAGTTTCGCCCGCAAACACCGGTACGCTGAACAGGGCAGAAAAGGTAATTGCTGCGAAGGCTATTATGGAGTGTATTTTGTTTTTCATTGCAGTGATCCATTTGTCAGTTGGTATGTTTTGTCAGTAAGCGTCGCGATGTGTTCGTCATGGGTAATAATAACGAAGGAAGTTTCAATTGAACTGTGCAGAGAACGAAACAGGCTCATGATATCGTCAGCGGTGCTGGCATCGAGATTCCCCGTTGGTTCATCGGCCAAAACAAGCTTGGGTTTATTGACCAGGCTTCTGGCGATAGCGACACGCTGGCGTTCGCCACCGCTTAGTTTGTCTATTCGTTGCTTGGCCTTACTTGCTAAGCCCACTTTTTCAATGAGGTCTGTGACCCGCTGATGCTTGATCGTTTTTGCGATGTCCTTTCGTGGATGGGCAGCAATGTAAATGTTGTCATACACACTCAGAGAAGGCATCAACAGAAAATCCTGAAACACAAATCCGATGTTGTGCAGTCGAAAGCTCGCAAGTGATTCTTCGTTTAGAACACCGAGTTGCTTTTCATCAAATACGATGGATCCAGAATCGGGAGCTTGCAGGCCGGCCATAATCGACAGAAGCGTACTTTTGCCGGATCCGGATCTTCCCATAATACTGATCATTTCATTTTTCTTAATTTCAAAGCTCAGGGAGTTGAGGACTTGTTGCCCCTTAAACTGTTTATTTATGTTCTCGAGTCTTAGCATGAGTTCAGCACCTCTGATTAGCGTATTGAAGATTGTCCAAGCAGTGTAGCGTCATTGCCCTTACGAGTAGCTTTCCTGACTATTAACATTTCGTAATGTTTGTTAACTCAACAATGCTTGGAAGTTCGTTTAGTGTTTAAAAAAAACAAAATATAAGGTGAAAAGGATGCTGAATAAGGAAGAAATACGTCGTTACTCCAGACATTTAAAGCTCGATGATTTTGGTCTGCGCGGTCAGGAATCATTAAAGTCTTCGAAGGTTTTGGTTATTGGTGCAGGCGGGTTAGGGTCACCGTGTCTTTTGTATTTGGCGGCAGCGGGTGTTGGGACGATCGGCATCATAGACGCCGACACCGTTGACGAAAGTAACTTGCAGCGTCAGATCGTTCACAACACTTCCACCGTTGGCAAATTGAAAGTTGAGTCCGCTGCAACGACGCTCTCTAAGCTGAATCCACTTATTACTATTGAAACCTACGCAGAGTTTCTCAATGCAGACAATGCGCTTGATCTATTCAGTCAGTATGACTTGATCATCGATGGTTGTGACAGTCTGGCTGTTCGCTACTTGATCAATGACGCCTGTGTGAAACTTTCCAAACCCTTTGTTTATGGAAGCATATATCGCTTCGACGGCCAGATATCTATTTTGGCTGCAGAGAATGGCCCCTGCTATCGCTGCCTTTACCCTGAGCCGCCAGAAAGTATTCCAAGTTGTTCTGAAGCGGGTGTTCTCGGAGTATTGCCCGGAATTATTGGGGTTACACAGGCGACCGAAGCGATTAAGTATCTTGCCGGTATGGGCAAGCCGCTGGTGGGTCAGCTTCTGTTAATGGATGCACTCACGAACGAATACAGCACGCTCAGCATTAAGAAAGATCCTCATTGTCCGGCATGTGGTCACTGGAGTTTACAGCGCTTAGGTGATACCCCAGACATCAGTTGTGAGGTTGCAAACCCAGTCAAATCGGATCGAGAGCTCGAACCTGCTCACGTACCCCGTTATATCCAGGACAACGGTGCAGTGTTAATTGACGTTAGGCATGACTATGAATTCCAGTACTCAAGTTTGCCTGGCGCCAGACACATGTCACTTGCCGAAATTTTAGCGGGTAAGTATGACGAGGAACTGTTGGAACTGTCGAAGGACCCAATTGTACTGTATTGCTTAGGCGGCGTGCGGTCGATGAAGGCGCTCAATCACATCTGTAAGATTTCTGAAGATAAAGGCCCGGTTACGATCCACTCGATGAGCGGTGGTATTAAAAAATGGGCAAAAGAAGTGGAGAACATTGAATACTTTCAGTGATCCGTACGTCCACTTTTATGATTAACAAAAGGAATTAACTCTATGAACGCCAAATATGCGCGCCATCTCTCCGTATTAGGGGAAGAAGGACAAAAAAAGCTATCCAACGCGACGGTTTATATCTCCAGGGTCGGTGGGGTTGGTGGCACTGCGGCGAACTATCTTGCTCGCAGTGGCGTTGGTCGGCTGCTGCTTGCTCATGGTGGAACTCTTGATGCCGAGTATTTGAATCGGTGGCACCTTGCCCACGAGTCTGATGTCGGCCGCCCATGTGTCGATGTATTCAAAGAAGAAATTGCGAGAATCAACAGCTCTGTTGAGGTAGAAGTACTGGGGGAGCACGCTAAGTCCATTGATGATATCAAAGCCTTTGCTAATGAGGCTGATGTCATTATCGATGCGGCGCCAATGTTCGAAGAACGCTATAACAACAACTTGCTGTCACAGATGTTGAATATACCCATGATATCGGGCTCTATGTACGCTCAGGAGGGCTACGTGATGTCCTTCGTTCCAGGCGAGACGCCGTGCCTTTCATGTTTGTACCCTGAAAAACCTGAATTTTGGGTGGACCGCCATGTTTTCCCCGCACTGGGAACCGGTCCGGGTATTATCGGCTGCCTGCTGGCGAACGAAGCGATTAGCTACATTGCGAAAGGCGAATTGCAACTTAAAGGTAAGATGCTTCACTACGATTTGACCGATATGGATTTCAATAAGTTGAAGATAGAAAAAGATCATCAATGCAAAGTGTGTAGTACTTAATTAAAAAAAGGAAATGAAATGATTACTGTCCATTTACCCTCCAGAATGCGAGAAGAACTTGATTTGAGTTCTAAGTCCGTCAAAGTTGAAGCCTTTCAGTCCGGTTCACTTCAAGAGCTGTTCAATTGTCTCGAAAAAGACATTCCCGGTGCACTGCCTTTTATGTGCGATGTCGATGGCAGTGTGCGAAAACACATCAAAGTGTTTGTTAGCGATGAACAAGTGACGGATAACTTCAGTAATGTGAATCTGCATGGGCATGAAAATATTCGCGTAATCCAAGCAATGGCAGGTGGCTGATAGTCAACCGACGGTACCTGTGCTTCGACTGTGCGTGGAGAACTGCTTTTGGTATTTATCGTGGCATGCATGTTATGTCATGAAGAACGTAAGCCTGATGCTTTTTGAAGCGCACTTTCCTAAGGACTGCTGCAACAAACTTTGGTCTAAATTACCTGATTAACGCCAAAACCATTGTAGATGCAGGCACTATTTCACTGTAGGGATATAGCATGATTGAAATATTGCTTACGACACTCAAAGTAAGTTTAACTGCTAGCTTTATCGCGTTCTTAACTGCCGTTCCTATTATCTTATGGTTGACCCACAAGAAGCATTCGTTTGGCAAACGCTTACTGCTGATGTCACTGACCATGGCGAATAGTCTTCCGCCCGTGTTTGTGGGGTTAGTTCTATACCTTCTGTTCAGTTACGCTGGTTTCTTTAAGGAAATGGAGCTGCTTTTTACCCAGTCAGCGATGATTACTGCACAGGTTGTACTGTCCTTTCCAGTCATCGTTATCAGTGCATTTTCATCGATTAGGGTCTACGTCGACGAACGGACTGACTTTTTTAAAGTGCTGCACTTATCGAAGTGGGAACGACTCAAGATAATTATGGTTGAAAATGTCGCCACGTTTCAGGTTGCGTATTTGGTCGGGCTAGGTCGGTGCCTGTCGGAAGTTGGAGCAGTCATGATTGTCGGGGGCAATATTCGCGGAGATACCAGGGTATTAACGTCGAGTATCGTGTTGGAGACTTCTCGCGGAAATATCGATCAAGCGGTTTATCTGGGTCTTACGTTGCTTGCCATTAGCATTGTGTTAAGTATGACCATCCTGTTGTTTCAGAAGAAATGAATATGAGAAATGCCATTTTTACAGCCCAGACATTATCACTGATCGGTGACGGTGGTTACCAGATCTTAACGGACCTAACGTGTGACCTGGAAGAGGGTGGTACGGTTATCTTAGGTCATAACGGTGCCGGAAAGACGTCCTTTTTAAAAGTATTAGCCGGTCTGGTCAATCCTTCGTCCGGGTCTGTTTTGCTCGGGAAAGAGTTCTCCAGTCAAGATATCGCTTTTGTGTTTCAGAAGCCGATTCTATTAAACAGAACCGTTCAGCAAAATATCGACTTTATAGTCCGTGTTCGTCGTAACAAAGGCCAAGGTTTTCATGCAGACGAATTATTGGAACGCTTGGGTCTTAGTCAAAAGAAACAACATCCCGCTGCCAGGTTATCGGGCGGGGAGCGCCAAAAGCTAGCGTTGATTATGGCACTGATGTTGAACCCAAAAATTTTGGTACTTGACGAACCAACGGCGAATATTGATCTGAAAACGGAAAGTGAGATTGAGTCACTTCTTTTTGATCTTAAAGAAGATAAAGGCGTCAATATTGTACTGACAACTCACATCATTTCTCAGGCAAAACGACTGGCCGATAGTGTTGTTTATATGCATGAAGGAATGGTATCAGAGGTCACGGAAGGGTCTGAATTCTTTAAAATGCCCGTGTCCGACCCGGCCAGAAAATACATCAACAGTTTTCTAGGATGAACGAAATGAATCATCGACTCATTGTATTGTTTTTATTCACAGTTTTGATCGCAGGCACCGGGTTTGGCAAAGACCATAAGTTGAAGCTTGGTATGACAACCTCTATGGATAATGCAGGCATTACCAAACTGATTGAAGACAGCTATGACAGTCTCTTCTCAAACACAGATTTGAAGATAGTGGTTTCCGGTACCGGAAAGGTATTGTCTTATCTGGACACGAAGGATTTGCACTTGGCTATTGTTCATAACAAAGAGCGCGAGTTGTTGTTCCTGGAAGAGCATCCTGGGGAGCGTATCGAGGTCTTTTCCAATGACTTCGTCATTGTTGGACCCAAAGATGACCCCGCTAACGTAGCGCAAGCGAACTCCGTTGCAGAGGCGATCAAATTAATTCTCGACGCAGAGCAAATTTTTATCAGTCGAGGGGACGATTCGGGGACTCATATTGCAGAAAGGAATACCTGGGTTGGGCACGGCATTGATTACTCGAAGTCGGAGTACTATTTAGAGACAGGTGCCGGCAGTGGACAGTCTCTCAATACCGCTGCGGCCATGGGAGCCTATATGTTTGTTGACTCTTCTACATTTTATCTGTTCCAGAATAAGCGAGACCTGGTGGTTCTGAAGGAGCACGATACTCCAAATATTTACAGTTTGATCATACCAACCAGTGATCTCGATGAAGAGGCGCTTTTGCAAGTGATCGAGTTTAAAGACTGGTTATTGTCGGCGCCGACACGAGAGATGTTCCATAGCTTGGACGACTCTTTGATTCGTTACATCGCTGCCGATGAGTAACGCTGAAATATATATCGCATTGGTTGCCTATGCTTCATTCATTGTCACCAGCTTGACCGGGGCATTAGGTGGAATGATGTTGCTGGCAACCATGGCACTCTACTTTCCCTTGTCGATAATGATTCCATTGCACGCTGTCATTCATCTTTCTGGTGATCTTGGCCGTATAGTGCCTGCTATTCGTCATGTTGCGCTAAGACCAACCACGGTGTTTTGCTTCTGGACGTTGCTTGGTGTTGGCGTCGGGTTCTTCTTTTATTTGAGTATCAATAAAACCATGTTGCTGGTGTTCGTCAGTATATACATTTTGCTGATTACCTGGTTAAGCAATCGTGTCATTGCGAAGCTTGCTCAGGTTGGGTACGGATGGTTAGGACTCTTTATGGGCTACCTGTCTATTACCGTTGGCGCTCCGGGTCCTCTGCATTTGGCGAGACTGCAAGCTGAGTTTGAAGACGCTGTGACCATTGTCACCACTGCTGCCGCATTTACGGCGTTCATAAACATTGTGAAACTTGGGTTGTTCGCATCGGTTGGTTTTGATTTTTCGCAGTACAGCGGGGTACTGATTGTCGGGAGCATCAGTGCGATATTGGGCTCGATGACAGGGGTGGTTATTCGCACAAAGTTTACTCAAGCATTTAAAAGTAAAATGCTTATCAAAGTGTCCATTACCATTGCTGTCGCTTTGATTCAGCTCAAGCTAATTGTGCAGTAGGTTTTTTTACCTGGCATGGAAACGCGAGTTTAATTGAAAGCCCATTCTCGGAAGAAGCCTGTATTCGCCCATTGTGCAGTGTTGTTATGACTTTAACGAGGCTGAGCCCTAAACCAAAACCAGGTTTTGATCTTGAGTGGTCGGTACGATGGAAACGATTGAACAACAGGGGTAATTCATGTTCATCGACTCCTGGCCCTGAATCGCTGATTTCAATCTGACAGAGCCGTTTATTCACGCTACAGGTCAAGTTAATCGCTCCCTGTAACGGTGTGTACTTAATTGCATTGTCGAGTAAGTTCGATAGCGCTTGGAATAAGAGATCGGCTTCGCCAATTATATTTGCATCTTCGCCTTGATAACTCAGAGAAATGTTCTTTTCCTGCGCCAAAGGTTCATAGAAGTCAATCAGGTCCGACATCAGCGTATGTAAATTGATCGTCTTAGCGTTCGCGAGCGTTGCGCTTTCCGTTTGGGCAAGCTTCAACAATTGGTCCGACATGCTCAATACTCTGTCCAAATCATTGAGGCTACTGGCAATTTCCGGTGGGCTATCTGATTTGTTCAGATGTTCGAGCCGAGCGCGAATTCGGGCCAGTGGAATTCTAAGTTCATGGGCAATGTTATCCGAGACCTGACGAGTACTGTTAACCAAAGTGCAGATCCGATCAAGCATGTTGTTTATGGTGTTCGCCAAGCGATCATATTCATCATTCATTTTTGTTACTGGAACACGTCGATCCATATTGCCCGCGATTATCTTTTCGAAGGTTTCGTTATACTGGGTGATCCGTTTCACGCTCAATCGCGCTAAGAATAAACTGATGATCATGGCAATAGTAAAGGTTGCAACAAGACCTGCCGTCAGCACTTTCAGTAACTGTATTTCAAGTGTACCGATGTAGTCGATACGTTTGGAGAACTCAACAACGGTACCATCAGTCAAAATTATGTTTTCAGTGATTAATTTTGCACCATTTTGTTCCTCCATAATATGCAGGTGATCTCGAATATGTTGGGGAGGCTTGGACAAACTTAATAACGCGCTCATGTTCTTGTCCTGTTGGCTTAGTGAGTTTAGGTGAACATGTCCCGAGTCGGCTGGATGCACGACATAAAGTTCGGGCTGTTGGGTCATTTGATTAATAATTTCTTCTATTGGGGTATTGGATTGTTGTGTCAGTAATGCTCTGAATTCAGTTGTTTGTATGGCTAGGTCGGTTTCAAGATCAGCCCATATCTTTTGAATGATCAGCCAATACATGAGCCCTAGCACAATGGCAGTCCCTGCCCAAATGGTGAGATAGGACAGAGCCAAAAACCGTGTATTTGGACTTCTCAATATTTCTTTAATCTGACTCAAATACATACCCACTGCCCCGAATGGTTGTTACCAGGCTCTTTTTTCGTCCAACGTCTATTTTACTTCTGAGCCGACTGATATGGACGTCGATAACGTTAGTCTGAGGTTCAAATGAGTACTCCCAAACATTCTCCAGCAACATAGTCCGGGAAATAAGCTGGCCCGCATTGCGCATCAGATATTCAAGAAGGGTAAATTCCCTGTGTTGTAAATGCAGGGGCTGAGCGCCCAGCCATGCTCTGCGTTTTTTCAGATCCAATCGTAAATCACCAGCGGTCAGGTGAAACTCATCTTTTCGTTCGCCCTCACCTTTTCGGCGAATCAGTGCCTCTACCCTTGCTTTCAGTTCTTCAAATGCAAAGGGTTTTGCCAGGTAGTCATCTGCGCCTTCTGCCAGTCCTTCTACTTTTTGTTCGAGCGAGGTTTGCGCACTGAGAATTAGAACCAACGTGTTATTGTTAGAAGCCCTTATGGTTTTGAGAATGGTCAAACCATCCACATTGGGTAACATTCGATCAAGAATTATGACGTCATAGGTTTCAGTGACTGCCAAGAATAGTCCGTCTTTTCCGTTTAACGAAATGTCGACGATGTATCCATATTCTTTGAGGCTTTTCGCGATGTAGTCTGCAAGTACTTCATCGTCCTCGATGATTAGAACTTTCATATGTATTTGCTGCCAATTAATGCTGAGTTAGGTCCTACTAACACGAAACTACCTCGACTGACTTTGTCAACACACTGTTTATTTCAATTCATCAAGTTCGTGTTTTCTGGAAGTCTGTCGATTCAATATCAGATCGCAATACGTTATATCAGTGCTCGGTCGAATTCTACAGGCATTTGTTAGCAAATTTTTAAATAGGCGGGTCAATACGTGTTAGAAATGTAATTTGGCAATGGAGGCTTACTTGTTAATGGAATGGTATATTGATGTGGGGAAATCCTGTGAAGGAGCTTCGTGTCATGCGTCTATCTGACACACTCCGGTATAAAGTGATTCCAGTGTCAAACACGTTAATGTCGATGATCATTACTTTCGGAAATGCGGGCGACGTTGAAGTACTTTTTTATTCGTATTCTGTGAAGCATGTCTAAAATTCACTAATTTGAGTAATGTGTGTTTCTTCTTAGCGAATCGAGAAGTCGATTTTGGTTACGCCAAGGTGTCTAAAATCTGGTAAGCCTTTTCGGTAAAGTGGCGATTGTTAATCACGAAAGAACGCCAAGGCTCCGGTTCGAATCGGGTGGTCTTTCCTCATGCGTGATAAGTAAAACGACGGAACTTTTGACCAGACGGGATAACCGGAGAACATGACCTGTGTTCGTTCATCGTCTGGACCAATGCCAGTCTCGCTCTCATAAGCCATGATGTCGATAGGATACCCACATAGGCGAAACATAAATTGCCTTGGACTTGTCCCGGAAATGGGTGTTGGGTTGCAATGATCAAATAACGCCAAGGCTTGGTCTATTTTGCCCCATTCGACGGTGACATCGAAATCATCCATGTTGAACGCGAACCCGTGTACATAGAGTGACGATGAGGCATCGGCATGGTATCGAACTCCCGCTTTTTCAAGCGTCTGGCACACTTCCAGGATGATGGGTGACCATTGGTCAGGCTTTGTTAACATATCAACCACGTTGAGGTTGACCGAACACTTCCAGCCAATGCAGTTTCATGTTCACGACTTCCCAATCGCCTTCCTTCGCGTATTCCAGCGTATCTTTACCGAAATGCAATGAGGAGTCTGGGCTATATGCGTACTCCCGCTCATCGTCGGTGTGATGAATTAAGCAGGCGAGCGACCGTGGTGCCTGGCGTGTATAGCGGAGCATTTCAATGTCGCCACTGCTGTTGCCAAAGGCAGCGATGGGTTGTTTACCAATAAGCCGGGCAATGGAACGGACTTTCGCAGCGCCGTTGTCGAAGTAGAAGGGTATGGGCATATACTCCAGGTGCAGTCGTTTGTTTTTTTCCACCAGTTTCGTACGCAGGCTGCTGCCAATAACATTGGGTTTGTCTATTTGGTAGATAGGACCACTCCAAGGGCGGATAAAATCCGTACTGCCGCCAGATACAATAAAGCACTGAAATTGGTGTTGTTGAAAAAGTCGCAACACCTGCTGCATGGGCGAATAGGTAAGCGATGTATAGGGCTGTTTGAATCGAGGGTGCAGTGCCTGGCTTATCCATTCTTTCACGGTCTGTTCGTATTCATGAATGGTCACGCCATCCAATAAGTCTTCGGCGAGGTCCTTGGCTTCACTGAGCAGTGTTTGCGCAGCGTCTTCACAGACATCTTTTAACTTCTCGAAAAAGGACAGTCGCTCACCATCGGTTTTACCGCGCTTAAACTGCAGTTGTTCTTTGATAAACGTCAGCTCCGCCAACAGAGGCTTTTCAACCCACAGCGTGCCGTCGTTATCAAACACGGCAATGCGGTCGGCAACCGGGACGAAGTCCGCATGTTGTTCATTGGTAACATCGGCCACGAAATTCAAAATGGCTTCCTTCACGAAGCTGGTGGTCCACAGCGACAGCGGGTCAAACGGTGTGTTCATCAAATCTCCTCGGGGTAACAGCATGATCTTATAATAGACCAATGTCCTCGGCTGACCAGGACATCAACTCGACCCAGGCCGGTTCCAGATCCCAGTAGTCGAGCATAATGGATCGCGCTTTAGCGTCGGCCATTTTCTCGACTTTCGTCAAGTAGTGGTACATAAAAGCGGATGCCCGGAAATTCATAATGCAATGCACGAACACCTTCTGCCCTTTCAAGGCGCGCATAACATCGCAAAACAACTTTACCTGTTCCTTCGAGGGGGCATCAAATTTCACGGGTATATGGATATAGGCTATTCCGAACTCAGACAAAAGACGATCTTCCTCGGGAACCGCATTTGGGTGATTGCTTAACCCGAGGTTGACGACATAGCGGTATCCCGCAGCGGCGATGTCCGAAAACTGACCCGCCGTGGGCTGCCCCGCGGTGCCGATGGTGTCCGTAAGTTGCACGAAGTTTTTAATGTTATTCAATTTCATCTGCTTATAAGGTTGTTAACAATTGTCTGGTTCAATAGTTCTAAAATGCATCACAACTTTTTTGTTAGTGCTTTTTTCGATGCTTTCAGACGATCTTGCTGTAAACAGTGTTTCTCGTATGCTTTAAGGTGTTTGATGAAGCTACGACGGAAGATCAATATTGCCATCGCCAAAGAAATCGTCAGTTTTACGACAAATACACCTATTATCACACTAGAAACATCGGCATTTTCTGGGAAAGTCAGTAACAAATAGACGTGTGCAAAAACGGAATACACGCACAGACCACCAAATAACAATGTGATGGTTATGTTAGCTTTGAATAACCCAGCCAGCAGCCAGATGGCACAGATCAAGAAAACGAGTAGTTGGAAGTTCTCTGGGACATGTATCCGGCTGAGAACCAAGTTGACAGTGGACGCGACAAGACTGTTGATCGCAAAGAGAGCCCATAGCATAAAGAGATAAACCAGTTTTGGCTTTTCTATTTGCTTGGGTATATTCAAGCCTTCTATGGCAAAACCACTATCAGTTACGGTATTTTCAACAGAGTCCATGTCTTTTCCTTAATAGTTTTATCGAATAATAATTGAGTTGCCAATTTCTTGCTTTTTTACTGATGTGCTTAACCCTCGTGGGGGTTTCTTTATTTTGGTTCCAACAAACACCAGGACTTATCACTGACTTCGCCACCCATTGCCCAGCGGTGCAGGTATTTAAATTTGTCGCCGTCAAACTCAAACACCAGCTCACTGGAAAAACCGGCTAATTGATTGTGTCCTTTATATTCAAAAACCCAGCGTTTGTCGTTGGCTTCTTTTAATGTGTGTACGGTGGTGCATGGCATTTCTTCCATGTGCACATGCAGCGCGGTCTCACTGTTTTCGTTTATGGTGATCAGGCCAACCTCTTCATGCACTTTGGTGTTGTCTGCTGTTCGGGTTGCAATGTAACGGTAGGTTTTTGTCTGTGTGCCCGGCAGCGCTTCCACTTTGAAGCTCCCGGAAAATTCTTCCCGGTCGTGGTTTATCCCTGTGCCTGTGTAGTGTTGTGATGTGAAATTCATCTGTATTCCCGTTACGTTATTTTTTGCAGCGCTGTTGGTTGTGTGTGTCTACTGGTTCACTTCCGTCTTCTGGTCGAAGATGTAAGCCGCTATTTTCTCTTCTAATAGCCATGGCTCACTCGACGTGCTGTTGGTCAGCACCACAATGGCCAACTCCTGGTCCGGATACACCATTAGCATGCTCATAAAACCAGGAATAGCACCACCATGGCCGATACAGAATCGTCCATTCTTTACGTAACTTTCAAAACCGAATCCATAGTTTGTTTGCTCACCGGTGAGCAGCTTGGTTGGTGCTCCCATGAGTGCAAAAGACTGCTCGCTGACGATCTTTTTTGCAAAATAGCTTTGGACCATATCGCCATATCTTCGAGCGTTGAACAAATAGCCCCAGCGGCGAACGGCGGATTCATATGAATGAATTCACAGTTTAGTAACCCGGTTTCGGGTGTGTTGCCGTGTTCTGTATCGTACCCTTTAACTCGGTTTTGGATGATCCGTCGGTCGTCGGCATAACTCGTATTTTCCATCCCCAGCGGTTTAAAAAATTCATCCTTTAAGTATGTGTCGTATGTTTTGCCTGATACCTGCTCGATGATCAAGCCGAGTAAATAGTAGCCAGAGTTACTGTATTCGTAACCATGACCGGGCTCGAATAACAGAGGTTGGTCTATAAATACACTGAGCATTTGGGCGTGCGTCGCTGCGATGGTTTCAAAAGGCTTGAACCGATCCGGCAGTTCCGTGTAATTCGGTATTCCCGATGTATGATTTAGCAGATGCTTTACGGTTATGCCGGAGTGGAGGTCGATGACAAGCGGCAGCACCTCTTTCACTGGTGAGGTTAAAGACAATAGGCCAAGCTCAATCAAGCGCATAATGGCGAATGCCGTAAATTGTTTGGTGACGGAAGCCAGCTTGAACACGCTGTCCTTTGACGCGGGTATGTTGTGCTCAACATCCGCCAGGCCATGTGCCTTACACATAAGTGTCTGATTGCCCTGCACAATAGCGACGCCGACAGCTGGTGCCTGTACATCGGCCATCAGCGTCGTGAATTGTTGGTCCATGTGTATATCTTCCGTTTACTTGAAAACTGGCTACCGCTTGTTGCGCTGCCGAACGACTATAAGAGAACGAGCTTGTGGTGGCTAGTCTATTGGCGACAAATGATCTTTGGTTCAACGAATAACGAGTCTCACCCCCCTGCATTTTTATTGATTTCAGCTAGGCTATTGAAGGGCACTTTTGCAAAGTTCGTCGATCGCTACGTGTGTGCGAGCAGCGGTTAAAACAAGGCAAACACGGAAGGGGACAGGCGAGTCCTTAGCAACGTGCCCTTATGTTTGATCCCTAAGTGACAAATCGCCCGGAGCTCTCAGCATGAAACACATGCGCCATACCCTGCTACGCCGGATTTATATCGGTTTTTTTGCCATTCTGGTGCTGTTGGCGGTATCCAGTCTGCTCAGTTACAGCGGCTTCCGGGAGATGTTTTCCCGGCTAGAGTATTCGAACCGGGTGACCCAATTAGCGAATCTGATGTACGAAACCCGGTTGGAGGAGAAAACCTACGCGCGCACGGGCGGTGAAGCGAATGTCGCGCAAATCCGCGCGTCTATTCAGGAATTGTTGGCCGATTTTGACGCCTACGCTGCACAGCAGCAATCCGAATATTGGGGACCAACAGACCAAGAGCGCATTCGTGGTTTACGCGCCGCTGTGAATCAGTACGTGCAGGGTTTTGATGATTTCGTTGCCACCCAGCGCGACCTTGAGCAGATCAACACACAATTGGATGCACTGGCCACGCAGACCAATGAAACCGTCAACAGTCTGCTGCAAACCATTGCTAATTCGTTCTGGCAACAGTCCACCACGCCGCTTGGGCAAATTGAAAGTTATCAGCTGATGATGCAGTTGGCCGACGTGACCCTGAAGCTGCGGCAAAACCAGCTGGAATTCAGCCTGAACCATGGCGAACCGAAAGCCGCTGAGCGTTTTTTCAGCAACGCGGAACTGAGCAAAATATTGCTGACCAGCCTGTCGGGCTACATCCCGGAAAACGCCGATCTGAAGCAAACATTGCGGCAACAGGTAGAACAGAATGAGCAGCGCATGGCCGAGTTGATGACAGCGTATGAGGCGTTAACCAAAGCCGAAGCGGTGATGAATAACGCCGCTCGCGAAGCCAGCGCCGTGAACGATCAGATACTCAGCCTGCAAACCAACAGTATGCGCTCTCGCGGTGAGTTCAGCCTAACCAGCGTTGCCGTAACCAGTTTGGTGACGTTTTTGGCGGGGGTGGTGTTGGTGATCGTGATTGTGAAAGGCATTCGGCGCGACATTGAAGAACGCAAAAAAGTGGAACAAAAACTCAAAGAAGCCAACGCCATAGTGGCGGCTGAAAATGAGCAGAAAACAGCGTTGGCCAATATCAATGAGGCCTTGCAGGGTGAACAGAACATTGAACAATTGAGTGCTCACATCGTTGGGGCGATTGCCCGAGAGCTGAAGGTACCCATGCTCGCGGTGTATGTCCTTGAACCGGATGATCGACTTCGACGAACCGCTTGTTGGGCGTATCCCGAAGAGTATCAGCGCAACGAGTCGGTACCGGTCAGTGGCATATTAGGGCAAGCCATACAAAGTGCAGGACCGATGACCAGCCTGGAAATTCCACAAGGCTTGCGTCTGCAATTTGGCTTGGGCGATCTGTCCCCTGCGACCGTGGTTTACCTGCCGCTGAGACACGACAAGAAGACCATTGGCTTGCTGGAAATCGGCTTACTGCATCATTGCCCGGCGGAGATGATGGCATTGTTAGAGCAGGGGGCCAAAAGCCTGGCCACCGCGCTTAAAGTCGCTATTACCGTCGAGGAACGTCAGCGCGCGAACGAGGATCTGTTGCAGGCGAAGATTCAGGCCGATGATGCCAACCGAGCGAAGTCAGATTTCCTCGCCAACATGAGCCACGAAATCCGGACGCCGATGAATGCGATCATCGGGATGACGCATCTGGCGCTACAAACCGGCTTAAATCCCAAGCAGCGAAACTATGTCGAGAAGGTGCAACACGCCGGTGAGTCTTTGCTGACCATCATCAACGATATTCTCGACTTCTCAAAAATTGAAGCGGGTAAATTCACCATTGAAGCGATTGAGTTCAGTCTGGAAGATGTCTGTGATGACATCAGCCAACTCATTGGGATGCGCGCGGCTGAGAAGGGGCTGGAGTTGCTGATCCGGTTGCCCAAAAACTTACCCGCTCAGTTTATTGGGGACCCATTGCGGTTGAAGCAGGTGTTGACCAACTTAGGCAATAACGCGGTGAAGTTTACCGAGTCGGGTGAGGTCACATTGGATGTACAGGTGCGCAGCCACAAAGGGCAGCAGATGTCGCTGGAGTTTACCGTCCGTGATACCGGTATTGGCATGAGCGCAGAACAACAGGCCCGGGTTTTTGAGGAATTCCAACAGGCCGATTCGTCAACCACTCGCCGTTTTGGCGGCACGGGGTTAGGGTTGGCCATCAGTCGTCGGCTCTGTGAACTGATGGGCGGCGAATTGTCGGTGGAGTCGACCGAGGGCAAAGGCAGTGCGTTCAGTTTTACCTTACCGTTGCAGATCGCGCATGAGCAGCCGCTGGTCAGCCGTGATATTCCAGCGAGCTTGGCCAATGCGCGCATTTTACTGGTGGATGATAACGCCAGTGCCCGAGAAGTGATTGGCGATATGGTCCAGAACCTTGGCTTTCAGGTGCGCGTGGTCAGTTCCGGGCTGCAGGCCATTGAAGAAATCAATCTGCGTCTGGAAGAGAATTCGCCCTACAGTCTGGTGTTGATGGATTGGAGTATGGCCGGCATGGACGGCATAGAAACCATTCGTCAGGTGCAGCAGCGCTTGCCTTCAACAGATGCGCCGCAGTTCATCATTGTGACTGCCTACGGGCAGGAAGAAGTTCACCGCTTGGCGCAGATGGAGAACATCGAATACCACAGCGTTTTGCAGAAACCGCTCACGCCATCGGGCCTGTTGGAAGCATTGTTGGCGGCGTTGAATTTTCAGACGGACATATATCAGCCCAAACGAAAATCGAACGCTCCCAAACAGGTTGCTGCACTAACCGGCAAACGGGTACTGCTGGTAGAAGACAACGCTTTGAATCAGGAACTGGCTACCGAACTTCTGCAACAGCAACAGATTGACGTCACGCTCGCGCACAACGGGGCTGAAGCTGTCACCCTGGTGCAACAGCAGGCTTTCGATTTGGTGCTGATGGACATTCAAATGCCCGTGATGGATGGTTATGAAGCCACGCACGCCATCCGCCAAACGCACCCGGCCGACACTCTGCCCATTATTGCCATGACCGCCAACGTGATGCAGGCGGACATCGACCGCGCCAAAGCCAGCGGTATGAATGATCATTTGGGTAAGCCCATTAACGTGGGTGAGCTGGTTACCACGCTGAGCCGTTATCTTCAGGGCAATGATGACCCGTTACCGTCACTTCCAGCCGTTGCACCAGTAAGTACGCCTACAGTGTTGGACCTGACACAAGGGCTGAGCATTTGCGGCGGTAATGTGGAACTGCAGCAAAAGTTATTGCGCCGGTTCCGCCAAGAACAGGCGACCGTATTGGCACAACTGCAAAATCAAATGCGAGCGCAGCAATGGCAGGCCGCGGAGCGCTCCGCGCATACACTGAAGGGCATGGCCGGTAACATTGGTGCTCGCCCGCTCAGTGAACTTGCAGCGGAAGCGGAAGACACATTACAGCGCCAAAGCCCGCTATCTGAGAGTCAATGGCGGTCGTTACAGCAAGAGGTCAACGCCGTGTTGCTGGCGATAGACGCCGCATTGCCACCGAACGGGTTGGACGACGAAAACGCCGCCAGTTCCCCACCTACTGAAATAAACGGCGCACCCTCGAATGCCAGCGCAGCAGCGTCAACCTATGCAGCGTTGGTGAACGCCGTGAATGATGACGATACCGAAGCACTGACCTATATTGCAGAACTGACAGAGCAGTTAGGACCGCAGTCGACTGAGACGTTTGCCGACTTGCGTCAGGCCATAGAGCAATTTGACTTTGAACGTGCGCAGCAGCATCTCGCCGCGTCACACGACGCCTTGTTGCGAATGATAGGAGTGGACGATGACCAACGCTGAAAAACAATCCACCATTCTGGTGGTCGATGACAGCAGCCAGAACATCGAGCTCTGGCATGAACTGCTGCGCAACGATTACAAAGTACGCGCCGCCTTGAATGGCGAACGCGCGCTGAAGTTAATGGCCGGAGACGACAAGCCCGACCTGGTGTTGCTCGATATTATGATGCCGGGCATGAGCGGTTATGAAGTGTGCGAAAAGTTAAAAGCCGACCCCACCACGCGCAACATTCCCATTATTTTTGTTACTGCCAAAAGCCAAAGTACCGATGAAGTAAAAGGCTTTGAATTGGGTGCCGTCGACTATGTGACCAAACCTATTCAGCCGGTGGTGGTGATGCAACGCATCCGCACGCATCTGGCGCTGTACGATCAAAGCGTAGAGCTGGAACGTCAGGTAAGGCAACGCACGAGTGAACTGCAAGACAGCCGTTTGCAGATTGTACAAAGCCTCGGCAAAGCCGCGGAATACAAAGACAACGAAACCGGAATGCACGTTGTTCGCATGTCACACTATTCGCAATTGCTGGCGCTGAAATCCGGGTTGGATGAATACACTGCCGAACTGTTATTACACGCGGCCCCAATGCACGACGTTGGGAAAATCGGCATTCCCGATCACATTCTGCAAAAGCCGGGTAAACTGGATGACGCGGAGTGGGCGATCATGAAAACACACCCTCAAATCGGCAGTGAAATTTTAGGCAACAGCGATTCAGAATTGATGAAAATGGCTCGTGAAGTAGCCCTGAACCACCATGAAAAATACGACGGCAGTGGTTACCCTGCCGGTAAAGCCGGCAAAGACATTCCTTACATTGCCCGTATTGTGACCATTGCCGATGTGTTTGACGCATTGACCAGTGTGCGCCCATACAAAGAGGCCTGGTCCGCTGAAAAAGCGTTCGACTTACTTAAAGACGAACGCGGTAGCCATTTCGACCCCGACTTGGTGGATCTGTTTCTTCGTTTGAAAGATGAGGTGCTGGCGATTAAAGCAAAATACCTGGATTAACCACCAATCTGCTGTTTCAGTTCCGCCTTTTCGAGCAGTAAATCCGCGCGTGCTTTGCGCTGCACTTTTCCTGTCTGATTATTGCAAACATGCTCCAAACGATCAAAACTGATCAAACAATCGGACGTACACTGGATGCATCAATTGGAGAGACAAATGAACAAAGCGACGATACTGCTGAAAGACATCGTGCACCAGATCGACACCCGTCCGATAGAGGACTTAACGGTCCACACTATTGCCGAATGCGTTGGTCTATCGCGTTGGCAAGTGCAACGGACCTTCTTGGCGCTCACTGGGCTGTCATTGAGTGAGCACTTGCGTCAGTTCAAACTATCCATTGGCGCGAAACAACTGGTGAATACCCAACAAGGTATCCTGGATATCGCGTTGGATACCGGCTTTGGCAGTCAAGAAGCATTCGCACGTGCGTTTAAATCTCATTTTGGGTTAACACCCGGGCAGTATCGCAAACGCGGATTGCTGGATGATGTCTCCTTCCAATTGTTTATTCCACAAGACAAACAATGGAGCAAAGCCATGAACATTAAAATTGAAACCAAACCCGCCATGAACCTGGTTGGCTTATGTGATTACTTCAATGGCCACGGCATGGAAAATGCGAATAACTTTGAGATACTACCGGCACTGTGGGCGCGCTTTAATGCCGAAACGCAGGCGCAGGCACACAACGTAGGTACCTTTTACGGCCTGATCTATGAAAGCGATGACCCCGCGCGCGGCCAACTGCGCTACCTGGCCAGTTACAATGAAAATGACGGCGACATTAAACTCTCCGCACCAGTCCGCGAACCGGTGGCGGGGCAACAATTCGCAGTATTGCCACACCATGGTTTGTTGCAGAACATTGGTGAAACGTTGGACGCGTTTTATGGCCAGTGGTTACCGGAATCGGACTACCGCATGGACGGCAACGTGAACATTGAGGTTTACGATGAACGGTTTAACCCGATGTCTGAAGACAGTTATTTCGAAACCTGGGTGCCGGTGGTATTGAAAACGCAATAGAGTCGCTGTCAGGTTATGTCAATGGCGTTCTCGCCCGTGTGCACCACGGAATGCATTGATTAAAAAAACGGGGCAACATTTCCATGTGCCCCGTAAACAGTTAATTCATAAGCCGCCTATCCATTTGGCTGCGAGTCGATTTTTTAATATTCATTCACTTCCATGTGTGCCTGTCGCATCTGCCGGTATCTCGCCTGGCTCAAACCATGTGAGTTTGAAGTGGGTATCTCCCCACTTGACAATATAAGGGTCGTTCATTTGTTATTAATTTCATTAAGTACCGTTGTTGTATTCAACCGAGTCATTAAATGTATAAGCCTGCCATTTATAGAGCCGTTGACTGAGCGACGTCGTGTTTTCGTTATGGTGACGTAGACTTTTCTTTTTCTCTTAAATCGTATTCTTCATTGAACGCCAAAAAGCGATTAATTCGATTGGCAGAGGCTTCAAATAAATAGGCAAGATACAGACGCAAACCGTCAAGTTCAATTGTCTTGCTTTTTGAGAGTTTACTTATTTCGGACTTATGCAACTCTGTCGCTTTGTCAAGTAACGATCTTATGGCGTTTCTGCGCTGCGCAATAAGCCCTTCAACCTGAAATACTTCGCATACGCCCTCAAACTAAGGAGCTTCTTTGGTTCGCTCTAAATGATCCAGGCAAATATCCATATCAATTAGAATATTTTCCAACTTAAAAATTTCATTCTCGTAAACGGTTTTTGCCTGTGACGCAACAGCCCAACCAGAACAAAGTGTTAGAAGGACTAGTGCGCCAACTTTTGTCGCGGTGTGATAGCTCATTTTATCTCCGTAAACGATTACAAAAATATAGGTTCTTATTTGTTGCTGTTGCCTATGCTACTTCATTTTAGAAAAAATAGCGCCGCGCGTGCATGGACGCACGCTCAAGCGACCGATTGCAACTGCCAATACATCAAGAAGCACCGCGAGCAAACGAAATTTCGTCTGCCCTTGGAACCTTTATTAGCACAAACCCCTGTCACCAGTTATACATCAGCAACAGGGTATAGGTTTGTTTGCGCATTTCGTTTGCGTTAAAGGGTTTCCCTTGCCATTGGGCGATGGCCATCGTTTGCCAATCGCCAAATTGCATGCCGTACTGCACGGCGCCGGTGGGCGCAAGTACGGCGGTGGATCGGGTGATGGAATCGTCCCATTGCGTCGCTTCGCTGTGCAAACCCAGTTCAGCTCCAAGCAGGCCGTTGCCCAGCGGCATTTGTGAACCGAGGGCGGTGTTGGTTTGCCAGGCATTTATGGGGTCCTTGATACGGGCAGCCGCATTGGCGGTAAATCGCAGCGGTCCGATAAAGGTTTGTGTGTCCAGTTGCGTCAGAAATCCGCGTTCGGTGTCGTCAAACAGTTCGCTGTAGTCCAGGCCAAGTCCGGCTTCCCATTGCATGGGACCATACTGACCAAGTAACGCAATTTTCATGGGGTTCACAGTGAGCCTGTCGTTGCGGTAACTCAGCCAGGGCAGCGTTGCGGGCGTCCATTCTTGTTGGTACGCAGCCATTCCGACGAGGCCCGCGGTCCACTGGCTTTGAGCTTGGCTTGTCGTCGCGGCTAACCCAGCAGTGGCAAATAATAAAGCGGGTAACAGGTGACGGTGTGTGGGTTTGTTCATGGTTTGAGTTTCCTTCATTTGGGTTACAGCAAAACAAATGCGGTGACAATTAATCCTGCGCTGATTCCAGCCACTAGGCTCCAGAATCCATAGGTCACCCACGACAGTGAAAAACCGGGTTTGAAATCAAATGGAGTGCCAAATGACTGGTCGGTTGTCGCTTCTCCGGTCGCGAGAAAGTGCATAAGGTGTGCTTCCAATGCAGGACCGCCCGCTAAAATGTGGTCCGGCGCATGTCCGGCTCCGGCGACTTTAATCAGTGCACCATTGGTGACGTAAGGCATCCAGAACTGTTCGATTCGTTCAACAGGTGTGGCGACATCGACATCCGACCCTAAGATCAACGTTGGCGTTTGCGTAGGTCGGTTTGCCAGTGGCGCATAAACCCGCGCTTGCCAACCTTTGGTGATACCGTTGTAGAGTAATTCGGACAATGGGGCGTTCAGTACGGTCGAGTTGGCGGTGCGCGCCAATGTTTGCTCAACATCGTCCAGGCCATTCAGGTCGATGGCTCCAGCGCTGAAGAAGGTACCCCACACCCAGTCTTCGCTCTTGAACGGGTTAGGGAATTTTTGCATGGCGACGAGACCGCTGTAGTTGCCTTGTGCAGCTTTGCTGTAGGCGTCGATGACCATGGGCATGGAGTTACGGCTGTACAGCATCATAAAGGTAATAAGCCGGATCTGGTCTGCATCCAAGTGGGCACCCCAGGCCTTTTCGGGCAAGTTCGCCAACACGTCTGCCATGGTCGATTTTAAGTTCGGCAGATTTTGTGCGCAGTCGGTGTCGGCGTTGCATTGTTGCTCCAGCACGGTCAACTGCGCATCGGTGTAGGTTGGATCGAAGAAAAAGCCGCCATCCGGGTTGGCGCTCATGATCAGGTTGCGGTCTACTACGCCTGGTTTCAGTTGGTCGAAATACCACGCAATGCGGGTTCCATAACTCACGCTGAGCAGGTTAATTTTGTCAAAACCAAGCGCTTCACGTACCTGGTCAATATCCGCGACGACTTCATAAATGCCATAAGCCTGGGTGTCGACACCGTCGGCTTCCCATTGTTGCTGGCACACACGAACCTCTGCCGTGAGGCGGTCTAACGTTGATTGCGCCAGAAAAGCCTCTTTAGTGTTCTTGCCCTCCAGTTTGAATTGCTTGCGCAGTGTTGGGCAGTCCAGACGAGGTGTGCCGTCAATGCCCCGGTATCCTATTGCCAGTACATCAAAATGTTCCCATACCCAGTCCGGCAGTGGCGGGTTCAAATTGGACATGCCCGGACCACCCATCAGCCAGACAATCGGGTAAGGGTTCAGACGTTCGCCACTGGCTGGCCAGTGTTGAACCCGGATGGTTACTGGCCGGTCGCTATTGGCCGACTCCGCAAGGGTCGCGTCATAACACAAGGCGTGCTTGGGTTTGCTTTTACAGTGGTCGATAGCGGTGAGTTGTGCTTCGCTGGCCTGTGCCAAAGAACCCGCGGCGACTGCGATCAGGATGACGATGGACAAGACGAATTGATTGGTTTTCATGGTGCGTTGCTCTTCGTGGATTCGGTGAGAGCAGAATCGCCCGAAAGGCGAGGTGGCGCGCCCGGGATTCGAATCCTGAACGTTCAACATTCGGATATTGAACGTTCAGAAGTGTCAAATCTCGGGTGTTAAGACCCGTGAGGGCCTTGAATCATGGGGCTTTGGTTTGTTTGCGGAAGACGGATGGCGTTTGCCCCACCGCCTGTTTGAACAACGTATTGAAGGTGCTTTTTGCTTGAAAACCGGCGGCTTCCATGACGGATTGGACCGACATGCCGGGTTCAGCCAATAGCAACCGTTTGGCTTCTTCGATACGCATTTCGTTTATTAATTCGTTGAAATTCTGCGCACGGCAATCGTTGATCACCTGGCTGACTACGTGCGTTTGAAAACCGGTTTTGGCTGCCAGGTCCGCAATGCGCAGCTCGGGGTTGGTATACAACCGCTCGTGCTGAAGGTGGTGTTCCAGTTCATGCCAGATTTGCGCTTGCAGATCGGCGTCCAGCCGGTTGCCGCCATATTTTTCTTTTTCGGCGCTTTCAGCCAAGGGCGGTTCGTTGGAGGTTTCTTGTGCTGTGACGCTGGCGGGTTTGGCGCGTTCGGCAAACAGGGCTTTGTAACCCAGTACATAAATCATCAGGCTGACCAGAATGTAGGGCAAGCCATTAAAGGTGTACGGTGTGAACAGATTAAGGATTACGAACAACCAGATGATCAATTGGAAGATCGACATGATCCACACCCAATCGATCCATTGCGAGCGGATGCCAATTTTGCGGTCATGACGCAAGCGTAGAATAGCGGCGATGACAAACCCGAGCGAACTGAGCATCATGACTTGCCCGATTGCAATGGTGATGGGCATTTCTCCGAGGCTGATCGTTTCAACCAGTCTCGCCTTTTCAGGGCCTGACAGTGTGTAAATATTCACATTCAGCAAGTAGCTGAGAATGATTGCACTAAACAACAGCGGCAGTTTCCAGCCCCAGCGGGTGGCAGGGCGCAGCAATTGATGAACATACAGGTAAAACAGCGGCCCGTAGGCAGACGGGAAAAAAGAGGTTATACCCAACCAGTGCGGAAATGTTTTGTGCAGATCCCCCCAGAACAGCAGCTGGGAGAGGGTATCGACACTGAGCAGGCCGATCAGCCAGATCAGATATTTAAAAGCGGTATGCTGTTTGCGCAAGGGGAACAGAGCAGCCGTCAGCATCAGGCCTTGCAGACCACCAATTAAAAATGTCAGCGCGGTGAGGTTAGAAATCATGAATCCGGTACATCGCTTATCC